>NZ_AP024590.1:3881812-4622719 GCF_018323985.1 Enterobacter kobei | reverse complement strand
TGACAAAGGCTGAAAATTCATGATTGTTGACACACGTCGAAAAGGTCCCTGAAAGACCCTGAAGGGTGACGTGCGAACCGCTATCTGCGATTTGTCCCTTTCTGCGATCGAGGATCGCGATCGGGACCGCGGATCATAGCGTAAACAGCCGAAGAGATCTTGTGTTTCTCACAGATTCTTCACTATTTATCCACAGGGCGATCCGAACCGGGTAAGTGTAAACGATCCTGGCAGGCGTGCGGCAGGATTTAGCCCGCATATTGGAAAATATGCTGAGCAGCGCCAAAATTTTGCTTAATTGATCTCAGGAAGATCCTTGAGGATCCTTGCGCTTTCGTCGCCAGGCCGTATAATCCTCCACCCGGCGCGCAGCGTATGATTTTTGTCGTTTAAGGCTGTTCATTTTACAGACAGAATCGTGCGAAAATACGCGGGATATAAGGAAAGAGAATTGACTCCGGAGTGTACAATTATTACAATCCGGCCTCTTTATTCACCAACACTGAAGCGTAAGCAGTTGGCATTGCCAAACGAGCAGGCGCAAAAGTCAGTGAAATCATTCAAGTTTAGGTAGAAATCGCCATGAAACGCACTTTTCAACCGTCTGTACTGAAGCGCAACCGCTCTCACGGCTTCCGCGCTCGTATGGCTACTAAAAATGGTCGTCAGGTTCTGGCACGTCGTCGTGCTAAAGGCCGTTCCCGTCTGACCGTTTCCAAGTAATAAAGCTAACCCTGCGTGGTTAAGCTCGCATTTCCCAGGGAGTTACGCTTGTTAACTCCCAATCATTTCACATTCGTCTTCCAGCAGCCACAACGGGCTGGCACGCCGCAAATCACCATCCTCGGCCGCCTGAATTCGCTGGGGCATCCCCGCATCGGTCTTACCGTCGCCAAGAAAAATGTTAAACGTGCGCATGAACGCAACAGGATTAAACGCCTGACGCGCGAAAGCTTCCGTTTACGCCAGCATGAACTTCCTGCAATGGATTTCGTGGTGGTGGCGAAAAAGGGGGTTGCTGACCTCGATAACCGTGCTCTCTCGGAAGCGTTGGAAAAATTATGGCGCCGTCACTGTCGCCTGGCTCACGGCTCCTGATAGCCCTTATAAGGGTTTATCAACGCCTGATTAGTCCGCTACTCGGGCCACATTGCCGTTTCACTCCAACCTGCTCGGCCTACGGAATTGAGGCATTGCGCAGGTTTGGGGTGATAAAAGGCAGTTGGTTGACGGTGAAACGCGTATTAAAATGCCACCCTTTACACCCGGGTGGCGACGACCCCGTCCCGCCAGGACCTTTTAATACCAGAGAACACTAACGATGGATTCGCAACGCAATCTTCTTGTCATCGCTTTGTTGTTCGTGTCTTTCATGATCTGGCAAGCCTGGGAGCAGGATAAAAATCCTCAGCCTCAGACGCAGCAGACCACGCAGACTACGACCACCGCAGCGGGTAGTGCCGCAGACCAGGGCGTACCAGCCAGTGGCCAGGGAAAACTGATTACCGTTAAGACCGATGTGCTGTCTCTTACCATCAACACCCGTGGTGGTGATATTGAACAAGCGCAGCTGTTAGGTTATCCGAAAGAACTGGGCTCCTCCGAGCCGTTCCAGTTGCTGGAAACCACCCCGGAGTTTATCTATCAGGCACAGAGCGGTCTGACCGGTCGCGACGGCCCGGACAATCCGGCTAACGGCGCACGTCCGCTGTATAACGTCACCAGTGACGCGTTTGTGCTGGCGGATGGCCAGAACGAACTGGCGATCCCGATGACCTTTACCGATGCGGCAGGTAACACTTTCACCAAAACTTTCACCCTGAAACGCGGTGATTATGCGGTGAACGTCGGTTATAACGTGCAGAATAGCAGCGCGAAACCGCTGGAAGTGGCACCTTTTGGTCAGCTGAAGCAATCCATCAATTTGCCAGCCCATCGTGACACCGGAAGCAGCAACTTTGCGCTGCATACCTTCCGTGGTGCGGCGTACTCCACGCCAGATGAGAAGTACGAAAAATACAAATTCGATACCATTGCTGACAACGAGAACCTGAACGTCACCGCAAACGGCGGCTGGGTAGCGATGCTGCAACAGTACTTCGCAACCGCGTGGATCCCGCGTAATGACGTGGCTAACAATTTCTATACCAACAACCTGGGCAACGGCATTGCCGCTATCGGCTATAAGTCTGCGCCGGTTCTGGTACAGCCGGGTCAAACCGGTGCGCTGAGCAGCACCCTGTGGGTGGGTCCGGAAATTCAGGACAAAATGGCCGCTGTTGCGCCGCACCTTGACCTGACCGTGGATTACGGCTGGTTGTGGTTCATCTCGCAGCCGCTGTTCAAACTGCTGAAATGGATCCATAGCTTCCTGGGTAACTGGGGCTTCTCCATCATCGTTATTACCTTTATCGTTCGTGGCATCATGTACCCGCTGACCAAAGCGCAGTACACCTCCATGGCGAAGATGCGTATGCTGCAGCCTAAAATTCAGGCTATGCGTGAGCGTCTGGGCGATGACAAGCAGCGTCAGAGTCAGGAAATGATGGCGCTGTACAAAGCTGAGAAGGTTAACCCGCTGGGTGGCTGCTTCCCGCTGCTTATCCAGATGCCAATCTTCCTGGCGCTGTACTATATGCTGATGGGCTCCATTGAACTGCGTCATGCGCCGTTCGCCCTGTGGATCCATGACCTGTCCGCACAAGACCCGTACTACATTCTGCCGATCCTGATGGGCGTAACGATGTTCTTCATTCAGAAGATGTCGCCAACGACCGTTACCGATCCGATGCAGCAGAAAATCATGACCTTTATGCCGGTCATCTTTACGGTGTTCTTCCTGTGGTTCCCGTCTGGTCTGGTGCTGTACTATATCGTCAGCAACCTGGTGACCATTCTGCAGCAGCAGCTGATTTACCGTGGTCTGGAGAAACGTGGCCTGCATAGCCGCGAGAAGAAAAGCTCCTGATCATAAGCTGTAGGCCGGGTTAGCGCAGCGCCTCCCGGCAAAAGGAAAGTACAGAGAGGGCGGTCAAATGACCGCCTTTTTTATTTTTTTTAACGAGATAAATCATGAGCCATAACGACACTATCGTTGCTCAGGCCACCCCCCCCGGACGCGGTGGCGTGGGCATTCTGCGCATCTCTGGCCTGAAAGCGCGAGAGGTTGCGGATGTTGTGCTGGGTAAACTACCCAAACCACGTTACGCCGATTACCTGCCGTTTAAAGATGCTGACGGCAGCGCTCTGGATCAGGGTATCGCGCTGTGGTTCCCCGGCCCGAACTCCTTTACCGGTGAAGACGTACTGGAGCTACAAGGGCACGGCGGCCCAGTGATTCTCGATCTGCTGTTAAAGCGCATTCTGAGGATCCCTGGCGTGCGCATTGCGCGGCCTGGTGAGTTCTCTGAACGCGCATTTCTGAACGATAAACTGGATTTAGCCCAGGCTGAGGCCATCGCCGATCTCATCGACGCCAGTTCAGAACAGGCGGCACGTTCGGCACTGAACTCGTTGCAGGGCGCGTTTTCCGCGCGCGTTAATCATCTGGTGGAAGCACTCACTCACTTACGCATTTACGTTGAAGCCGCCATCGACTTCCCGGATGAGGAAATTGATTTTCTTTCTGACGGCAAAATAGAAGCGCAGCTCAACGAGGTCATTGGCGATCTGGATGCCGTTCGCGCGGAAGCGCGTCAGGGCAGCCTGCTGCGTGAAGGGATGAAAGTGGTGATCGCGGGCCGTCCAAACGCCGGTAAATCAAGCCTGCTTAACGCGCTGGCCGGGCGTGAGGCAGCGATTGTCACCGACATCGCGGGCACCACGCGCGATGTGCTGCGCGAGCATATTCATATCGACGGGATGCCGCTGCATATCATTGACACCGCAGGGCTGCGCGAAGCCAGCGATGAAGTCGAGCGTATTGGTATTGAGCGCGCCTGGCAGGAGATCGAACAGGCCGACCGGGTACTGTTTATGGTAGACGGTACCACCACCAGCGCGGTTGACCCGGCAGAGATCTGGCCCGATTTTATCGCCCGTCTGCCGGTAAAATTACCCATTACGGTGGTGCGTAACAAAGCAGATATCACCGGCGAGACGCTGGGCATCAGCGATGTGAATGGTCACTCACTTGTACGTCTGTCCGCGCGTACCGGTGAAGGTGTGGATGTGCTGCGCCATCATCTTAAGGCCAGTATGGGCTTTGATACGCGTATGGAAGGCGGTTTTATGGCGCGTCGTCGTCATTTGCAGGCACTGGAGCTGGCGGCTGATCATCTGCAACAGGGTAAAGCACAACTGCTCGGCGCATGGGCAGGCGAGCTGCTGGCAGAGGAGCTGCGGCTGGCGCAACTGGCGTTAAGCGAGATCACCGGCGAGTTCACGTCCGACGATCTGTTAGGCCGGATCTTCTCCAGTTTTTGCATCGGTAAGTGATCGATTTAAAATAAACGTTGCACCTCACCGGGGATCTGTGCGTTAATAGACTCATTGGTTTGACGCACAGACCTTTAAAGCAGTTAGTAAAGTAGTCCTCCAGAAGTTATCCAAAGATACCCTTCGTCGTGAGCTTCTCTTAATCGCTTCAAAAATTCTGTCAAGCACACCATCACGCCGTAAGGCACTAATTCAATATCAAAGGTAATTTCTATGTCTGCTAAAATGACTGGTCTGGTAAAATGGTTCAACGCTGATAAAGGTTTCGGCTTCATCACTCCTGACGATGGCTCTAAAGATGTGTTCGTACACTTCTCTGCTATCCAGAACGATGGCTACAAATCTCTGGACGAAGGTCAGAAAGTGTCCTTCACCATCGAAAGCGGCGCTAAAGGCCCGGCAGCTGGTAACGTTGTAAGCCTGTAAGCTTCCTCGTTCTAAGCACAGTATTTTAAAACCCGCCTCTGGCGGGTTTTTTCGTTTTTACGTGCTGCTGTTAAAGGAAATGTAAAATTCCGGCACAGTGGTTCAAATCCCCTTTTTTCCTTTATCAAACCTGCGCACAATACAGGCCATTAGTTTTCCTCGTTGTCTGATCTTCAGACCATTATCACGGAGCGAAAAATGGCAACACACTTTGCAAGAGGGATTCTGACTGATGGTCATCTTACCTCAACGAGGCTACCTTCTGCCTGCCACCACGCCGCACGACAACTACCAGAACATCAACGCCACCGCTTTCTGGCCTCCCGGGCATTACTCGCCGAACTGATGTTTATGCTTTACGGCATCAGCGAACTGCCGGACATCGTGATCCAGCCCAACGGCCGCCCGGTCTTTTTTGATGTGCAGTTACCGCATTTCTCGCTCGCCTACGCCGGGAATATGGTCGGCGTGGCGATCACCACCGAGGGCATTTGTGGGCTGGATATGGAGCTTCAGCGCACAACCCGTGGCCTGCACAGCCCCCTGGCACAGGAGCGGCACATCTTCAGCAACAATGAAAAGCTGTGGATCAGTAACCAGAGCGATCCGAATGAAGCCCAGACACAGCTCATCACGCTGCGTCAGAGCGTGTTAAAGATGACCAGCCAGACGCAGGACTCACCGGAACTGTTACAGCTGCTGCCGGGTGCTGGTCGTTTGCGGGCGGCACTGGCGGCCCCTGTGGAAGCATTGTGTGATGCGGAGGATGTGCTGATCTGGTCGGTGGCCGTTTCGCCAGCGATGGAAACGCTGCGGATCTGGGCGTTTGACAGCAGAAGCGGCTGGAGTAGCCTGCCGGATATTCAACAGCGGGCGAATGCCCCTGCGGCGCGTCTGATGCGGTTCAGCAGTTTACCTGCCTGAGCGTGGATCTGCCCTCATCCCGGCCATGTTGCCAGGATGAGGGAGCAAGGATTAGTGCGCGTCGATAAATGCAATCTTCAGCACAAACAGCAGCGCGACAATCACCACACAAGGGCTGAGTTCGCGCAGACGACCGGTACCGATTTTCATCACGCAGTAAGAGATAAAGCCCAGCGCGATACCTTCGGTGATCGAGAAGCTGAACGGCATCATAACGGCAGTGATAAACGCCGGTACCGCTTCGGTCAGATCATCCCATTTCACACGCGCTAAACTGGACGTCATCAGCACGCCCACGTAAATCAGCGCGCCAGCAGCAGCGTACGGCGGCACCATGCCCGCCAGCGGCGACAGGAAAATCACCAGCAGGAACAGCACACCCACCACCACCGCGGTCAGGCCGGTACGGCCACCTACGGAAACGCCGGAAGAGGATTCAATGTACGCGGTCACGGAAGAGGTGCCGATAAATGAGCCCGCCACCGACGACACGCTATCCACAAACAGCGCCTGCTTCATGCGCGGGAATTTGCCTTTTTCATCTGCCAGACCCGCTTTGTCCGTCACGCCAATCAGCGTACCGGAGGAGTCGAACAGGTTTACCAGCATGAACGAGAAGATCACGCCCGCGAGGCCCAGGTTAAAAGAACCGGCTAAATCCACATGACCAATCACACTGGTCACGCTCGGCGGTGCAGAAACAATGCCACCGTAATGCACATCACCCAGCATCCAGCCCAGCAGCGTGGTCACCACGATGGAGACCAGCACCGCCGCGTGAATGTTACGCGAGGCGAGAATGGCGATAATGAAGAAGCCGAGCACGCCCAGCAGTACGCTGTGCGACGACAGATTACCAATGCTGACGAGGGTTTCCGGGTTCGCCACGATCACACCGGCATTTTTCAGACCCATCATACCGATGAATAAACCGATACCGCTGGTGATGCCCACGCGCAAACTGACCGGGATATTGGCGATCATCCAGTAACGCACGCGGAAAATCGTCAGCAGTAACAGGCCAACCGCACCCCAGAAAATCGCGCCCATGCCGATCTGCCACGGCAGACCCATTGCGCCCACCACTACAAAAGCAAAGAAAGCGTTCAGCCCCATCGCCGGTGCCAGCGCAACCGGCAGGTTAGCGAACAACCCCATCAGAATGCTGCCAAGCGCTGCAATCAGACAGGTGGTCACGAACACCGCGCTGGTATCCATGCCAGCGGCACCCAGGATTTGTGGGTTAACAAAAACGATGTATACCATCGTCAGAAAGGTGGTGAACCCGGCGATCACTTCGGTGCGTGCCGTTGTGCCGTGTTCACGCAGTTTAAACACGCGGTCGAGCAACCCCTGGCCTGATGGCTGGGTGGTGTGTTGTTGGCTCATTATCAATTTCCAAACATGGGAGGGAAAAATCCGTCGCTATCCTATACCAAAATGCGACAATGGTGATGGGTATCACCCATTTTTTTTCATTGAATTTGCTTATACGGCAACGATTGCGTGGCGTAATCTGCATCAAGTAATCGATAAAATTGCATTAAAACAGGAAACGGCATGTCCCCAATTGACGCGGTATTTTTCGACTGTGACGGCACGCTGGTCGACAGTGAAGTGATTTGTTCCCGGGCCTATGTCCATATGTTCCAGGAATTTGGCATTACGCTTGATCTTGAAGAGGTATTTAAGCGCTTTAAGGGCGTGAAGCTCTACGAGATTATCGACATCATTAACGCCGAAAACGGCGTGGATCTGGCGAAAGCCGATCTTGAACCTGTCTACCGCGCCGAGGTCGCACGTCTGTTCGACAGCGAACTGGAGGTGATCGCGGGTGCAAATGCGTTACTGGATGCGATGACCGTGCCGATGTGCGTGGTCTCTAACGGGCCGGTGAGCAAAATGAACCATTCGCTGGGTAAGCTGGGAATGCTGCACCACTTCCCGGATCTGCTGTTCAGCGGCTACGATATCCAGCGCTGGAAACCCGATCCGGCGCTGATGTTCCATGCCGCGAAAGCAATGAATGTCGATCCGACGAAATGTATTCTGGTGGATGATTCCTCCGCCGGAGCGCAGGCCGGTATTACGGCGGGCATGGAAGTGTTCTACTTCTGCGCCGATCCGCATAACAAGCCGCTTGACCATCCGAAGGTGACGACCTTTACCGAACTGGCGCAACTCCCGGAATTATGGAAGGCGCGCGGGTGGAATATTACGCGGTAATTTTTTACCCCTCACCCCGGCCCTCTCCCACAAGGAGAGGGTTAGGGTGAGGGGGCACTAACTCACTCTTTCGGATCGCTGCCGGCGAGCAGTTTGTCCAGCTCGTCGCCGCCCACGTGGCGGAAATCCTGACCTTTAACGAAGTAGAAAATATATTCGCAAATGTTCTGGCAGCGGTCACCGATACGCTCAATAGAGCGCGCGCAGAACAGCGCCGTCAGTACGCTTGGGATAGTGCGCGGATCTTCCATCATGTAGGTCATCAGCTGGCGCACAATGCCTTCATATTCCTGATCCACTTTCTTGTCTTCGCGGTAAATACGGATCGCTTCATCCAGATCCATGCGCGCGAACGCATCCAGCACATCATGCAGCATCTGCACTGTGTGACGGCCCAGGGACTCCAGGCTCACCAGCAGCGGCTGGTGTTGCTGAGAGAACTTCTCCAGCGCCGTGCGGCAAATTTTATCTGCCACGTCGCCAATACGCTCAAGCTCAGCGATGGTTTTGATGATCGCCATAACCAGACGCAGGTCGCTGGCGGTAGGCTGACGCTTGGCGATGATGCGTACACAGGCTTCATCGATAGCGACTTCCATCATATTGACCTGCTGGTCGCCTGCCACAACGCGCTTGGCCAGCTCGCTGTCCTGATTGTGCATGGCGGTGATAGCATCAGAAAGCTGCTGCTCCACCATTCCACCCATGGTCATGACCTGAGTGCGAATACTTTCCAGCTCGGCGTTAAACTGTCCGGAAATGTGTTTATTGAGGTTAAGGTTATCCATAGCGTGCTCCTGAATCAGCCGTAGCGACCCGTAATGTAATCTTCAGTTTGTTTCTTAGCCGGCTTGGTAAACAGATCGTCGGTGTTGCTGAACTCAATAAGCTCGCCAAGGTACATAAACGCCGTATGATCGGAGCAACGTGCAGCCTGCTGCATGTTGTGGGTCACGATGACGACGGTGTAATCCTGTTTTAATTCGGTGATCAGCTCTTCGATACGGCCGGTAGAGATCGGATCCAGCGCCGAGCAAGGCTCATCCAGCAACAGCACTTCCGGGCGAATGGCGATGCCGCGGGCGATACATAAACGCTGCTGCTGACCACCGGAGAGCGAATAGCCGCTCTGATGCAGTTTATCTTTGGTTTCATTCCATAACGCGGCCTTGGTCAGCGCCCACTGGACGCGCTCGTCCATATCCGTACGGGAAAGCTTTTCAAACAGGCGCACGCCAAAAGCGATGTTGTCGTAAATCGACATCGGGAACGGCGTCGGCTTCTGGAATACCATGCCGACTTTGGCACGCAACAGCGCGATGTCCTGGGTGTTGGTGAGAATGTTGTCACCATCCAGCAGGATCTCGCCTTCCGCGCGCTGCTCTGGGTAGAGCGAGTACATTTTGTTAAAGGTACGCAGCAGGGTGGATTTGCCACAGCCTGACGGGCCGATAAACGCCGTCACCTGGTTTTTGGCAATATCCAGACTGATGTTTTTCAGGGCATGGAATTTCCCGTAATAGAAGTTCAAATCACGAACCTGGATCTTACCGGATGCAGTATCAACCATACTCATTTTACTCTTTCCTCATTCGACACGGCCGGGGGCCATGCCGCTAAAAATTAACCGTGTTTCTTCTTCGAGAAGATCACGCGCGCCAGAATGTTCAGCAACAGTACGCACAGGGTGATAATCAGCACGCCTGCCCAGGCCAGTTCCTGCCACTCTGCAAACGGGCTCATGGCAAATTTGAAAATCGTTACCGGCAGGTTGGCGATAGGCTGCATCATGTCCGTGCTCCAGAACTGGTTGGAGAGCGCGGTAAACAGCAGCGGCGCGGTTTCACCTGCGATACGCGCAATGGCCAGCAGAATGCCGGTAAGGATCCCGGAAACAGACGCTTTTAACGTAATGGAGGAGATCATCTTCCACTTCGGCGTACCCAGCGCATAAGCCGCTTCACGCAGGCTGTCCGGTACCAGCTTGAGCATATTCTCGGTGGTACGAATAACAATCGGCACCTGCAGCAATGCCAGCGCAATCACGCCCGCCCAGCCAGAGAAGTGCTCCATCTGCGCCACCACGATGGTGTATACAAACAGACCAACCACAATCGACGGCGCAGAGAGCAGAATATCGTTAATGAAACGAATGACTTCTGACAGCCAGGATTTACGGCCATACTCCGCCAGATAAATGCCGGCCATAATGCCCAGCGGCGTCCCGACCGCAGTAGCCCAGAAAATCAACAGACCACTGCCCGCCAGGGCGTTCGCCAGACCACCACCCGCCGTATTAGGCGGCGGCGTCATTTCGGTGAATAACGCCAGCGACATGCCATCGATACCGCGCGTCACCGTGGAAAACAGGATCCACACCAGCCAGAAAAGACCGAATGCCATGGTCGCCATCGACAGCGTCAGCGCCACACGGTTCTTGAAACGACGGCGCGCCTGCATCTTGCGACGTGATTCCGCCAGCGCAGTGACGTTTTGCATTTCGAGCGTTGCCATTATCGTGCCCCCTCGTTTTTCGCCAGGCGCATGATCATGATTTTAGAAATCGCCAGCACGATAAAGGTGATCACAAACAGGATCAGGCCCAGTTCCATCAGCGCCGACACGTGCAGCCCGGATTCAGCTTCCGCAAATTCGTTCGCCAGCGCAGAGGTAATGCTGTTGCCCGGCATATACAGCGAGGCGCTGTCGAGCTGGTAGGTGTTGCCGATGATAAAAGTCACCGCCATGGTTTCACCGAGCGCGCGGCCAAGGCCGAGCATCACGCCACCAATCACGCCATTTTTGGTGAACGGCAGAACGATGCGCCAGATAACTTCCCAGGTCGTACAGCCAATGCCGTATGCCGATTCTTTCATCATCACCGGCGTTTGTTCGAAAACATCGCGCATCACGGAGGCGATGTACGGAATGATCATGATGGCGAGGATCACCCCGGCCGCCAGAATACCGATCCCGAATGCCGGGCCGGAGAACAGGGCGCCCACAAACGGGATGTTCGACAGCACGTTGCCGACCGGCTCCTGAAAATAGGTTGCAAACAAGGGCGCGAAAATAAACAGCCCCCACATGCCGTACACGATACTGGGGATGGCGGCCAGCAGTTCAATGGCGATACCCAGCGGGCGACGCAGCCAGCCTGGCGCCAGTTCAGTCAGAAACAGAGCAATGCCGAAACTTACCGGAACGGCGATCAGCAGCGCGATAAATGAGGTTACCAGCGTGCCGTAAATCGGCACTAACGCCCCGTATACATCGTTCGGCGCGTCCCAGTCTTTGGTCCACAGGAAAGAGAAACCAAACTTCTGGATGCTTGGCCAGGAGGAGAAAATAAGCGACACAATAATGCCGCCCAGCAGCAATAGCACAATCAGCGCAGCCAGTTTTACCAGTGCGCTGAAGATCATGTCGCCTTGTTTACCCGGTGGGTTAAAAGCGGGCTTAGTTGCAGCCATAGGTCACTCTTTTAGTTGAACTCTGTTTTGAACGATGCCCGGTGGCGTCGCCGCTTACCGGGCCTACAAAAAACAGCATGTTAGCGGATTTTTGCAGGGCGGATAAGCGAAAGCGCCATCCGCCATCATTAACTACTTTGATTAATACAGTGCTTTACCGCTGCTGTCTTTCACGTTGGTTTTCCATGCAGCACGGATCTGCTCAACCACGTTGTCTGGCAGGGTCGCGTAATCCAGGTCATTCGCCTGTTTAGCGCCATCTTTGTAAGCCCAGTCAAAGAACTTCAGCACTTCAGCACCCTGCTCAGGTTTCTTCTGTTCTTTGTGGATCAGGATGAAGGTGGTGGAAGTGATCGGCCACGCGTCATTGCCTTTCTGGTTAGTCAGGTCCTGAGCGAAAGTTTTGCTCCAGTCCACGCCTTTGGCAGCGCTGGAGAAGCTCTCTTCGGTCGGCGCTACCGGTTTGCCATCCGCAGATACCAGCTTTGTGTATGCCAGGTTGTTCTGTTTCGCGTAGGCATATTCAACATAGCCAATAGAGCCCGGCAGACGTTGAACGAAAGCAGCGATACCGTCGTTACCTTTACCGCCCAGGCCAGTCGGCCAGTTTACGGTAGAGCCTGCACCAATTTTAGATTTCCACTCTTCGTTCACTTTCGCCAGGTAGCTGGTGAATACGAAAGAGGTACCGGAACCATCAGCGCGACGGACAACGGCGATGTTCTGAGCCGGCAGTTTCAGGCCAGGGTTAAGTTTCGCAATCGCGGCGTCATCCCATTTTTTGATTTTGCCGAGATAGATATCACCCAGGGTTTTACCGTCCAGCACCAGCTCGCCGGATTTCACACCCTGCAGGTTAACCGCCAGCACTACGCCACCGATCACGGTAGGGAACTGGAAGAGGCCTTCCTGAGCCAGTTTTTCATCAGACAGCGGAGCATCAGACGCACCAAAATCAACGGTGTTAGCAGTAATTTGCTTCACGCCGCCGGAGGAGCCGATACCCTGGTAGTTTACTTTATTACCGGTAGCTTTCTGATAAGTATCAGCCCATTTGGCATACACCGGCGCCGGGAAGGTTGCACCCGCGCCAGTCAGGCTTGCTGCTGCGTTAACAGCAAAAGCGCTCAGAGATAAGGTCGCAGCGACAACAGTGGCGACGGTGGTACGCATGGCTTTCATAATGACTCCTGCAAGATTTCGTAAATCGTTGTTTGAGTAGCTCCGGTATGCAAAATAGGACAAACAGGTGACAGTAAAATGTATGAAATATGACAGTTTTATGACAGCCGGGACCGGACTGAATCAGGCTTAAATAAAAGTAGTTTAATCAATGCGTTATTTTATTAATGAACTCTGGATGACAGAAAGATTTTATTTTTATTACAGGATAAAAAGTAGCTGAAGATGACAGTTTGTCATAAAGAAAGGAGGCAGAAATGCGTGTAAAAACAGAACCACTCAGGCAGTAAAAAGCCCCGTCTTTGCAGACGGGACTTTATTTATTTACTCAACGGTAACGGATTTCGCCAGGTTACGCGGCTGGTCAACGTCGGTGCCTTTGATCAGCGCAACGTGATAGGCCAGTAACTGCAGCGGCACGGTGTAGAAAATCGGTGCAATCACGTCTTCAACATGCGGCATTTCGATAATGTGCATGTTGTCGCTGCTGTTGAAACCGGCATCGCGATCGGCGAAGACGTACAGCTGGCCGCCACGGGCGCGCACTTCTTCGATGTTGGATTTCAGTTTTTCCAGCAGTTCGTTGTTCGGTGCTACCACGATCACCGGCATATTGGCATCAATCAGCGCCAGCGGGCCGTGTTTCAGCTCGCCTGCGGCGTAGGCTTCCGCATGAATATAAGAGATCTCTTTGAGCTTCAGCGCCCCTTCCAGCGCGATCGGATACTGATCGCCACGGCCCAGGAACAGCGCATGATGCTTGTCAGAGAAATCTTCTGCCAGCGCTTCGATACGTTTGTCCTGTGACAGCATCTGCTCGATACGGCTCGGCAGCGCCTGCAGACCATGCACAATGTCATGTTCAATGGACGCGTCTTTACCTTTCAGACGGCTTAACTTCGCCACCAGCATCAGCAGCACCGTTAACTGGGTGGTGAACGCTTTGGTGGAGGCCACGCCGATTTCCGTGCCGGCGTTAGTCATCATCGCCAGATCGGATTCACGTACCAGCGAGGAGCCAGGCACGTTGCAGATCGCCAGCGAACCAAGGTAACCCAGCTCTTTCGACAAGCGCAGGGCGGCCAGGGTATCTGCCGTTTCACCGGACTGGGACAGGGTGATCATCAGGCTGTTGCGACGCACTGCGGATTTGCGGTAGCGGAACTCAGAGGCGATCTCCACATCGCAGGGCACGCCTGCCAGGGATTCAAACCAGTAGCGTGACACCATACCGGAGTTGTACGAGGTGCCGCAGGCCACAATCTGGATATGCTCAACCTGTGACAGCATGTCATTGGCATTCGCACCCAGCTCGCTTAAATCCACTTCGCCGTGGCTGATACGCCCGGTCAGCGTGTTTTTAATGGCGTTCGGCTGTTCGTAAATCTCTTTTTGCATGTAGTGGCGATAGATACCTTTATCACCCGCGTCATATTGCAGGTTGGATTCGATAGCCGGACGCTCAACTTCGTGCCCTGACTTATCGAATACGGTCACGCTGCGGCGCGTCACTTCAGCAATGTCGCCTTCTTCCAGGTAGATGAAGCGGCGGGTTACCGGCAGCAGGGCTAACTGATCGGAAGCGATAAAGTTTTCACCCATACCAAGGCCGATAACCAGCGGGCTGCCGGAGCGGGCGGCCAGCAGGGTATCCGGATGACGGGTATCCATGATCACCGTACCGTAGGCACCGCGCAGTTGAGGGATCGCGCGTAATACTGCATCACGCAGCGTACCGCCCTGTTTCTGCTCCCAGTGAACGAGATGAGCAATAACTTCGGTATCGGTTTCGGAAACAAAGACATAGCCACGTGCCTGCAGCAATTCACGCAGCGGCTCGTGGTTCTCAATAATACCGTTATGGACTACCACGATGTGTTCTGACACATGTGGGTGCGCATTCCCTTCGGAGGGTTCGCCGTGCGTTGCCCAGCGTGTATGTGCAATCCCCGTACCGCCATGGAGCGGATGTTCTTCCGCAGCCTGAGACAGCATCTGTACTTTACCCAGACGACGCAGACGGGTCATGTGCCCTTCGTTATCGACGACGGCCAGACCCGCAGAGTCATAACCACGATATTCCAGACGACGTAAGCCTTCGAGAAGGATTTCAGCAATATCACGCTGCGCGACTGCGCCAACAATTCCACACATAGTTAATTTCCTGATAATGATGCGTTGTCGCTGACCTGTTTTGCCCGTATCGGGCGCCCCGAGCCTTGTAGAGAGTGGGGTTATTTTTTTAGTTACTGCTGGTGGGCGGGGGCAATCGTTATTGTTGCCCCTCATCCCGATCCTCTCCCGCAGGAGAGGAGGAAAATCAAATCTTCTTCTTCACCGGACGTTTCCAGCCCTTGATATGGGTCTGTCGTACACGGCTGATGACCAGTTCATTTTCAGCGATATCGTTGGTGACCGTGGTACCCGCACCGATACTCGCGCCGCTTGCCACCGTTACCGGCGCCACCAGCTGCGTATCGGAACCGACAAACACGTCATCGCCAATAATGGTTTTATGCTTATTGGCACCATCGTAGTTGCAGGTGATCGTGCCTGCACCGATGTTCACGTTGTCGCCAATTTCCGCATCGCCCAGATAAGTAAGGTGACCCGCTTTCGAGCCTTTACCCAGACGCGCTTTTTTCATTTCAACAAAGTTGCCCACGTGCGCGCCTTCCAGCAGCTCGGCACCCGGACGTAAACGCGCGAACGGACCGATGGTGCAGGCGGCGGCCAGTTCAGCGTCTTCGACCACGCTGTAAGGGCTGATTTCGCAGTCGTCGCCGATCACGCTGTTTTTGATGACGCAACCGGCGCCGATCTTCACGCGATGCCCGAGGGTCACGTTGCCTTCGAGGATAACGTTAGTATCGATTTCCACATCGCGCCCGTGGGTCAGGGAACCGCGTAAATCAAAACGTGCCGGATCGCGCAGCATAACCCCTGCCAGCAGCAGTTTTTCCGCCTGCTCAGCCTGATAGACGCGCTCCAGACGGGACAGTTGCAGGCGGTTGTTCACGCCTTCAACTTCGCTCAGGCGTTCCGGATGAACGGCGGCGATCTCGTGCCCTTCCTGATAAGCCAGCGAGATAATATCGGTGATGTAGTATTCACCCTGCGCATTGTTGTTGGTCAATTTCGCCAGCCAGCGCTTCATGTCTGCGCCGTTGGCGATCAGAATACCGGTATTAATTTCCTGAATCTGACGCTGTTCATCGGTGGCATCTTTGTGCTCAACGATACCGGTCACTTTGCCGTTCTCGCGGGTGATACGGCCATAACCGGCCGGATCGCTGAGATTCACGGTCAATAAACCAATGCCGTTCTGCGGTTTCGCGTCACGCAGACGTTGCAGGGTGGCGACCGAAATCAGCGGCACATCGCCGTAGAGCATCAGAATATCTTCGTCATCAGCAAAATAGGGCGCGGCCATCTGCATGGCGTGGCCGGTGCCAAGCTGTTCAGCCTGCAACACCCAGTTCAGCTTATCGTCACGCAGCGTCTGCTTAAGCAGATCGCCGCCGTGCCCGTATACCAGATGTACACGGTTTGCACCCAGTTCATTCGCGGCATCAATGACATGCTGAACCATCGCTTTCCCTGCAAGGGTGTGCAGCACTTTTGGAAGATCGGAATACATGCGGGTCCCTTTACCAGCGGCAAGGATGACCACACTCATAGCATTGTTCAACATACGCGTCCTGACTGTAATTTGAGGGTGAATTTTTACTTTTTCACATTGAAAATACTACATTTTTTTCGCCGTGAATTGGGTAGCAGATAAACTGCCCACAGCGCGGTAATAACCGCCTTCTGCGCCCCCTTTTCCGGTCATCATAATGCCATTTGCCGTAAAAGATGAACATATTGCTCACTGTAAAGTTGTTATCTCGATGTTTTACTTATTTTTTCGGAGAATGAATAAAGAAAACATGGTCGGACGGGCAGCGGCAAAGGTGAGTATAAGAGAGTTAAGCGGAGTGCGAAGCGATACGAATGGGGGATATTTTGGCTGAATTATTAAAAACATAAAGGCCGCCTCAGGCGACCTTTATTGATGTCCGATCACGCCACCAGCGGTTGTCGTTTTAATTGGCGGCACTATGTGATTACAGATTAAAAGTACCAAAAGAAACGTTCATGTTATTAAAAAAAGCGATAATTTTGTTAATCAGTTTCATGATGTTTTCCCGGCGGTTGAATTCATTTGTGTGACTTACTTCACAAAATAAGTCTACACCTCACCCTTTATCCGATCAATATTTTTGTGACCAAACTCACAAAAAATAAGAAACACCATTTCACTTATTGCTTCTCTGCCCAGCGAACATAAAAAAAGCCAGCCTGGAAACCAGACTGGCTTTGTACTTTTCAAGCCGGTGTTACATCGCTTTTTTGGTCAACTCGATAACACGCAGTTTCGCGATCGCTTTGGCCAGCTCCGCAGACGCCTGAGCGTAATCCACGTCGCCATGAGAGCTCTTAATGTGCTCTTCTGCTTTACGTTTCGCTTCCAGAGCTCGCGCTTCGTCGAGATCCTGGCCACGAATAGCAGTATCAGCGAGAACGGTCACGCTGCCAGGCTGCACTTCAATAATGCCGCCGGACAGGTAAATAAACTCTTCATGACCGAACTGTTTAACGATGCGGATCATACCAGGCTTAATGGCGGTGAGCAGCGGGGCGTGACCCGGGAAAATACCCAGTTCACCTTCACTGCCCGTTACCTGGATTTTTTCGACAGTACCCGAGAACATTTGTTGCTCGGCGCTGACGACGTCCAGGTGGTAAGTCATTGCCATATCACCCTCCGATTAAGGCGTTAAAGTTTTTTGGCTTTTTCCACGGCTTCGTCGATGGAACCAACCATGTAGAACGCCTGCTCTGGCAGGTGATCGTATTCGCCTTCCATGATGCCTTTAAAGCCACGGATGGTGTCTTTCAGGGAGACGTATTTGCCCGGAGAACCGGTAAATACTTCTGCCACGAAGAACGGCTGGGACAGGAAGCGCTGGATCTTACGTGCGCGAGCTACCACCAGTTTGTCTTCTTCAGACAGCTCATCCATACCCAGGATGGCGATGATGTCTTTCAGTTCCTGGTAACGTTGCAGCAGGGACTGTACGCCACGCGCGGTGTCGTAATGTTCCTGACCAACAACCAGCGGGTCCAGCTGACGGCTGGTGGAATCCAGCGGGTCAACGGCCGGGTAGATACCCAGAGACGCGATCTGACGGCTCAGTACCACGGTTGCGTCTAAGTGCGCAAAGGTGGTGGCTGGTGACGGGTCAGTCAAGTCATCCGCAGGTACGTATACCGCCTGAACGGAGGTGATAGAACCGGTTTTGGTGGAGGTGATACGTTCCTGCAACACACCCATCTCTTCTGCCAGGGTCGGCTGGTAACCTACCGCAGAAGGCATACGACCCAGCAGTGCGGATACTTCCGTACCGGCCAGGGTATAACGATAGATGTTATCAACGAACAGCAGAACGTCACGACCTTCGTCACGGAACTTCTCAGCCATGGTCAGGCCGGTCAGCGCAACGCGCAGACGGTTTCCCGGTGGCTCGTTCATCTGACCGTAAACCAGGGATACTTTGTCCAGAACGTTGGAGTCAGTCATTTCGTGGTAGAAGTCGTTACCCTCACGAGTACGTTCACCCACGCCCGCAAACACGGAATAACCGGAGTGCTCGATCGCGATGTTACGGATCAGCTCCATCATGTTTACGGTTTTACCTACACCCGCACCACCGAACAGACCGACTTTACCGCCCTTAGCGAACGGACACATCAGGTCGATAACCTTGATGCCGGTTTCCAGCAGTTCCTGAGAACTGGACAGCTCTTCGTAGCTTGGTGCTGCGCGGTGGATCGCCCAACGCTCTTCTTCACCGATGTCGCCTTTCATGTCGATCGGCTGACCGAGCACGTTCATGATACGACCCAGTGTTGCTTTACCTACCGGTACTTCAATCGGGTGCTGAAGGTCTTTTACTTCCAGACCACGACGCAGACCGTCAGAAGAACCCATGGCGATAGTACGCACGATACCACCACCGAGCTGCTGCTGAACTTCCAGCACCAGGCTCTCATTACCATTTTGTACCTCAAGAGCATCGTACACACGCGGTACGGCATCCTGAGGGAATTCGACGTCAACCACGGCGCCGATTACCTGGACAATTTTTCCAGTAGCCATCTTGAATCCTCTACGAATTAACCTGGTTATACCGCGGATGCACCACCGACGATTTCGGTGAGTTCCTGAGTAATGCTGGCCTGACGAGCTTTGTTGTATACCAACTGCAGCTCTTTAATCAGGCTGCCGCCATTGTCGGTCGCGGCTTTCATCGCCACCATACGTGCGGCCTGCTCGCTGGCCAGGTTTTCTACCACGCCCTGATAAACCTGCGACTCAACGTAACGGCGCAGCAGGGTATCCAGCAGCGGTTTCGGATCGGGTTCATACAGGTAATCCCAGGCTTTGTGCTTCAGCTCATCATCTTCTGATGCCGGTAACGGCAGCAGCTGAGTGAGGGTCGGAACCTGAGACATGGTGTTAATAAATTTGTTGCTGACAATATACAGCCTGTCCAGACGGCCTTCATCGTAGGCCTGCAACATCACTTTTACCGGGCCGATCAGTTCGGACAGGGACGGGTTATCACCCATACCGGTCACCTGGGCGACAATATTGCCCCCCACGGAATTGAAGAAAGAGACGCCTTTAGAGCCGATCATCGCGATATCGCTCTGAACGCCTTTATCGGACCACACTTTCATTTCCGCCAGCAGCTTTTTGAACAGGTTGATGTTCAAGCCACCGCACAGACCACGGTCGGTCGACACCACCAGGTAGCCCACGCGCTTAACGTCGCGTTCTTCCAGGTAAGGGTGCTTATATTCCAGATTGCCGTTCGCAAGGTGACCAATCACTTTGCGCATGGTATCTGCATAAGGACGGCTGGCCGCCATTCTGTCCTGCGATTTACGCATTTTGGAAGCGGCGACCATCTCCATCGCTTTAGTGATCTTCTGCGTGTTCTGGACGCTTGCGATCTTACTACGTATCTCTTTTGCGCCGGCCATGAGCTTCTCCTCAATGCCTTGCGGTCTGCCCTAAGACAGACCGCCGGACGTTACCAGGACTGGGTTGCTTTGAAGGAATCGAGGATGCTTTTCAGCTTGCCTTCGATTTCATCGTTATAGCCACCGGACTGGTTGATCTCTTGCATCAGCGGAGCGTGCTCACGGTCAACGTAAGCCAGCAGTGCGGCTTCGAAGCTACCGATTTTCGCCAGTTCCACATCTTCGAGGTAACCGCGTTCAGCCGCGAACAGCACCAGGCCCTGTTGTGCAACAGACATTGGGGCATACTGTTTCTGTTTCAGCAGCTCGGTCACTTTCTGACCATGGCTCAACTGCTTACGGGTAGCTTCATCCAGATCGGATGCGAACTGAGAGAACGCAGCCAGTTCACGATACTGTGCCAGCGCGGTACGAATACCACCGGACAGTTTCTTGATGATCTTGGTCTGAGCAGCACCACCAACACGGGATACGGAGATACCCGGGTTAACCGCCGGACGAATACCGGAGTTAAACAGGTTGGTTTCCAGGAAGATCTGACCATCGGTAATAGAAATTACGTTGGTCGGAACGAACGCAGAAACGTCACCCGCCTGGGTTTCGATGATCGGCAGCGCGGTCAGGGAGCCGGTTTTACCTTTCACTTCACCTTTGGTGAAGTTCTCAACGTATTCCGCGTTTACGCGGGATGCACGCTCCAGCAGACGGGAGTGGAGGTAAAACACGTCGCCCGGGAATGCTTCACGTCCTGGCGGACGGCGCAGCAGCAGGGAAACCTGACGGTATGCAACAGCCTGTTTAGACAGGTCATCATAAACGATCAGTGCATCTTCACCGCGGTCACGGAAGTATTCGCCCATTGCGCAACCTGCATACGGTGCCAGGTATTGCAGTGCAGCAGATTCAGAAGCGGTAGCAACCACAACGATAGTGTTGGACAGCGCACCGTGCTCTTCCAGTTTGCGCACCACGTTAGAAATGGTGGAAGCTTTCTGGCCGATAGCGACGTAAACACATTTGATGCCGGAGTCACGCTGGTTGATGATCGCATCGATAGCCATCGCGGTTTTACCGGTCTGACGGTCGCCGATGATCAGCTCACGCTGACCACGACCGATTGGGATCATGGCATCAACGGATTTATAACCGGTCTGCACCGGCTGATCGACGGACTGACGATCGATTACGCCCGGCGCGATAACTTCGATTGGCGAGAAGCCATCGTTATCAACCGAACCTTTACCGTCGATTGGCGCACCCAGGGTGTTTACCACACGGCCCAGCAGGCCACGGCCTACCGGTACTTCAAGAATACGGCCAGTACATTTAACCTTCATGCCTTCGGCAAGGTCAGCGTACGGACCCATCACAACTGCACCAACGGAGTCGCGCTCCAGGTTCAGTGCGATAGCGTAACGGTTACCCGGCAGGGAAATCATTTCACCCTGCATACAATCGGCCAGGCCGTGGATGCGGATAACACCGTCACTTACAGAAACAATAGTACCTTCGTTATGAGCTTCGCTCACAACACTGAACTGAGCAATGCGCTGCTTGATCAGTTCGCTGATTTCGGTGGAATTCAGTTGCATGCTCCAGTCCCCTTAAGACTGCAAGACGTCTGCGAGGCGTTGTAGACGGCCGCGTACGCTGCCATCAATGACCATATCACCCGACTGGATGATTACGCCCGCCAATACAGACTTATCGATATTGCAATTCAGCTTAACTTTGCGTGACAGACGTTTTTCCATCGCGGCAGTGATCTTGGCAAGCTGTTCTTCACTCAGTTCGGTCGCCGAGGTTACTTCAACTTCAGCGGTAGCTTCACTAAGGGCACGTAAGTGCTCAAACTGCTCAAGAACATCCGGGAGCACTCTCAGACGACCATTTTCAGCCATCACCTTAATCAGGTTCTGGCCGTTGGTATCAAGTTGCTCGCCGCAAACGGCGATGAACGACGCAGCGAGGGTTTCTGGTGCCAGTGCACCTGAAAGCATCTCTGCCATATGTTCGTTTTTCGTTACCTCAGCGGCAAACGCCAGCATGTTCTGCCAGCGATCGACACTTTGGGTTTCGACAGCAAAGTCAAAAGCTGCTTTGGCGTAGGGGCGAGCTACCGTAACAAATTCAGACATCAGCCCCTCCCTCCTTACAGTTCAGCGACAAGTTTGTCCACGATGTCGCTGTTAGCAGCTTCATCCACGGAACGTTCGATGATCTTCTCGGCGCCAGCAACAGCCAGGATAGCAACTTGCTTACGCAGTTCCTCACGAGCACGTTTACGCTCAGCATCAATTTCTGCCTGAGCCTGTGCAACGATTTTGGTACGTTCCTGTTCTGCTTCGGTTTTAGCTTCGTCCAGGATCTGAGCGCGACGTTTGTTCGCCTGCTCAATAATTACCTGGGCTTCCGCTTTCGCCTTTTTCAGCTGGTCGGTCGCATTGGCCTGTGCAAGGTCCAAATCCTTTTTAGCTCGTTCTGCAGAAGCGAGGCCGTCAGCGATTTCTTTTTGACGTTTCTCAATGGCAGCAATCAACGGCGGCCATACATACTTCATACAGAACAGAACGAACAGGACAAACGCGATGGCCTGGCCGAGGATTGTTGCGTTAAGATTCACAGCACAATGCCTCTTATCTGGTTAACGTTCTAAAAATTGCTTAATCAAGCAACGCTTACTACGCGACAGCAAACATCACGTACAGACCCAGACCTACAGCGATCATCGGGATTGCATCCACCAGACCCATAACGATAAAGAACTGAGTACGCAGCAGAGGGATCAGATCCGGTTGACGCGCTGCGCCTTCCAGGAATTTGCCCCCGAGGATGCCGATACCGATCGCAGCACCGATTGCCGCCAGACCCATCATCACAGCGGCAGCCATGTACAGCAGATCCATATTCAGGTTTTCCATGACAGTCTCCAGTTTGTTTCAGTTAGAACGTAGTAGTGTTGGTAAAATCAATGCTCTTCAGATGCCATCGACAGATAGACAATCGTCAGAACCATGAAAATGAAGGCTTGCAGCGTAATGATCAGGATGTGGAAAATGGCCCATGGCACATTCAGGATCCACTGTGACCACCATGGCAGAAGTCCTGCAATCAGAATGAAGATCAACTCACCGGCATACATGTTGCCGAACAGTCGCAGACCGAGTGATACCGGTTTAGACAGCAGGCTTACCCCTTCAAGGATTAAGTTGACAGGAATAAATGCCCAGTGATTGAACGGCTGCAGCGTCAACTCTTTCGTGAAGCCGCCAATGCCTTTCATTTTGATGCTGTAGAACAGGATGAGGATAAATACGCCCAGCGCCATCGACAGGGTGATGTTCACGTCAGCAGACGGAACCACACGCAGAGCCGGCAGGCCAAACACATGCTCGCCGATGTACGGCAGCAGGTCGATAGGCAGTAAGTCCATCAGGTTCATGAGGAATACCCAGACGAAAATCGTCAGGGCCAGCGGAGCAATCAGCTTGCTCTTGCCGTGATACATGTCTTTCACGCTGCCATTGACGAAGCCAATAACCAGCTCGATCGCCGTCTGGAATTTTCCCGGTACGCCGCTGGTTGCTTTTTTGGCAACGCTACGGAACATCACGAGGAACAACAGACCCAGAAGCACCGAGAAGAACATGGAGTCGATGTTAAGCGTCCAGAAAGTGGCTGGGGGGTTATGCGGATCCACCAGCGAAAAGGTACGCAGGTCAATCTGAAGGTTTTTCAGATGGTGGCCTATGTACTCCTGCGGTGTTGAGATTTCTCCTGCAGACATGATGCCTCTTACCCTTTGTTGTTAATTACAGCGGGTGCCAGTATCTGTACAACCAGCACCGAAACCCACGTGACGATCAGCGGTAAAAAGACCGCCTTCAAAACCGCCAGCGCCACCACCAGTAGGGTAAAGGTCGCCAACACCTTGAACACTTCCCCGAAGGCGAAGGACCAGGCCATGCGGCCTTTAGCAGGTGTATGCGCCTGATGACGCCAGGCAAAAATCATAAACAACATATTTGGCAGTACTACTGCCAGCCCACCGCACAACGCGGAGACGCCCCAGAAGGGGTCTTTCAGGCAAAATAGCAATGCACTCGCTATCACTGCCAGGAACTGAATGAACAGAAGCTTACGAGCAACGTTTCGACTCAAGAGCGACAAAGACATCACGTTTTTTACTCCTGCCCCCAACGAGGTATGTCGCGTGTCGTATAAAACGTTCTTTAAGGCTAAGAGTCAAGCATCAAAAAGCGAGCAAATTATACGGTGCGGACTCGTGATTTCAAACAATAAGTAGCGAAAAGGTGAATAAATGTTTAAATAAATTTCTCGACGGCTGTTTTTCCACTTTTTTGTAAAGTGTGAACCATCGAACAAGAATGCCGATCGCGCGAAAAGCCTGATGCTAAAGCGTGCACAAGATCACAAATTGCGCATTTGCGTTTAAGTGCCTTTCATCGAAGCATAATAATCCACGTTGTCATCTTTATGATATTTAAGATGAAAATGTGTGACTATTTTTAAAACAGCTTCATATACAACAAAAACCTTTTATTGACATTCTTAATAAATTTTTAACATCACTAAACTTTATCCCGCACTGATTTTTAGCAGACATATACTTCCCTGGTTGATTATTTTACCGGTTAACCATACCCACCAGGTTAAAGAACCGAAAACCATCAGTAAAAATAAGGTTAAGCGAAGCGGGAAATATTCGTTTTCTGTCTGCTGGTTTTTAACACATCCACTACAGCGCGGAATTAACATTTTTTGATAAAAATTAATTATTGTTTGGTTTAATCATCACCAGATGACGTTCGCCGTCCAGCTGCGGAACACGCAATTTAATCACCGAATCCACCGCAAATTCTGCCGGTAGTTGCCCGATTTCGTCGTCAGGTAACTGGCCTTTCAGCGCATAGAAACGCCCCCCCTGCCCCGGCAGATGATGACACCAGCTCACCATATCGTTCAGCGAGGCAAAGGCACGGCTGATCACCCCGTCAAACGGCGGCTCCGCAGGGAAGTCCTCGACGCGGCTCTGTACCGGCGTGATGTTGGTCAGACCAAGCTCATGCTGGACCTGGCGCAGAAAACGAATCCGCTTGCCGAGACTGTCCAGCAGCGTGAAGTGCGCGTCAGGTAAGACGATTGACAGCGGGATCCCCGGCAACCCAGGTCCGGTGCCCACGTCGATAAAGCGTGACCCGACCAGGTGCGGTGCCACCACCACACTGTCCAGAATATGACGGATCAGCATCTCGTTCGGATCGCGTACCGACGTCAGGTTGTACGCTTTGTTCCATTTGTGCAGCATATCGACATAGGCCACCAGCTGGTTTTTCTGGTGATCGGTGAGCGAAATACCTGCTTCATCCAGCAGACGAGAGAGTTTGTTGAGCACGGTGATTACCTGTTTAGATGCTTAACGGCGGGTAGCGCTTCGCTAACCCGCCCAACGGGTTCTGTCGGCCCGGTAAGCACAATGCCACCGGGCAACGTTCAAGGAACTACGCGCTGCGGCGCAGCATACCCTGCTTTTTCAGCCACACCAGCAGAATGGAGATCGCCGCAGGGGTAATACCGGAGATACGCGATGCCTGACCGATGGAAGACGGTTTGTGATCGTTAAGCTTGGCGATCACTTCGTTGGAGAGGCCGCTGACCTGACGATAATCCAGGGTCGCAGGCAGCACGGTGTTCTCGTTACGCTGCTGCTTGTCGATTTCGTCCTGCTGGCGCGCAATATAACCTTCGTATTTCACCTGGATTTCGACCTGCTCGGCAGCCTGGGCATCACTCAGCCCCGGCGCAAAGGACGACAGCTCGACCATGTCGCGATAGGTCATTTCCGGACGACGCAGCAGATCTTCACCGTTCGCCTCGCGGGACAGCGGCGCGCTCAGCTTCGCATTCACCTCTTCAATCTTTTCAGAGTGCGGGTGCAGCCAGATATCTTTCAGGCGCTGGCGTTCGCGCTCGATGTTTTCCAGCTTCTCGTTAAAGCGAGCCCAGCGCTCGTCGTCCACCAGGCCCAGTTCACGGCCCGCGGCGGTTAAACGGATATCCGCGTTGTCTTCACGCAGCATCAGACGATATTCCGCGCGGGAGGTGAACATGCGGTACGGCTCTTTGGTTCCCAGCGTGCACAGGTCATCCACCAGCACACCCAGATAAGCCTGAGAACGTCCCGGCGCCCAGCCCTCTTTTTCGGCAGAGAAACGGGCGGCGTTCAGACCAGCCAGCAGCCCCTGCGCGGCCGCTTCTTCGTAACCGGTAGTGCCGTTGATCTGACCGGCAAAGAACAGACCGGCGATAAATTTACTTTCCAGCGTCGGCTTCAGGTCTCGCGGATCGAAGAAGTCATACTCGATCGCATAACCCGGACGGACGATCTTCGCGTTCTCCAGACCCTGCATGGATCGTACGATCTGCATCTGCACATCGAACGGCAGGCTGGTGGAGATACCGTTAGGATAAATTTCGTTCGAGGTCAGGCCTTCCGGTTCAAGGAAGATCTGGTGCTGGTTACGATCCGCAAAGCGCATCACTTTGTCTTCGATCGACGGGCAGTAGCGCGGGCCGATCCCTTCGATCACACCGGCATACATCGGGCTGCGATCGAGGTTATTGCGGATCACGTCGTGGGTTTTTTCGTTGGTGTAGGTGATGTAGCACGGCACCTGGCGCGGATGTTGATCCACGTTACCCATGAACGAAAAGACCGGCAGCGGCGTGTCACCGTGCTGTTCAGCCAGCACGCTAAAATCGATGGTACGCGCGTCAATACGCGGCGGCGTCCCGGTTTTCAGGCGGCTGACGCGCAGCGGCAGTTCGCGCAAACGGCGGGAAAGCGAAATCGACGGCGGATCGCCAGCACGGCCACCGCTGTAGTTATCCATGCCGATATGAATTTTGCCGTCGAGAAACGTCCCGACCGTCAGCACGACAGATTTGGCGCGGAACTTCAGGCCCATCTGCGTCACAGCACCGACAACACGATCGTTCTCGACGATCAGATCCTCAACCGCCTGCTGGAAGATCATCAGGTTCGGCTGATTCTCCAGTGCAGTGCGTACCGCCTGACGGTAAAGCACGCGATCCGCCTGAGCACGGGTGGCACGAACAGCCGGCCCTTTGCTCGCGTTTAGTATCCTAAACTGGATGCCAGCCTGATCGATTGCCTTTGCCATCAATCCGCCCAGCGCATCCACTTCTTTTACCAGGTGTCCTTTCCCAATACCGCCGATCGCCGGGTTGCACGACATCTGTCCCAGGGTGTCGATATTGTGTGTCAAAAGCAGGGTCTGCTGACCCATGCGTGCAGCGGCCATTGCGGCCTCAGTGCCTGCATGACCCCCGCCAATGATGATGACGTCGAAAGGATCCGGATAAAACATGGTGGTTTGCCTCGCCTGAGCGGTTAGAAAGTGGTTGGGTGCCTGGGCCGTGGATTCTACTCAACTTTAGCCCATCGAGAAAGAGCCGGGATCCTGACTATTATTAAGAGATCTTTTTCTTTTAGAGATCTTTTTTACTATGATCTCTTATTAGGATCGTCCATCTCTGTGGATAACCCGGATCCGGCGTTGAAGATCAAGACATTAGAAAGGATCGTTACCTGTGAATGATCGGTGATCCCGCGCAGTATAAGCTGGGATCAAAATGAAGGGTTATACACAGCCCAAAAACTCATCAAACCTTATACCGTGGATAACTACCGGTTGATCCAAGCTTTTAACCAGACTTATACACAACTGATCGCACGATCTTTACACAATCTTGAGTAAATTAATCCAGGATCCCAGCCAGATTTCCGCTGGATCCTCGGGAATATCATGATCGAGGACGTTGATCCGCAGCGTTTCACCGATCTGTTTAGCACCGCAAGCCTGCATTTCGCTTTCCAGCTTGTCGATCGCCCCGCAAAAGGTGTCGTACTCACGACTGCCGATCCCGATAGCCCCAAAGCGTACCTGAGACAGATCCGGCTGCTGTTCTTTCAGTTCTTCATATAAAGGAAGAATGTTGTCCGGCAAATCCCCAGCGCCGTGGGTACTGGAAACCAGCAGCCACACGCCCTCTGCCGGCAGATCCTCAAGTAACGGACCATGCTGCGTGCTGGTGCTGTAGCCTGCCTCTTCCAGCTTTTCAGCCAGGTGCTCTGCCACATACTCTGCCCCGCCCAGGGTACTGCCACTGATAAGCGTAATATCTGCCATGATCGTCCGTCCTCAATTAAGCGTGGCGTATTGTACGCTGTGAATGAGCTGGGATCTACCTGTGGAAAACAGGGTGATTATTTCAGAGGATCACGGGCGGATGGTACGCATGATCGGGTTCTGCAGCGAGATCAGCGTCTCAGTGGACTGAATTTCATCAATTGTTTGGATCTTGTTGATAAGTACCTGTTGCAGCGCATCGATCGATTTACACATCACCTTAATAAAGATGCTGTAGTGCCCGGTGGTGTAATACGCTTCAGTGACCTCCTCCAGGCTTTCCAGCCGGGCGAGAGCCGACGGATAATCTTTGGCGCTTTTTAAAATGATGCCGATGAAGCAACAGACGTCGTAGCCGAGCTGCTTCGGACTCACATCAATGCGCGCGCCGGTGATAATGCCAGCCTGCTTCATTTTCTCGACGCGAACGTGAATGGTGCCGGGGCTGACGCCAAATTGTTTGGCGAGTTCGGCATAGGCCGTACGCGCATTTGCCATCAGCGCCTCAAGAATGCCGCGATCCAGATTATCGATCTGATAATTTTCCATAGGTTTTTCTTATGTTGATTGATGATTCCATCCAGTTTAGCGTCATATTTTATGGAATCAAAAGTGAACCGGGCTTTTTATCTGTAGATTATTGAATATCACTCTCCTTTTGTTGCTTAATCAATGGCAACTGGACACAGGAGTTCAATAATGAAAACCGCTTACATCGCAAAACAACGCCAGATCAGTTTCGTCAAAGCTCACTTTTCCCGCCAGCTGGAAGAAAAACTGGGCCTGATCGAAGTCCAGGCACCGATCCTCAGCCGGATAGGGGATGGCACTCAGGACAACCTGTCTGGTTGCGAAAAGGCGGTACAGGTAAATGTGAAAACGTTGCCGGAGGCGCGCTTTGAAGTGGTGCACTCGCTGGCTAAATGGAAACGACAGACCTTAGGACAACACGACTTCAGCGCCGGTGAAGGGCTTTACACGCACATGAAAGCCCTGCGTCCGGATGAAGATCGTCTCACGCCGATCCACTCGGTGTATGTTGATCAGTGGGACTGGGAGCGCGTTCTTGGCGATGGCGAACGCCACCTCGGCACGCTGAAAGCTACTGTCTCAGCGATCTGGTCAGGTATTAAAGCAACCGAAGCGGCAGTGAGCGCGGAGTTTGGTCTGGCACCGTTCCTGCCAGAGCAGATCCACTTTGTGCACAGCGAAGAGCTGCTGACCCGCTTCCCGGGTCTCGACGCCAAGGGCCGCGAGCGTGCCATTGCGAAAGAGCTGGGTGCGGTGTTCCTGATCGGTATCGGCGGCGATCTGAGCGATGGCAAACGTCACGATGTCCGTGCGCCGGATTATGATGACTGGACGACCCCTACTGAAACCGGTTTTTCCGGGCTGAACGGCGACATCCTGGTGTGGAACCCGGTACTGGAAGATGCGCTGGAGCTGTCCTCGATGGGGATCCGCGTTGACGCCGAAACGCTTAAACGTCAGCTAAAGCTGACCGGTGATGAAGATCGGCTGGCGCTGGAATGGCACCGTGCGCTGCTGGAAGGACAGATGCCGCAGACCATCGGCGGCGGGATTGGCCAGTCACGGCTGACCATGCTGCTGCTGCAACTGCCGCACATTGGTCAGGTACAGTGCGGCGTCTGGCCTGCGCAGGTACGCGACAGCGTCTCATCCCTGCTGTAATTCAACGCCGCCAGCGTCGCAGCAGGCGGCTGCGCATCCCGGTATCAAAGCGCCAGATATGATCGAAAATGCGCAGGATGCCGGGCTTGCCGTGCGCTGACATCGCCACCGCATGAAAGCGGTGCTGATGGACGCGCTGCAATTCGTTTACTTTGCCGATCACCTCGTCCGGCAGACGCTGGGCGATAAAATCGGAGATCACCACCGCATCCGCATCGAACCACTCGCCGCCCTGCATCCGCTCGATAATGGCGCGGAAACAGCTGGCGAGATCGGTACCGCCGCGAAAACGCTGGCTCAAAAAGCGGATCGCCTGCTCTATGCCTTCCTTGCCCGACAGCTCATAGCGCACCACTTCACTGGAAAATAGCATGATAAAACAGCGACGTCGGTCGGCCAGCGCCACGCGCATCAGCGCCAGGCAAAACGCCTTCGCGCACTGCTCATTAAAACCGCCCATCGATCCGGACGTATCGACGCAGACGATAAAAGGCCCACGCGGTTGCTCGTCAAAATCCTGATGCACCACCGGTCGCTCGGTGATCTTCTCCCGCCAGGCTTCGCCCTGTAAGCGATAGGTCAGCAGTTGCTTCTCCACCAGCCGCCGATAAAACTCATACTCCAGTTCACTGATGCCCAGCGTGGCCAGTTCCGGTGGCAGTAAACGTAAGATGTCATCGCTCTGCTGCAGGCCATCAACCTGTTCGGGAACGGAGGACGGCTCACGCACCAGCGTGCGAAAGGTTTCCATCGGCGCATCGTTGCGGGGTACGGACTTCGCCTCTCGTGAGCGACCCAGTTGTTCAGCCAGCTTTTTCAGTTCGGGCTGGGCGGCCAGAAAATCCCCGTATTTGATGATCAGCTGATAGTCGCCGCGCTTTAGCTGCCCGGCGCTCATATCCCACAGCCGTCCGGCAGCATTGTCGTTTTCCACCAGCACCGGATCGAGCTGCCCGCTCAGCGTCATCCGTTCCTGTACTTCACTGAGCAACTGCTCGCGCTCTTCTTCCAGTAATTGCTGATTGAGCGCTGTGGTTTGCACCACCAGGCTTAATCGCCAGCGCTGCAAAAACAGCGTGTGCAGGGCGGGGGTAAAGGTGGCGTTATCAGCCACCAGCTGTTTTGCCTGTGCGGCATAGGGAGAGTGGACTTTTTCCAGCAGGCTGAGGATCTGCGGCATTTGAATGGTCAGCTGCGTGGTGGAGAGCAACTGGCTTTGTTGATAGCTGAGCACCTCTTCCGTCAGCTCCGGAGGTACGCGGGTATCTTTCAGCCGTCCCTTTAGCGCCTCCCGCCAGCGGGGGATATCTTCGGTAATGGCATGGCGCAGACGAGGAAATTTCTCAAAAAAAACCGCCAGCTGCGGGGAGGCCAGCAGGGCGACGATCAGTTCTTCAATCATCCCCTCTTCACTGACCGCCAGCATCACATTGAGGGTATCCAGCGTCAGCATTGACGCGCCTGTTTGATCTGCGCGCCAACGTCCTGCAGGCTACCTTCAATGCGACCCGCCCAGTCGTTGTGAATAAACAGGCATTTTTGTTGTTCACTGAAGCGCGTGTGCTGCTGATGCCATTCATTGTCCAGCGCTTCCAGCTGGCGAGTGATTTCATCCGGCACGTTGTCCTGCGCGCTGCCCGGCAGGGCGAGACGCGATCCCTGCAGGCTGACGTCGCGCACTATCAGGTGTAGCGTGTTGTCGACTTCCAGATTCAGCAACTGCGCAAAACCGATGCCGTTGAGTTTGCCGCGGATCTCGCCCCCTTTCGCCAGCCACTGCTCAAGTGCGGCTCGCTCAATGGTCAGATGGATCACCTGCATATCGTGTAGTTTCAGCGGCTGCTGGAGCAGCAGCGTCAGGGTGGTATCGATGAGTTCCGCCGGTAACTCATAGTGCGGGCGACGACTGAACATGCCGCTCTGGCGTAACACACGCAGGGCGGTTTTATCGCTTTGCTGCTGTTGCAGCTGAAGACGGCGCTGTCCGATGGCAGCCAGTTTGGTCAGCATAGCCTGTTGCTGCCAGGCATGAACGGTCATCAAAATATCTATTTGTTGTGTAAGCAGATTCATGCTCTCTGCGTCATGCCACAGGCAGTCTTTCAGCAGGATCAGATCGATCGGCGCGACGGCATCGCGACCGGAGAAAAAGGCGCTGGCTTGCAGTAAGCGAATGGCTTTTTTCCAGCGGCGATCGGAAACATAGGGAGCATTCGGCAGACTATCCAGCTGCTGGCGCAACTGGAAGATCAGCTCAAAGACGGCATCGGGCAGGATGATCTTCGGAATGTCCTGCTGCCACTGGTGATACTCTTCGTCGCTGATCTGCAGCGCATCGACCACTGGATTGTCATTTTCATCCTGCTGGCTCACCAGCATGGCGCGGAAATTCCCCTTATCCTGCACTTTATCCAGCCACAGACGAATAAGCATACGGTCATACAGTGCTTCAAGGCTGCTGTCCGCTTCCGGCAGTTCGTTGGAGGCTGCCACCAGCAGGCGCATGGGGATTTTGGCTTCTGTGGCACCGTTGCGGAAACGGCGTTCGTTGATGGCCGTCAGCAGCGTGTTAAGGATCGCCGGACCGGCCTTCCAGATCTCATCTAAAAAGACAATTTCTGCTTCCGGCAGGTAACCCGTGGTAAGGCGTTCATAACGCCCTTCATCTTTTAACGCCTGGATCGACAGCGGGCCGAAAACCTCTTCCGGCGTGGAAAAGCGCGTCATCAGGTATTCAAAAGCCCGGGCGTTGCGGAAGGCAAACTTCAGCCGCCGGGCGATGAGGCTTTTGGCAATCCCCGGCGGGCCAAGCAGGAAGACGCTTTCGCCGCTCAGCGCCGCCAGCAGGCACAGGCGGATCGCATGGCTGCGCTCAAAAAGCCCTTTTTCCAGTGCGGCACTGAGACGGGAAATTCTTTCAGCTAATAAATGTGGGTGAGCCATAATTCATTTACTTCCTTTCGCCGGGTTTATGGCACAGAACAGCGAGTATAAACGTTTCAATAAGCGCTTGTAATAGACTGAAGTACGGGTTCATTTTCTTTGAGGCAGGATAACCTGACCGCATTTAGGGGTACGATTTGGCAAATAATCGTGCATACTGTGCGCTTTTTGTGGGCCAAGGGACTAAGCACACAGTTGGCATTCAAACAAAAGATTAGTCTATGAGCACAGATAATAAGCAATCGTTGCCTGCGATAACGCTCGCAGCCATCGGCGTTGTGTACGGTGATATCGGTACCAGCCCGCTTTATACCCTTCGTGAATGTTTGTCTGGTCAGTTTGGTTTTGGTGTTGAGCGCGATGCCGTGTTCGGCTTTTTATCGCTCATTTTCTGGCTGCTGATCCTGGTGGTCTCCGTCAAATATCTGTCCTTTGTGATGCGCGCCGATAACGCCGGAGAAGGCGGGATCCTGACGCTGATGTCGCTGGCCGGCAGGAATACCTCTGCACGCATGACCTCGGTGCTGGTGATCATGGGACTGATTGGCGGCAGCTTCTTCTATGGTGAAGTGGTGATCACGCCGGCCATTTCGGTGATGTCCGCGATAGAGGGGCTGGAGATCGTGGCGCCGTCGCTGGAAACCTGGGTGGTGCCGCTGTCGATCATCGTCCTGACGCTGCTGTTTATGATCCAGAAACACGGTACCGGGCTTGTGGGTAAACTCTTTGCGCCCATCATGCTGGCGTGGTTTCTGATTCTGGCGGTGCTTGGCCTGCGGGGTATTATCAGTAATCCTGAAGTGCTGCAGGCGCTGAATCCGGCCTGGGCGGTGCATTTCTTCCTTGAATATAAAACGGTCTCTTTCGTGGCGCTTGGCGCGGTGGTGCTGTCGATCACCGGCGTGGAAGCGCTGTACGCGGACATGGGCCATTTCGGTAAGCTGCCGATCCGTGTGGCCTGGTTTAGTCTGGTACTGCCGTCGCTGGTGCTCAACTATTTCGGCCAGGGCGCGCTGTTACTGGAAACACCTGAAGCAATCAAGAACCCGTTTTTCCTGCTAGCGCCTGAATGGGCGTTAATACCGATGCTGATTATCGCCACGCTGGCGACGGTTATCGCTTCGCAGGCGGTGATCTCCGGCGTATTCTCCCTGACCCGTCAGGCGGTGCGTCTGGGCTATTTGTCTCCGATGCGCATCATTCATACCTCGGAAATGGAATCCGGGCAGATCTACATTCCGTTTGTGAACTGGTTGCTCTATTGCGCGGTGGTGATCGTGATTGTCAGCTTCGAGCACTCCAGTAATCTGGCGGCGGCCTACGGCATTGCGGTGACCGGTACTATGGTGCTGACCACTATTTTGTCGACGACCGTGGCGCGCAAAAACTGGCACTGGAACAAGCTGCTGGTGGGTTTCCTGCTGGTCGCCTTCCTGTGCATTGATGTGCCGCTGTTCTCAGCAAACCTCGATAAGCTGCTGTCCGGCGGCTGGCTGCCGTTAAGCCTCGGCATGGTGATGTTTATCATCATGACCACCTGGAAAAGTGAGCGTTTCCGTCTGCTGCGCCGTATGCACGAACACGGCAATTCACTGGAAGCGATGATCGCCTCGCTGGAGAAATCGCCGCCGGTGCGCGTGCCGGGTACCGCGGTGTATATGTCCCGCGCGCTGAATGTGATCCCCTTTGCCATGCTGCATAACCTTAAGCATAACAAAGTGCTGCACGAGCGCGTGATCCTGCTGACGCTGCGTACGGAAGATGCGCCTTATGTGCATAACGTTCGCCGGGTGCAGATCGAGCAGCTTTCGCCGACCTTCTGGCGCGTGGTGGCAAGCTACGGCTGGCGTGAAATTCCGAACGTGGAAGAGGTGTTCCACCGCTGTGGGCTGGAAGGGCTGAGCTGCCGAATGATGGAAACCTCGTTCTTTATGTCTCATGAGTCGCTGATCCTCGGCAAACGCCCGTGGTATCTGCGTCTGCGCGGCAAGCTCTTTTTGTTACTGCAACGTAACGCACTGCGTGCCCCGGACCAGTTTGAAATTCCGCCTAACCGGGTGATTGAACTGGGTACGCAGGTTGAGATTTAATCTCTGAACGCCTCCGCCCGGCGGCGCTTCGCTTGCACGGGCCTACAGACCGTAGGCCGGGTAAGCGCAGCGCCACCCGGCATATTCCCTGTTATTATTTCTTCCCATTTGACTTAGCGAAACGTTTCGACGGCGATCACAATTCCGTTACGTTGTGATGGTTTTGTGAACATTCTTAGCGCTACACTGCACGCAGCGAAACGTTTCGCTAGTGGAGATAAAAATGAAGAAAGGGTCTGTACTGAATTCTGATATGTCGTCGGTAATATCCCGTCTGGGACATACTGATACGCTGGTCGTATGCGACGCCGGATTGCCGGTTCCCCATAGCACGCAGCGTATTGATATGGCTCTGACACAGGGCGTGCCCTCCTTTATGCAGGTGCTGGAGGTCGTGACGACGGAAATGCAGGTTGAGGCAGCCATTCTCGCGACGGAAATTAAAGATCATAATCCGCAGCTCCACGAAACGTTGCTCCGCCACATAGAGCAGCTGCAACAACACCAGGGAAATACCATAGACGTTCGTTATGTTTCACACGAAACGTTTAAACAACAAACCGCAGACAGTCAGGCGGTGATTCGCAGCGGGGAGTGTTCCCCGTATGCGAATATCATTCTCTGCGCTGGCGTCACATTCTGAGGCTGCCATGGACGCATTATTGCAACTCAAGGGGATCGATAAAGCGTTCCCCGGCGTAAAAGCCCTGTCAGGCGCCGCGCTTAACGTTTATCCTGGCCGTGTAATGGCGCTGGTGGGCGAAAACGGCGCCGGTAAATCCACAATGATGAAAGTCTTAACGGGCATTTATCAGCGTGATGCCGGCTCACTGTTGTGGCTCGGTCAGGAAACCACCTTTACCGGACCGAAATCCTCTCAGGAAGCCGGTATCGGCATCATTCATCAGGAACTGAACCTGATCCCGCAGCTCACCATTGCGGAAAACATCTTTTTAGGCCGCGAATTCGTAAACCGGTTCGGCAAGATCGACTGGAAAAAGATGTATGCCGAAGCAAACGTCCTGCTCGCCAAACTGAACCTGCGCTTTAAAAGCGACAGGCTGGTGGGCGATTTGTCGATTGGCGATCAGCAAATGGTGGAAATCGCCAAGGTGCTGAGCTTCGAGTCAAAAGTCATCATTATGGATGAGCCGACCGATGCGCTGACCGATACCGAAACCGACTCCCTGTTCCGCGTCATTCGCGAACTAAAATCCCAGGGGCGCGGCATTGTTTATATTTCCCACCGCATGAAAGAGATCTTCGAAATCTGCGACGACGTGACGGTGTTCCGCGACGGGCAGTTTATTGCCGAACGTGAAGTCACCACGCTCAGTGAAGATACGCTGATTGAGATGATGGTGGGACGTAAGCTGGAAGAGCAGTACCCCCATCTTGATAAAGCGCCTGGTGATATTCGCCTGAAAGTGGATGCCGTCTGCGGCCCGGGCGTGGATAACGTCTCCTTCGTGCTGCGTAAAGGGGAGATCCTCGGAGTGGCCGGGCTGATGGGAGCCGGACGTACCGAGCTGATGAAAGTGTTATACGGCGCACTGCCGCGCACCAGCGGCTATGTCACGCTTGATGGCCATGAAGTGGTCACCCGCTCTCCGCAGGATGGCCTGGCGAACGGCATCGTGTATATCTCCGAAGACCGCAAGCGCGACGGGCTGGTGCTCGGTATGTCGGTAAAAGAGAACATGTCGCTTACCGCGCTGCGCTATTTCAGCCATGCCGGTGGGCGCCTGAAGCACAAAGATGAACAGCAGGCGGTGGGAGATTTCGTCCGTCTGTTTAACGTCAAAACGCCGTCGATGGAGCAGCCGATTGGCCTGCTGTCCGGCGGGAATCAGCAAAAGGTGGCCATCGCCCGTGGGCTGATGACGCGTCCGAAAGTGCTGATTCTGGACGAACCTACGCGCGGTGTGGACGTGGGGGCGAAGAAAGAAATTTATCAGTTAATCAATCAGTTTAAGGCTGAGGGATTGAGCATCATCCTGGTGTCATCGGAAATGCCGGAAGTGATCGGCATGAGCGATCGCATCATGGTGATGCATGAAGGGCATCTGGGCGGAGAATTCACCCGCGAACAGGCCACCCAGGAAGTGCTGATGGCTGCCGCCGTTGGCAAGCTAAATCGCGAGACGCAGGAGTCCAGGCAATGAGTACCCAAACCGTTTCTACCCGCCGCTATTTCAACAAAGCGTGGCTGATGGAACAAAAATCGCTGATTGCCCTGCTGGTGCTGATTGCGATTGTCTCCACCCTTAGCCCGAACTTTTTTACCGTCAATAACCTGTTCAACATCCTGCAACAGACGTCGGTTAACGCCATTATGGCGGTGGGGATGACGCTGGTCATTCTGACCTCCGGGATCGACCTGTCCGTCGGTTCTTTACTGGCGTTAACTGGCGCGGTAGCCGCTTCGCTTGTGGGGATGGAAGTGAATGCGCTGGTGGCGGTGGCAGGCGCGCTGGCATTGGGCGCAGCTATCGGTGCCATGACCGGCGTTATCGTCGCGAAAGGCCGCGTACAGGCGTTTATTGCCACGCTGGTCATGATGCTGCTGCTGCGCGGGGCAACCATGGTCTACACCAATGGCAGCCCGGTAAATACCGGCTTTACTGAAAATGCCGATGTGTTTGGCTGGTTTGGTATCGGTCGCCCGCTGGGGATCCCGGCGCCGGTATGGATTATGGGATTTGTCTTCCTTGCCGCGTGGTATATGTTGCATCACACCCGTCTTGGTCGGTATATCTATGCGCTGGGCGGTAACGAAGCGGCAACGCGTCTGTCCGGCATCAGTGTGAACAAAATTAAGATTATCGTGTATTCGCTGAGCGGCCTTCTGGCTTCTCTGGCGGGCATTATTGAAGTTGCGCGTCTCTCCTCCGCCCAGCCGACGGCGGGCACCGGTTACGAGCTGGATGCCATCGCGGCGGTAGTGCTGGGGGGAACGAGCCTTGCGGGTGGTAAAGGCCGAATTGTTGGCACGCTTATCGGCGCATTGATTCTGGGCTTCCTCAATAATGGTCTGAATTTGCTAGGTGTTTCCTCCTATTACCAGATGATCGTGAAAGCAGTGGTGATTTTGCTGGCGGTCCTGGTAGACAACAAAAAACAGTAATCAATGACATTACAGGACATCTGAATATGAACATGAAAAAACTGGCTACCCTGGTTTCTGCCGTAGCACTGAGTGCGACCGTAAGCGCAAACGCCATGGCGAAAGACACCATCGCGCTGGTGGTCTCCACCCTGAATAACCCGTTCTTCGTCTCCCTGAAAGACGGTGCACAAAAAGAAGCAGACAAACTGGGCTACAACCTGGTAGTTCTGGATTCGCAGAACAACCCGGCGAAAGAGCTGGCGAACGTTCAGGATTTAACCGTACGTGGCACCAAATTGCTGTTGATTAACCCGACCGATTCCGACGCGGTAGGTAACGCCGTGAAGATGGCAAACCAGGCCAAAATCCCGGTGATCACCCTTGACCGTATGGCCGCTAAAGGTGATGTAGTCAGCCACATCGCTTCTGATAATGTGCTGGGCGGCAAAATCGCTGGTGACTACATCGCTAAAAAAGCGGGTGAAGGCGCTAAAGTGATCGAGCTGCAGGGCATCGCCGGTACCTCTGCAGCGCGTGAGCGTGGCGAAGGCTTCCAGCAGGCCGTTGCGGCTCACAAATTCGACGTGCTGGCCAGCCAGCCGGCTGACTTTGACCGTACCAAAGGTCTGAACGTTATGCAGAACCTGCTGACGGCGCACCCGGACGTGAAAGCCGTGTTCGCACAGAACGATGAAATGGCGCTGGGCGCACTGCGTGCGCTGCAAACTGCGGGTAAAACCGACGTGATGGTAGTAGGTTTTGACGGTACGCCAGACGGTGAAAAAGCGGTAAATGACGGTAAACTGGCGGCGACCATCGCACAGTTACCGGAGCAGATCGGCGCGAAAGGCGTTGAAACCGCTGACAAAGTGATCAAAGGCGAGAAAGTTCAGGCGAAATACCCGGTTGATCTGAAACTGGTTATCAAACAGTAATGTGATTGTCCTGCCGCCGCCTCACGCGACGGCAGGAAAAAGAACATAAAAGAAAAGCAGGGCACGCGCCACTCCGGGTGGCGCATTTACAGGATGATCCAACTATGAACATGGCAGGTAAACTCGTCGTCCTTGGCAGCATTAATGCCGATCACATTCTCAACCTTGACTCTTTCCCGACGCCGGGTGAAACCGTTACCGGCAATCAGTATCAGGTCGCTTTTGGTGGTAAAGGTGCCAACCAGGCGGTTGCCGCTGGACGTAGCGGCGCAGATATTGCGTTTATCGCCTGCACAGGCGATGACGACACTGGCGAACGGGTCCGTAAGCAACTGGCGAGCGACAACATCGATGTCGCGCCGGTCAGTGTTATCAACGGTGAATCCACCGGCGTGGCGCTGATTTTTGTTAACGCTGAAGGGGAGAATGTCATCGGTATTCATGCGGGGGCTAACGCTGCGCTGTCTGTGGCGCTGGTTGAAGCACAGCGCGATCGTATCGCTGCGGCTTCCGCGCTGTTGATGCAGCTGGAGTCGCCGGTAGAAAGCGTGCTGGCGGCGGCAAAAATCGCCCATCAGAATCGCACGCGCGTGGTGCTAAACCCCGCACCTGCGCGGGAGCTGTCTGACGAGCTGCTGGCGCTGGTGGATGTGATCACCCCGAACGAAACCGAAGCGGAAAAACTGACCGGTATCAACGTCGAAACGGATGAAGATGCCGCGCGGGCTGCGCAGGCGCTGCATGCCAAAGGCATCGGAACCGTGATCATTACGCTTGGCAGCCGCGGCGTGTGGGCCAGCGTTAACGGCGAAGGCCAGCGCATTCCGGGCTTCAAAGTAAAAGCCATCGATACTATCGCGGCGGGTGACACCTTTAACGGCGCGCTGATGACCGCGCTGCTGGAAAACCACCCGCTTGAGCAGGCGATCCGTTTTGCTCATGCGGCGGCGGCCATTGCGGTCACGCGTAAAGGTGCGCAACCCTCCGTGCCGTGGCGCAATGAGATAGACGACTTTCTGGCGCAGCAGGGGTAACGCTTCATGGCAACCATGAAAGATGTTGCCCGGCTGGCGGGCGTGTCCACTTCCACCGTTTCGCACGTTATCAATAAAGACCGGTTCGTCAGCGAGGCGATCACCGCGAAAGTGGACGCGGCCATCAAAAGCCTGAACTATGCCCCTTCAGCGCTGGCGCGCAGTCTTAAGATCAACCAGACCCGCACTATCGGCATGTTGATCACCGCCAGTACTAACCCCTTCTATTCCGAGCTGGTGCGCGGCGTCGAGCGCAGCTGTTTTGAGCGTGGCTACAGCCTGGTGCTGTGTAATACCGAAGGCGATGAACAGCGCATGAACAGTAATCTGGAGACGCTGATGCAAAAGCGCGTCGATGGCTTACTGCTGTTGTGCACCGAAACCCATCAGCCCTCGCAGGAGATCATGCAGCGTTATCCCTCGATTCCGACGGTGATGATGGACTGGGCGCCATTCGATGGTTACAGCGATCTCATTCAGGATAATTCGCTGCTGGGCGGCGACATGGCAACGCAGCATCTGATCGATAAAGGCCACACCCGTATCGCCTGTATTACCGGACCGCTGGATAAGACTCCGGCACGTTTACGCCTTGAAGGCTATCGCGAAGCCATGGCGCGCGCAGGCCTTGAAATACGCGAAGGCGATGAGATCGTCGGTAACTTTGAGTTTGGCGGCGGCTTTGAGGCGATGCAGAGCCTGCTGGCGCAAAAAGAGCGTCCACAGGCGGTGTTTATTGGTAACGATGCTATGGCATTTGGCGCGTACCAGGCGTTATACCAGGCCGGACTGAAAGTACCCCAGGATATGGCGATTGTCGGCTACGATGATATTGAGTTGGCGCGTTACATGACGCCCCCGCTGACCACTATCCATCAACCGAAAGATGAACTGGGTGAGCTGGCTATCGATGTATTACTGCATCGCATCACCGATCCCACCCTGGTCCAGCAGCGTCTGCAACTAACGCCGGTATTAATGGCGCGCGGCTCGGCTTAACCTTTATGCCGTTCCTTAATCAAATTGCGACCGTCTTTGGCTTTTAACAGCATAAAGACGGAAGCGGAGATCAGCGTGATCGCACCCATAGTAATAAAGGTGTAGTGAAACTGCTCCACGGTATTCGCGTTATCAAACCCTTCGTAAAAGCGCAGTACCGCCGCGCTGACTGCCACCCCCAGACTGATCGACAACTGCTGCGTAACGGCCAGCATACTGTTCCCGCTACTGGCGTTCTCATCATTCAGATCGGCAAGGGTGATGGTATTCATGGCGGTAAACTGCGTCGACATCGCCATACCTAAGACGAACAGCGGCAGGATCAGCATCCACAGCGCCATCGACGGCGACTGAAGCGAGAACTGGGCAATCATCACGCCGATGATTACCGTTATGCCAACCAGCGTATTGCGATAACCAAAGCGGCGCAGAACCTGCGTCACCACGGATTTCGCCAGAATAGAGCCCATCGCGGTGGGAGCCATTATGCAGCCGGCGATCAGCGCCGGGTAGCCAAAACCAACCTGTAACATCAGCGGCATTAAAAAGGGCACGCAGCCGGTACCGAGGCGGGATGCCAGATTACCGGCGATGCCGACGGAAAATGTCCGCGTCTTAAACATCGGTAACGCAATAAGCGGCGTCGGGTGTCGCCGGGCGTGGCGGATATAAGCCAGCAAAAGCAGAATGCCGACGACAATCACTGACAGGGCGATCCAGCTGGCGACAATCTTCTCGCCAAACAGCTCCATTCCGCAGGAAAACAGCACCAGACTAAGGCCGAACAGAAAAAAGCCGCGCATATCGAAGCCACGGCGCGGCGTCGTGAAGTTCGGCATATATTTACGCGCATACAACAGCCCGGCGATACCGATGGGAATGTTGATCAGGAATATCCAGTGCCAGCTCGCCCAGGTCACCATCACGCCGCCAAGCACCGGGCCGAGGATCGGGCCTATCAGGCCAGGCATCGTCACGAAGTTCAGTACCGGCAGCAGTTCACTGCGCGGATATGCACGCAGCAGCGCCAGACGCGCCACCGGCATCATCATTGCACCCCCGATCCCCTGCACTACCCGGAAGATGACCAGCATACCGAGTGAACTCGACAGCGCGCAGGCCAGCGAACCGAGGGTGAAAAGGGATACGGCAAGCATAAAGACGCGACGTGTGCCGAAGCGGTCTGCCAGCCAGCCGCTCGCCGGGATCAGCATAGCGACCGTCAGGGTATAGCTGATAATCGCCGACTGCATCGCTAAAGGAGAACGGTTCAGGCTCTGGGCGATGGCCGGCAGTGCCGTGTTCAGAATGGTCGCATCCAGCGCCTGCATAAAGAAAGCCATTGCCGCGATCCACGGCAGGCCCGCCATACTGCGCGCTTTTTTCTCAGTCATGCGAATTCCTGTTATTTAGCCGGGTGGGGAGTATTCAATAAGATCTGGCAGGCCTCATAGGCACGCTGTGCATCACTTTCCTGAATGGCATCCACAATCGCCTGATGATTTTCGAGTTTAACCACTTCGTTTTGCGTAATAGAGGTGAAGTAGGTGTGGTACACCGAATGGAAAAGGGCGGCGAAAGAGGTAAGGAACGGATTACCGCTCATGGCGTAGATATGTTCATGCCAGGCCATATCCACTTCTATCCAGCGTTCGCGCTGAAAATGCTTCTTTAATTGCACCATCTCATTCATTAGCGTATTCAGGTGCGCTTTCTGCTCTGCGCTGCCGAGAAGCGCGGCAAGCTGACATGCCTGAGGTTCGAGGGTGCTGCGCAGAACCAGGAAGTGCTGGATCACTTCCTGAAAGTTCTCTTCGGTCATCCACCAGGAGAGCAGTTCTTTATCAAGGAAGTTCCAGCTGCTTTTCGGCATCACGCGGGTACCGATGCGCGGGCGGGGCAGCACCATGCCTTTGGCGGTCAGGGTCTTTACGGCTTCTCTTACGGCGGTACGGCTTACGCCGAACGCTTCACCTAATTCCATCTCGGCGGGCAGGATGCTACCGGGCGCATACTCACCGGTTAAGATCCGTTGTGCCAGTTTTTCAGCCAGTACATAAGAAAGATTCTTTTGTGCCGCCAATTGTTGTGCGCTTAAAGGCATTCGTCGCATTCCTGTTTCTCATTTTTACGTTCTAGTATGCCATCTGCGGGTGGATGTCGATGATAAAAAGAGCAAATTCGCCCGATGGTGATGATTTTTACGACGCTTTGATGAAAAAAAACGCGCTTGAAAAGTTTTTTGAAATTAAGGGTTGTCAGCCCGGAATAACTCCCTATAATGCGCCTCCACTGACACGGAACAACGGCTTACAGGCCAGCGGGTCAGAAGGTCTTCCTCCGGGAATGACCGGCAGAGAAAAGCAAAATAATCGCTTGACTCTGAACGAGGAAAACGTAATATACGGGACCTCGCGACACAGCGCTAAAGCGCGTCGCAACTGCTCTTTAACAATTTATCAGACAATCTGTGTGGGCACTCAAGGACATGGATTCTTAAACGTCTTCGGACGCTAAATGAATACCAAGTCTCTGGAGTGAACATACGTAATTCATTACGAAGTTTAATTCACGAGCATCAAACTTAAATTGAAGAGTTTGATCATGGCTCAGATTGAACGCTGGCGGCAGGCCTAACACATGCAAGTCGAGCGGTAGCACAGAGAGCTTGCTCTCGGGTGACGAGCGGCGGACGGGTGAGTAATGTCTGGGAAACTGCCTGATGGAGGGGGATAACTACTGGAAACGGTAGCTAATACCGCATAACGTCGCAAGACCAAAGAGGGGGACCTTCGGGCCTCTTGCCATCAGATGTGCCCAGATGGGATTAGCTAGTAGGTGGGGTAACGGCTCACCTAGGCGACGATCCCTAGCTGGTCTGAGAGGATGACCAGCCACACTGGAACTGAGACACGGTCCAGACTCCTACGGGAGGCAGCAGTGGGGAATATTGCACAATGGGCGCAAGCCTGATGCAGCCATGCCGCGTGTATGAAGAAGGCCTTCGGGTTGTAAAGTACTTTCAGCGGGGAGGAAGGTGTTGTGGTTAATAACCACAGCAATTGACGTTACCCGCAGAAGAAGCACCGGCTAACTCCGTGCCAGCAGCCGCGGTAATACGGAGGGTGCAAGCGTTAATCGGAATTACTGGGCGTAAAGCGCACGCAGGCGGTCTGTCAAGTCGGATGTGAAATCCCCGGGCTCAACCTGGGAACTGCATTCGAAACTGGCAGGCTAGAGTCTTGTAGAGGGGGGTAGAATTCCAGGTGTAGCGGTGAAATGCGTAGAGATCTGGAGGAATACCGGTGGCGAAGGCGGCCCCCTGGACAAAGACTGACGCTCAGGTGCGAAAGCGTGGGGAGCAAACAGGATTAGATACCCTGGTAGTCCACGCTGTAAACGATGTCGACTTGGAGGTTGTGCCCTTGAGGCGTGGCTTCCGGAGCTAACGCGTTAAGTCGACCGCCTGGGGAGTACGGCCGCAAGGTTAAAACTCAAATGAATTGACGGGGGCCCGCACAAGCGGTGGAGCATGTGGTTTAATTCGATGCAACGCGAAGAACCTTACCTACTCTTGACATCCAGAGAACTTTGCAGAGATGCCTTGGTGCCTTCGGGAACTCTGAGACAGGTGCTGCATGGCTGTCGTCAGCTCGTGTTGTGAAATGTTGGGTTAAGTCCCGCAACGAGCGCAACCCTTATCCTTTGTTGCCAGCGATTCGGTCGGGAACTCAAAGGAGACTGCCAGTGATAAACTGGAGGAAGGTGGGGATGACGTCAAGTCATCATGGCCCTTACGAGTAGGGCTACACACGTGCTACAATGGCATATACAAAGAGAAGCGACCTCGCGAGAGCAAGCGGACCTCATAAAGTATGTCGTAGTCCGGATCGGAGTCTGCAACTCGACTCCGTGAAGTCGGAATCGCTAGTAATCGTGGATCAGAATGCCACGGTGAATACGTTCCCGGGCCTTGTACACACCGCCCGTCACACCATGGGAGTGGGTTGCAAAAGAAGTAGGTAGCTTAACCTTCGGGAGGGCGCTTACCACTTTGTGATTCATGACTGGGGTGAAGTCGTAACAAGGTAACCGTAGGGGAACCTGCGGTTGGATCACCTCCTTACCTGAAAGAACCTGCCTTGCAGTGTCCACACAGATTGTCTGATGAAAAGTAATGAGCAAGACGGCTACGAAGTCGTGACACATCGTGTCCCCTTCGTCTAGCGGTTAGGACTCCGCCCTTTCACGGCGGCAACAGGGGTTCGAATCCCCTAGGGGACGCCACTTGCTGGGTGTGAGTGAAAGGCACAACCAATCAGTATCTCAAAACAGACTTCCGAGTCTCGTTTGAGATATTTGCTCTTTAAAAATCTGGATCAAGCTGAAAATTGAAACGACGCACTGTTTCTTTTCTCCGTAATAAGAAAAGAAAAACGGTGTGTTCGAGTCTCTCAAATTTTCGCAATCAGAAGTGAAACATCTTCGGGTTGTGAGGTTAAGCGACTAAGCGTACACGGTGGATGCCCTGGCAGTCAGAGGCGATGAAGGGCGTGCTAATCTGCGATAAGCGCCGGTAAGGTGATATGAACCGTTATAACCGGCGATACCCGAATGGGGAAACCCAGTGCAATCCGTTGCACTATCATGTCATGAATACATAGTGGCATGAGGCGAACCGGGGGAACTGAAACATCTAAGTACCCCGAGGAAAAGAAATCAACCGAGATTCCCCCAGTAGCGGCGAGCGAACGGGGAGGAGCCCAGAACCTGAATCAGCATGTGTGTTAGTGGAAGCGTCTGGAAAGTCGCAGGGTACAGGGTGATACTCCCGTACACAAAAATGCATATGTTGTGAGTTCGAAGAGTAGGGCGGGACACGTGGTATCCTGTCTGAATATGGGGGGACCATCCTCCAAGGCTAAATACTCCTGACTGACCGATAGTGAACCAGTACCGTGAGGGAAAGGCGAAAAGAACCCCGGCGAGGGGAGTGAAACAGAACCTGAAACCGTGTACGTACAAGCAGTGGGAGCCTCTTTTATGGGGTGACTGCGTACCTTTTGTATAATGGGTCAGCGACTTATATTCTGTAGCAAGGTTAACCGTATAGGGGAGCCGAAGGGAAACCGAGTCTTAACTGGGCGTTAAGTTGCAGGGTATAGACCCGAAACCCGGTGATCTAGCCATGGGCAGGTTGAAGGTTGGGTAACACTAACTGGAGGACCGAACCGACTAATGTTGAAAAATTAGCGGATGACTTGTGGCTGGGGGTGAAAGGCCAATCAAACCGGGAGATAGCTGGTTCTCCCCGAAAGCTATTTAGGTAGCGCCTCGTGAATTCATCTTCGGGGGTAGAGCACTGTTTCGGCTAGGGGGTCATCCCGACTTACCAACCCGATGCAAACTGCGAATACCGAAGAATGTTATCACGGGAGACACACGGCGGGTGCTAACGTCCGTCGTGAAGAGGGAAACAACCCAGACCGCCAGCTAAGGTCCCAAAGTCATGGTTAAGTGGGAAACGATGTGGGAAGGCACAGACAGCCAGGATGTTGGCTTAGAAGCAGCCATCATTTAAAGAAAGCGTAATAGCTCACTGGTCGAGTCGGCCTGCGCGGAAGATGTAACGGGGCTAAACCATGCACCGAAGCTGCGGCAGCGACACTTATGTGTTGTTGGGTAGGGGAGCGTTCTGTAAGCCGTTGAAGGTGGACTGTGAGGTCTGCTGGAGGTATCAGAAGTGCGAATGCTGACATAAGTAACGATAAAGCGGGTGAAAAACCCGCTCGCCGGAAGACCAAGGGTTCCTGTCCAACGTTAATCGGGGCAGGGTGAGTCGACCCCTAAGGCGAGGCCGAAAGGCGTAGTCGATGGGAAACAGGTTAATATTCCTGTACTCGGTGTTACTGCGAAGGGGGGACGGAGAAGGCTATGTTGGCCGGGCGACGGTTGTCCCGGTTTAAGCGTGTAGGTGGAGCAATTAGGTAAATCCGGTTGCTTATTAACACTGAGGCGTGATGACGAGGCACTACGGTGCTGAAGTGACAAATGCCCTGCTTCCAGGAAAAGCCTCTAAGCATCAGGTAACACAGAATCGTACCCCAAACCGACACAGGTGGTCAGGTAGAGAATACCAAGGCGCTTGAGAGAACTCGGGTGAAGGAACTAGGCAAAATGGTGCCGTAACTTCGGGAGAAGGCACGCTGGTGCGTAGGTGAAGTGACTTGCTCACGGAGCTGAAACCAGTCGAAGATACCAGCTGGCTGCAACTGTTTATTAAAAACACAGCACTGTGCAAACACGAAAGTGGACGTATACGGTGTGACGCCTGCCCGGTGCCGGAAGGTTAATTGATGGGGTTAGCGGCAACGCGAAGCTCTTGATCGAAGCCCCGGTAAACGGCGGCCGTAACTATAACGGTCCTAAGGTAGCGAAATTCCTTGTCGGGTAAGTTCCGACCTGCACGAATGGCGTAATGATGGCCAGGCTGTCTCCACCCGAGACTCAGTGAAATTGAAATCGCTGTGAAGATGCAGTGTACCCGCGGCAAGACGGAAAGACCCCGTGAACCTTTACTATAGCTTGACACTGAACACTGGTCCTTGATGTGTAGGATAGGTGGGAGGCTTTGAAGCGTGGACGCCAGTCTGCGTGGAGCCAACCTTGAAATACCACCCTTTAATGGCTGGTGTTCTAACGTAGACCCGTAATCCGGGTTGCGGACAGTGTCTGGTGGGTAGTTTGACTGGGGCGGTCTCCTCCTAAAGCGTAACGGAGGAGCACGAAGGTTAGCTAATCCTGGTCGGACATCAGGAGGTTAGTGCAATGGCATAAGCTAGCTTGACTGCGAGCGTGACGGCGCGAGCAGGTGCGAAAGCAGGTCATAGTGATCCGGTGGTTCTGAATGGAAGGGCCATCGCTCAACGGATAAAAGGTACTCCGGGGATAACAGGCTGATACCGCCCAAGAGTTCATATCGACGGCGGTGTTTGGCACCTCGATGTCGGCTCATCACATCCTGGGGCTGAAGTAGGTCCCAAGGGTATGGCTGTTCGCCATTTAAAGTGGTACGCGAGCTGGGTTTAGAACGTCGTGAGACAGTTCGGTCCCTATCTGCCGTGGGCGCTGGAGAATTGAGGGGGGCTGCTCCTAGTACGAGAGGACCGGAGTGGACGCATCACTGGTGTTCGGGTTGTCATGCCAATGGCATTGCCCGGTAGCTAAATGCGGAAGAGATAAGTGCTGAAAGCATCTAAGCACGAAACTTGCCCCGAGATGAGTTCTCCCTGACCCTTTAAGGGTCCTGAAGGAACGTTGAAGACTACGACGTTGATAGGCCGGGTGTGTAAGCGCAGCGATGCGTTGAGCTAACCGGTACTAATGAACCGTGAGGCTTAACCTTACAACGCCGAAGATGTTTTGGCGAATTTGAGAGATTTTCAGCTGATACAGATTACTGTTTAATGCCGCAGGGCGTTAGACGAACAGAATTTGCCTGGCGGCACTAGCGCGGCGGTCCCACCTGACCCCATGCCGAACTCAGAAGTGAAACGCCGTAGCGCCGATGGTAGTGTGGGGTCTCCCCATGCGAGAGTAGGGAACTGCCAGGCATCAAATCAAGCGAAAGGCCATCCTCACGGATGGCCTTTTTGCGTTGTGTTTTAAAAATGAAAATGAAGGCTATCTCAGCCCTTCATCCACGCCAGAATAAAGTCTGCAATTGCTTCAACATCATTCAGATCCAGCGTAGGGACGCTCACGTTTAACGCGATATCGCTCGCCACAGCAACTACATGCTCATCAAGCATCAGTTCGTCTACATCGTGACCGGCAGCGCGACGGAAAAGCACGATCTTTGCCGTTGGCTCATGCTTAAAACCTTCCACCAGAATAATATCAAGTTTACTGCTGTCCATACGGCTGGCCAGATACGCCAGATCCAGCGCCGGTTCTTCTGGTGTCTCGGTCATGAGTGCCCAGCGTTGCTGGCTGGCAACCAGCGTTTGCGCTGCGCCCGCCTTTCGCAGTTCATAGCTGTCCTTGCCGGGTTTATCGACATCCATATTGTGGTGCGTATGCTTGATGATCCCCGGACGTACGCCTCGGGCACACAAGACGGGGATCAGCGCTTTCAGTAGCGTCGTTTTACCGCTCCCGCTCCAGGCGGCAATCGCCAGTAAAGGTATCATTGATGTTCCTGCCTGCGAGCCAGATCCTCTGGCGTGTTGACGTTTATAAAAGCAGATTGTATGTCGCTGCAATCTACCGCTCTTCCCCCGGCCTGACGCAAAGCTACCATCACGCGCCGTTCGCCGGATGCCAGATAATCTGTCAGGAAAGGAACAAGTTGCCGGTGCATCAGTGCAATAGCCGGATGATCGCGCTCGCCATCGAATACCCATACGGCAGGCGCATTGTTAAGACCGGCCCGCAGTCGCGTTGCCAGATCCTTCGGAATGGTGGGCGTATCACACGGGCAAAACAGAAACCACGCGCTGTTCACCTGCTGCATGACGGCAAGCATTCCCGCCAGTGGGCCAGGAAAACCAGGCAATGAATCCTGAATGACCGGATAACCGCTCGCCTGATAACCCCCCAGATTCCTGTTAGCGCTGATGACCACGGTATCCACCTGCCCGGCCAGTTTACCGGCAACATGCTGCCATAACGGCTGACCGTTAAGCTCCAGTAATCCCTTATCTTTACCGCCCATGCGCGTGGCTTTACCGCCCGCCAGCACAACGCCGGTGATAGCCTCAGACTGATTCACCAATATCGCCTCTTTTATTGTGGGTTTGACCCTGCTAACGTGTCTTTAATCAAAAGTAAGGAGCACTGAGCATGAAATGTAAACGCCTGAACGAAGTCATTGAACTCCTCCAGCCAGCCTGGCAAAAAGAGCCGGAACTTAACCTGATGCAATTTTTGCAGAAACTTGCGCAGGAGTCAGGTTTTGAAGGCGAACTTGCTGACCTTTCTGACGATATTCTGATCTACCAACTTAAAATGCGCGATTCCGCGAAAGATGCGGTGATCCCGGGGATCCAGAAAGATTACGAAGAGGATTTCAAAACCGCCCTGCTGCGCGCGCGTGGCGTAATTAAAGAGTAAAAGCTTGTAAGCGGCGCCACCGAAATCGCCACAAAATGATATTCTGAGTCATTCGCAGTAATTTCCGGAACTTGGGATGACCGAAAACGCTTTTACTTTCCAGACGCTACACCCGGATACCATCATGGATGCGCTGTTCGCGCAGGGGATCCGGGTTGATTCTGGTCTCACCCCGCTTAACAGCTATGAAAACCGTGTCTATCAGTTCCAGGATGAAGACCGTCGCCGCTTTGTGGTGAAGTTCTACCGTCCTCAACGCTGGTCTGCGGATCAAATTCGCGAAGAGCACCAGTTTGCAGAAGCACTGCTGAGTGATGAAGTCCCGGTTGCTGCCCCCATTTCGTTTAACGGTCAGACGCTGCTCACCCATCAGGGTTTTTATTATGCGGTCTTTCCCAGCCTCGGTGGTCGACAGTTTGAGTCCGACAGCCTTGATCAAATGGAATGGGTTGGCCGCTATCTGGGCCGTCTGCACCAGACCGGACGTAAAACCTGTTTCACCTTCCGTCCGGAAATCGGCGTTAATGAATACCTGCTTGAACCTCGTGCCGTTTTTGAAAACGCCGCCTTGATCCCATCAGGGCTTAAAGACGCTTTCCTGCGTGCCACTGATACGCTGATCGATGAAGTCATGGGGCAATGGCATAACCGCTTTACCCAGCTGCGTCTGCACGGAGACTGTCACGCCGGCAATATTCTGTGGCGCGACGGCCCGCTGTTTGTTGATTTAGATGACGCGCGCAATGGCCCGGCAGTACAGGATCTGTGGATGCTGCTTAACGGCGACAAAGCCGAACAGCGCATGCAGCTGGAAATGATTATCGAGGCCTATGAGGAGTTCAGTGAGTTTAATACTGACGAACTGGCACTTATTGAACCATTACGCGCCATGCGTCAGGTTTATTACCTCGCATGGCTCATTAGGCGTTGGGGCGATCCGGCGTTCCCCAGAAACTTCCCGTGGCTGACAGGGGAAGATTACTGGCATCAGCAAACCATGACTTTTATTGAGCAGGTTAAGGTTCTTCGTGAGCCGCCTCTGCAATTAACACCCATGTATTAACGTGAAACATCCAGGAGAGCATTAACATGAAGAAGATTTGGCTGGCGCTGGCAGGTATGATTCTGGCATTCAGCGCTTCCGCTGCGCAGTTCACCGACGGCAAGCAATATACTACCCTTGATAAACCCGTAGCCGGAGAGCCTCAGGTTCTGGAGTTTTTCTCGTTCTATTGCCCGCACTGCTATGATTTTGAACGCGTCTGGCACATCTCTGATGCCGTGAAGAAAACGCTGCCGGAAGGTACCAAAATGACCAAATACCATGTGGAATTCCTCGGCCCGCTGGGCAAGGATTTGACACAGGCATGGGCAGTGGCAATGGCGCTGGGCGTGGAAGATAAAATCACAGCCCCTATGTTCGAAGCGGTACAGAAAACCCAGACTGTGCAGAACGTTGCTGACATTCGTAAAGTGTTTGTCGATGCAGGCGTAAAAGGTGAAGATTACGATGCTGCGTTAAACAGCTTCGTGGTGAAATCGCTGGTTGCACAGCAGGAGAAAGCTGCAGCCGATCTGCAACTGCAGGGCGTACCGGCCATGTTCGTTAACGGTAAATATCAGCTCAACCCACAAGGTATGGATACCAGCAATATGGACGTTTTTGTCCAGCAATATGCTGATACCGTTAAGCACCTCGTTTCGCTGAAGTAAGTTTTAACAACGCCGATCATCGATCGGCGTTGTCTTTTTCCTGCTGATGCCGCGTCTTACGATCACTTCCTCCTTTTACACCCCATTGGCCCGATCTCCGTTCAGAGCAAACGCTTATATCCACATGGAGTAAATTGTCATCGATCCGCAATAACGATCCCTGATATGCTTTTATTACATTGATTATAAATGACATTTTTAAACCATCGATGCCTTAAAAAGCACAATTATCCAGTGTCAAAGAAATAATTCACAAACTTATCCACAGAATAACGTTGCGAGAGATCCCGGAGATCCAGAAATCTTTTCCTGCAAATTCGGCGAAAAACTGAAGTTTGCGCCGGTCTGTGGCATCCTTTAACCATAATTTAATAAACAGGCACGGACATCATGGTTCAGATCCCAGAAAACCCACTTATCCTTGTTGACGGCTCGTCTTACCTTTATCGCGCTTACCATGCGTTTCCGCCCCTGACTAACAGCGCCGGTGAACCGACCGGTGCGATGTACGGTGTGCTGAATATGCTCAGAAGCCTGATCCTTCAGTACCAGCCGACACATGCTGCTGTGGTGTTTGATGCCAAGGGCAAGACCTTCCGCGACGAGTTGTTTGAACACTACAAATCTCACCGACCACCGATGCCGGACGATCTGCGTGCGCAAATCGAACCGCTGCATGCGATGGTAAAAGCGATGGGTCTGCCGTTAATGGCGGTGTCTGGCGTTGAAGCCGATGACGTAATCGGCACCCTGGCGCGTGAAGCCGAAAAAATGGGCCGCCCGGTGCTGATCAGCACCGGTGATAAAGACATGGCGCAACTGGTCACGCCGGGGATCACGCTGATCAATACCATGAGCAATACTATTCTTGGTCCGGAAGAGGTAGTGAGCAAATACGGCGTACCGCCGGAGCTGATTATCGACTTCCTCGCCCTGATGGGGGATTCCTCGGATAACATCCCGGGTGTACCAGGCGTAGGTGAGAAAACCGCGCAGGCGTTGTTACAGGGGCTGGGCGGGCTGGATACGCTGTATGCCGAGTCGGATAAAATTGCCAGCCTGTCGTTCCGTGGCGCAAAAACCATGGCCGCGAAACTGGAACAAAACAAAGAAGTGGCATACCTCTCTTATCAGCTGGCCACCATCAAAACGGATGTTGAGCTGGAACTTACCTGTGACAAGCTTGAAGTTCAAGCCCCCGCCGTTGAAGAGCTGATGGCGATGTTCCAGAAATACGACTTCAAACGCTGGACGGCCGATCTGGAAGCCGGGAAATGGTTGCAGGTCAGAGGCGCTAAATCCCCGGCCCGACCGTTTGAAGCTGCCGTCGTTGTTGAAGAAGATGATGAGCCAGCCACTGTGCTCTCCGCTGATAATCACCTGACCATTCTCGACGAAGAGACATTAAAAGCCTGGATCCCGCGCCTGGAAAAGGCTCCGGTTCTCGCCTTTGATACCGAAACCGATAGCCTGGAAAATGTCAGCGCTAATCTGGTGGGCCTCTCTTTTGCGGTAGAGCCCGGCGTTGCGATTTACATTCCTGTTGCCCATGACTATCTGGATGCGCCGGAACAGATCGCCCGTGAACGGGCGCTCGAGCTGCTCACGCCGCTGCTGGAAAATGAAAAGGTGCTAAAGGTCGGGCAAAACCTGAAATTCGACCGTGGCATCCTGCAAAATTACGGTATTGAACTGCGCGGCATCGCTTTCGATACCATGCTGGAATCATACATTCTGGACAGCGTGGTGGGGCGACATGATATGGATACCCTCGCCGATCGCTGGCTGAAGCACACTACTATCACTTTTGAGCAGATTGCCGGTAAAGGCAAAAATCAGCTGACCTTTAATCAGATCGATCTGGAGCAGGCCGGTCGTTATGCGGCTGAAGATGCCGACGTCACCCTGCAACTGCATTTGAAAATGTGGCCGAAGCTGCAACAGCACGCCGGTCCGCTGAATATTTTCAACAATATCGAGATGCCGCTGGTGCCGGTACTTTCACGCATTGAACGCAACGGCGTGAAAATCGATCCGGCGGTGCTGCACAAGCATTCCGGCGAAATTACGCTGCGTCTGGCGGAGCTTGAAAAAATCGCCCACGACATTGCAGGCGAGCCGTTTAACCTGGCCTCCACCAAGCAGTTGCAGACCATCCTGTTCGAAAAACAGGGTATCAAGCCACTGAAGAAAACGCCGGGCGGTGCGCCGTCCACGTCTGAAGAAGTGCTGGAAGAGCTGGCGCTGGACTACCCGCTGCCGAAAATTATTCTTGAGCATCGCGGGCTGTCGAAGCTGAAATCAACCTACACCGACAAGCTGCCGCTGATGATCAACCCTAAAACCGGCCGCGTGCACACCTCTTATCATCAGGCCGTGACCGCGACGGGCAGGCTGTCATCGACCGATCCTAACCTGCAGAACATCCCGGTGCGCAACGAGGAAGGGCGACGTATCCGCCAGGCGTTTATCGCGCCGGAGGATTATTTGATTGTCTCTGCCGACTACTCGCAAATCGAGCTGCGCATTATGGCGCATCTGTCGCGCGATAAAGGCCTGCTGTCAGCCTTTGCTGAAGGGAAGGATATTCATCGTGCGACCGCGGCAGAAGTCTTCGGGATGCCGCTGGAAAGCGTATCCAATGAACAGCGCCGCAGCGCCAAAGCCATTAACTTTGGTTTGATCTACGGGATGAGCGCCTTTGGCTTGTCCCGCCAGCTCAATATTCCGCGCCGCGAATCGCAGAAGTATATGGACCTGTATTTTGAGCGCTACCCTGGCGTGCAGGAATACATGGAACGTACCCGCGCACAGGCCAAAGAGCAGGGCTACGTGGAAACGCTGGACGGGCGTCGTCTCTATTTGCCGGACATCAAATCCAGCAATGGCGCACGCCGTGCTGGTGCTGAACGTGCGGCGATTAACGCGCCGATGCAGGGTACCGCCGCAGACATCATTAAGCGTGCAATGATTGCCGTCGATCGCTGGTTAGAAACGGAAAAACCGCGCGTGCGTATGATCATGCAGGTTCACGATGAACTGGTGTTCGAAGTGCACAAAGATGACGTCGAGGCGGTATCTAAAAAGATCCATGAGCTGATGGAAAACAGCACTACGCTGGATGTGCCGTTGCTGGTGGAAGTGGGCAGTGGTGAAAACTGGGATCAGGCGCACTAAGGGTTCACTGAATAACGCGGCGTTTATGTAAGTAAGCAACATAACGCCGCACGTTTTGTGACAATCATTAGAATTCGCTATGTAAAGAATGAAAAAAAATTACAAAAAGCACTTTGTGTCCGTCTGAAAAAAGAGTAGAGTTAACGACGTAGGGTACAGAGGTAAGATGTTCTATCTTTCAGACCTTTTACTTCACGTAATCGGATTTGGCTGAATATTTTAGCCGCCCCAGTCAGTAATGACTGGGGCGTTTTTTATTGTGCAAAGCGATAAAAAAAGCGTGCGCAGCGGCCTGCCGCGCCCGTTCTTATTCTGCGCTTTCTTCTGCTGTCGGCACGCCGTTAAACCAGGTATCCAGCTTTTCACTCAGCTTATCAACGCCAATCTTTTTCAGAGACGAGAAGGCTTCTACCTGCACATCACCGTTAAACGCCAACACGGCGTCACGCACCATCTTGACCTGCGCCTTGCGCGCGCCGCTCGCCAGTTTGTCGGCTTTGGTCAGCAATACCAGCACCTGAATATCGCTCTCAACGGCCCACAGGATCATCTGCTGATCGAGATCTTTTAACGGATGACGGATATCCATCAGGATCACCACGCCCTGCAAACACTGGCGTTTTTCCAGGTATTCGCCCAGCGCGCGCTGCCACTTGATTTTCATCTCTTCCGGCACTTCGGCGTAGCCATAACCCGGTAAGTCCACCAGGCGCTTACCCTCGGAAACTTCAAAGAGATTGATAAGCTGGGTACGGCCCGGGGTTTTGGACGTACGCGCCAGACTCTTCTGGTTAGTCAGGGTATTCAGCGCGCTTGATTTGCCAGCGTTGGAACGGCCTGCAAAGGCCACTTCAATTCCGGTATCGGCTGGCAAGTGGCGAATATCAGGCGCACTGATCACAAAATGCGTCTGATGATAATTCAATTTAGTCAAAGCGGTCGTCTCCATAAATAAAGCTTTGGGGGATTATACCTGAACGCCAGGAAAAGGCTGGTTTTCTCACCACGGGTCGCCATTAGCCCTTCTCTTTGTGAGACATTAGCCACAGGTGTTATGGGACATTTAAGAATAGTTGCAGAGCGCCGTTTATATAAATCATTGATAAATAAGTGATTGAATGTATGGAATTTTCCGAAAGCACGCTTTACAGCGTGTTACATGCTTGTGAGTTTTCGTCAAAAAGGTAAAGTAGTGTGCAAAGGCGAGGACGCCACAGGATAAAGACTTACGGATGAGGGGTCTGGAGCGCCAGGAGGCGAAGACCGGGATTTTAAGGATAATGAACGTCTGGAGACGTTTTCACAGGGACAGGGATTTAATCAGGGACGGTTTACCGCTAAAGGATAGACAGGGCAGGTTGCGAGCAAACACGGATGGTTCAGCCCGTTTCGGGTGGTGGGTCAAGAAAAAAGGCGACAGATTACTCTGTCGCCTTTTTTCTTTGCTTGCTTTCTGCTAGATTCCGCCGCAATTCTATACTGAATAAAACGGCTTAAGACCAAACACTATGAATAAACCTTCGTCGGCTCCGCGTGGCAATGGCCCCGCAAAATCGCGTCGTAAAACCCGCGATGAAATCAATCAGGAATCTCGCGATCGCAAGCGCCAGAAGAAGCACAGCGGTAATGCGGCAGGCAGCCGTGCGTCAGGCAGCGACAGCGCTTCCGGCTCCCGCGGTCAGAACAAGCAGAAAGATCCCCGTATTGGCAGTAAAACTCCGGTACCGTTAGGCGTCAGCAAAACCGCCGCCCCGGTAACGCGTCAGCAAAAACCTAAGAGCGAGAAACCTATGCTTTCACCGCAGGCTGAACTGGATATGCTGGAAACGGATGAGCGCCTGGATGCGCTGCTGGAACGTCTTGAAGATGGCGATACCCTGAGCAGTGAAGATCAGGCGTGGGTGGATGCTAAGCTGGACAGAATTGATGAGCTGATGCAGCAGCTCGGTCTTTCCTACGACGATGATGAAGACGAAGAAGAGGAAGACAAAAAGGAAGATATGATGCGCCTGCTCAAGGGTGGCAACTAACGGTTACTGCATGGGCTTACCTGTCCTGCTAATAACCCTTCCGGTTATATGTTATCTGGCGTGGTTATTCGTTAAACTACGCCGGTTGTCGCAGCAGCAAAAACGGCTGCGCAACCGGCTGATGACCCGCCAGGGGCTCAGGCCTGGCCGCCGGACACGCCGACGGCATTACCGGAAGGAGTGAGCATGTCTTCGCAGTTAATCGACTGGGATCTGGCCCTGATCCAGAAATATAACTATTCCGGGCCGCGTTATACGTCATACCCGACCGCGCTGGAGTTCGCCGAATCTTACGGTGAACCGCAGTTTCTGGAGGCTGTCGCCCGCTATCCCGAGCGTCCGCTGTCGCTGTATGTCCATATTCCGTTTTGCCACAAGCTCTGCTATTTCTGTGGCTGCAATAAAATCGTTACCCGCCAGCAGCATAAAGCCGATCAATACCTCGATGCGCTGGAGCAGGAGATCCTGCACCGTGCGCCGCTGTTTGCCGGTCGACAGGTCAGCCAGCTGCACTGGGGTGGCGGTACGCCAACCTATCTTAACAAAGCCCAGATCAGCCGCCTGATGCAGATCCTGCGTTCGCAGTTCAACTTTAATGCGGATGCCGAAATCTCTATCGAAGTGGATCCGCGTGAAATCGAACTTGATGTGCTCGACCATCTGCGTCATGAAGGCTTTAACCGCCTGAGCATGGGCGTGCAGGACTTCAACAAAGAAGTGCAGCGTCTGGTGAACCGGGAGCAGGATGAAGAGTTTATCTTTGCGCTGATCAAACGCGCCCGCGACATCGGTTTTACCTCGACCAATATCGATCTGATTTATGGCCTGCCGAAGCAGACGCCGGAAAGCTTTGCCTTCACGCTCAAACGCGTGGCGGAGCTCAGCCCGGATCGTCTGAGCGTGTTCAACTACGCGCATTTACCGACGCTCTTCGCCGCCCAGCGAAAAATCAAAGATGCCGATCTGCCGACCGCTCAGCAGAAACTGGACATTCTGCAGGCGACGATTTCATCGCTGATTGATTCAGGCTATCAATTTATTGGGATGGATCATTTCGCCCGCCCGGATGACGAGCTGGCCGTGGCGCAGCGTGAAGGTGTGCTGCACCGCAATTTCCAGGGTTACACCACGCAGGGCGATACCGATCTGCTTGGCTTTGGCGTCTCGGCCATCAGCATGATTGGCGACAGCTATGCGCAAAACCAGAAAGAGCTGAAGCGCTATTATCAGCAGGTTGATGAAACCGGCAACGCGCTGTGGCGCGGCATCGCGCTCACCCGTGACGACTGTATCCGCCGCGATGTCATCAAAGCGCTGATCTGCAATTTCCGTCTTGATTATGCCGCGGTCGAACGCGCATGGGATGTGGATTTCCAGGACTATTTTGCTGAGGATTTAAAACTGCTCGCGCCGCTGGCGAAAGACGGGCTGGTGGATGTGGATGAAAAGGGGATTCAGGTGACGCCCAAAGGCCGTCTGTTAATCCGTAACATCTGCATGTGCTTCGATGCCTACCTGCGTCAGAAAGCGCGTATGCAGCAGTTTTCACGCGTCATATAAGCGTATCCCCTCGCCAGGAGGGGATACGGTTTAACTGAGCAGCCCGACCAGCGCCGCGCACAGCACGGCCGCGATTGCCGTATGGGGCGTCTGGCTGGCAGTAGCGGTGACGTCTGCGCCGCTCGATACAAAATGAATTAATGATCCCAGCATGATCTCTCTCCCGCGTAAACGCGCCCGATCATACTCAACTCATCAAAACAGTAAAGCTCAAAATAGCAGCAATTTGCGGCTATGAATCAAACTTTACATACACGCCGAAAATCATTCCATACCAAGCTCTTTCAGCTTACGCGTCAGGGTATTACGACCCCAGCCGAGCAGGCGGGCAGCTTCCTGTTTATGCCCCTGCGTATGACGCAAGGCCGTGGTGAGCAGCGTGCGCTCCATCTCTGGCTGTGCTTCCGACAACAGGTTTTGATGACCGGAACGCAACGCGCGATCGGCCCATTGCGCCAGCAGCGTAGCCCAGTTATCAGGCAGCGTCTGCGACGGGCTGTCAGGAATAGTCGTTTCGAACAACTCTCCCGGCAGATCCTGAATCAGCACTTCCTGGCCCGCGGCCATCACCGTCAGCCAGCGGCAGGTATTTTCTAACTGTCGCACGTTACCCGGCCAGGCCACGCGCGTCAGCGCGGCTTCCGTTTCGGGATGCAGTTGCTTGGCTTCCACGCCCAGTTCGCGGGCGGCGACCTGTAAGAAATGACGCGCCAGACGCGGAATATCTTCCCGACGTTCCCGCAGCGGCGGCAGATGCACACGGATCACGTTCAGGCGATGGAATAAATCCTCGCGGAATTTCCCCTCCTGCACGCGCAACTCCAGATTCTGGTGCGTGGCGGCGATAATACGCACATCCACTTTGACCGGCGCGAATCCCCCGACGCGGTAAAACTGCCCGTCAGCCAGTACGCGCAGTAAGCGGGTCTGTACATCCAGCGGCATATCGCCGATCTCATCGAGAAATAACGTGCCGCCATCGGCCTGTTCAAAGCGCCCCTGACGAATGGTATTCGCCCCGGTAAAGGCACCTTTCTCATGACCAAAAAGTTCGGATTCGATCAAATCCTTGGGGATGGCCGCCATATTCAGCGCGATAAACGGCGCTTTCACGCGCGGGCTGTGCCGATGCAGAGCATGGGCAACCAGCTCTTTACCGGTCCCGGACTCGCCGTTAATCAGCACGCTGATGGACGAGCGCGATAAACGACCAATAATGCGGAACACGTCCTGCATCGCCGGCGCTTCGCCAATAATATCGGTAGTCGGGCCGAATACCGGCACATTGCGCGGCTGCTGCTGTTCCTGATAATGGCTGATCGCCCGTTCAACCAGTGCAACGGCCTCATCAATATCAAAGGGTTTTGGCAGGTAATCAAACGCCCCTTGCTGATAGGCGCTGACCGCTGCATCCAGATCGGAATGCGCCGTCATTATGATGACCGGAAGCATGGGATGCCGTTGTTTGATCTGTTTGAGCAGGGCGAGACCATCCATCCCTGGCATGCGAATATCCGACAACAGGACATCCGGGGTTTTCGTGGTCAGCGCATCAAGCACTTCATTGCCATTTTCAAAGGTCGTACAACTCAAGCCAGCCCCGGTGAGCGCGCGTTCCAGCACCCAGCGGATGGAGCTATCGTCATCAACGATCCAGACTATCCCTCGCTGCATAAATACCTCTACTTCCGAATAGGCAGGAACACCGAGAATTCGGTATGTCCTGGCCAACTGGTGAATTCAATTTTGCCGGAGTGCTGATCAATCAAATTACGGGCAATGGACAACCCAAGCCCGGTACCGCCTTCACGGCCGCTGACCATCGGGTAAAACAACGTGTCCTGCAAATGCGACGGTATGCCCGGCCCGTTATCTTCAATATCAATGCGGGCGGCGAGGCGATAGCGTACGCCATGCAATGTCAGCTGGAAGGCGGTGCGGGTGCGCAGCACAATCTCGCCCCCGTCAGGGCCAAGCGCCTGAAGAGCATTGCGCACAATATTCAGTAAAACCTGCTCGATCTGGTCGGGGTCGTGCGCTAACTCAGGAAGGCTGGGGTCGTAATCGCGTACCAGGGTGACGTTTTCCGGCAGCTCCATCGATACCAGCTTCACCACGCGCTCCGCCACCTTGTGAATACTTTCCGTGACGTGCATGCCCGGCTGCTGCGGGCCTAACAGCCGGTCCACCAGATTTCTTAGCCGGTCCGCCTGTTCAATAATAACTTTGGTGTATTCCATCAGCGACGGATCGGGCAACGCTTTGCTGAGCAACTGCGCTGCGCCGCGCAGACCACCCAGCGGATTTTTAATCTCATGAGCCAGACCGCGCACCAGGTCGCGGGCGGCGATCTGCTGGGCGTGCTGTAACTGCTCCTGACTCAGGCGGCGCTGATTATCCATGGGAGCCATCTCCAGCAGGATCAGGCCCTCCGGCAGACGTTGCGCGGTCAGGGAAAGAATATGTGAGCGGCCATCGATCACCAGCGTCACTTCGTTATCGGTAAAGCCTTGTCCGGCCTGCAAACTTTCCTGCATCAGGCCAATATTCAGCGAGAAATAACTCAGTAACTCGGGTAAAGGCGCGCCAAAGAGCTTGCGTGAACTTTGGGCCAGCAACTGTTGTGCCGCCGGGTTCGCATAGTGGATTGCCAGGTCATCATCAACCAGCAAGATACTGTTGATCAGAGAATTGAGGATCTGCCCAGCATCGGGCACCACGCCTGTTGCCATTCAGCAGTCTCCTTAGTGTGCACCAATACAGTGCATTATAAGTGTAAGTCGGTGAATTGTTCGCAAATATGTGCCGGGCGTGGAGAAAAAAGCCCATCCTGAGATGGGCTAAAGTTCCACGGCAACAAAAAACCTGCGTCTTTCTCACTACAGCTGCGTTGGCTACTTTCGTTCGCCCCGGTCACTTACCGATGTAAGCTCCCGGGGACTCTCTCAATTGCCGCCTTGCTGTAGCAAGAAATCCATGGGTTTTTAAAACTCTGCACGATTTCTCGTGAGCGTTTTAATTCTTAATTAAACGCTGTAATACAGTTCAAACTCTACCGGGTGCGGCGTCATGCGCACACGGTCGTTTTCTTCGGTACGCAGAGCGATGTAAGCATCGATCGCGTCGTCAGTGAATACGCCGCCTGCGGTCAGGAACTCACGGTCTGCGTCCAGCGCATTCAGTGCTTCTTCCAGAGAGCCTGCAACCTGTGGGATTTCTGCAGCTTCTTCCGGCGGCAGGTCATACAGGTTTTTGTCCATCGCTTCGCCCGGGTGGATCTTGTTCTTGATACCGTCAAGGCCAGCCATCAGCAGTGCAGCGAAGCACAGGTACGGGTTAGCCGCCGGGTCCGGGAAGCGCACTTCGATACGACGCGCTTTCGGTGAAGCAACGACCGGAATACGGATAGAGGCAGAACGGTTACGGGCAGAGTAAGCCAGCATAACCGGTGCTTCGTAACCCGGGACCAGACGCTTGTAAGAGTTGGTGGTCGGGTTCGCCAGGGCGTTAATCGCTTTCGCATGTTTGATAACGCCGCCGATGTAGAACAGTGCCTGCTCAGACAGACCCGCATATTTGTCGCCAGAGAACAGGTTGGTGCCGTTCTTGGACAGGGACATGTGGCAGTGCATACCAGAACCGTTATCACCGAACATCGGTTTCGGCATAAAGGTCGCAGTCTTACCAAAGCGATGCGCAACGTTGTGCACCACATATTTGTAGATCTGAATTTCGTCTGCTTTTTTGGTCATGGTGTTGAAGCGGGTAGCCACTTCGTTCTGACCAGCGGTAGCCACTTCGTGGTGGTGAGCTTCAACGACCAGGCCCATCTCTTCCATCACCAGACACATGGTAGAGCGCAGATCCTGTGCGGAGTCGACCGGTGGAACCGGGAAGTAACCGCCTTTCACTGCCGGACGGTGACCTTTGTTACCGCCTTCGTATTTGGTACCGGTGTTCCATGCGCCTTCGATGTCATCAATAGCGACGTGAGAACCGGAGATGGAACTGCCGAAGCGGATATCGTCGAACAGGAAGAATTCTGGTTCTGGTCCGAACAGCACGGTATCGGCGATGCCAGTGGAGCGCAGGTACTCTTCAGCGCGTTTTGCGATAGAGCGCGGGTCACGGTCATAGCCCTGCAGCGTGCCTGGTTCCAGGATATCGCAGCGGATGATCAGGGTGGTTTCTTCGTAGAACGGGTCAATAACAGCGGTAGTCGCGTCAGGCATCAACACCATGTCGGATTCGTTGATACCTTTCCAGCCACCAATCGAGGAGCCATCAAACATTTTGCCTTCTTCGAAGAATTCGGCATTAACTTGATGGGACGGGATAGTGACGTGCTGCTCTTTACCTTTAGTATCGGTGAAGCGCAAATCAACAAACTTCACTTCATGTTCATTCAGCATCGTCAAAACGTGTTCAGCGGACATACTTAACTCTCCCGGATTTTGTCATAGTCGTCGTGGTAACGAGGTCAGAAAACACTGCTTATAATTGGCATGGTTGCTCTGAAATATACAAAGCGAAATCTGTGCCAACTTTTAAAACACCCCCAAAAGGCGTTATCATGCACGTCATAGTGCAAAAGGGCTGCACCACGATGGTAATATTGCACCAGTATAGTGCTTCAGGATGAACGCGAAGCACTATATTGGTGCAATTTTCGTTAAGGTACCCCTTTACCGCGCCGTGAAAGCGATCACAAAGCCTTACTTTCAGTATTGTTTGTAAAGGTTCTTTGTGATCCTGTTCTGTACTGCGATTAATACGTGTACAATAACGCGCTATTTCTAATGCCTGAGGCAAAGTTGTGATCGAAAATTTGCGTAACATCGCCATCATTGCTCACGTTGACCACGGTAAAACTACCCTGGTTGACAAGCTCCTGCAGCAATCCGGTACTTTCAGTAACGAACGTGCTGAAGCTACCGAACGCGTGATGGACTCCAACGATTTGGAGAAAGAGCGTGGGATTACCATCCTCGCTAAAAACACCGCTATTAAATGGAATGACTACCGTATCAACATCGTTGATACCCCGGGTCACGCCGACTTCGGTGGTGAAGTTGAACGTGTTATGTCCATGGTAGACTCCGTGCTGCTGGTGGTTGACGCAATGGATGGCCCAATGCCGCAGACTCGCTTTGTTACCAAAAAAGCGTTTGCACACGGCCTGAAGCCGATTGTTGTTATTAACAAAGTTGACCGTCCTGGCGCGCGTCCGGACTGGGTTGTTGATCAGGTATTTGACCTGTTCGTTAACCTCGACGCGACTGACGAGCAGCTCGATTTCCCTATCATCTATGCATCTGCACTGATGGGTATCGCCGGTAACGATCACACTGATATGGCGGAAGACATGACCCCGCTGTACCAGGCGATTGTTGACCATGTACCTGCACCGAACGTTGACCTTGATGGTCCGCTGCAGATGCAAATCTCCCAGCTGGATTACAACAACTATGTTGGTGTTATCGGCATCGGCCGCATCAAACGCGGCAAGGTGAAACCGAACCAGCAAGTGACCATTATCGACAGCGAAGGTAAAACGCGTAACGGTAAAGTGGGTAAAGTCCTGGGCCACCTCGGTCTGGAACGTATCGAAACCACTGAAGCTGAAGCGGGCGACATCATCGCGATCACCGGTCTGGGCGAATTGAACATCTCCGACACCATCTGCGATCCGCAGAATGTCGAAGCGCTGCCGGCACTGTCTGTTGATGAACCGACAGTAACCATGTTCTTCAACGTCAACACCTCTCCGTTCTGTGGCAAAGAAGGTAAATTCGTTACCTCCCGTCAGATCCTTGACCGCCTGAACAAAGAGCTGGTGCACAACGTGGCACTGCGCGTTGAAGAAACCGAAGATGCGGACGCGTTCCGTGTATCCGGTCGTGGCGAACTGCACCTGTCCGTGCTTATCGAAAACATGCGTCGTGAAGGCTTTGAGCTGGCGGTTTCCCGTCCGAAAGTAATCAACCGTATGATCGATGGCCGTCTGCAAGAGCCGTTCGAAAACGTGACGCTGGATATCGAAGAACAGCACCAGGGCGCTGTGATGCAGGCAATGGGCGAGCGTAAGGGCGATGTCAAAGACATGATCCCTGACGGCAAAGGCCGTATTCGTCTGGATTACCTGATCCCGGCACGTGGCCTGATCGGCTTCCGTACCGAGTTCATGACCATGACCTCCGGTACCGGTCTGCTGTACTCCACTTTCAGCCACTACGATGATGTTAAACCGGGTGAAATCGGCCAGCGCCAGAACGGCGTGCTGATCTCCAACGGTCAGGGTAAAGCAGTCGCGTTTGCGCTGTTCAGCCTGCAGGATCGCGGTAAGCTGTTCCTGGGTCACGGTGCAGAAGTGTACGAAGGCCAGATCATCGGTATTCACAGCCGTTCTAACGATCTGACAGTTAACTGTCTGACCGGTAAGAAGCTGACCAACATGCGTGCTTCTGGTACTGACGAAGCAACCACGCTGGTTCCGCCGCTGAAGATGTCCCTGGAGCAGGCGCTTGAGTTTATCGATGACGACGAACTGGTAGAAGTTACCCCGACGTCTGTTCGTATTCGTAAACGTCACCTGACCGAAAACGACCGTAAACGCGCGATGCGCGGTCCGAAAGACGCATAAGCCGATTTCGTACTAAAAACGAAGCCCCGTCTGCGAAGACGGGGCTTTTTTTATGCTCTCTGCCAGCGTTATGCTGCTGTTGAACAGATCGGTTCAACACTTCCATTCAATAACAAACAGGAAAAGGATGAGTTATGGACGAACATCATCAACCCTTCGAGCAGCTTAAACAGATAGGCGATAACGGCAGCGAGTTTTGGTCAGCGCGCGATCTCTTACCCTTATTGGGTTATAAGGAGTGGCGGAACTTTCAAAAAGTTCTTTCCAAAGCCGTCGTGGCCTGTGAAACCAGCGGACACCAGGCAGCAGACCATTTCGTTGATACCAACAAAATGGTCGAATTAGGATCGGGTGCTACTCGTGAGATAGAGGATATGCATCTTTCCCGCTATGCCTGTTACCTGGTGGTGCAGAATGGCGATCCCACCAAACCTGTGGTTGCCGCGGGTCAAACCTACTTTGCGTTGCAAACCCGCAGACAGGAGTTAGCCGACGATGCCGCATTCAAGCAGCTTCGCGAGGATGAAAAGCGGCTTTTTTTACGCAACGAGTTAAAAGAGCATAACAAACAACTGGTTGAAACCGCGCAGCAGGCGGGCGTCGAAACGACATTAGATTTCGCCGTCTTCCAGAACCATGGCTATCAGGGACTTTATGGCGGCATGGATCAGAAGGCGATCCACGAACATAAAGGATTAAAAAAGAGCCAGCGCATTCTCGATCATATGGGGTCGACGGAGCTTGCAGCAAACCTCTTTCGCGCAACGCAGACGGAGGAAAAATTACGTCGTGATCGCGTTTGTACAAAGCAGCAGGCCAATCAGACTCACTTTGACGTCGGTAAAAAAGTGCGTCAAACCATTCAGGATCTTGGTGGCACGATGCCGGAACATTTGCCGACGCCTGAAAAAAGCATCAAGCAGCTTAATACTGCGGCAAAAAAACTAAACAAATAAATCGAGTGAAAAGCCATCACCCCGTCTGTGAAGACGGGGCTTTTTTTATTTCCGTGCCCCGATTTCCGCAATAATCATCGCAAAGCGTTGCTCATTGAGTTTGTAAAACAGCCCCATGGTGATTGCGGCGCTGATGGCCAGCGCGCAGGGCCAGAGGAAAATCAGCTGTCGCAGGCCGAGCAGCGTACCGGCGCTCTGTATGGCATTCGGGATATAACCGATTTGCGTCAGCATAATGCCCGGCAGAAAACCCGCCAGCGCGGCGGAGATTTTGCGCGAAAAGGTATAACCGGTGTAAACCGATCCTTCGGCGCGGATCCCGGTTTTCCACTCGCCGTAATCTACCGTATCCGGCACCAGCGCCCAGTTCAGGCTATTCACAAAGGCTGTGCCGAAAAAGGCCATGCAGGAGAACAACACAAACAGCAGCGAACTGCTGCCCCAGACGAAATTCAGCACATCCCCCACCGCCCACAGCATCAGGCCGCCCAGATACACCTGCTTTTTGCCGAAGCGCTTAACCGCGCCGGGTACCAGAAACACACCGACCAGAATGCAGCCCATACTGAAAAATCCCATCCACGACAGCAGATGAATATCGTTGAGCACGTACTGGGTGTAATACACCTGAATGGCGAGTTTGATATTGAAGGCTGCCAGCGTACACAGATTCGCAATGCACAACACCAGCAACGGCGGATTGCGGAAAATCGCGCAGAAGGAGTTCACGATGCCTGGTTTATGATGATCGGGCGTGACCTCGACATAGCGCTCCTTCACGCCGCTGTAGCACCACCACATGCAAAACAGGCCGCCGGTGACAAACACCAGCGCTGCCACCTGATAGCCCAGTGCTGGCCTGCCGGTGAACAGCGCCTGGATCGGCATAAAGCCTACCGTACACAGCAATAGTCCGACCGTCGCGCCGCCCTGACGCCACGCCGCCAGATGCGCGCGCTCCTGCGGATTTTTGGTGATCGCCGGTACCATCGCGCCATATGAACAATTCATCAGGCTGTAGCACAGCCCGAACAGCATAAACAGCCCGGTGGCGAGTGCGGTTTTCACCGTCAGGGTAAAGTCGTTCGCCATAAACTGCGCGCTGGCCACCAGCGCTACCGGGAACGAGGCGTACAGAATAAATGGCCTGAATTTGCCCTTCGCGCCAATGTTGCGCCGGGAATCCAGCAGCACGCCGGTCAGCATATCGGTAAAGGCAGTAAAAAACTTCGCCACCAGGAAGATGATCCCGCCGTAAAACGCCGGCATCCCTAACTCATCGGTATAAAACTTGAGTAAGTACAGGGTGCCGATACACAACATTAAATTTGAGCCGAAGTCGCCCATTCCGTAGGCGACTTTTTCACGCAGGCTCAGCTTCAGGGTTAACGGATCATGGGTCGTCATAATCGTTCCTCATGACGCCCCGTAGGGCGTCATCGTCTGTTGCATTACGCCATCTGCTTTCGGCTTTCTATTTCGGCAACGATACGGACATACATTTTCTCGTTGAGGTTATAGAACAGGCCCATGGCGATAATCGTCACCACCGCCAGCGCGCACGGCCAGATAAAGATCAACTGGCGCAGACCTTCCTGCGTATCGGCCGACTGCACGACGTTGGGGATGTAGCCGATTTGCGTCAACATCAGGCCGGGGAAAAAGCCCGCCAGTGCCTGGGACACTTTGCGGAAGAAGGTAAAACCGGTGTACACCGTCCCTTCCGAACGCACCCCGGTGCGCCATTCGCCGTATTCCACGGTATCGGACACCAGCGCCCAGTTGAGGCTGTTCACAAAGGCCGAACCGAAAAAGGCCAGGCAGGAGAACGCCACAAAGCTCACCGAACCGCCGCCGAAGAAGTAGTTCAGCACATCGCCCGCCACCCAAATCAGCAGCCCGCCGATATAGACCTTCTTCTTGCCGAAACGCCTGACCGCGCCGGGCATCATAAATACGCCGACGAAGATGCAGCCCATGCTGAAAAAGCCCATATACGACAGCAAAATGGGATCGTTTAACACGTATTGGGTGTAATAGACCTGAATGGCGAGTTTGACGTTAAACGCGCCGAGGGTGCAGAGGTTGGCGATGCAGAGAATAAACAGCGGACGGTTACCGGCGATGGCGCGGAACGACTGCAACAGTCCCGGTTTTTGCGCAGTGTGCGCCGGTTGCGCCTCAACGTAACGCTCAGTGACGCCGCGATAGCACAGCCACATAAACAGCAGACCAAACACCGAAAACAGCGTCGCTGCGAAGATATAGCCCAGCTGGGGATTATCTTCCACCAGGTTCATTACCGGCACAAAGCCCACGGTACACAGCAGCAGCCCCAGCGTTGCGCCGCCCTGACGCCACGCCGCCAGCGACGCACGCTCGTCCGGATTTTTGGTGATCGCCGGTACCATCGCGCCGTAAGAGCAGTTCATCATGCTGAAGAACAGGCCGTACAACATAAACAGCACCGTTGCCATCACCGTCTTGCCGGTGATCTCAAAAGGCGTGCCGACAAAGTTGGCAATCGCCAGCAGCGTCACCGGAAACGCGGCATAGAGCACGAACGGGCGGAACTTGCCCTTCGGTCCGATCTTACGCCGTGAATCCAGCATGATGCCGGTGCCCATATCGGTGAAGGCGGTAAAGAACTTGGCGATCAAAAAGATAATGCCGCCGTAAGTTCCCGGCAGGCCGAGCACATCCGTATAGAACTTCAGTAAATAGAGCGTGCCAATATCCAGCAGGATATTGGAGCCGAGATCGCCCATGCCATAGGCGAGCTTCTCTTTAAACGGCAACCGCAGAGTTGCCGGATCGGTAGACTGACTCATGATCGTTCCTCGCAGGATGCGGTTCAGAGCGCGCGCAACGTACTGAACAGCGCGGCCCACTCACTGTCGGCGCGATAAAATACCGGCGGCTTGCCTAAAGGCGCGTCCACGGTAATATCGCCCCCGCCACAGGTTTCCCCGGTCCACAGATTGACCCACGCATCCGGCGGCAGATAGAGCGTCCAGGTTTTACATCCCTGTTCATGTACCGGCGCGACCAGCAGATCGCGGCCCAAGAGATACTGATACTTCAGCTCATAGCAACGCGCGTCGTCTTCGTAGTGCAGGAACAGCGGACGCATCACCGGCAGACCGCTTTTCGCATTCTGCGCCACGGCGGCTTTGATATAAGGTTTCAGAGTGGTGAAGACGGTGGTCATGCGGGCGAAATGGGCGATGGTTTCCGCGTCGCCATCAAACTGCCAGTTATCGCCGGGGCGGTTGCCCTCATGGGTGCGCATCATCGGCGTGAAGGCGCTGAAATCGCACCAGCGCAGCAACAACTCTTTACTGCGTTTCATGTCGAACAGCGTGGTATAACCGCCGATATCGCTATGATGCAGACCGTGACCGGTCATCGCCAGCGACAGCGCCGCAGGCACCACCGACGCCAGTCCGTCGTCCAGGCTCCAGTCGACGTTCTGATCCCCGGCCCACATCATCACGGAATATTTCTGGCTGCCGGTGCCGCCCGCGCGCATAAAGAACAGGATCTCGCCAAGCTTGCCGGTCTCCTGCAACGCCTCGTAGTTGCACTTCGCCCACAGCGCAGGCCAGGCGTTATGCATGATTTCCGCACTGACGCCATTATGCAGCACGGTATCGGTAGGCAGGTATTCGCCGAAATCGGCCATCCAGCCGCCGCAGCCCAGCGCGATCATGTTCTGTTTAATGATATTTTTGAACCAGTCATACGCGGCAGGATTGGTCAGATCCACCACGCCGCCGTAAAACTCGCCGAACTCCACCAGATAATCATTGCCGTCGCGATCTTTCGCCAGATAGCCGAGACGCGCCGCCTCCGCGCACAGTTCGCGGTCGCTGGCGACATAAGGATTGATATAAGAGAGGAACTGCACGCCTTCTTCCTTCCACTGCGCGAGGCGGGAATCCAGCTGCGGATAGTTATTGCTGTCCCATTTCCAGTTCCACATCACGCGCTTGCCAAAGGACGTCATACGGATGCCAGACCAGTCCTGCGCCCAGATGCCGTTTACCTTCACGCCGCCGTTGCGCATGGTATCGAGCTTTTGCTGGCACACCTCCGTGCCGCCCTGAATGCCGAGCGTCACGCCGTCATACACCCAGTCCGGCAGCTCCGGCTGACGGCCCAGTAGCGCGGTGAGTTTTTCCAGCAGGTGAATATAGGTGGGTGCGCACTCGAAACGCAGCGTGGCCTGATTTTCCCAGATCGCCAGTTCGTGGTAGTCCGGCGCGCTGAAATCGAAATTCATGTAGCAGCTGTTGTCGACGTGGCAATAATACTTCTGCGTGCTGACAAAGGTCGGCTGCGGGAAGAAGGTCCAGTAATAATCACCACCCGCATTCTCTTTGCAGTCCGCCTGCCAGGTGACCAGCGTCTGCTTATTGCGGCCCACGCCCTGCTCGCTGGTCCACAACGGGAAGGGTTTGCCGCGCAAATCGAAATACGAAAACTGCTCGCCGCAGCCGTAAATATGATCCTCAGGATTTGCCGCCAGCCGCAGCCAGATGCGGTTATGGGCCGCGTCATCGTTTTGCAACGTCAGTTGCAGACGACCTGCATCATCGACGCCAATTTTCAGCGTCGCGCTCACCGCATCGCCACGCCCGAAGCGCACCGTCCAGCCCGCTTCATGGGCCTGCACGGTGGCATCCGTCAGGGCGATTTTTTCATTGAGGCGATCCTGAATACTGAAGTTGCCGCGGAACATCTCAATGTCCGCCGTGCCTGCGCCGGTCCATAAACAGGCGGCGTCCGGCGTATGACGCAGGATCAGCCGCTGCTGATACGTTAAGGAAAAACCGCCCGGGCTGGTGGTCAGCGCCAGAGCAGATAAGTCAGGGTGTAGGGTACGCATAATGACCTCTGTCGGTTTTATTGTTTATTTAGCGTTGCAATCCAGCAGCCCGGCGGCGACAGCGGGAGCGAGGCCGGGAGCCAATGGCAGGCGGGGGATCACCAGACAATGCAGCAGGTGATAAATATCCTGCTTGCCGTCCCACACTTTGGTGGTGACCTTGTTATCCGTATCCAGCTCCTGCCACCACGAGCCGTTTTCGTAGTCGATGAGATATTTCATGCAGTAATCCCACCATTTCTGATACCAGGCTTCGTACTGCGCGTCGCCCGTGACGCTCCACAGGGCGTAAGCGGTGCCCATGGCTTCAACGATCGGCCAGCGCACGCGCTCGCGCACAATCGGTTTGCCATCCCAGTCGACGGAGTAGACAAAACCGTCTGCCCCATCCGGTGCCCAGGCGTCGCGGATCGTGGCGTGGAACAGGCCTTTCGCGTCTTCCAGTAACCAGTCGGGCGGCGTCTCAAAGCGTGCTTCCAGCGCGGCACGCAGATGCAGCATCAGACGGCCCCATTCGATCCAGTGACCGGGCGTGCCGCCATAGGCGCGGAAGCGGTGAGCAGGATTGTCTTTGTTGTAATCGCGGATCGGGTTCCACTGGGTGTCGAAATGCTCGTTGACGCGGTAGTCACTCTTTCTGGCGACATCATGAATAATCACCGAGGCGATGCGCAGCGCACGGTCGAGCCATTTGCGATCGTGGGTGACGTCATAAACAATCAGAAAGGCTTCCACCGCGTGCATATTGGCGTTGCCGCCACGGTACGCTTCGGTCTGGCTGAAGGCTTCACCCCAGGACTCGAGGCACATTTGCTCCGCTTCGCTCCAGAAATAGCGCTCGATCACCGCAATGGCATCATCCAGTAACGCCCGCGCGCCAGGATGTCCGGTGGTCACCGCGCTCGCCGCGCCCAGCAGCACAAAGAAATGCTGATAACCCTGCTTGGAGGCATCGATCACCCCTTCATCATTCACGCAGGCGTACCAGCCGCCGTACTGCTTATCACGCAGTGCGCCGTTCAGCGCGTTAATGCCATGATCCACCAGTTCATATGCACCGGGGCGGCCCATTCCGGCGGCTACGGCGTACACATGCAGCATGCGGGCGGTGATCCACAGGTGGGTGCCCACATCCGTTTTGACCTGACCGGTATTACCCAGCCAGCCGAAACCGGTCGGCACCACGGCTTTTTTGCCGAAGTCGAAAATGCGGTCCGTTTCCTGTTCCAGCCAGCGGTTGTGGCTTAGCGTGTTAAACCATTTCATGTATCTCTCCTCAGCGCGCCGCCATCATCTCGTCAACAATGTCCCCTAAGCGTTGCAGCTTAGGCGCGGCGACATCCCGCAGCATCAGTTCAGTATCCGGCAGCCCTACCACCGACGACCACACTGCGCGACCCGCGAGGAAACCGGACGCACCCGCGCTCATCGCCACCCGCACGGCGCGGGGGAAAAGTTTTTCATCGACGCCGGAAGAGAGGATCACCCACGGCATGGCGATGTGATCGTTCAGCCGTTGGGACGCGGCGAGCAGCGTCTGCGTATCGCCTTTGCCGCACAGCGGCATTTCCACTTTGTAGAGATCGGCGCCGCTGTCGCCCAGCTCTTTCGCTGCATCAATAATCGCCTGCTCGCGATCGAATTTATCGCCACGGCGTGGCGGGCGAACCACCGGCTCAATAATGCTGACCAGCCCGTTTGCATGGCACAGCTGATTAAATTCCCGCACCATTGCCAGGCGCTGATCGGCGTCTTCATCACTGCGCCACAGCACCAGCAGTTTCAACGCCTTCGCGCCGTCGCGTTTCACCGCCTGCGGATCGACCGTCTTATCGATGATCACACTGTCCACCGGAATTCCGTTGCCGGGAATAAACGCATCGGCGGCGACGATCATCCCGCAGGATGGCGCGATCGCCTGCTGCTCTACCACCTGGCGGTAACAGAACTGCTGATCGACAAGGATCGCCGACGCAAAGGGCGATAAGGTTCTGGCGGCGTTAACTTTAAAATCCGTCAGCACCCGATCCGCTACCGGCTGTGGCGCACCGGCTGCCGCGAACATCAGGCGCATCGCTTCACGTTGGTCAACGGCCAGCATCGCAAAGCCGCCGGAGGGTCGGGTAATATCTTTAAGCGTGTAAGTCGTCATACTTCTGTCCTTTTACAGCATTACTGGGATACGAGAGGAGTGAGGCCAGCGCTGATGCGGGCCTGCTCTAAGATGGCCGTCCAGTCCTGACGACCGCGTCCGGCGGCGCGCGCCAGGTTATAGACTTCACGCGACGCCGCGCCGAGCGGCATCGGCACATGCAGCTGATTTGCCACGTCCAGGGCGATCCCCAGATCCTTATGGGCGAGGTCGATCATAAAGGCCGGGGAAAGATCGCCTTTCAGCACCTTGTTCGGCCACGACGTGGTGAAATGCCCTTTGCCCGCCGGGGTGCCGCTCATCACCTGGAGCGCCACATCAAACGACAGGCCCAGCGCTTCGCACAGCACTGCGGCTTCAGCGGAGAGGGCGTTAAGGGCGATGCTCATGTAGTTGTTGATAAGCTTCACGCGGATGCCCATCCCCGGTCCGCCCGCGTTGATAAGCTCACTGCCCATCGCCAGCAGTACCGGGCTGGCGCGCTCTACCTGCTCAGCCGTGCCGCCCGCCAGTAACAGCAGCGTGCCGGCTATCGCATGATCGGAAGTGCGTCCCACCGGGGCATCCATCATCTGAAAACCTTTTGCCTGCATATCGCGGATCAGGGCATCGGTCTGCAACGGGTGAATGGTGGACATGTCGATCACCAGCGCGCGGGTGGAGAGGGTTTCACAGACGCCGCCGTCGCCGAACAACACCTGACGCACCAGATCGCCGTTTGGCAGCATGGTGATGACGAACTCGGCAAACTCCGCCGCCTGCGCCGGTGAGCTGCACCCTACTGCGCCTTCGCGGATCACGCTCTCCATTGACGCCGGGTTCACATCAAACGCCCAGACGTGATGCCCTTTCTTCAGCAGATTCGTCGCCATCGGCGCTCCCATCTGCCCTAATCCAATAAACGCAATGCTGGCCATTTCACTCTCCCGTCGCTGCTGGTTGTCAGATTATGTCGTTCATCGTGCTCTTTTGTGTCTGTTTTTGATCGTATTTGTAATTTATGGTCAAAAAATTGACACCCGTCACTTTTTTAACAATCCAGAAAATTAAAATGACGGCATCGTTACTCGTTTAAGGAATGACCATGGTGCGTATCGTCTGCGTCGGGATTACCGTAATGGACCGGATCTACAATGTTGAGGCGCTACCTACGGAAGGGGGCAAATATGTGGCGCATCACTATCGGGAAGTGGGCGGCGGCCCGGCGGCTACGGCAGCGGTGGCGGCGGCAAAACTGGGGGCGCAGGTGGACTTTATTGGTCGCACCGGCGATGACGTTACTGGCGACAAGCTTCTCGCGGAACTGGAGTCCCTGGGGGTAAATACCCGCTTTTGTCGGCGCGTCAAAAACGCCAGCTCCTCGCAATCCGCCGTGCTGGTAGATGCGCAGGGTGAGCGGATCATCATTAACTATCCTGGCCCGGATCTGCCGCTCGACGCTGACTGGCTGGATGCGCTGGATTTTTCACAATGGGACGTGGTGCTGGCGGATGTGCGCTGGCATGACGGGGCGAAGCGCGCCTTCACGCTGGCAAAACAGGCCGGAGTGATCACCGTGCTGGATGGTGACGTGACGCCGCAGAAGATTGACGACCTGGTCGCGCTCAGCGATCACGCTGCCTTTTCTGCACCGGGCCTGCGCCGTTTCTCCGGTCTTGATGATCCGCTGGCAGGGCTGGAGTACGCCCGCACCGTCACTGACGGGCAGGTCTATGTCACCAGCGGGGCGCAGGGCTGTCATTTTATGGCCGGCGCTGATCATCATCATCAGCCGGGTTTTCGCGTGAACGTCGTCGATACCACCGGCGCGGGAGACGTCTTTCACGGCGCGCTGGCGTTCAGCCTGGCGCAACAGAAGCCCATCAATGATGCCGTCCGCTTCGCCAGCGGCGTAGCAGCGCTCAAATGCACCCGCCCCGGCGGGCGAGACGGCATCCCTGATTGTGATCAAGTCCGGTCTTTTTTGTCACTTTATGTATAAAATGACCTATTAACGATGAGGTTACGAGGGAAACGCATGAGTGCCACCGAGCTGACCGGCAATCCGCGCCACGATCAACTGCTGGCGTTGATCGCAGAACGCGGTTACATGAACATTGATGAACTTGCGCAACTGCTGGATGTCTCCACGCAGACGGTGCGGCGTGATATTCGCAAACTCAGCGAGCAGGGCCTGATCACCCGCCATCACGGCGGCGCAGGCCGCGCGTCGAGCGTGGTCAACACGGCGTTTGAAGAGCGTGAAATCTCGCTGACCGCCGAGAAAAAAGCCATTGCCGAAGCCATTGCCGATTACATCCCCGACGGGTCGACTATTTTCATTACCATCGGCACCACGGTGGAACATATTGCGCGGGCGCTGTTGAATCATAATCATCTGCGCATCATCACCAATAGCCTGCGGGTGGCACATATTCTCTACAAAAACACCCGCTTTGAAGTGATGGTGCCTGGCGGCACGCTCCGGCCGCATAACAGCGGCATTATCGGCCCGCATGCGGTCTCTTTTGTGGAAGGTTTCCGCGCCGACTACCTGATCACCAGCCTCGGCGCGATTGAAAACGACGGCACGCTGCTGGAATTTGACGTCAATGAAGCCAGCGTCGCCCGCACCATGATGGCCCACTCCCGGCAAATCCTGGTGGCGGTGGATCACACCAAATTCACCGCCTCCGCCGCCGTGGAGATCGGCAACGTCACTCAGGCCACCGCACTGTTCACCGACAAAGCCCCACCGCAGGCGCTGCATAGCCTGCTGAAGAATAAGCAGATTGAACTGATCCTCGCCTCGCCGGACGATGAGATGTAACAGGCGCACCGAAGGTGCGTTTCAGGGTAATTAATCGTATAGGCTTTATTTTTTAATTATAAAGCCCAACGATTTTCGGAATTTATCAATTTCTAATATATAGGTCCTTTTTATAATGTCGTATGAATTAATAACTGCAAAAAGGACGTTTAAAAATGGCAATTCCGGCATACTTATGGATGAAAGACGATGGCGGTGCAGATATCAAGGGTGCGGTTGATGTTAAAGATCGTGAAGGGAGTATTGAAGTCCTCGGTTTTAGTCATGGATTACATTTACCTACTGATAACAGCACAGGTAACATCACTGGAACGCGATTACATGCTCCATTAACGTTTCAAAAAGAATTTGATTCTTCTAGTCCATATATTTATAAGGCTGTAGCTCAAGGGAAAACACTAAAAACAGTGGAGATTAAATGGTATAAAATTAATTATGGCGGGCAAGAGGAAGAATACTTTAATATGTTGCTGGAAAACGTTAAAGTAATCTCTATTTGCCCATTGATGCATGATTGCAAAAATCCAGCTACCGAAAAGCATAATCACTTAGAGAGCGTTTCATTACGTTATGAGAAAATTACATGGAAACACTGTGATGGTAATATTATTTTCTCAGATAGCTGGAATGAGCGATGATTCAGTGCACTTTCTATCTGAATGGCAATCAGCTGAGTAATCTCAGTTGCCCTGGCATTGGTTTTTTTCCTGCCTATTCTGGTACAGGTTCATCACGTAACAATGCTAATGATATAGCCATCCCATCAATCGGCCCGCTACCTCCAGGAGTGTATTATATAGTTACGCGTGGGACTGGTGGCTTACTTACAGCGTTAAGGGATGCTTTTGCGTCGTTTGCTTCTGGTTCGGATAGATCACTATGGTTTGCTCTATACAGACAAGATTCACAGATTGATGATCTAACATTTATTGATCAGGTGGAGAGAGGGCACTTTAGGCTACATCCGGCAGGATATAAAGGGGTTAGTGAAGGTTGTATTACTCTACCTCGCTTATCCGATTTTATGTTGTTACGTAATTTTTTACTCAGTACACCCACAATCCAGGTAACAGCCTCATTAACAGTGTTTGGTACAATACAGGTATACTAATGAAGCCACTACAATACGCACTACTATGGGTTGGAGAAGCATTGCTGTTTACAGTGGTGTTAGTACTGATGTATGTGATGATGCCAGAGGTTAAAGTGTATAGCTTCATTCGAATGTACACGGGCGTTATACCTGGGGATACGTGGGATAAGTATTACTTTTTATCTATATGTGTATCATCACTATTAATAGTCGCAATGTTAATATATTTGACAGCATTAATTAAAAAGCGCTAAAAGTAAACACCCTTATAGATATTACCCATAAGGGTGTTTATCGAGCTTTAGAATATCCTTATTTAATTACACTCTTCGGTGCGCTTGTTGATTATTGCGCTTTCTGCGCTTCATCCGCGGCGCGTATCGCCGCGACTTTCCGCCCAAACGCCAGTTGCAGAACCGCCAGCAACCCAAACGCCGGAAGCAGGGCGCTTGCGGCAGAGATCCCGGTTGCCCCTTTTATCAGCATCGCGCCTGAAGCAATCAACAATAAAAATACCATCAGGCGAAACACCTTCACCGAAATCCGCTTGTGAACGTACTGGCCGACCAGTGCGCCGAGGATCATGGTCGGGATACAGAAAATCACCAGCTTGACGGTGGAAAGGGTCAGAATACCGCTGGTGGCCAGCCCGCCAATGATCGCGATATTGTTCGCCGTAAAAAAGGCGTTCAGCGTACCGCGAAAAGCGGCGGGAGCCAGATTACGCAGCATCCCGTACATCACCACTGGCGGCCCGTTGGTGGAAAATGCCGCGCCCAGCGCCCCGGCAACCGCACCCATCGGGGCGGCGATCCAGCGCTTGTCGTACACCGGCAGGCGCGGGATAAATAGACTGTAAAAAGAATAGAGAATGATAAAAGCGCCGAGGCCAATTTTCATAATGTGGTCGGGCAGATATGACAGCGCATACAGCCCCACCGGGATCCCCGCCAGCGAAAATACGATCAGCACCAGCGCCGATTTCCAGTCGGTTTCCTTGCGCGACAGCCAGGTGGCGTACAGCGCCGTTGCCGTGCCGACCATCACCGACATCGGCGCGGCCATTTTTAACGGCAGCACCATTGTGATCAGCGGCATGGCGGTCAGCCCGCCGCCAAAGCCCGCGCAAATGCCGACGAAGGTGTACAGAAACATTACCGCCACCACAATCAGCACCGCGCGAGTTTCCAGCATCACGCCATCGGGGGTGAGCAAGCTAAAAACATCCATGTGCACCCCCTAGTTCAGCGACAAGCCCGCATCGACGATAAAGTCCTGACCTGTGCAGCCGCAGGATTCATCGGATGCCAGAAACAGCGCCAGCCGCGCGCAGTGCGTGCCGTCGAGACGGAATTTCAGCGCCTGTAATTCGATAAACTGATTCACCGCCGCCGGATCGAGTTTCGCCCACATCGCGTCCTGCTTCGCGGTGCGGATCGCCCCCGGCACCAGGCTGTTCACCCGGATACCGCGCGGCCCCAGCTCCTGCGCCAGCGTGCGGGTAAAACCGTGAATAGCCGCTTTCGACAGGGAATAGCACACCCGCCCCGGACGCCCGCGCATCCAGTTGATCGAACCCATATTGATAATGCTGCCGCTGCCTTTGCGCGTCATGCCGGGAATCACCGCCTGAATAGCAAACAGGTGGTGACGCATATTGACGTTAATGCGGTTATTAAAATACTCCTCCGTTAAATCATCGATAGTATGGTGATCGTCGCTGCCGGCGTTATTAATAAGAATGTCGATATCACCCAACTGCTCGATAATCTGCATAAAGCAGGTTTGTAGCTGTTTAATATCCGTGACGTCGCAAAATAAAAACAGACATCCCATTTCCGCAGCCAGTTTTTCACCTGCCTGGACATCATAATCAAGAAAGGCCACCCGCGCGCCCTGATTAACAAAGGCGCGGACATATTCTTCGCCAATGCCACTGGCACCGCCGGTAATGACGACAGTTTTATTGTGCAGACTTTTATAAATGACGTTCACTTCGCTGTGCATAATGTTATTCCTCGGTTATTTTCTGGCGCTGTGTTTTACGACTTTCCAGGTGGCAGAAAAATCCTCGCCGCCCAGGCCGTTTTCCATTCCCTGGTCATACACGTTTTTCACCACATTCACGCCCGGCAGAAATAACCCGGCTTCTGTCAGCAGCGACTTCATGATGTTGACGTCTTTGGCCATGTTTTGCAGAGAGAAGGCGGTGCGATAATCTTCCGCGATCAGACTGTTTATTTTGCTGTCGAGATACCAGTTAGTTGCGCCACCAAACGAGATGGCTTTATGGAAATCCGCTTTAGCAATGCCGTAGTGATCCGCCACGGTCAGCATCTCGTTGACGCTGTTCTGAATGCCCGCCACCAGCAGGTTGTGCACGATTTTCATTACCAGACCGCGGCCATTCTCGCCCATATGGATCTGGTGATTACCCATCATGGCGAGGATCGGCGACACCCTTTCCCATGCCGCTTTATCACCGCCGATATAAATACCCAGTTCGCCTTTCTGCGCGGCAGGCACTGATTTCACCACTGGCGCATCAAGCATGATTGCGCCGGTATTATTCACCTGGCGGGAAATAGCCACCGACACAGAAGGATCGATAGTCGACATATCAATGGTGATTTGCCCGGCGTGTAAATACGGCAGCATCTGCTGATAAATATCGCGCACATGTTCAGAGCGTGGCACCATGCTGATAATAACGTCGGCACGCTGCGCAATATCCGCCACGGAAATAGCCGCCTGCGCGCCCTGTAATACCAGCCAGTTAATAGCATCCTGATTAATATCGAATACCAGAACCGTACCGTTAAATTTGGCGACAATGTTTTTGGACATAGCGTCGCCCATCAGGCCAAGCCCGATAAAACCAATAGTTTTCATTTTTCAGTTCTCGTTAAATTTTACGTTTTGAACGCCGGGGACAGTAACGCGCAGGGAAAATAACGCGCCCGACAGCGGGTGGGCGGTAATTTCTTCTGCGGACATATTTTCCCGGGTGGTGGTAATAAATAAGGTTTTCATGTCGCTACCGCCAAAGCAGACCATGGTCGGGCAGCGCACCGGCAGCCTGATTTCCTCCAGCACGTCGCCCTGCGGTGAAAAGCGCGCAATGCGCCAGCCGTCAAACAGCGCGCTCCAGTAGCCGCCCTCCACGTCGATAGCCGCGCCGTCTGGTCTGCCATGGCCGCGCGGGAAGGTTTTCCAGATCTGCCGCTGACCGGGTTGACCCTGTGCATTCAGCGGCGTGCGATAAATCACGTGATTCGGCGTGTCGCTGGTATACATCCACCGGCCATCCGGGGAGAACGCCAGCCCGTTCGCGCCCAGAATGTCACACTGCAACACCGTGGTTTGCAGATTGGCGTCCACCCGGCACAGCAGCGCGCCGTTGTAATCCCGCGGCCCCCAGTAGGTTCCGGCATAAAAGCGTCCCTGGCCGTCGGTGCCGCCATCGTTAAAGCGCGCCAGTTGGGGGTTATTCGGGTTGTCGCACACTTTCTGCGTCAGCCTGCCTTCGCCATCGGTCAGCCAGATAGCCGAACGCATCGCGACGATCAGGCCGCCGCGCTTGCGGAGGGCAAAGCAGCCCACTTCTTCGGCAAAGTGCATCACGCCGTGCTCACCGTTATGCGGCTGATAGTGATGAATTTCCTGGCGCAGAATATCGGTCCAGTAGAGCGTCTGGTGGTCGGCATCCCAGGTCGGGCATTCCGGCAGCTCGCCGTGATAGTCAAAGAGTACGCGGGGTTGTTCCATCGTCTGACATCCTTATTGTCATGCTGAGCGACAGCTCGCCGCCGGGGGCGATGCGATCCATCGCCTGGTCGTTGCTGCCTGCCGGGAAGCGGTTAATGGCATCGTTGATATGGCTGACGGGTTCGATGGCCACCACGTTGCGCCCGTCGCCGGGGATAAAAAACACCAGATTCGGGGTGTTGCTGTGCAAGGTGGCGCGGATGCCGCGCTGCGGCCAGCGCACGATCGCCTCGCCGTTCCAGTCGGTAAAACAGTTGTCTACCGAGCCGGGGAGCGGCGTTTTAAAGCGGGTGTAGTCCCACGCGGGCGGCACGGTGACTTCCTCATCCGGCAGGCTGTTGTCATCGTTCAGCCAGACGTGGGCGGCGTGAAACGTGACCTCGCTACGGGCGGCATCGGCAAAAAACGGGTGAAAACCCAGCCCGGCAGGCACGGCATGATCCGCGAGATTGTGATACGTCAGCGTCACGATGAGGCCATTTTCGGTCAGCGCAAAACGTTGGCTGGCCCGCCATGGCCATGGCCAGCGCGCAGAAGCCGGGCAGGTGAGTGCTAGATCAATCTGCGTTTCACTTGCGCTTTCCACCTCCCAGACCTGCTGCCAGCCGATGCCGTGCAGCGCGTGCAGATTATCCGGCACGTTGCGCGTTACCTGAAAAGGCTGGCCGTCAAAGACGAAGCGTCCGTCGGCAATGCGGTTCGACCAGGGGATCAGTGGATAACTGCCGCACATATTGGCGCGCTGTGCGCCCTGGGGATCGAGAGGGCGCAAAATCGCCTGCCCGCGCCAGCGCAGCCAGGCAAGCGCACCGCCCAGTTCAGGCGCGACGGCGATATGCACATCGCCGTATTTACATTCCATAAGCCGGGTCATCAGTACACCTCGCCGCCGGGAACCGTCAGGTTTTCCCCGCGAATAGCCGCCAACTGCTCTTTTGCGCGCGCCAGCATAAAACTCATGTCCGAGGCCAGCGCCACAAAGTTAAAGCCCATCTGCTGGTACTTATTCACCAGGTCCGGATTGCCGCCAACGATACCGCAGGGTTTGCCGAGGCGCTGACAGGCATCCAGCCCGCGCGTGATCATCCGCTGCACCTCCGGGTGCGACGGATTGCCGGGTTGTCCCATCGCTGATGACAAATCGCCCGGTCCGATAAAGAAGCCGGTAATGCCGTCCACCCGGGCGATGGCGTCGATATTGGCAATGGCTTCCGGCGTTTCCAGTTGCAGGATCAGACAAAGTTCATCCCTCGCCTCCTGTACGAACTGCGCATTGCCGCCCCAGCCGGAGGCGCGGTGCATGGCGGCAAAACCGCGTTTGCCATATGGCGGATAAAAGGCGGCGGTCACCGCCTGCTGTGCCTCTTCCACGGTGTTGATAAAAGGGATCATCAGCGACATCGCGCCGCCGTCGAGCGCACGTTTGATCAACACCAGGTCGTTGCCCGCGAGACGATAGAGTGGCGTGGTGGCGCTGATGCTGCGGATCGCCCGATCAATGCGTATGGCATCCAGCGTATCGACGGCGACATGTTCCTGATCCAGCACCAGAAAATCGAATCCGACCGTTGCCATTGCTTCGGCGACGGTATCGCTGCCGGTCATCATCCAGGTGCCGAGCAGGCGCTGGCCTGAAAGCAGGGCGTGTTTAAAAGGGTTCATCAGGGTTCCTTAAAAAATGGGCGGTTCAGGGACATCGCCGCCGGATTGCAGAAAATCGAAATCGCAGCCTTCATTCGCCTGGGTGACGTGCTGTTGGTACAGGGCCGCCCAGGAGCGAGCGAAAACCGGGTGCTGCGGGATAAGTGCGGCGCGGCGGCGGGCGATCTCGTCGTCGTCCACCAGCATATTCAGCGTGCCTGCCTCAATATCGAGCGTTACGCGATCCCCGGTACGCACCAGCGCCAGCGGCCCGCCGACCGCGGCTTCCGGCGCAACGTGCAGAATGCAGGTGCCGTAATGGGTGCCGGACATCCGCGCATCGGAAATACGCACCATGTCGGTCACGCCCTCGCGCAGCAGCTTTTTGGGGATCGGCAGATTGCCCCACTCGGGCATCCCCGGCGCGCCCACCGGCCCGGCATTGCGCAGGATAATCACCGTATCTTTGGTGACCGCCAGATCGGGGTCGTCGATCTGATCTGACAGCGCCTGATGCGAATCGAATACCAGCGCCGGACCGGTATGTTTGCGCAGTTGTGGGCTGGCGGCGGAGGATTTCATCACTGCGCCATCCGGGCATAAATTGCCGCGCAGCACAGTTAGCGCGCAGCCCTGCGACAGCGGGATCACCGGGTTATGCAGATCGCGGATCACGTCATCGTCGTAGCAGTGCGCCTGTTCGATCCACGCGCTGACCGGCTGGTTGGTGACGCCCCGCGCATCCAGATGCAAAAAACCGGCGAGCTTTTTCAACTGTGCCAGCAGACCGCCGGCAAAGAAAAAATCGTCCATCAGGTATTTTCCCGACGGGAACAGGTTAGCGAGCACCGGCACCTTGCGGGCAATGGCTTCCATATCTGCGAGCGTCAGCGGAATAGCGGCGCGGTTCGCCATGGCAATGAGGTGGATCGCCGCATTGGTGGAGCCGCCCAGCGCCATATACGCGACGATGCCGTTGAGGAAGTTATTTTTGGTCAGCCAGCGGGACGGTTTATGGTCGTACCACACCATATCGACAATAGTCTGGCCGCACTGCGCCGCCATTTGCGGATGACGGCTGTCTGCTGCCGGAATGGAGCTGGCTCCCGGCAGCGTAAAACCCATGGCATCGGCAATGGAGGTCATGGTTGACGCAGTGCCCATGGTATTGCAGGTGCCGATGGAGCGCGTCATCGCCCCTTCCAGCTCCACCCAGTCGTGTGGCGTAATGGCACCGAGGCGCAGCTGATCCCAGTATTTCTTGGTATGCGTACCCGCGCTGGTGGTCTGGCCGTGCCATTTGCCGGTGGTCATCGGCCCTGCGGGGCAGAAAATCAGCGGTAGATCCATCGACAGCGCGCCCATCAGCAGCCCGGGCGTGGATTTATCGCAGCCGCCGAGCAGCACCACGCCGTCTATCGGATGCTGGCGCAGCAGCTCTTCCGTTTCCATCGCCAGGAAATTGCGGTACAGCATGGTGGTGGGTTTCACCATCACTTCACCCATCGACAGCGCAGGCAGCTCGACCGGAAAGCCGCCCGCCGCCCAGACGCCACGCTTCACAGCTTCAGCCCGCTCGCGCAAATGCGCATGGCAGGCGCTCATGTCGCTCCAGGTATTGATAATGCCGATGACCGGCTTACCGAGAAACTCGTCCCGGCCAAATCCCATTTGTTGTGTGCGCTGGCGGTGGGCAAACGCCCGGATGGTATCGGGGGCGTACCAGCGCTGGCTGCGGAGTTCACCGATCTCACGGCGTGGTAAGCGATCTGTGTTGAACATCATGTAAGTACTCCGGTATTGGTTTATTTATACGGTAATATCGTAGCGCTACGATATTCAAGATGGCTTAGCCCTGTTTTGTGATAGCCCCCGCAATTACCTCACCATGAGTATGGTTTTTGACAGGTCAGCTCAAATTTTCCGCCTGTTGTCGTTATCTGTCGGGTAATGGCTATGGAATAGTAATGGAACCGCATGATCAGGGAGGGTGGTGTTATGCAGATGCTATTTTCTGTCGCGTCGTTTTTACTTTTTTTAATTTTCGTAGCGCTATATTCATATCGTAAAACCAAAGGGATTTCGGAAGCCGGTGTGGACGGTTTTTTTCTCGCCGGGCGGGGATTGTCGGGCTATTTCATTGCCGGATCGCTGCTGCTGTCCAACCTTTCGGCGGAACAACTGGTGGGGCTGAACGGCAATGCGTATCGCTTTGATATCAGCGGCATGGCCTGGGAAAGCACTGCCGCAGTGGCGACCATTATCATGGCGCTATTTTTTCTGCCGCGCTTTTTGCGTCGCGGGCTGACCACGCTGCCGCAATTTCTGGAAACCCGCTTTGATCAGACTACCCGGCGGATGGTGAGCATTATGCTGCTGGTGGGCTATGCGGTGATGGCGAACCCGTGCAGCCTCTATCTCGGCGCGATCACCATGAATGAAATATTTGATTTCCAGTCGTTCTTTCATCTGCCCGCCTGGAGCGCCATTGGCCTGCTGGCACTGGTGATGGGGGCGATTGGTGGGCTGTATGCCACTCTGGGCGGTCTGAAAGCGGTGGCCATCTCTGACACCATCAGCGGCGTAATTTTGTTGATCGCCGCGCTGCTGATACCCGTGCTGGGGCTGTTCGCGCTGGGCGATGGCGCTTTTATCAGCGGGGCAACGCGTCTGCTGAACCATCCGGCGCAGTTGAATGCCATCGGCAGTGAGACCGCCTCCGTGCCGTTCAGCACGGTATTTACCGGAATGCTGTGCGCCAATATGTTCTACTGGTGCACCAATCAGATGATCATTCAGCGCACGCTGGGTGCGTCGTCCCTCGCCGAAAGTCAAAAAGGCGTGCTGCTGGCGGGCTGTATCAAATTGCTGGTGCCGCTGGTGATGGTGCTGCCGGGGCTGATCGCTTTCAATCTGTTTGGCCCGGTATTCAGCAATGCGGATTATGCGTATCCGGCGCTGGTAAAAGCGCTGCTGCCGTGGTGGCTGACGGGCATGTTTGCCGCCGCCATTTTCGGCACGGTGATCAGCCATTTCAATTCGATTATCAACGCCAGCGCCACGCTGTTTGTTATCGATCTCTATGGCCCGCTCACCGGCTGCCAGGATGAAACAAAACTGGTACGGGTAGGGAAAATCGCCTCGCTGGCGTTTTCGCTGGTGTCCATTGTGCTGGCCCCGTTGCTGCTGCATACGCCGAACGGCATCTTTGATTTGATGCGCCGCTTTACCGGCTTTTATAACATCCCGATCATCACCCTGGTGCTGGCGGGATTTTTAACGCGCAACGTACCGGCGCGGGCGGCAAAAATAGTGCTGATATTTCATATTGTTGTTTATGCGATCTATACCTTCAGCGGCGTGCAAAAGCACATTCCGCTGCACTATATCCACGTGATGGGACTGCTGTTCATCATTGAACTGATGATACTGCTGCTGATGGGGTATCTGCGGCCTGCTCGCTGGGTTGAGCCGACCGTGGCACCCGCCAGAATACCGATGGAAAAATGGCGTTATGCTATCCCGTCAAGTGTTATGATGATGGCCGTTTTAATCAGTATATTTATGACGTTATCCCCGCTCGGTCTTGCCGCGAAAACGGGGATACCGGCGAGTTTCGGCTGGTGGCTTGCCGCCGTCTGGGCCGGAGCGTTGCTGCTGATGTGGCTGTTAACGCGGAATAATAAGACGGGAGTGGAATGCGCCAGAGATCACGCCAAATCGTAAAACTTGATGATGTCGCCGCGAAGGCTGGTGTCTCGCCCTCTACGGTCTCGCTTTATATTCGCCAGCCCGATCGCGTGTCGGAAAAAACCGGCAAAAAAATCCAGTCGGCTATCGACAGCCTGGGTTACGTGCACAACAAAATCGCCAGCCAGTTTACCGGCGGGCAAAGCAGCAATATGGCGATTGTGCTGCCGTCGCTGGCGAACAGTTTTTTTAGCCATGTGGTGCAGCGCATTGAATCCACGGTAAGCGCGCAGGGGTTTCAGCTGTCCATCGCCTCCCACGATCACAGTCTCGATAAAGAAGAAGAACAGATCCGCTCGATTCTGCAATGGTCACCGGCGGTGATCGCCATCGCCGGGGCAGACCATAAGCCTTCAACGCTGAAAATGCTGCGTAACAGCGGCGTGCCGGTGGTGCAAATGTGGCAAGTGGACGGTGGCGCGTTCCCGGCGCAGGTCGGCAATAACCACACGGAAATTGGCTATGCGGCGGCGCGTTTTCTGCTCGATGCTGGCTGCCAGGAACTGGCATATTTCACTACCCGCTTTGACGACGATATTCGGGCGCGTATTCGCTACGCTGGTTTCAGTCGTGCGCTGGAAGAGCAGGGGAAAACCGCGCTATTGGTAGATATTCACCGTGCGGAGAATATCTGGCAGGCCAGCCGGGAGATCCTCATTCCGACGCTGGTCAAAGCGCGCGGGCTGGATGGCATTTTTTGTACCAGCGATTCCATTGCCACCGCGCTTCTGATGGAAGCGCACAGCCGCGGTATCGCCGTACCCGAAAAGCTGAGCATTCTGGGTTACGGGGATTTTCCCTCCAGCGCCTGGCTGTCGCCGGTGGCGCTCTCCAGCGTGAATCTCAACGCCAGCGTTATTGCTGCCCGCACCGCAGAAATGATGCTGCGCATGAGCGCTGACCGTAGCTGGAAGGGCGATATTGTCGACGCCGGATTTGAGATCGTGCCACGCGGCAGTACTCGACTGCCGTTTTGAGCCCACTGGTGAATTACGCTGCTGAAAGACGTGGGCATTCGTTTATGTAATAACGTAAAGATTGCGAATGAAATGTGTGGAAATTATGAAGAAAAGCATTAGCTGTTGTAATGATAATTATTATCATTACTATTCGTTTTCTTCGAGATTTTGTTTCACACTATGGATATGTTCGCATGAGTGTTAAAAAAATTTACAGAAAGAGTCTTCTGGCGATCTTAATAACCGGCCTTTACAGCAATGGCGTCGCGGCGGAAGAAAAACAACCGCTGGACAGTGGCGATACGATGGTTGTCCAGGCCACCGCCCAGGAAGAACTGAAGCAGCAACCTGGCGTATCAATTATCACCGCCAAAGATATTGAAAAAGATCCTCCGGTTAACGACCTTTCAGACATTATTCGTAAAATGCCCGGCGTTAACCTTACCGGCAACAGTGCCAGCGGCAGCCGCGGTAATAACCGTCAAATCGATATTCGCGGCATGGGGCCGGAAAATACGCTTATTCTCGTCGACGGCGTTCCTGTCACTTCACGTAATTCCGTACGTTATAGCTGGCGTGGTGAACGTGATACGCGCGGTGACACCAACTGGGTGCCTGCGGAAATGGTCGAACGTATTGAAGTATTGCGTGGGCCTGCGGCCGCTCGCTATGGTTCTGGTGCCGCAGGGGGCGTGATTAATATCATTACTAAACGCCCGACAAACGACTGGCACGGCGCACTTTCCCTTTACACCAACCAGCCTGAAAACGATAAAGAAGGCGCAACAAAGCGCGCGAACTTTAGTCTCAGCGGCCCGTTAGCAGGCGATGCGCTGACTATGCGTCTGTATGGCAATATTAATAAAACTGACGCTGACGCCTACGACATAAACACGCAGCAAAATGGTTCTTATGCCGCTGGTCGCGAAGGAGTTCGCAATAAAGATATCAACGCACTGCTCTCCTGGAAGCTCACGCCGACTCAGATTATTGATTTTGAGTATGGCTACAGCCGTCAGGGCAATATTTACGCGGGTGATACGCAGTACAGTAATGGCAATGTTAGCCCGAACGGACTCGTCGAACAGCTCTACGGACATGAAACTAACCGTATGTACCGCCAAAAATATGGCGCTACCCATAACGGTATCTGGGACTGGGGACAGTCTAAAGTTGGCTTCTATTATGAAAAGACCAACAACACACGAATGAACGAAGGCTCAACCGGCCGCGTTGAGGGGATGATCAATGACACCCGCTACGCAACCAGTCGTCTGGAAGATTACCGCTCTGTCGCTGAAGTGAACGTGCCACTCTTTATGCTGTTCGATCAGACCATGACGCTGGGTGCGGAATGGGAGCGTCAGGAACTCAATGATCCTGCCTCCATGACGGCCACTGACGCTTCCGGCGTAATGATTGGCGCGGTGTCTGGCGATGCTTCCGCACGCAATACCAAAAATAGCGCCAATACCAGCGCGCTCTATTTTGAAGACAATATAGAAGCAACCGCCAGTACTAACATTATTCCTGGCCTGCGCTTTGACTATCACAACCAGTTTGGTGGTAACTGGAGTCCCAGTCTGAACGTCTCCCAGGGGCTGGGAGAGTTGTTCCGGGTTAAGGCGGGTATCGCACGTGCGTTCAAAGCACCCAACCTTTATCAGTCCAGCGAAGGTTATCTTCTTTCCACGCGAGGTAACGGCTGCCCGAACACTATCGCTTCGGGAAGTTGCTACCTGCTAGGTAATGACAATCTGGATCCAGAAATCAGCATCAACAAAGAGATCGGACTGGAGTTTACCTGGGAAGGTTACGATGCCGGGATCACCTGGTTCCGTAACGATTATAAAAATAAAATCGTTTCCGGTACCGACATCATCGGTTATGCGTCTAACGGCAATAATATCCTGCGCTGGGAAAACGGTGGTAAGGCCGTGGTTGAGGGCCTGGAAGCAAGCCTGACAGTACCGCTTATGCGTGACACGCTGAGCTGGCGTACTAACGGTACGTACATGATCACATCTGAAAATAAAAAAACGGGTAATCCGTTATCGATCATCCCGAAATACACCGTCAATACCATGCTGGACTGGCAGGTAACGGACAAGCTTTCTGCTAACACGACCTGGACGATGTACGGCCGCCAGAAGCCGCGTGAATATGCTGAGACCCGCAACGAAACGGGAGTCATGTCCAGTAAAGAGGTGGGGGCTTATTCAGTCGTTGGCATTGGCGTGAACTATCAACTGACGAAAAACCTGCGAGCCAATACCGGCATCAGTAACTTGTTCGATAAGCAGATTTATCGCGAGAACGAGGGGGCTTCAACGTACAACGAGCCTGGCCGCGCTTATTACGCAGGCGTGACCATGTCATTCTGATGATATTGCTCCTTCTCACCACGAGAAGGAGCAATACATTAACTGCACGAAACAACCGTGCGATTTTGTGAATCACATACCGCTTCCACACACTGCCGCGCATTGCCCGACTGTTCACCCCCTTCATTTCCCGCTACAGTTATCCTTCCACGGCTGATCAGGAGAGGGAAATGCTCTATATCTTTGATTTAGGTAACGTGATTGTTGATATTGACTTCAATCGGGTACTGGGTGCATGGAGCGATTTCAGCCGTGTGCCGCTGGCGACGCTAAAGCAGAACTTCACGATGGGTGAGGCCTTCCATCAGCATGAACGCGGGGAGATCACCGACGAAGCCTTTGCCGAAGCGCTGTGCCATGAACTGGATCTCCCGCTCAGCTACGAGCAATTTTCCCATGGCTGGCAGGCGGTATTCGTTGCCCTGCGCCCGGAAGTGATCGACATCATGCATAAACTGCGCGCCCAGGGGCACCGCGTGGTGGTGCTGTCCAACACTAACCGTCTGCATACCACTTTCTGGCCGGATGAATACCCGGAAATTCACGCTGCCGCCGATCATATTTATCTTTCCCAGGATATGGGGATGCGTAAACCCGAAGCGCGAATTTATCAGGCGGTCTTACGGGCTGAAGGATTCAGTGCTGCCGATACGGTCTTTTTTGATGATAACGCCGATAATATAGAAGGCGCGAATCAGCTGGGGATCACATCCATTCTGGTGACCGGCAAAGACACTATCCCGACCTATTTTGCGAAGCATTTATGTTAAAAACCGTTCATCATAAAGCCAGGCATCACACCCGACCGGTGGTGGCCTGGCTCAAATTGCTCTGGCAGCGTATTGATGAAGACAATATGACGACGCTGGCGGGGAATCTCGCCTATGTGTCGCTGCTTTCGCTGGTGCCGCTGGTGGCGGTGATTTTCGCGCTTTTCGCCGCGTTTCCCATGTTTACCGATGTCAGTATCCAGCTGCGGCACTTTGTGTTTGCGAATTTCATGCCCGCCACCGGGGATGTGATCCAGCGTTACATCGAACAGTTTGTCGCGAACTCCAGCAAAATGACGGCGGTGGGGGCGTGCGGGCTGATCGTCACCTCGCTGTTATTGATGTATGCCATTGATAGCGCGCTCAATACCATCTGGCGCAGCAAGCGAATACGCCCGAAAATTTACTCCTTTGCGGTGTACTGGATGATCCTGACGCTGGGGCCGCTGCTGGCGGGTGCGAGCCTTGCGATCAGCTCCTATCTGCTCTCTCTGCGCTGGGTCAGCGATCTCGACAGCGTGATTGACGATGTACTGCGGATTTTCCCGCTGATCCTGTCCTGGCTGTCGTTCTGGCTGTTATACAGCATCGTGCCGACCACGCGGGTACCGAACCGCGACGCCATGGTCGGCGCGCTGGTGGCCGCCCTGTTATTTGAGCTGGGCAAAAAAGCTTTCGCCCTCTACATCACCATGTTCCCCTCTTATCAGCTGATTTACGGCGTGCTGGCTGTGGTGCCGATTTTGTTCCTCTGGGTCTACTGGACGTGGTGTATCGTCTTGCTTGGCGCGGAAATAACTGTCACTCTCGGGGAATACCGCAGACTCAAAGAAGCCGCAAAAGAAGAGCAAGCAGACCAACCATGATCGCATTGATTCAACGTGTTAGCCGCGCCAGCGTCAGCGTGGAGGATGAAGTGACGGGCGAAATCGGCCCGGGACTTTTGGTGTTATTAGGTGTCGAAAAGGATGACGACGAGCAAAAAGCCGACCGCCTGTGCGAACGGGTGCTGGGCTATCGTATTTTTAGCGATGCTGACGGCAAGATGAACCTCAACGTTAAACAGGCTGGTGGCAGCGTGCTGGTGGTGTCGCAGTTCACCCTGGCGGCCGATACCAGCCGTGGTATGCGTCCGGGGTTCTCAAAAGGCGCTGAACCCGAGCGTGCCGAAGCACTGTATGACTATTTCGTGTCGCGTTGCCGCAGCCTCGATATGGTGACGCAAACCGGACGATTCGCTGCCGATATGCAGGTTTCGCTGGTGAATGACGGCCCCGTGACGTTCTGGCTCCAGGTATGAGCCAGCTTGCGGTGTTGCCCCGGTCAACAAGAGAGAATACCGCTATGTATCACCTACGCGTACCGCAGACAGAAGAAGAATTAGAACGTTATTACGCCTTTCGCTGGGAAATGTTACGTAAGCCGCTGCAACAGCCGCGTGGCTCCGAGCGCGATGCCTGGGATGCGATGGCGCATCACCAGATGGTCATGGACGAGGACGGCAAGCTGGTAGCCGTCGGACGGCTCTATATTAATGCCGATAATGAAGCCTCGATCCGCTTTATGGCGGTGCATCCCAGTGTGCAGGATAAAGGCCTTGGCACCCTGATGGCGATGACGCTGGAATCCGTGGCGCGTCAGGAAGGCGTAAAGCGCGTCACCTGTAGCGCACGCGAAGACGCGGTGGAGTTTTTCGCCAAACTGGGCTTTGTGAATGAGGGCGAGATCACCGCGCCGCAGACCACGCCGTTGCGCCATTTTTTGATGGTGAAACCCGTCGCCTCGCTCGATGACATTCTGCATCGCGGCGACTGGTGCGGTCAGTTACAGCAAGCCTGGTATCAGCATATTCCCCTTAGCGAAAAAATGGGCGTGCGTATTCAGCAGTACACCGGGCAAAAATTTATCACCACCATGCCGGAGACGGGCAATCAGAACCCGCACAACACGCTATTTGCCGGCAGCCTGTTCTCCCTGGCTACGCTCACCGGCTGGGGGCTGATCTGGCTGATGCTGCGCGAGCGTCATCTGGGCGGCACCATTATTCTGGCGGATGCGCATATTCGCTACAGCCAGCCAATCAGCGGCCGCCCGAGTGCCGTGGCGGATTTAGGCTCGCTCAGCGGCGATTTGGATCGTCTTGCCCGTGGCCGTAAATCCCGCGTCCAGCTCCAGGTCGAGCTCTTCGGCGACGATAAAGCGGGCGCTATTTTTGAAGGCATCTATATCGTTCTGCCCGCCAAACCTTTCGGGCCGCTGGAAGAGGGCGGCAACGAGGAAGAGTAGGGCTAACTGATGAACGCCTGAGCAGGCAGTTTGAATCGTTCTGCAAGGGCGGCGATATGACGCACGGTAAGCGCTCTGCGCCCGTTCAAGATATTGCTGACGTTCGATTTTGAGCCGAGTTCGCTCGCTAAATCTGCCGCTTTCAGCCCGTGCTGATCCATTAACGTGCGCAGCAACGCGACCCCTTGCGGCGTTTTCTTTAGTCGATCATTTAGCGCACTAAACTCAGGTGCGCTTTTTTCATATTCAGCGATCCTGAGCGAAAGCAGTTCAAACAACGGATTATCAATGTCATCGCTATCGACCAGGAAATCAATGAGTGCCAGCGCATTGCGATACTCACTTTCATTAGGCTGGCTACCCAACAAGGGAATATCCCGCACTGCGTTTTTGAAAGTGTTCGCCATTTTTTCAGCGCTTGCTGAATCTAACTCACTGATTTTACGTGGACTCATTCTTTATGCTCCCGGTAATACTTCGTTAGCTTGTTATACTCAGCATGCGTAACGACATGCTTTACAAACACCTTCTGAAGGCGGAAATCAATGTAGGCAATAACGCGAAGTTTGTTACCAGAGACATCAATAACCCACCATTTATTTCTGTATTTAAAGTTATCCAGCGATCGCACATGCTGCTTCAAAGCATCCGGACTACCAAAATCGCCTTTCTCCAGCAACTTAAACAAGTCCACAAGCGCGACGGCACTATCCGGAAATCTAATCATCGCGTCATTAAAAGGACTACGGCTGATAACATGCACGTTGCGCTCCCTCGCAATGTTTTCAACCTGAAAACATTCTAAGTCATAATAAGATGAGTTTTCAAATTGAAAACTCAACTACTTTTCAACAACGTTTTTGTACGCCAGCCCAGTCCACGTTGCGCATCGCATTTCGCGCTATAGCCGTAATACTTTTTCCGAGCGCCATTTTCCCACTCCTTTAACTGTATGAATAAACAGCCTTATAGCCGAGTAGATTACGGTTGTAAACGTCAGACTCTTAGGGGTTCACGATTTCTGAAAGCGCCTCGCAAAACCGCCCTGGCGCAATAAAAAAGCCCGCACAAGGCGGGCTTTCATCATGATGGCTATTTACTCACCTTCACCGGGGAACAGGAACGGGTTGATGGAGCTGCGGGCAAAGCCCTCCTGCTCCATACGCGCGTCCAGCACCAGCGAGGCCAGATCGTCTGCCACCGGCTCGACGTTCGGGTCCTTTTCCTGATACAGAATTTTCAGGTAAGTCCCGCAATCGCCGCAGGTTTCGGTTTTGATGGCCGACTGTTCGCTGTCCAGCGACCAGTAATGCAGATCGCGGGTTTGCTCGCAGTTGCTGCACTTTACGCGGACCACGTGCCACTCGGTTTCACACAGGTTGCAGTGCAGATAACGCAGCCCTTGAGTGGTACCGATATGCACCATACTGGAAACCGGGATCGAGCCGCATACCGGACAGAACTGACGTTGTTCGCCATATTCCGCGCGGGCTTTGCCGGGGATCAGGCTGGCCATTTGCGCCCAGTACAGCGATAACGCTGCCCAGATAAACGGCGCTTTATCGCTGCTCACCGACGCAAAATCCGTCGCAAACAGCGCGCTGGCCATCGCCTCAAGTTCCTGGGACGATGCTTTTTCCAGGTTTTCTATGACCGCCAGCGCCGTGCCGCTCATCTCCGGTTTCAGTTCGGCGATCAGCGAATGCAGCAGCTTCTGCCAGTGCGCATCACGCGGCAGGACATGAATGTCCAGCGGCGGCTTACCCTGGTCGTTGGCTTCTTTGATGCGGGTGGTGAGATCCATCTGTAACGGATGGTCGTATAACACCACTTCCTGCGCGTGGGCGATCAGCGCGGCAAAACGCAGATAATCGCCAAGCGGATTGCTTTCCGCCAGTTGGCGCAGCCGCTCAGCACGGCGGTTATAGAGGTTTTTGAGCCTGGGGAAAAGCAGCGGCGGGATCATATCCGCCGCGCGTTTCTCGCTCTTTTCCAGCTCATCTTGCGGAATTATGCGAATACTCATTCAGGTGACTTATCCTCTTTCTGGCGGACTTCACGGTACCAGCGCGGGTGATGTTTCTTTGCCCACGTGCTGGTTACCCAGCCTTCCACCATCGCGGTTATGGTGCCTTTAACCCATAGGGCGGCGTAGATATGCACCATGATAACCACAATTAACCCTACTGCGGCAAATGAATGCAGCATTAAGGCAAATCGGATCACCGGAATAGAGAAGACCGGCGCGAAGTACGGACGCCAGATAATCACCCCGCTAACCAGCAGCAACACCAGCAAAATAATCGCCGCCCAGAACACGCATTTCTGGCCGAAATTATAACGCCCGGTATCGCCCACCTCGTCGTTCACGATGATCTTGCGAATGTTCTTCGCCCAGAAAATATCGTCGCGATTGATGAGGTTATGATGCCAGTAGCGGAAAAACATAATGATGAAAGAGGCAAACATCACCACACCGACAAAGGGGTGCAGAATGCGCGCCAGCTGCGGCGTACCGAGAATGTGCATCAGCCAGTTGAAGGACGGGAAGAAAAAGCCCAGCCCGCTCACCGACGCCAGCACGAAGCAGAAGGCGGTGACCCAGTGGTTGATGCGTTCCGGCGCGGTGTAGCGCACGATGGTGTCACGTTTTCTCATTTGCGCACCTCGTCTTTCTCTTCATGCAGATTGTCATCCTCTTCCTCTGCGCGGTTCGGACCGACACCGACGTAGTGGAAGATGCTGGCCGCGAAGGTTGCCGCAAAGCCAACAGCCGCGAGCGGTTTCCAGATGCCTTTCCAGAATTTCACCGTGGCGCTGATTTCCGGGTTCTCCGGCAGGCCATGATAAAGATTCGGTTTATCAGCATGGTGTAGCACGTACATCACGTGCGTACCGCCAACGCCTGCCGGATCGTACAGGCCTGCATTGTCGTAACCGCGCGTTTTCAGTTCGGCCACACGCTCACCGGCCAGGTTCTTCATATCCTCTTTAGAGCCAAAGTGGATAGCCCCGGTCGGACAAGTTTTCACGCACGCTGGCTCCTGGCCGACCGTTACGCGGTCCACGCACAGGGTGCATTTGTAGACGCGGTTGTCGTCCGGGTTCATGCGCGGTACATCAAACGGGCAGCCCGCGATGCAGTAGCCGCAGCCGATACACTGTTCCGACTGGAAATCGACGATGCCGTTAGCGTACTGAATGATCGCCCCTTCAGACGGGCAGGCTTTCAGACAGCCAGGATCGGCGCAGTGCATACAGCCGTCCTTGCGGATCAGCCACTCCAGTTTGTCGTTTTGCTCCACTTCAGAGAAACGCATCACCGTCCAGGATTTGGCGGTCAGATCCGCCGGGTTGTCATACACCCCGACGTTATGCCCGACTTCATCACGGATGTCGTTCCACTCAGAACAGGCCACCTGACAGGCTTTACAGCCGATACAGGTGGTGACGTCGATGAGCTTCGCCACTTCCAGCTGGTGATCCCGCGCCTGAGGCGCGGGGGTGAAACCGTTAGTCGCGGAACGACGGATAATGTCTTGCGATTGATAAGCCATAGGTCGTCTCCGTTACACCTTTTCCACGTTCACCAGGAACGCCTTAAACTCCGGCGTTTGCGTGTTTGCATCACCGACAAACGGCGTCAGCGTGTTGGCGATAAAGCCTTTCTTCGCCACGCCCTGATAACCCCAGTGGATCGGGATGCCGATGGTGTCGACCTGCTGACCGTTCACGTTCAGGGTACGAATACGTTTCGTCACCACCGCCTTGGCTTTGATATAGCCACGGTTGGAGGAGACGCGCACGGTGTCGCCCTGTGTGATGCCCAGCTTGCCTGCCAGTTTTTCGCCGATCTCCACGAACTGTTCCGGCTGCGCAATAGCGTTAAGCAATGCGTGCTTGGTCCAGTAGTGGAAATGCTCGGTCAGGCGATACGTGGTGCCGACATACGGGAACTTATCCGCTTTTCCTAACGCGTCTGCATCGCCTTTAAAGATACGGGCGGCCGGGTTAGAAATAACGTTCGGGTGCAGCGGGTTAGTACCCAGCGGCGTTTCGAACGGCTCGTAGTGTTCCGGGAACGGACCTTCAGCCATTTTATCAATGGCAAACAGGCGACCTACACCTTCCTGCAGCATGATAAATGGCCCGACATCGCTGCCTGGCGGTGCGGTGTTGTAGTCCGGAATATCAGCCCCGACCCATTTGCCGTTAGCGTAAGACAACAGCTGGCGTTTCGGATCCCAGGGTTTACCCTGCGGGTCCGCGGAGGCGCGGTTATACAGGATACGGCGGTTCAGCGGCCACGCCCATGCCCAGCCCAGCGTATTGCCGAGGCCCGACGGATCGGCGTTATCGCGGCGCGCCATCTGGTTGCCATCCGGCGTCCAGCTACCGGCGAAGATCCAGCAACCGCTGGAAGTGGTGCCATCGTCGCGCAGGTGCGCAAAGGAACTCAGCTGGTTGCCTTTTTTCGCCAGCACATCGCCGGTGACCGGATCGATAATATCCGCCAGCGCTTTGCCGTTACTTTCCATGGCGACTTCTTCCGCCGACGGGTTTTCCGGCGTCAGGTAGTTCCAGGACATGTTCAGCACCTGTTCCGGATTCGCCCCACCTTCTGTGGCGTACATCTTGCGCAGACGCATGAAAATACCCGCCAGGATCTCGCCGTCGTTCAGCGCTTCGCCTGGGGCATCCGCGCCTTTCCAGTGCCATTGCAGCCAGCGACCGGAGTTAACGATAGAGCCGTTTTCTTCCGCGAAGCAGGTGGACGGCAGACGGAACACTTCGGTCTGGATGGTGGACGGATCCACGTCGTTCTGCTCACCGTGGTTCTGCCAGAAGGTAGAGGTCTCGGTGTTCAGCGGATCGATAGTCACCAGGAATTTCAGTTTCGACAGCGACGCGATCACTTTGTTTTTATTCGGGAAAGAAGCGACCGGGTTAAAGCCCTGGCAAAGATAGCCGTTAACCTTGCCCTCGTTCATCATCTCGAAATATTGCAGAACGTCGTAGCCTTTATCCCACTTCGGCAACCAGTCAAAGCCCCAGCTGTTCTCTGCCGTCGCTTTGTCGCCATAGAAGGCTTTCATCAGCGAGACGAAGAATTTCGGGTAGTTGCTCCAGTAGTTGACCTGATTTTCCAGCAGCGGTTTGGTGGTGTTACCCGCCAGATAGGTTTGCAGATCGGCTTGTTTATCATTCGGCAGCGTCATGTAACCCGGCAGACTCTGCGTCAGCAGGCCGAGGTCGGTCAGACCCTGAATGTTGGAGTGACCGCGCAGGGCGTTAACGCCGCCGCCTGCCATCCCCATGTTGCCGAGCAGCAACTGGATCATCGCCATCGTACGGATGTTCTGTGCGCCGACGGAGTGTTGTGTCCAGCCGAGGGCATACAGGAACGAGGCGGTCTTATCGTGAACGCTGGTTTCCGCAATGTATTCGCAGACTTTCAGGAAGTCGGCTTTTGGCGTACCACAGATGTTTTCAACCACGTCCGGCGTGTAGCGGGAGACGTGTTTCTTCATCATGTTCCACACGCAGCGCGGGTGCGTCAGCGTGGTGTCGCGTTTTGCAAAGCCGCGTTCATCCAGTTCGTAGTTCCACGTCGCCCGGTCGTACTGGCGTTTGTCCGCGTCATAACCGGTAAACAGGCCATCGTCGAAGCCGAAATCTTCACGCACGATCAGGCTGGCGTTGGTATAGGCTTCGGTATATTCGCGGTTGTATTTTTCGTTGGTGAGCAGGTACAGGATCACGCCTGACAGGAAGGCTATGTCAGTACCGGGGCGGATCGGCGCATAGAAATCGGCGACCGAGGCCGTGCGCGTAAAGCGCGGATCAATCACAATCAGCTTCGCGCCGTTATGGATTTTGGCTTCCATCGCCCAGCGGAATCCCACCGGATGTGCTTCAGCCGCATTCCCACCCATCACTACGATGAGGTTGGCGTTCTTCATGTCGACCCAGTGGTTGGTCATCGCACCGCGACCAAATGTTGGAGCAAGACTTGCTACCGTTGGTCCGTGTCAGACACGCGCCTGGTTATCGACGGCTAACATGCCGAGTGCGCGGGTAAACTTCTGGGATAAATAGCCGGTTTCGTTGCTGGCGGCGGATGCGCAAAGCATACCGGTCGAGAGCCAGCGGTTGACGGTGGTGCCTTCTGCGTTTTTCGCAATATAGTTGGCATCACGATCTTCTTTCATCAGCTTAGCGATGCGATCAAACGCCTCATCCCAGCTGATACGCTGCCATTTATCAGAGCCTGGCGCGCGATATTCCGGATATTTCAGGCGTGATTCGGAGTGGATAAAGTCCACCAGACCGGCACCTTTCGGGCACAGTGCACCACGGTTAACCGGGTGATCCGGGTCGCCTTCGATATGGAAAATGGACGCTTTTGCGTTTTTCGCGCCGTCGCCGAGGCTGTACATCAATAGCCCACAGCCGACAGAGCAATATGTGCAGGTGTTTCGGGTTTCACGGGTACGCAACAGTTTGTACTGCCGCGTTTCCGCCAGCGCTACGCCAGGGGCAAAGCCCAGCGCTGCTGCCGTCGTGCCTGCCATACCGCCAGCGCAGATCTTAAAGAACTGCCTTCTGCTGACCTGCATGGTCACTCCTTCGTTATTTCGACATTTACTCGTGTAGTTATACTTTGCGGCTGGCGCCGCAAAGGTTCAGAATTATGAGATCCCCTGCTTTCCGGCGGGGATTACCGGAAGAATACCACATTGTAATTAGGCCTGTTCCGGCTTGGTTAACAATTAGTGAACAATTTGTGCCGTAAATTAAGAGGAAATTGTGACTGCTCTCATCGGATCCCGTTCCGTCGCGCTGTGGAAGCGTGAGGATTTGCATCATTCGCAGCCTGACGTACTGGCAGAAGAGGTGCCTGTCGCGCTGGTTTACAACGGCATCTCCCACGTGGTGATGATGGCCTCGCCTAAAGATCTGCCGCTATTTGCCCTCGGTTTTTCGTTGTCAGAAGGGATTATTGAAGCGCCGAACGAGATCTATGGCATGGACGTCGTGCCGGTATGCAACGGCCTGGAAGTGCAAATCGAACTCTCCAGCCGCCGTTTTATGGGGCTGAAGGAGCGCCGTCGGGCGCTGGCCGGACGCACTGGCTGCGGCGTGTGCGGCGTGGAGCAGCTTAATGACATCGGCAAGCCGGTCGCGCCGCTGCCGTTTACCCAGACTTTTGATCTGGCTCTGCTGGATGACGCCCTGCGCCATCTGACGGATTTCCAGCCGGTGGGCAAACTTACCGGCTGCACGCACGCGGCGGCCTGGCTATTGCCGTCCGGCAAGCTGGCGGGCGGGCATGAAGATGTGGGCCGTCATGTGGCGCTGGATAAACTGCTCGGGCGTCGGGCGCAGGAAGGCGCAAGCTGGCTACCGGGCGCGGCGCTGGTCTCCAGTCGTGCCAGCTATGAGATGGTGCAGAAATCCGCCATGTGCGGCGTTGAGATCCTCTTTGCCGTTTCCGCCGCGACGACCCTGGCGGTTGAAGTCGCGGAACGCTGCAACCTGACGCTGGTGGGGTTTTGCAAACCTGGCCGGGCAACGATTTATACCCATCCGCAGCGCTTAAAAGGCCTCTGAAAAGAACATCAAAAATTTTGAAGTTTATCGGCAAATCCTTCCGCTATTCGTTGAGGATAAACAGGTCTACTATTTATCACATCAAGGCGACACGCCTTATCCCAACAAATAACCTGAAGGATAGACATCATGAAAAACATCAAAACTTTCGTTGCAGTTATCGCGCTTTCCGCTTCATTTGGTTCTTTCGCTGCTGAGACCCTGTCGGTCACCGCCAGCACCCTGTCCGGTGCAGAAGCGCAAATCGCCGCGAAAGCAGAACAGGCTGGTGCATCGTCTTACAAAATCACCGAAGCCCGCGCTGGTAACCAGATCCACATGACTGCCGAACTGACTAAATAAGTTTCCAAAGCTGCTGTCCCTGCTCTGCTGAGCGGGGACAGGCTTCCCGCCCCGCTTTACGCCTGCAACAACGCCATAAAATCGTCATAACCCGCTAATGCTGCGATCCGCTGCGCCGGATATCGATGCATCACGCTCGCCAGAAAACTGAATATTTTTAGCTCCTGCCGTGCCGTTGCACTCGCGCAGGCCATCAGCATATGCGCCACGGGCTCATGATTTATGATGACCGGATGGGCCAGCGTAATAAAATAGCCGCAAAATGCCGCCCGATCGTCGCTCCAGCAATGGGGAATGGCGAGCTGATTGACGATCAAATTCTCGCCTTCCTGTTCACGTTCACACAGCCGCACCGCCTCATCTTTGCTGATCAACGCCGCCGCACGGAGCTGGTCGCATACGGCCTGCATGATCTCATCCCAGCGCTGCGCGGGAGTATTCGCATAATGAAAACTGCCCTGCGCCGGAAAAAGCCGGGTGAGGTTCTGCCGGATAAACGCTGTCGCCACTGCATCTTTAATGTGCGCAATCCCCGCAGGATCGATCATGTTTTTGATGGTCAGACATTGTGTAAGGCGTTCGTCCGGGCGGAAGTGGCTGTTATTAATGATGCATACCGGTGACAGCGTCAGCATCAGTTCTTGTAATTCCCGCAGGCTACGGGCAATCGTCACCCGGCAGTTCAGCACTTCGCGCTCGATGGCCATTTTATTAATGGTGGCAATCGCATTCTGATCGGATAACAGGATCACCGGCTGGTGTTCGGTCTGATTACGTTCGAGGCTACAGGCAAAATAGAGGCCGATGAGATCGCTGTCGAACACCTGCACGTCCAACTGGTCACGCAACAGCGCGATAAAGCGAATGCTCATATCAAAGGCGGCGGGCCACGCGGCTTTGAGATTATTCAGGTTGGTCTGGCGGCTTTCCGCCAGCCATACCGGCGTGGCCGCGCAGCGAACGACATGCCCGGTCAGATTATCTATCAGCGTGGCATCGATAATGGCTGGCGGATAATTATCGCGCACCTGCTCCAGCAAGGCCGCGATGCGCTGCGGGGTGAGTTTTTGGGCGCGGGATTGCAGCGTATCAAGAATGGCGGTCAGGGTTTGCAGCGCAGGCGGGCGCAGCGACAGGCCCATGCCCGCGACGCAGGCGGCGAGCGCGTCGCTGACGCTAACCGACGGCGGAGCATCGAGGCGGTGGCGCAGGGCATATACCGCCAGGATCACCCCGTGCAGATAATCGCGGGGAATATCCGGATAACCGGCAAGGGCAACCGCCTCACCCGTCGCAGGACAACGGCCATGCAGTGCCAGCAGCCCCGGATCTTTTTTCAGCAGGCAGGCGAGAATAAGCACGCGCGTCATTTCCGGCTCGGCAATGAAATAGCCCGCGCCGGGACGTGCGGCAATCGTGAAGCGCTTTTCATAGCGCTGTTTCAGACGTGCCAGCTTATCGCCGATCCAGGTTTCCGGCAGGTTCAGCGCTTCCGCCAGCCTGCGGCGGGTGGTAAAGGCGTTGAGCAGTAATATCGCCAGCAGACGATCGTCGTTGTCGTGACGCTGCAACAGCCGGAAATAGCTGGCGCGATCGAAAATTTCCAGCTGCCAGGTAGCGTTACCGCCGGCCGTGATACGCGCTTTGCCGCTCAGGGTCAGGTTAAGATAATCCACATCCCGTAACAGAGTGCGCGTCGAGACGCCCGCCCGGCGCGCCAGCTCTGCCAGGGTCAGCGGCTGGTTTTCCAGATGTTCCAGCACGGCAAGCTGGCGTTCATTGAGCATCAGGCGATCTCAGTGAAAATCCGCCAGCGCGCGGACGTTCTCTGCATTAAGTGATAACAGCAGATCGCGCACCAGCGTCAGCGTGGCGGCATAATCCCGGGCGGAGATCATGCCGCTGGTGGCATGCAGATAACGGGTCGGCAGGCAGAGCGCCACCACGGGCCGCCCACCGCCCATGACGTTATAACGGCCGCCGTCCGTCGCCCCGGTTTTCATGGTGCAGCACTGCAGCGGCGTGTCGCTGTGGACAGCGCGCGCCTTGACCATGTTCACCAGCTTCTGATTCGGGAAATAGCGCTTATCGAACAGCATCATCGCCGGGCCATCCCCCAGCCGCAGTGGATATTTTATGCTGTCGATCCCCGGCACATCCCCCGCCACGGCGGTATCGAGGACGATCACCATATCCGGCCTGATACGCTCCGCTGAGGTTTGCGCCCCGCGCAGGCCGACTTCTTCTTCGACGCTGCCGACGCCGTACAGCGTGATGTCCGGGTTCACCACGCCGCTCAGCAGTTCCGCCATCAGCGCGCAGCCCGCGCGATTATCCAGCGCTTTGCCGACGATTTTGTCGTCGCCCCAGCGGGCAAAATTCGCCTCCGGGCAGATAAAATCGCCAATGGCAACGCCGCGGCGTTTTACCTCATCACCGCTTGCTGCCCCAATATCAATGAACATTTCATCAAAGGTTAACGGCTGCTGTTTTTGTTTTTCCGACAGCGCGTGGGGCGCAACGGAGCCGATCACGCCTGGGATTTTCTGCCCGTTGCGGGTACGGACAGTGACGCGATGATTGAGCATCGACTGGCTCCACCAGCTGCCGATGGTGTCGAAGCGGATAAATCCCTGTTCGCTGATGTGCGTCACCATCAAGCCGACCTCATCCATATGGCCGACCACGGCGATCTTTGGCCCGCGCGTGCCTTTGCGGGCAATCACGCTGCCCAGCCCGTCAAACGTGATTTCATCGACGTGAGGCGCCAGCGCGGCGAGCAGCAGCTGCCGCACTTCCTGCTCATCGCCGCTGACCGCGCTGGCTTCACACAGGCTTTTCAGTAATTCAGTGTTCATGGGCCGCCTCCTGTTGTGCGGCTTTGCGTTTCAACCACCATCCTTTCAGGACAATAATCAGCACGATATTCATCATCAGGCCGCATCCCAGCACCAGATAAAAGGAGCCCGCCGGTGACATCAGGCCAATCAGCGGATCAAAAACCCCCAGCCCCGGCGCGAGGCGTTGCAGGCCGAAGCCGATCACCAGCATGCCGGTAATGCCACCGGAGAGCGTATTGGCGGTGATCATCGGCAGCGGCGCGGCCAGCGCATAGGGAATGGCGGGTTCCGTGGCGACGGTTGCGCCCACCACGATGGCGCTACTGGCGGCAGCTTTCTCCTGCGCAGTAAACAGTTTGGGAGCCAGATAAGTGGCAATGCCAGCCGCAACGGGCGGCATCAGCGCCACCACGCCGACAATGGCGTACCAGTCGTAAATGTGTTTTTCCAGCAGCGAAAAGCAGAAGAACCACGCGGTTTTGTTGATCGGGCCGCCCATGTCGAAGGCCAGCATCGCGCCCACCAGAAAGGCCGCGCCGAGCTTCATCGACGGCGGAATAGTATTCAGGAAATGCAGCAGGCCGCCCATGATGTCGGACATCACCGGGCCGACCACGTAATAGGTCAGCACGCCGAAAACCAGCAGCGTGACGAAAGGGATGAGCATCGAGCCGAGCAGCGGCTGCAATGCTTTACCGAGTTTAACTTTGCGAAACCACAGCACGAAGTAACCTATTGCCAGTCCGAGCACCACCGCGCCAAGAAAACCCGCGCCGGATTGCGTGCCCAGCAGGGCCTTATCATTCGCCAGGTAACACACCAGAAATGCGGGCGCAAAGGCGGGTTTGTCGGCAATGGACGCGGCGATATACGCGCCCATTATCGGGATCATAAAAGTAAAACCGAGATAGCCGATGGACTCCACCACCCAGGTAAAAGAGGGCGCGCCTTTCGCCATATCGGTATAGGGCAGCCCCATCTGCACCAGCATATTGGCAAGAGCGACCAGAATACCGCCGCCAATCACAAACGGCAGCGCGGCGGAAACGCCCGCCATCAGGTGGCTCATCACGCTGCCCTGTTGCACCTGTTGTTTACCGAGCTTCACGGCGCTATCGGCGGCGAAAAGCTGTGAGTGCGTCGGTAAATGGGTAAAAATCTGGTCGATATTTTTCAGCGCCTGCGAGATGGGGATCTGATACACGCGTTTGCCCGCAAAGCGTGCGCAATCGTCGGCGCTCAGACCGCGCCCGGTGGCAAGAATGACGTAATCCGCCGTGCGTATCGCTTCATCGCTGAGGCGATTTTCCACGCCGCTGGCCCCCTGCGTTTCCACCTGTATGCTGTACCCGAGGGCGCGGGCTTTCTGCTCCAGCGCCTCGGCCACCATATAGGTATGCGCGATCCCGGCGGGGCAGTTGGTGATCGCCACCAGGCGTAACGATGTCTCCATGAAAGGCTCCTTATTCACTCAGGGTCTGATTAAGCAGCGAGAGGATGTCGTCCATATCGCCCCGTTTGAGCTGTGCGATAAAATCCGCATGAATGAGTTTGCGGCACAGGGTGCCGATCATTTTTACCTGGTCCTCTTCCCCGGCCTGCGGCACGCCGAGACAAATCCAGCAGTGGACGGGTTCATCATCGCTGGCCTGCCAGTCAACGCCCTGTGCTTTACGGGCAAAGAGCACGAACGGTTGTTTGACGCAGGCGCTTTTGCCGTGAGGTACCGCAATACCCGCGCCAAAGCCCGTCGAGTGCATTTTTTCGCGCAGCAGGAGAGTTTGTAAAAACGCGTTGCGATCGGTGATAACTCCCTGTTTTTCCGCCATATCCGCCAGCTGTTTCAGCACCGAATAGGCGCTGTTGCCGCTGATGTCGAGGTTGATGCAGTCTGCGGTGAGGTGCGCCATTTTTTCACTCCGTTGATCTTATTCACGCGATTGTAAGGGGCCGCGGGCAGGGTATTGAGCGTAGATATGTCCGTCAGGCGCGACATATTTCCCGCAGCAAAAAGGTAAATTTGCGGGAAGGGGCACATTTTATTTATTTACCCGCTGATTATTAAAATTATGTCTGTGCCCAATAATTACCCTTTCCTTTACTTATTCATTTTATATAAAAAATAAATGATTCGGGACACGTGCGGGGTAAAAATAGCAACGGTTATTTGTCTGTTAAATAGATTAGAGGGGAGAGGATTTTCAAATAATTTTCTTATGTTATCCCGCTCACGATCCTTATCCTGGGTACGTTTACATCACCGCCAGGCGATCATACTATTTTTTGCGCCTGTATTGATATTAATACGAGTCGGGCATGGCGATATGTATATTCTTTAATTCTATGCTTCGTTTAAATCAATAAATAAAAAATATTATTCATCGCAGCTATTTATTACCTCACGGCGTGGCTTATTACAGCAACACCGAACGCTACTTTATTTCAAGGAATGCAAATAATGAAGAAAACCGTCCTCGCAGTGGCTATAGGATTAAGTATGGTTGCGGGTTCCGGCTGGGCGAAAACCAGCACCAGCAGTATCGAACAACGTCTACAGCAGCTCGAAGAACGCCTGGTGGCAGCGGAAAACCGTGCGGCGGCAGCAGAAAGTCAGGTTCAGCAGTTAAAAACGCAGCAGGCGGCAGAAATCAGCGAGCTTAAAGCCGCACAGGGCAACACGCCGGTGAACGGTCAGCAACCGGCGGAGGAGGTGAAAAACAATGCCGCCACGCCGAACCTGGTGCTGTCCGGCTACGGCGACATCAAGGTTTACGGCGATGTGGAATTTAACATGGACGCTGAAAGTAAGCATGGCCTGGTGGCGATGACCAATGCCAACGTCAACGATCCCACGAATGAGCAATGGGACCTGAACGGTCGTATTCTGGTGGGTTTTGACGGCATGCGGAAAATGGATAACGGCTATTTCGCCGGTTTCTCCGCGCAGCCGCTGGCGGATATGACCGGCTCAATGGATCTCGATGACGCCGTATTCTTCTTTGGTCAGGAGAATGACTGGCAGGTGCGGGTCGGACGCTTCGAAGCTTTCGACATGTTCCCGCTCAATCAGGATACTTTTGTTGAGCATTCCGGTAATACCGCCAACGACCTCTACGACGACACCAGCGGCTACATCTATATGATGAAAGAGGGCCGTGGACGTTCCGATGCGGGCGGTAACTTTATGATGAGTAAGCAGATCGACAACTGGTATTTCGAGCTGAACACGCTACTGGAAGATGGCACGTCGCTGTATAACGATGATGGCGATGGCAGGCTCTATCATGGCCGCGAAATGGAGCAGCAGAAAAACGTCGCCTATCTGCGTCCGGTAGTTGCCTGGTCGAAAGATGAATTAACCTTTGCCGCGGCGGTGGAAACCAACGTAGTGAATAACGCCTACGGGTACACCAATAATCAGGGTGAATTTGTCGATCAGTCTGACCGTACCGGTTATGGTCTGCGCATGGCCTGGGACGGGCTGAAAACCGATCCCGAAAACGGCGTAGTAGTGAACCTGACCAGCGCCTATATGGATGCGACGGACGAACAGGACTTCAGCGCCGGGATCAACGCCCTGTGGCGGCGCTTCGAGCTGGGTTATGTCTATGCTCATAACAAAATCACCGATTATGACGGCGTGATCGGCGATAATGACAACTTTGTCCTTGATGAAGGCACTTACGATATTCACACCATCTTCGCGTCGTATCAGATCCCGAACGTGATGAATATGAAAAACTTTAATATCTATCTCGGCACCTACTACTCCATTCTGGACAGCGATACCGTGGATAACAGCAGCAACAACGACGACGATCGTTACGGCGCGCGCGTTCGCTTCAAATACTACTTCTGAGTGGCGTTAAGCCAAAAATGCCTGCCTTCACCCGCAGGCATTTTTATTGCGCCGATATTGAGGCTGGACGCCCCGATAACGTTGCGGGACACTAGCGGCACTCTTCAGCCTCTGACACGGAAAATTATGTCGTTAAAAGCTATCGCCAAAGAACTGGGCCTGTCGGTGACCACCGTCAGCCGCGCCCTGAACGGTTATGACGATGTTTCACAGGAAACGCGCGCCCGCGTGGAGGCTGAAGCGCAGCGCCGGGGTTATCGTCCTAATACCTTCGCCCGCCGCCTGAAAATGGGCAAAATCGATGCCGTCGGGCTGGTGTTTCCGGTGCATCCCGTGCCGCTCAATAACAGCGTTTTCATGGATATGGTGGGGGAGATCAGCCACGAACTGGCGCAGCATGAAATTGACCTGCTGCTGATTGCCGATGACGATCTGGCGGACAAGCACAGCTACATGCGTATGGTGCAGAGCCGCCGCGTGGATGCGCTGATCGTTGCCCACACGCTGGATAACGACCCGCGGCTGGAGCAGTTGCAGGCCGCGCGTTTTCCGTTTCTGGCGCTGGGTCGCAGCCAGCTCTCCGAGCCTTACGCCTGGTTTGATTTCGATAACCATGCCGGTACCTGGCGCGCCACCCGTCATCTGATCGACCAGGGGCATCAGCGTATCGCGCTGCTGGGAGAAAACAACACCCAGGCTTTTATTACTCAGCGGCGAAACGGCTATCTCAATGCGCTCAATGAAAGCGGCCTCTCCCGTGAGTGGCTGCGCGTCATGCCGCCATCGCGCCGGGCGGGGTATAACGCCACGCGTGAACTGCTGGCGTTGCCGCAGCCACCTACCGCCATTATCACCGACTGCAACACGCACGGTGACGGCGCGGCGATGGCGCTGGCGCAGGCCGGGCGCTTAACCGGCGACAACCGCATCGCGCTGATTGTTTACGACGGCTTGCCTGCTGACAGCATTGTCGACGTGGACGTGGCGGCTGTGATCCAGTCCACCCGCCAGGGCGTGGGCCGTCAGATCGCCGGGATGGGACGACGACTGATTGCCGGTGAAGATCTCGCCACATTACAGGTACTGTGGCAGCCGGAATTCCGTCCGGGCATCACCGCCTGATTCACCTTTCTTTACGGTAAATTCCCACGCCGATCACAAATCCGAATCGTTTTGGTTGGCATCCGAAACGTTTCGGATCAACGATGACATCATCAACACTCAGGAGATGATGCATGGAAACGTCGATTTTACGCCTGCAAAGCGCCACCGTGGATGTGGTAATCAAAACCCGTCCGTTCGCCGAAATTCTCTACTGGGGCGCGCATCTTGCCGACTTTTCGCCGCAGGATGCAGCCAGCCTTGCACGCCCGGTGGCCAATGGCAAACTGGACGTCGATGCACCGGTCACCCTGATGGCGGAACCGGGACATGGCCTGTTTGGTACGCCGGGTATTGAAGGTCATCGCAACGGGCTTGATGGTTCGCCGGTCTTTACCACCACGCAGGTCGAACAGCATGACCAGATGCTGATTATCATCAGCGAAGATACGCAGGCAGGCCTGCAACTGCGCAGCGAGATCGCCCTGTCGGCCAGCGGGGTACTGAAAATCCGCCACGGGCTGACCAATAACCGCGCGGGCGACTGGCAGGTGGATCGCCTGGCGGTGACATTGCCGATCGCCGAGCGCGCGCAGGAGGTGATGGCGTTCCATGGCCGCTGGATCCGCGAATTCCAGCCGCACCGCACCACACTCTCACACGACAGCTTTGTGCTGGAAAGCCGCCGCGGGCGCAGTTCCCACGAACACTTCCCGGCGCTGATCGCCGGTAGCCCTGCCTTCAGCGAAATGCAGGGCGATGTGTGGGGCGCGCATCTTGGCTGGAGCGGCAACCACCGTATGCGCTGCGAAGTGAAAACCGATGGCCGTCGCTATTTGCAGGCGGAAGCGCTTTATCTGCCGGGAGAAATGGCGCTTGCCGAAGGCGATACCCTGTGGACGCCGTGGCTCTACGCCAGCTATTCGGCAGCCGGTCTGAACGGCATGAGCCAGCAGTACCACCGTTTCCTGCGCGAGGAGCTGATCCGCTTCCCGCAGAACAAGCCGCGCCCGGTGCACCTCAACACCTGGGAAGGGATCTATTTCAACCACTCTCCGGCCTATATCATGCAGATGGCCGATGAAGCGGCGGCGCTTGGCGTCGAGCGTTTTATTATTGATGATGGCTGGTTCAAAGGCCGCAACGACGACCGCGCGGCGCTGGGAGACTGGTACCTCGACGAGCAAAAATACCCCGATGGCCTGCAACCGGTTATCGATCACGTAAAAGCGCTCGGCATGGAGTTCGGTATCTGGGTCGAGCCGGAAATGATTAACCCCAACGCCGATCTCTATCGCGCGCATCCAGAGTGGGTACTGGCAATGCCGGGTTATCCGCAGGCCACTGGCCGCCATCAGCTGGTGCTGAACCTGAACATTCCGGAGGTTTTTGATTATCTGCTGGAACGCATGAGCTGGCTACTGGGCGAGCACGACATCGACTATGTGAAATGGGACATGAACCGCGAACTGGTGCAGCCTGCGCATCAGGGCAAAGCCGCCGCCGATGCGCAAACCCGTCAGTATTACCGACTGCTCGACACCCTGCGCAGCCGCTTCCCACATGTGGAGTTTGAGTCCTGCGCCTCCGGCGGCGGGCGTATTGATTACGAAGTGCTGACCCGCTGCCACCGTTTCTGGGCGTCCGATAACAACGATGCGCTGGAGCGTAATACTATCCAGCGCGGCATGAGCTATTTCTTCCCGCCGGAAGTGATGGGCGCGCATATCGGCAATCGTCACTGTCATGCCACATTCCGCCAGCACAGCATCGCGTTCCGCGGCCTGACGGCGCTGTTCGGGCATATGGGGCTGGAGCTGGATCCGGTGAGCGCCGGGGAAGAGGAGCGCGCAGGCTATCGCCATTACGCGGCGCTCTATAAACAGTGGCGAGGTCTCATTCATTCCGGCACACACTGGCGTGTAGATATGCCGGACGCCACGACCCAGGCGCTGGGGGTGGTGAGCCAGGATAAACAGCAAGCGATCTTCCTGGTCAGCCAACTGGCGATGCCGGATTACAGCCTGATGATGCCGTTGCGGGTGCCGGGTCTGGAGGCTGGCGCGCGTTATCGCATCACGTTGCTGGACGATCCCAACATTCAACTGACCGGGGCGGGCGGGCATACCATGCGCAAACTCCCGGCATGGATGACAACAGAGCAAACCATCAGCGGTGAATGGCTGAAGGTGGCGGGCCTGGCCTTACCGGTTCTCGATCCGGAAAGCGCCATTCTGATTGGTTTCGAACGCGTATGATCGTGCAGGGCCGCCATGCGGCCCGTATCTGAGGGATTAACATGAAGACCACCGACTGTACCCATAAAAACAACCCTAACTTCTGGATTTTTGGCCTGTTCGTCTTCCTCTATTTCTTTATCATGGCGACCTGCTTTCCGTTTTTGCCCATCTGGTTGTCCGACATCATCGGCCTGACCAAAACGGAAACCGGCATCGTCTTCTCCTGCGTCTCGCTGTTTGCCATTACGTTCCAGCCGGTGCTGGGGGTGATCTCCGATAAGCTCGGCCTGAAGAAAAACCTGCTGTGGGTGATCTCGGTGCTGCTGTTTTTGTTCGCGCCCTTTTTCCTCTACGTCTTCGCGCCATTGCTGAAAACCAATATCTGGCTGGGGGCGCTGAGCGGTGGGGTGTATATCGGCTTTGTATTCTCGGCAGGCTCCGGCGCGATTGAAGCTTATGTGGAGCGTGTCAGCCGCAACAGCCATTTTGAGTACGGCAAAGCGCGTATGTTCGGCTGCCTCGGCTGGGGCCTGTGCGCGTCGACGGCGGGGATGCTGTTCAGCGTCAATCCGGAATGGGTATTCTGGATGGGCTCGGCGGCGGCGCTGGTGCTGATGCTGTTACTCTTTATCGCCCGACCGCAGCAAAACCAGACCGCGCAGGTGATGAATGCGCTGGGCGCAAATCAGCCGCAAATCAGCGCGAAAATGGCTTTCAGCCTGTTCCGTCAGCGCAAAATGTGGATGTTCATCCTCTATGTGATTGGCGTCGCCTGCGTGTACGACGTGTTTGACCAGCAGTTTGCCACGTTCTTTAAATCCTTCTTCGCCACCCCGCAGGCGGGTACGCAGGCCTTTGGTTTTGCAACCACCGCCGGAGAAATGTGCAACGCCATCATCATGTTCTGCTCGCCGTGGATCATTAACCGCATCGGCGCGAAAAATACCTTGCTGATTGCCGGGGCGATCATGACCACCCGTATTATCGGCTCCGCCTTTGCCACCACAGTGGTGGAAGTGGTGGCGCTGAAAATGCTGCACGCGCTGGAAGTGCCGTTCCTGCTGGTAGGCGCATTCAAATACATCACGGGCGTGTTCGACACCCGTCTGTCCGCCACCATCTATCTGATTGGTTTTAACTTTGCGAAACAGATGGCGGCGATTTTCCTGTCAGCGTTTGCCGGGAATATGTATGACCGGATTGGTTTCCAGGACACCTATCTGATCCTCGGCAGCATCGTGCTGGTGGTGACGATCCTCTCCGCCTTTACGCTGACCGGCAAACCCATGTTTGGCCGCATGGCGGGCAGCGTTGCTGAACGATAAGGTAATCCCCGGCGTTAAATTGTTTATTTAACGCCGGGGAGTGTGTGAACAATCACATTCGATTTTATTTCGCTGGCCTATACTCCGCTGATATTTTAACGGGGACAGATGCCAGTGAATAATATTCAGCGGTTATTACAGTGCATGGTGACAGGGCTATTTTGCGATAGCGCAGTTCGTGCATGGCTGAGTAAAATTTGCTGGTTTACTTCGGTTCCTTCCCTCGAAAAAGATGATGCGACTATTCATGATGCGCTGGATGAAAATACCGCCATCGGCTGGGCGCAATTATGGTCCAGCGCCGGAAAACTCTGCGCATCAGTTTATCGTCCCGTCGCGCGGTTAATAAAAATAACCCATCGCGCCGGTTACGCTGTCCGCCTGCACAGCCGTAAGCGTCACGAGCTGGCGTTCCTGTTCCGTATTTCCAGTCTGCATCAGTTGATGGCCTGTCATCACGCCAGCGGTGCGTCGGACGATGCCGCGTTCCGGTTACTGATTTCCCCTCAAAGCACAATGCGCGTCTTCGCCATTGTGCTTTTTTTATTGCCTGAATCTGACCCTGTAAGGAGTTTGTATGTTTATTGTTTGCGTCGCCGCCTGCCCGACAGGCATCGCTCATACCTATATGGCAGCCGAAGCGCTTGAGCTTACCGGGCGTCAGCGCGGCCATGAGATCAAAGTTGAAACTCAGGGCAGCCTGGGTATCGAGAATGACATTACCGCAGATGACCTGGCGCGGGCGGACGGGGTGATCATCGCCGCTGATGTCGCCATCAGCGGCAAAGAACGCTTCGACGGCATGATCAAACTGGAGTGCAGCGTCTCCGATCCGATCAAGTTCGGCGATGCGGTATTTGAGGCGCTGGAGCAGGAGCACGCCCATGGCTAAGTTCAACGGAGGAAGCGGCCCGTCGGCGGGCACAGAAATCAAAAACGCCATCATGACCGGTGTCTCCTGGATGCTGCCGTTTGTTATCGCCGGGGCGGTGATCATGGGCATTGCACGCATCGGCGCGTCTATGTACGGCATTGATAATATCTGGGATGCCAGCCATGGCGAGGCGGCAAGCATGGTAGTGCAGCTGCTGCATAAATTTGACGGTTTCGGCGGCATGGCGTTATCCCTGATGCTGCCGGTGGTGGCGGGCTACATCAGCTTTGCGATAGCCAATAAGCCAGGGCTGTCCCCCGGTATGGTCGGCGGTTTACTTGCCAGCAATCTGGGCACCGGTTTTCTGGGCGCGCTGGCGGCGGGCTTTGTCGCAGGCTATATCGTGCGCGCCCTGACCACCTGGGTGCGTTTACCCAAAGCCCTGGCATCTGCCGGGCCGATATTTATCCTGCCGGTGGGCGGCACGCTGCTCACCTGTTTAGTGATGGCGTTTATCATTGGCACGCCGCTGGCGGCGCTCAATCACGGCATGGAGAACTGGCTGCTGGCGATGTCCGGCGCGAACAAAATTATCCTCGCGGCAGTGGTCGGCGGCATGGTCGGGTTCGATCTCGGCGGGCCGGTCAACAAAGCGGCGGTGACCACGGCGATGGCGTTGCTCGCCTCGGGAATTTACGATCCCAATACCGCAGCCCAGGTGGCGATTATCGTGCCGCCAATTGGCCTGGGCGTCGCCACACTGCTGTGGGCGACGCGCTTTCCCGCCTCTCTGCGCGAAGCCGGTAAAGCCTCGACGCTGATGGGGCTTATCGGCGTCTCGGAAGGGGCGATCCCCTTTGCGCTCGCCAACCCGAAAATCATCATTATTAACGTCGTCGGATCTGCCACTGGCGCGGCAATGGCCGTCGGGCTGGGGGCGGTCAACCATGCGCCGATCTCCGGCTTTTATGGCTGGCTGGCGGTGAGTCACTGGCCGGTGTACGTGCTGTCGATTGCCACCGGCTCTGCCATTATTGCCGTTGGCTCACTGCTGGTCTTTCGCAGTGAGAACGAACCGGAAAACAAACCCGTCGCCGCCGCGCCGAAATTTAAAGCCGGTCGCTAAGGCCGTCCCCTCGTTAAGGAAAAGGTACGCCTGATGAAGACCGTACATTTAATTCAGCACACTCACTGGGATCGCGAATGGTATTTCACCGAGAACGACTCGCGCATGGTGCTCTATTACTTTATGCATGATTTGCTTAACCGTCTGGAGCAGGACACCACCCTCGGCCCTTTTGTGCTGGACGGGCAAACGGTGGTGCTGGAGGACTATCTGCGCGTCGCGCCGGAACAGCGCGACCGGCTACAGTCGCTGATCCGCCAGGGGCGCATCCTCATCGGCCCATGGTATACGCAGACGGATTTTCTGGTGGTGGGCGCGGAGTCTATCACGCGCAATTTGCTGCTGGGCAAAGCCGACTGCGAGGCGTGGGGGAGCAGTGCTATGCCAGTGGGCTACGTGCCGGACTCCTTCGGCCAGAGCGCGCAACTGCCGCTGTTTTTACGTGAATTTGCCATCGACGCGGCGGTGATCTGGCGCGGCTGGTGCGAGCACGATGTCGCCAGCAGTGAATTCAACTGGGTAGCGCAGGGCGGCAGCCGCGTCACCACTGCGGTGCTGCCGTGGGGTTACGGCTGCGCCAAATGGCTGCCGGACGACGTAGAACAGGCGGGGCGCGTGCTGCCCGCTATCCTCGAAAAACAGGCGCGCTTTTCGCTCACCGACGCGCTGTTGCTGCCGAACGGTAACGATCAGTCGCCTTTCGAATACGCCGTCCCGGCGATGCTGGATCGGCTCAATGCCCGTCAGCAGGAGTACCGCTTTATTCGCAGCAGCTTCAGCGCCTTTTTTGCCACGCTGCGCGACGGTGAAAAACCCTTGCCCGAATTCCGGGGCGAACTGCTCAGCCCGAAATATATGCGTATCCATCGCGGTATTTTTTCCACGCGTATGGACATCAAGCTGCTCAACGCCCGGCTGGAGCAGTTTGTCAGCCAGTCGCTGGAGCCGCTGCTGGCGGTGACCAGACAGCTTGGGCTGCCGTATCCGCAGCAGGCGCTGGAGACGATCTGGCGTGAGGCGATGAAATCCCACGCCCATGACAGCATCGGCGGCTGTAATGCCGATCGTGTCAACAGCATGGTGAAAGCGCGGTTAACGGACGGACTGGAAAGCGCGCAGCAGCTGTTTGATCTGAATATGAAAATGCTCGCTGAAGGGATCAGCGCCCGGCAGGTCGGCAAAAAAATCATCCTCTTTAATCCGCTGCCCCACGTCCGGGATGCGCAGGTCACGCTGACGCTTTACACCCCGCATGAGGATTTTCGCATCGTTGAGGAAGACGGCACGCCCTGCCGCTGGCAGTTGCTGCGGGATACCCCGCAGGACATGTCGATCATCGTGCAGGAACTGGCGAACAGCACCTCCACCACCTGGTATCGTAAATGCGAGATTGTGCTGGCGGCACAGGCGTTGCCCGCCTGCGGCTATCGCACGCTGTATTTGCAGGAGGGGCAGCCCGCGGGCTTTGATCACTGCTGTGAACCCCTTCGCGCTCTGGAAAATCCGTGGCTGCGGCTGGAGATCGACGGCGACCAGTTGACGCTTATCGATAAACGCAGCCAGCAGCGTTACCCGCAGGTACTGCGGCTGGTGGACGGCGGCGACGCCGGGGATAACTACAACTATTCGCCGCCGGCAGAGGACTGGCGCGTCACCAGCGACGGCGGTTTACAGGAGGCGCACGGCGAGCGCGGAGCGCTGAACGATACCCTGACGCTGCGCTGGCTGATCCCGGCCCCCGCCGATGCCACGGCGCGCGCAGCGCGGCAGTGCAACGCCACGCTGGCGGTGTCGATGACCGTCTCGCTGCCCCATGACGCCCCGTGGCTCGATGTCGCCATTGAGGTTAACAACACCCTGCGCGATCACCGCTTACAGGTGGAAATCCCGGTGGGCATCGCGCAGACGTTCCACTTTGCCGATCAGCCCTTTGGCCTGATCAAACGCGAAAACCGGCCCGCCGCGTTGCAACGCTGGCAGGGGGAAAACTGGACCGAAGCGCCCGCTTCACTGTGGCCGATGCAAAGCCTGGTGATGCTGCACAATGAGACTCGCGGACTGGCGGTGGTGACGGCGGGCTTACGGGAATATGAACTCCCGGCGGAACAGACCGGCGTTATCGCCCTCACGCTGTTTCGCAGCGTCGGCTGGCTCGGTTTGCCGGATCTTCCCTGGCGGCCAGGGCGCGCGTCGGGCATGGTGCTGCCATCGCCGGACTCACAAATTCAGGGGCCGCTGTCTTTTCATTTTGCCGTGCTGCCGATGGCGCAGGGGCAGAGTGAGGATTTCTGGCGTGCGGTGGAGCACTGGCGCACCCCGGCCAGCGGCTATCTGGACTCAGGCTGGTCACGTTTTCGCACCAATCCGCACGGTATCCGCTTTCCCGCACATTACAGCCTGCTTACCTGGGACTGCGCCCTGCATTTCAGCACGCTGAAAAAAGCCCAGCAGGGCGAGGCGCTGGTCTTGCGCGGCTGGAATCCCGGCCTGCAACCGCTGCCGAATACGGCGCCTGACGTAGCGGGGATCTGGCAAAAAATCACCCTCGCAGAAACCCCCGCGCAGCCTGCTGACGACGACGTACCGCCCGGCACGCCTGTTAGCTGGCAGCTTGATCTTCATCCGGAGGACATATGAAAAGGTTACTCAGGTTGGGCACGTCTTTGCTGCTGATCGCCAGCGGTACGTCACCGGCGGCGGAAACCTATCAGTACCGTGTCGCTTTTATGCCCGATATCCACTTTCACGATGTATACGGCGAGTTTGCGGACCAGGCTTTTAGCGGCCTGAAAAACAGCAAAAGCGGCAAGCCCGCCATTATCCGCACGATGTATGCGCAACTGACCTCCACGCGGCTGTTCAATGAGAACTATTTTGCGCTGCGTGCCGCGCTGGATGATGCCGGAAAGCGGGGCATCAAATGGCTGGCGCTGCCGGGGGATTTCAGCGATGACGGGCAGCCCTATCATGTGCGCGGGCTGGTAAAACTACTGCACGAGTATGAGCAAAAATACGGCATGCGCTTTTTTGCCACGCCCGGCAACCACGATCCGAATCGCCCTTTTACCACGCCCGGCGGTGAGGAGGATTTTCTGGGCGAGGAGGGCAAAACCCAGCGTATTTTCAGTCGTGGCGCAAAAGAGTGTCAGGGCTATCAGGGCGCTACGGCGCGGATCAAAACCGATGCCGAACTGCCGACAATTTGCAGCGAAGAGATGGTCAGCGGGGGTTATCAGGCGATCATGACGGCGATGGGGGATTTCGGCATCAATCCTTCGCCGGACGATCTGTACTGGGAAACGCCGTACTCCCGATATGGCGTGGAAAATTACCGCTACCAGGCGGCGCAGCAGGCCAGCGATTTCAGCCAGCGGCAGTATGAAATCTGCGCGCAGGGAACGGGCGGGATCTATAAAAAGCCCGGTTACGGCCCATGCTTTACCGTCGCCGACAGCAGTTATCTGGTGGAGCCGGTGCCTGGTTTATGGTTGCTGGCAGTGGACGCCAATGTCTATCTGCCCGCCGCCGACGCCCGCACGGATAAGCCGCGTTTTTCAGGCTCCGGCGAGGCGGGCTACAACAGCATGCTGACGCACAAACAGCAGACCGTTGCCTGGATGGCGGACGTTGCACAGCGCGCCAGGAAGCTGAATAAAACGCTGGTCACCTTCAGCCATTTCCCGATGGTGGAATTTGATAACGACGCGGCTGCGGATCTTGCTGACATCTTTGGCGAGGGCAAATTCCAGCTTGCCCGCGCGCCGCGCGAAGATACCAGCCACGCGCTGGCAAAAACCGGTATTGGCGTGCATGTCGGCGGTCATATGCATTTTAACGATACCGGCGTGCGTCGTTATGCCGATGGCAGCCTGCTGTTCAACATTCAGGCCCCGTCGCTGGCGGCCTATGTTCCGGCCTATAAAATCCTTAACTTTACCAGCCCGACGGAGATCGACGTAGAAACGGTGATCGTCAAAGAGGTTCCGCGCTTTAACGAACTGTTTGAGCACTATCAGCAGGAGTGGGATCACCTGAACGCCACGCACTCCCCCCATTTGTGGAACCGCGCCATTTTGCAGGCCGACAGCTATTACGCCTTTACTAACTGGCATATCACCGAACTCGCCCGCCTGCGTTTTCTGCCGGAGGAGTGGCCGGAGGATCTGCGTAAGATGCTGTTTACGCTAAACGGCGAGGAGATGCTGATCATAAGCCAGCTCAATCAAGGCGAATATGACGGCAAAAAAAGCGGCGCGGCCTGGGAAGCAGCACGGCAAAAAGCGCAGGCGCTGGCACAACGCGCGGGGATGAATCACCAGGATTTTGCCCGCTGGAACGGTTTTGAGCTGGCGGTGGATTTCTACCGTTTACGCAATGCAGATGAGCTGGCCTTAGCGGATATTCCCGCCGACCGTTTGCGGCAGTACCAACTCCTGACGGGCGCGCTGGCGAGCCGTTTAACGCCCGCCAGTTTACCGCTCAGCCCGCACAGCACATTTGAAGATATGTTCCGGCTTCGCTTCGGCAGTATTTTTGCGGTGATCAACACCTACCTGCACGGCAACCCGGCGCGTAATTTCCATATTAATCTGGAGTCGGGGGAGATGGGGGTAGTGAAATAAATGCCCGCACGGATCATTAATTTCAATACCCACCATACCCACCAAATGCTTGACCCACAATAATTGTGGTGGGTATAGTAACCACTAAAAAAACAGGTTGGGAACACGTTCAGTAAATGAGGAAAAACCATGAAATATCCAGTTTATTTACATCAGACCGAAAGCGGCACTTTCTCTGGCTTTGTGCCCGATCTGGCTGGATGCTATTTCGCTGGTGATACCATTGATGATGCGATCGCTGATGCTCATGCAGCTATTGATGCATATCTGGAGTACCGAAGTGAGAAAGGAAAAGACGTACCTGTAGCAGGTACGATGAACGATCATAAAGATGATGAAGATTGCCAGGGCGGTATGTGGGGGATCGTGGATATTGATACTTCAAAATACGATGGCAAAGCGGTGAAATTGAATATTACCTTGCCGCAAAATTTGTTAAGAAGAATAGATGCTTATGTCGTCAGTAACAAAGACTACACCAGCCGTAGCGGTTTTATCGCTGAGCTGGCGAGAAGAGAATTATCAAAACGTCTTTAAATACTGTCTGACAGATTCATTAACACGCCCGGCAAGCGCTGCCGGGCGTTATCTATCACGCCAGATAAAACACTTCTTTCAGTTCGCTACTGACCGGGCTGTGGTCCGGGTTTGACGGCATTACGGCGGACATATACTCCCACCAGCGCTGGCATACCTCTGTGTGGGCAACGGCGTTCCAGCGTTCTTCGGATTCGATCTCGACGGTGGCAAACAGCAGGTTGCGGGATTTATCGAGGTAAATGGCGTAATGGTGCGCGCCATGATCTTTTAGCACCGATTCAAGCTCCGGCCAGATGGGATTATGGCGGCGCTCGTACTCCTCGTGGGCATCAGGATTAACCTGCATGACAAAGGCTTTGCGGATCATAACGCCTCCAGATACAGCTCGCGCACGTCATCGCGGCTGGCGGTGCGCGGGTTGCACGGCGCACAGGGATCGGCGAGGGCTTTATCCAGCCAGCCTTCTATGTCGTCTTTGGTGACGCCCAACTGGCTGAAGCCGGATGGAATGCCGACGCGAGTGCTCAGCGCGCGAATGGCGATAATGGCTTCTTCGCTGGCGGCGTCATCGCTCATGCCGCGCGTGTCGACGCCCATCGCCTGCGCCACGCGGGCAAAACGCGCTACGGCGTTGGGGCGGTTAAAGTTTTCGATGATCGGCAGCAGGATGGCGTTACAGACGCCGTGCGGCAGGTTGTGCGTCGCCCCCGGCTGATGCGCCAGCGCGTGCACCAGTCCCAGTCCGGCGCTGTTAAAAGCCATACCCGCCAGATACTGCCCGAAGGCCATCTGCTCGCGGGCTTCCAGGTTATGTCCGTCCTCCACCGCTTGCGGCAGCCACTGGGCGATCAGGCGGATGGCTTCCAGCGCGTTGGCATCGGTGAGCGGGTGCGCGCCGAGGGAAACATAGGCTTCCACCGCGTGAGTGAGTGCATCCATGCCGGTTGCGGCGGTGACGGAAGCCGGGATCTCCAGCATCACGCTGGCATCGTCCACGGCAATATCAGGAATAATGTTGGCATCAATAATCACCTCTTTTACCTGACGGCTGGAATCGATGATCACTGCGTTGCTGGTCATCTCGGCGGCGGTGCCCGCGGTGGTGTTGATGGCGACCAGCGGCACACCGGCATTCACCACTTTCCCGACGCCGGCATAGGCGGTGGACGGGCCAGGATTCGCGGTGAGGATTTTTATCGCTTTCGCGGTATCGATGGGGCTACCGCCGCCAAAGGCGATGAGATAATCGCATTCGGCATCCTGATACACGGCGTAACCTTCCTGCACCAGCGCTTCGGTCGGGTTCGGGAAAACCGCGTCGAAAAGATGGTACGACATCTGGTGCGCATCCAGCGCGCTAAACAGACTGTCCAGCAGGCCCAGCTTTACCAGCTGTCCGTCGGTAACGATCAGCGCCTTGCCCCACTGTTTGCCCGCGACCAGGTTAACCATGTCGCCGATTGCCCCCGCGCCATGCAGGCTAATTTTGGGAAGTGCCAACATAAAGCTCATGATAAATCTCCTCAGAGTGCTGTGATTTTTTATGCCCGGCGGCGCTGCGCTTGCACGGACCTACATCGTAGGCCGGTTAAACGCAGTGCCACCCGGCCATTAAATTCGTCTTCGCTGCATAATCCGTCGCGTAATAATCGGCAGGGAAATCACCACAATCAGCATTGCGCCGATGATGATCGACATCACGATGCCCGGCACGTTAAGCAGGCTGAGGCCAAAGGTGACTAATCCCATCAGGAACGCGGCAATAATGACGCCGACCATGCTGCCGGAGCCGCCGAGAATATTGACGCCGCCGAGCACCGCCATGGTTACCACCGCCAGCTCCCAGCCGGTGGCAATGGTCGGGCGCGTACTGCCGAGACGCGAGGTGAGCAGCACCGAGGCCAGGCCTGCCATCAGACCCACCAGCGCAAACAGCACCAGGTTGTGACGTTTCACATTGATGCCGGAATACCAGGCACCCGTCGGGTTATTGCCGATGGCGTAGGTCCGGCGGCCAAAGTTGGTGCGGTGCAGTACGAAAGCAAACACACCCGCCAGCACGATGAACAGGGCAAACTCAAAGGACAGCGCGCCCCACACATAGCCCTGACCGAACCAGGCAAAACTTTCCGGATACGCATTCAGCGCCTGATCGCCGAGCAAAATGTAAGTGATGCCGCGATAGAGGCTCATGGTGCCGATGGTGATGACGATGGAGGACAAGTTAAAGCGCGTCACCAGCACGCCATTGAACAGCCCGCACAGCAGGCCGACGCCCAGCCCGACGCAGACCAGCAGCGGCGTATCAACCCCCGCCTGTGCGCAGAATCCCATTACCGTGGAGCTGAGGGCGATGGTCGAGGCGACGGACAGGTCAATTTCACGGGCGATGATCAGCATCGCCATCGGCAGCACGATGATCGCTTTTTCCGTAAAGTTGAAGGTCGCGTCCGACAGATTCCAGATGTTGAGGAAATAGGGCGACGCGAGGGCATTGGCAATAAAGACCGCCGCCGTCACCGCCAGTAAAAACCCCTCCCAGCACAGCAGGCGTTTCAGCCACGGTGTAGTAGCGGGCCTGGTACTCATTTCGTCAGTGGTCAGCATTTTGCTCATGATTTCACCGCCAGTTTCTGACGCGCCAGCGCGGCGTCGCGCAGGATCAGCCGTCCTTTGCGCGTGTTACCGCGCTCGTTCAGCAGTACCGCAATGACGATCACCGCCCCGGAAATCGCCATCTGCCAGAAGGGCGAGATACCGATCACCGGCAGCGCATTATTGATGACGCCCAGAAACAGCGCGCCGAACAGACAGCCGAGGACGCGCCCGGTGCCGCCCATGGTGCTGATGCCGCCGATGACGCAGGCGGCGACCACCTGTAACTCGAAACCATTCGCCACATCGACATAGGCCACGGCGAAACGGGAGATCCACAGATAGCCGCAGAAACCGGCCAGCGCTCCGGATAAGCAGAAGCTGACGAACTGCATCTTGCCAGCGTTGATACCGGTGTAATACGCGGCGGTGGCGTTGCCGCCTGCGGTGTAGAGCGCACGTCCGGTGCGGCTGTAGCGCAGGAAGTAGCCGACCAGCAACAGCGCGGCGACCGCACACCAGCTCAGCAGCGGCAGCCCCAGCACGGCGGCTCGCGGCAGGCCGAGAAAATCACTGCTCATCTGGTGAGAGTTGATCCAGCCGCCGTCGGAGAGCAGAAAAATAATGCCGCGGTAGATGCTCATGGTGCCAAGGGTCACCACAATCGCCGGGATGCCCATTTTCCACACCAGCAGGCCGTTAATGATGCCCATTACCAGCCCGAGTCCGGTGGCCAGCAGCAGTAACGCCCAGACGGGAATGGCGGGATAGTGGAAGTTGAGCAGGGCGACGATCATGCCGGTCAGCGCCAGGTTAGCCGCCATCGACAAATCAATGCCTTTGGTCAGCAGCACCATCATCTGACCGAGCGCGAGGATCACCAGAATGGCGGTGTCATTGAACATCTCCACCAGATTGGCGGGAGCGATAAACGACGGCACGCGGCTGCCGATGGCCGCGACCATCAGCACGATCACCGCGGCCAGCAGCGCTTCACGGTTTTTAAGCAGGTGTTGCCACATTATGCCGCCTCCTGACCTGCACCGCTGGCGGCGCTGACAATGGTTTCTGCCGTGGCTTCGCCGGCGCGGTATTCCGCGACCATCAGCCCTTCATGCATGACGATAATGCGGTCGGCCATGCCCATCACTTCCGGCAACTCTGACGACACCATGATCACCGCCAGGCCTTGCCCGACCAGCTCGGACATAAACTGGTGCACGGCGGCTTTGGAGCCGATGTCGATGCCTTTGGTGGGTTCATCAAGGATGATCACGTCCGGATGGGTGGCGAGCCATTTGCCGATCACCACTTTCTGCTGGTTGCCGCCGGAGAGGGTTTCCACCGGCTGTTTCCAGCTAAAAGCTTTCACCTGCAAGCGACGAGCGTAGTCGTCCGCCAGCGCCCACTCCCTGGCGTCGTTCAGCACACCGTTGGGATTGAGCTTGCCCAGTTGCGGCAGGCTGATGTTCTGGGCGATGGGCAGTTCGATGATCGCCCCCTGTTTCTGGCGCTCTTCCGGCACGCAGACGATACCGGCGTTGATGGCATCGGCAGGCTGGTGGAACTGCATCACTTTGCCGTTCAGCACGATCTCGCCGGATGACGGACGCGACACGCCGGAGAGCGCCTGCATCAGTTCGGTTCGCCCGGCACCCACCAGCCCGTAAAAGCCAAGAATTTCCCCTTTGCGCAGGGAAAAATTGATGTGCGCGAATTCGGTAGGATGGCAGAGATCGTTGACCTCCAGCACCGTGTCGCCCGGCTCGCAGGCCACTTTCGGGTAAGTCTGGGTAATGGCGCGGCCTACCATCATCGCCACCATGCGCTCTTCGGTGATATCGCTCATTGCGCCTGAGCCGACGTACACGCCGTCACGCAAAATGGTGTAGTGATCCGCCAGCTCGAAGATTTCATCGAACTTGTGCGAGATAAACATGATCGCTTTGCCTTCCTGTTTCAGGCGTTCAACGATCTGATAAAACTCCAGAATCTCGTGCTGCGACAGGGCGGCTGTAGGTTCATCAAGGATCACCACCTGCGCGTCAAAAGACAGCGCGCGGGCGATGGCGACCATATGACGCTGGGCAATACTCAGGGTTTTCAACGTCGCACGCGGATCGATCTGCACTTCCAGGCGGGTCAGAATGGCCTGCGCTTTCTGGTGCATGGCGGGCCAGTCCAGCTTCTTCAGGAAGCCTTTATGCAGATACTGACCGACAAAAATGTTTTCCGTCACCGACAGCTCATCGAACAGCACGGTTTCCTGATGGATCGCGGTAATGCCGACTTTGTGTGCCGCTTCCGGCCCCGGCAGGTTAATCGGAATGGCTTTATAGAGGATCTCGCCTTCTTCAGGCTGATAAATGCCGGTCATTACTTTGACCAGCGTTGACTTGCCCGCGCCGTTTTCACCGATCAGGGCGGTGACTTTGCCGGGCCAGAGATCAAGCTGCACGTTCTCAAGGGCGCGCACACCAGGGAAAACCTTGGTGATGCCCTTGAGCGACAGCAGAGGGGTGGATGCCGTCATGATAGTTCTCCGCGTGAAGAGCATTCTTGTAGGGCGGGTAAGCGCAGCGCCACCCGCCGTATGTCAGAAAACGGATCAGAAAATTTTGGAGAACTTATCAATATTGCTGGCATCGTAGACGAACGGCTCGGCCATCGCGCCGCTGCCGTCCGCATCCAGTTTCACCTTGCCGAGTTTGCCCATGCTGGCCTCGGTTTTGGTGGCGCTGCCTTTCACTAAATCATCCGCCAGGTAAGTGGCGGCATAGCCCAGGTCAATGGGGTTCCAGATGGCGAAACTTTTCGTCGCGCCGGATTTCACCGCGCCCGCCATTTCAGACGGCAGGCCCAGCCCGGTCACGTACACTTTGCCGATTTTGCCCTGATCCTTCACCGCCTGCGCTGCCGCCACGATGCCAACCGAGGAGGGCGAAACGATCACTTTCAGATCCGGGTACGTTTTCAGCAGGCCGACCGCCTCGCGGTAGCTCTTGTCAGACAGATCGTCGCCATAGGCGGTGGTCACCAGATTGACGGACGGATATTTCGGCAGCACCTTTTTCATTTCCGCAATCCAGGTGTTCTGGTTCGCGGAGGTCGGCGTAGCGCTTAAGATCGCCACATCGCCTTTCTCGACGTTCAGCGCTTTCAGCGCTTCGGCGGCGAGCTTGACGTTGGTTTCGCCAATCAGCGCATTGTTGGACGGGTTCAGGTGGATCTGGCGACCGGCTTTCGCCACGCCGGAATCCCAGGAGACGACTTTGATACCGCGCTGCATCGCTTTTTTCAGTACCGGCACGACGGCGTCAGGATCGTTGGCGGAGATGGCGATCGCATCCACCCCCTGGGCGATCAAGCCGTTCAGCACTTCGATCTGCGCTTCGGCGGTGGTGGTGGTCGGGCCGGTATAAATGACTTTTACATCGCCTAACTCTTTGGCGGCTTCCTGCGCGCCGACGTTTGCTGCTTCGAAAAAACCATTGCCCAGTGATTTTGCTACCAGGGCGATTTTGACTTCTGCTAATGCGGAACCGGACAACGCTAGTGCAGCAACGGTGAGGATTAAGCTTGCTTTAATTTTCATTGCTTGTACTCCACGAGTGAGTTTTGTAGGGATGGCAGGTGGTATTCGCCCCGTCTGCGTGAGCGGGGCGCGATGTTGTTATTTGTACAAATCTAAAGCGGACTGCACCGGCGTTACGCCAAAGCGTTTGCCGAGGGCGATTAACTCCTCCTGGGTGATGGTCTGTTTCATGCCGCCCATTGAATACACCTTCACCAGCACTTCAGCGGATTTTTCGGCGGTGTCAATCAGGCCAAAGGCTTCATCCAGCGTCGGGCCACTACCAAAGACGCCGTGGAACGGCCACAGCACCAGCGAATGTTTCGTCATTTCCGCGGCGGTGGCCTGGCCGATTTCGTCGGTGCCCGGCACCATCCACGGCAGAATGCCGACGCCGTCCGGGAACACCACTAGACATTCGGTGCTGCCTTCCCACAGTTTGCGGGTAATGAAATCGGAGTCGTTTTCCAGCACATAGGTCAGGGCGATAAGATTCGTGGCGTGGCAATGCATGATCACGCGATCGCGACCCTGGGTCGCTTTGATGCGCTCACAGTGCGACAGGAAGTGCGCGGGCAACTCGGAGGTTGGCACCGCATCGTTGGTCAGGCCCCAGAGAATGTGATAGCCCGCGCCGTCGCTGTCCACTTTAACGATACCGAGGTTAGCGGTGGGATCGAGCTGCACGTTACGGAAGAATTTACCGGAGCCGGTGACGATAAAGGGTGTGTTAGCCAGCAACGGCATCGGCTGGCTGAGGGCGATATAGCGCGGCGTTTTATGGAAATCAGCGGTAAAGGAGGCGATGTCCGCCTCATCCAGGCGCAGCGTCAGGTTGCCGCCGTTACGCTCGTCCCAGCCTTTCAGCCAGGCGTCAGTGGTGGCTTTGATCATCCCCTGGACAAACCAGGCGTTGGTGATGTTCTGCATAGTCTTGTGGTTCCTTTGAAAATGCCGGGTAGCGCTACGCTTACCCGGCCTACATTTACCTGAATGCCGGGCGGCGGCTACGTTTACCCGGCCTACGCTTACGTGTAGGCCCGGCAAGCGGAGCGCCGCCGGGCGGTGTTTTTACTGGCGTTCCGCTAAAACGGTTTTCTCATAGGCCCGCACGCTGTCGAGCCACTGGCTGCCGATCGGCGTGTCGTTGCGCTGACAATACATCTCCCACACCGCCTGCCACGGCAGCGATTTCTGCTCTTCCAGCAGCGCCAGGCGCGCGGTGTAATCGCCGCTCGCTTCCAGACGGCGCAGCTCGGCGGTTGGCTCCAGCAGGGCGCGCAGCAGAGCTTTTTTCATGTTGCGGGTGCCGATCACCCAGGCGGCGATGCGGTTGATGGAGGCATCAAAGAAGTCGAGGCCAATGTGTACGCGGTCAAACAGGTTATGGCGGACGATTTCACTGGCGATGGCCTGGGTTTCGTCATCCAGCAGCACCACGTGATCGCTGTCCCAGCGCACCGGGCGGCTGACGTGCAGCAGCAGGCGCGGCACGTAGAGCATGGCGGCGGAGATTTTGTCGGAGATGACTTCGGTCGGGTGGAAGTGTCCGGCGTCCAGGCACAGCGCGGTCTGGCGGCTGGTGGCGTAACCCATGTAAAACTCGTTAGAGCCGACGGTATAGCTCTCGGCACCGATGCCGAACAGCTTGCTCTCCACCGCATCAATGTGATGCGCCAGGCTCAGCTTTTCGCTCAGCGCCTCGTCCAGCGCGGCGATCAAGCGTTGACGCGGCGCGAGGCGGTCAACGGTGACATCTTTCATGCCGTCCGGGATCCAGATGTTCATCACCGACGGCGTGCCCAGTTGCTCGCCGAAATACGCCGACACGCGACGGCAGGCTTTCACGTGGTCGATCCAGAACTGGCGGATCTCATCGTTAGCGTGGGACAGCGTAAAACCATCGGCTGACAGCGGATGCGAGAAACATGACGGGTTGAAATCCAGCCCCAGCTGATTCGCTTTTGCCCATTTCACCCAGTTTTCGAAGTGTTCAGGCTTGATGGCATTGCGCGCCACCGGCTCGTCGGATTCCAGATAGATAGCGTGTAGGTTCAGGCGTTTAGGGCCGGGGATCAAACTCAGCGCCTGCTCCAGATCGGCGCGTAACTCTGCCGCATTGCGCGCCTTGCCCGGATAGTTACCGGTCGCCTGAATGCCGCCCGTCAGACCGCCCTGTGGGTTTTCAAACCCGGCGACGTCATCGCCCTGCCAGCAGTGCATGGACACCGGCAGGCGATCGAGCTGGCTCAGCGCCGCCTCGACATCAATGCCCACCGCGGCGAAGCGCTGTTTTGCCAGTTCCCAGGCTTGTTCAAGTTGAGTGGTCATGCGCAAAGCTCCTTTGTTGGTCGTTTTTGCTGAAACTGCGCAACATAGCGAGCAATTTCATTATCAGGATGAGGGGCGTAAGTGGTGAGGATGTAACTGGATGTCACCACCTCACGGAAAGCGTCGACGCTGCTCAGTTCGTCCAGCGTCATTAACTGCACGCCGATGTTGCCGAGCGTGGAGGCTTCAACGGGGCCGGCCACCACGGTGATGCCGCAGGCATCGGCGCAAAGCTGGTTGAGCAACTGGTTCTGGCAGCCGCCGCCGACGATATGCAGCTGGCTGAACGGCTTGCCGCGAAGCTGCGCCAGTTCACGCAGTACATCGGCATACAGCAGCGCCAGGCTGTCAAAAATGCAGCGCGCCAGTTCGGCGGTGGTGTGCGGTACGGGCTGGCCGGTTTCCCGGCAGGCCGCCTGCAATTCGCGGCTCATGTTTTCCGGGTTAATAAAGCGATCGTCGTTCGGGTTGATCACGAAACGGCAGGCGGGCAGCGCCGCGGTGCGGGCGATCAGATCCGGCAAATCGCTGACGTTCTGCTCTTTCAGTACCCGTTGCAGCAGCCACAGGCCCATGATGTTTTTCAGCACGCGATAACGGCCTTCCGCGCCGCCTTCGTTGGTGATGTTGGCGGCCAGCGCCTCATCGCTGGTGTAAGGCGTTTTGCTTTCAAAGCCCATCAGCGACCAGGTGCCGGAGGATAAATAAGCCGCGTCTTTTCCGGCCAGCGGCGCGGCGATCACCGCGCTGGCGGTGTCATGGCTGGCGACGGCGACCACCGGTACGCCAGCCCAGTGGCCGATCACATTACCCGGATGCGTTGGCGTGCCGAGCCAGGCGGCGGGTACGCCCGCCCAGTCGAGCAGCGTGTCGTCCCAGCTGTCGGTGTGAATGTTCACCAGCTGCGTGGTGGTGGCGTTGGTGTATTCCCAGTTGAGCTTGCCGGTCAGCCGGAAGCTGAAATAGTCGGGGATCAGCAGGGCATGGGCGACGCGCGCCGTCAGATCCGGCTGCTGATCGCGTAGCGCTTTAAACTGGTACAGCGTGTTGAAGGGTAAAAACTGAATGCCGCTGCGGCGATAAATATCGGCTTTTCCCAGTTGCGTTACCGCCTGCGCCATCACGCCATCGGTACGGCTGTCGCGATAGGAAACCGGCTGGCCGACGCGCTCGCCCTGCGCATCAATCAGTACGTAATCCACGCCCCAGGTATCAATGCCGATGCTGTCGATGGCGATGCCCTGCTGACAGACTTTATCCAGCCCGCAGCGGATTTCCGCTTCCAGGCTGTCGATGTCCCAGCACTCGACGCCGTCAACTTTTTGCAGGCAGTTACTGAAGCGATGGATTTCGCGAAGCGTAAGGGTGCGTGGCTCAACGTCGAAGCGGGCGAGCATTACGCGGCCGCTTGATGCGCCTAAATCGACAGCGACGCAATGGCGAAAAGTCATGGAGCGATCCTCTGGTGAGTCATTGCCGCCAGTCTAAAAAAGGGCCAGCAGGATCACCTTCTTGCCAGTGACAGGCCCAAACCGCCGCTGGCAAGAAACCAAAGATGAACGTGAGAGAGTTCACAGTTTGCGCTTATCAGCGGTTTTTAAGGGGCTGTGACCGCCGCCGCATTTCCTGAAATTTCCGACAGTTTCTTGAAAAATCGACAGGCTTTGCGCGCTTTGCTGTCAAAAATTCAAGGTGAGAACAGGGGGCGTTAATTACTATATTGAGAACGTTTCTCATCGACAGGGGTGACTATGACCGTATTACACAGCGTGGACTTTTTTCCATCAGGTTATACGCCTGTTGCTATTGAACCCCGGCTGCCCCAGGCGGCGTTTCCGGAACATCATCATGATTTTCATGAGATTGTGATCGTCGAACACGGCACCGGCATTCATGTCTTCAATGGTCAGCCCTATACCATCAGCGGCGGCACGGTGTGCTTTGTACGCGATCATGACCGGCATCTTTATGAGCACACTGATAATCTGTGCCTGACCAATGTGCTGTACCGTTCGCCGGACGCGTTCCAGTTCCTGTCCGGCTTAAACCAGTTGCTGCCGCAGGAGCAGGACGGTCACTATCCGTCACACTGGCGCGTGAATCAGGGCGTGCTGCAACAGATAAGGCAAATTGTCGGGCAGATGGAAACGGCGGAAGTGGTGAGCGACACGGCCTCGCGGGCAAACCGTGAAATCCTCTTTATGCAACTGCTGGTCTTGCTGCGCCGCAGTAGTCAGATGGAAGGGGCGGCGAATAACGACGCGCGCCTGAATCAACTGATGTCATGGCTGGAAGATCACTTTGCGGAAGAGGTGTGCTGGGAGTCGCTGGCGGATCAGTTCTCGCTGTCGCTGCGTACCCTGCACCGCCAGCTCAAGCAGTACACCGGCATGACGCCACAGCGCTATCTGAATCGCCTGCGGCTGATCAAAGCGCGTCATTTGCTGCGCCACAGCGACCATAGTGTTACTGACATCGCTTTTCGCTGTGGTTTCGGCGACAGTAATCACTTTGCGACGCTTTTCCGCCGCGAATTTGACTGGTCGCCGCGCGAGATCCGCCAGGGCCGCGATACGCTGTTGCAGTAGCTGCGCGTAACGAGAGACTTATCACCGTATTTTCGCCAGAAAACAGCTACTAATGAAAGGTTAATCGCTGTTGAGGTGACCCTGTGGCAGGCCAGTTAATTCTTCGCAAAGCCGATTTTTTTGCCCGTACCGGACAGGCGGTGGCGGTGGCGGATCGCTACCCGCAAAACGTCTTTGCGGAACACTCCCACGAGTTTAATGAACTGGTGCTGGTGTGGCGCGGCAACGGGCTGCACATTCTGAACGACCGGCCTTATCGCATCACCCGCGGCGATCTGTTCTATATTCGCGCCGAAGACCGCCACTCTTATGCCTCGGTCAATGATCTTGTGCTGCAAAATATCATCTACTGCCCGGAACGCCTGACGCTGGCGCTCGACTGGGCCGCGCATATTCCGGGATTGCAGGGCGGTACGTCGTCGCCCCACTGGCGGCTCGGCAGCACCGGCATGACGCAGGCGCGGCAGGTGATCACGCAACTGGAGCAGGAGAGCGCCAGAACCGATGAACTGGCGGATCCGCTGGCGGAGGCGCTGTTCGCGCAGCTGATCCTGACGCTCAAACGGCATCGCTACGCCACGGATAATCTGTCGGCCACGGCCAGTGAGGCGCTGCTGGACAGGCTCATCACGGCGCTGGCAGGCAGTCTCAACCGGGCCTTTGCGCTGGAGGCGTTCTGCGAGAAAAACCAGTGCAGCGAACGCGCGCTTCGCCAGCAGTTCCGTACCCAGACCGGCATGACCATCAACAACTATCTGCGCCAGCTGCGCATCTGCCACGCCCAGTATTTGCTGCAACACACGGAGTTGCTGATCGGTGAAATTGCCATGTGCTGCGGCTTCGAAGACAGCAACTATTTCTCCGTCGTTTTCACCCGCGAAACGGGCGCGACGCCGAGCCAGTGGCGTCAGCGCTTAGCGCAGAAATTGACAGTGTCATAACGAAAAGTTATAACCACACAGAAACTACGGCATTGATAAACATTTTCAATACCACTTAATTAACTATAATGAACCAACTGCTTACGCGGCGTTAACACTTCAGCCGCCCGACAATAATGGAGATGAATATGAGTTATACACTGCCATCCCTGCCATACGCATACGACGCTTTAGAACCGCATTTCGATAAGCAGACGATGGAAATCCATCACACCAAACACCACCAGACCTATGTAAACAACGCTAACGCAGCGCTGGAAAGTCTGCCTGAATTCGCTAACCTGCCGGTTGAAGAGCTGATCACCAAACTGGATCAGCTGCCGGCAGACAAAAAAACCGTACTGCGTAACAACGCGGGCGGTCACGCTAACCACAGCCTGTTCTGGAAAGGCCTGAAAATCGGTACCACCCTGCAGGGCGACCTGAAAGCGGCTATCGAACGCGATTTCGGCTCTGTTGAGAAATTCAAAGAAGAGTTCGAGAAAGCAGCTGCCACCCGTTTCGGCTCCGGCTGGGCGTGGCTGGTACTGAAAGGCGACAAACTGGCCGTAGTATCTACTGCCAACCAGGACAGCCCGCTGATGGGTGAAGCGATCTCTGGCGTATCCGGCTTCCCGATCATCGGTCTGGACGTGTGGGAACACGCTTACTACCTGAAATACCAGAACAAACGCCCGGATTACATCAAGGCGTTCTGGGAAGTGGTTAACTGGGACGAAGCAGCGGCACGTTTCGCAGCTAAAAAATAAGTCCTGATCACCAGCTGGTGAACGTATCCAGCCCCTGTCGCTAAGCCGACGGGGGCTTTTTTTGCCCGCTACAGACCGAAAACCTCGTCAATCGCCCGCATCTGCGCGTCGCTCAGCGTGCCGCCCGCGTTACGGGATGTCGTCCCGCAGTAACCAAACTTGCGGGACACCACGGTTTTGATGGTGGTGACGAAGTCATCGCCGATGGCGTAGATCGCCGACAGTCGGCCTATTTCCTGCTGAATCTGCTGTAACTTTTGCAGATCGCCGTGAGCGAAGGCTTCACGGGCACGGACGAACAGCTCCGGCACAATGTTATTCAGCCCGGAAATCACCCCGGCACCGCCCGCCAGCTTGTTGGGTATAAAATACTCGTCATAGCCGGAGAGCACGGCGAAATCATCCCTTACCGCCCGGGTGGCAAGGATCATCGTGCGGGTGTGCGACTGGCAATCCACCGTGTCTTTAATGCCCGCGAAGTCCGGGAATTCCGCCGCCAGCGTGGCGATGAGTTCCGGCGTCAGATCGCAGCCGGTTCGCGCCGGAAAGTTATAGGCGAACCATTTGCCCGTCAGCTGCTGCCCGAGTGCGCGGTAGTAGCTGAGCAGTTGCGCAGATGTCTGCCCGTAGTAGTAAGGGGGCAGGATCATCACCGCCTCGTAACCCGCCGCAAATGACGCCTGCGCCATGCGCAGTATGTCGCTCACGCAGGTGGATGAGACATTCACCACCATCGGCAACGACGACATGGCCCGCGCTTCGCGGATCAGTAACAGCCGCTCTTCCAGCGTAAAAGAAGCAAATTCGCCGATGCTGCCCATCAGTAGAATGACATCGAGTTTGGCGTCGGTCAGGCGGGCGAGGTGCTGGCGTAGCCCGTTGAGATCTATCTTGCCGTCGGTATCCATCGGCGTAATGGCAGGGCACCAGACGCCCGTGAAGCGCTCAGCACTGGACATAGTATTGGCTCCTTGAATGTGAAATGGTGTTTCAGAAGTTAGCTAAGTGATAGCACGGCTTGATCCCTTTCACGCCAGTGACATACTTTTTTTGCGCGCTGACGCCGCAAAAATATTGTATTTCGCGGCTTTTCCGGCGAGCCTGAACAGCAGTGGGATCATGACAAAGGGAGACGATATGCAATATCCGATGGAGGTGTTTTCCGGCAAGGTGCGCGATTACCCGGGCAGCCGTCCGAGCGCCATTGCGAAAGTGCAGGTGGATGGCGAACTGACGCTGACAGAGCGTGGCCTGAAGGATGACCAGCAGGCGGAGAAAAAGATCCACGGCGGCCCTGACCGGGCGTTATGCCACTATCCCCGTGAGCATTACGCCCAGTGGGCGCGGGATTTCCCGGACCAGGCGGCACTGTTTGTCGCGCCGGCGTTTGGCGAGAATCTCTCGACCGTCGGGCTGACGGAGAAGAACGTGTATATCGGCGACATCTTCCGCTGGGGCGAGGCGCTGATCCAGGTGACGCAGCCGCGCTCGCCGTGCTTCAAGCTTAACTTCCACTTCGGCATTCCCAATATGGCAACGCTGATGCAGGATCGCGGTCACACCGGCTGGCTGTATCGCATCGTAGCGGGCGGGAAGGTGTTCAGCGATGCGCCGCTTGAGCTGGTATCCCGATGCAGTGATGTTAGCGTCCACGAAGCTGGCGTGATCGCCTGGCATACACCGTTTGACGATGAGCAGTATCATCGCCTGCTGTCAGCGGCAGGATTATCGGTAAGCTGGGCAAGAACGATGCAGAAACGGCGTATTAGCGGCAGGATCGAAGACAGTTCGCGGCGTTTGCGCGGGTAGCAGGCGTTGCCCTCTCCCGGTGAAGGAGAGGGGGATACATCAGGCCCGTTTGTTATACAGCGGCAGCCAGATGGTCAGGCGCAGGCCGCCTAACGGACTGTCGTCCGCCTTCACCCAGCCGCGGTGCTGCTGGATGGCGGTTTCAACAATCGCCAGCCCCAGTCCCGTGCCGCCGGACTCGCGGTCGCGGGCCTCGTCAGTACGGTAGAACGGCCGGAAAATCTGTTCGCGATCTGCCGGGCTGACGCCCGGGCCGTCATCATCCACGTTGATGGTGATGCCGTCTTTATCCACGGCAAATCCCACTTCAATCTGCGTATGGGAATACCGCAGCGCATTCCGCACGATGTTTTCCAGCGCGCTCTCCAGCGCGTTCGGGTTACCGTACAGCGGCCAGGGGCCCGGCGGGAAAGTCACCGTCAGCGTTTTGCCCATCTGTTCGGCTTCAAACGCGGCGTTGTCCAGCACCTCGCTCCACAACTGATTCGCTTTCATGGTTTCGCTGACCAGCGCGTTTTTCTGCTGATTGCGCGACATCACCAGCAAATCGTTGATCATGCTGTCGAGCCGCTGCGCTTCGGTTTCGATGCGCTCCAGCTCTTTGCTTTCACCGCTACGGCGACGCAGCAGGGCGGTGCCCAGTTGCAGACGCGTCAGCGGGGTGCGTAGCTCGTGCGAAATATCAGAAAGCAGGCGCTGCTGTGACGTCATCATGCGTTCAAGTGCCGTCACCATCTGGTTAAAACTGGCCCCGGCGGCGAGGAATTCCTGCGGCCCGGCTTCCAGTTCCGGATGCTGGCGCAGGTTACCCTGTGCCACTTCATCCGCGGCGTTTTTCAGCTTACGTGCTGGTTTGGCAAGGCTCCACGCCAGCCATAACAGCAATGGCGAGCTGACCAGCATGGTGACAATCAACAGTAACAACGGGCGGTCAAAAAGCAGGTTAATAAAGTCTGACTGCGAGCTGCTGGCCGGACGAATGAGATAGAGCTGGTAATTATCTTCCCCATCCCTGATGGAAAATGGCCCTACCAGCTCTACCCGACCGTACTTTTTCTTCTGCGGGTGGTCGGCGTTATCCGCCTGCCCGATGAAGTTACGGATGATCTGCATTTCGCTACGTTCTGCGCCAATCACGCGCCCTTCGCTGGTCACCAGCAACAGGCGTTGTCCCGGCGGCGCCCATTTGTCGATCGCGCGGAATAATCTGCGCCACCACATCAGGTCGTTCGGCGGGTCATTGGCCAGTTCCGCTTCGACATGCTGCTCGATCATCACGCCCTGGCGCTGTTCGCTGTCGAGCAACTCCGTCATCTGACGAGAGTCCAGCTTCGGCACCATCAGTACCAGCATCAGCACCAGTGCCAGCGTTAACCAAAATATGGCAAAGATGCGCGCAGTCAAACTTCCAATCATGAAGCAGAAACCATCAGATAGCCGCGACCACGCAGGGTTTTAAACCACGGGTGTCCGTCTTTGCGTTCAGGCAATTTACGGCGCAGGTTGGAAATGTGCATATCGATGGCGCGATCGAACGGCGTTAAGCGCTTACCCAGCACTTCCTGGCTCAGATGCTCACGAGAAACGACCTGGCCCAGATGTTGCGCCAGCAGATAAAGCAGCGTGAATTCAGTGCCGGTGAGTTCCAGCGACTGTCCATCAAAGCTGGCTTCCTGACGGCCTGGATTGAGGCTTAAGGCGTCAACTTCTAAAGTAGGGGAACCGTTATCGCTGTTTTGCTGCTGTTCGCTCCAGTGTGAACGGCGCAGGATGGCGCGAATGCGCGCAACCAGCTCGCGGTCATTGAAGGGTTTAGGCAGATAATCATCTGCGCCCAGCTCAAGGCCGAGTACGCGATCAAGTTCGCTGCCGCGTGCAGTCAACATAATAACGGGCGTCTGGTGTGTCTGACGAAGCTCTTTAAGTGTATCAATACCGTTTTTCTTCGGCATCATAACGTCGAGCAAAAGTAAATCGATACTGTCGTCAAGGAGGTCGAGCGCTTGTTCCCCATCATGGGCAACCAACACCTCAAAACCTTCCATGTCGAGCAGTTCCTTTAACAGGGATGTAAGCTCTCGGTCATCATCAACTAACAGGATTTTATTCATTGTTTAAATACCTCCGAGGCAGAAATTACGTCATCAAGGCGCGCTAATCCATGACTTTACGTTGTTTTACACCCCCTGACGCTAGTTTTCAGCCTGAACCGTACACTGGCTCTCGTTGAATCGCGAAACAAAAGATTTTGGGAGTAAGTGATGCGCAATGTTACCGCTGCCGTCATGGCCTCAAGCCTGGCATTCAGTGCAGCCAGCCAGGCAACTGCAGACGTAACAGGCGATAACTGGCATCCGTCAGATGGACTTACTCAGCGTAGCAGCCAGAGCAACATGTTTGATGGAATTAGTTTAACCGAACATCAGCGACAGCAGTTACGCGATCTCATGCAGCGGGCACGGCACGATCAGCCCCCGGTGAATGTGAACGACGTGGAGACAATGCACGACCTTGTCACCGCACAAAAATTTGATGAAAACGCAGTGCGTGCTCAGGCAGAAAAAATGGCACAAGAACAGGTGGCTCGCCAGGTCGAAATGGCCCGGGTGCGCAATCAGATGTACCACCTGCTAACGCCAGAGCAGCAAGCGGTTTTACACAAGAAACACGATCAGCGAATGGAACAACTGCGCGATGTCGCGCGAATGCAGCAAAGTTCGTCGCTGAAGTTATCGAGTAGCAGCAGTACCGGTAGTAACCAGTAACACCCTGTTTTCCTTGCCATAGACACCATCCCTGTCTTCCCCCACATGATGTGGGGGTTTTTTTTTGCCCAAAATTTACCCCCGGCATCCTCTGAACCTGCAATTTCACGCCTTCCCATGTGTCTTTTCATCACAATGACGCTTTTTACATCCGTTATACTGGTTCCTGTATTCTGGCAGGAGTCTCTATGAATCAATCTTATGGACGGCTGGTCAGCCGGGCGGCGGTCGCGGCGACGATCCTCGCAAGCGTGTTATTGCTGATCAAAATCGTCGCGTGGTGGCACACCGGTTCGGTGAGTATTCTGGCGGCGCTGGTCGATTCGCTGGTCGATATTGCTGCTTCCCTGACTAACCTGCTGGTCGTGCGTTACTCCTTACAGCCTGCGGATGACGAGCACACCTTTGGTCACGGCAAGGCGGAATCGCTGGCCGCGCTGGCGCAAAGTATGTTTATTTCCGGTTCAGCGCTGTTCCTGTTTTTGACCGGCATACAGCATCTGGCACGCCCTGAACCGCTGAATGCGCCCGGTATCGGGGTGGTCGTAACGGTGATTGCGCTGCTCAGCACTGTGATCCTCGTCACCTTTCAGCGCTGGGTGGTAAGAAAAACCCAAAGCCAGGCGGTACGGGCAGATATGCTTCATTATCAGTCTGATGTTATGATGAATGGCGCTATTCTCATCGCCCTTGGCCTGTCCTGGTATGGCTGGCACCGTGCCGATGCGTTATTTGCATTAGGCATTGGTGTTTACATATTGTACAGCGCGCTACGCATGGGCTATGAAGCGGTCCAGTCATTGCTGGATCGGGCGTTGCCTGACATCGAGCGTCAGGAAATATTCGAAATCGTCACTCGCTGGCCTGGCGTCAGCGGCGCGCACGACCTTCGCACGCGGCAGTCAGGGCCGACCCGCTTTATACAGATTCATTTGGAAATGGATGACAATCTCCCGCTTGTTCAGGCGCATCTGGTGGCTGAACAGGTCGAGCAGGCGATCCTGCAACGCTTTCCGGGCTCAGATGTCATCATCCATCAGGATCCTTGTTCGGTAGTACCTCAGGAAAAGGGTACGTCAATCAATGCTTTGTGATCGGTTGTAAAAGAGTGAGTCAGGCCACTTTTTTGTACAGAAATTAGCGCCATTTCGCCTGACCTGAATCAATTCAGCACAGAGATATTGATATACTATTCGCAACATCGTTGTTCACTCCTTCGGGGGAGTCGCTTCGGGCAACAGAATTCATTTTGCATTCCAAAGTTCAGAGGTAGTCATGATTAAGAAAATCGGTGTGTTGACAAGTGGCGGTGATGCGCCGGGCATGAACGCTGCAATTCGTGGCGTTGTGCGCGCGGCATTAACGGAAGGCCTGGAAGTTTGTGGTATTTATGACGGTTACCTGGGTCTTTACGAAGATCGCATGGTGCAGCTCGACCGTTACAGCGTGTCCGACATGATCAACCGTGGCGGTACTTTCCTTGGCTCCGCACGCTTCCCGGAATTCCGTGAAGAGCATATCCGCGCTGTGGCTATCGAAAACATGAAAAAACGCGGTATCGATGCGCTGGTCGTTATCGGCGGCGATGGCTCTTACATGGGCGCGAAACGCCTGACTGAAATGGGCTTCCCGTGCATCGGTCTGCCAGGCACCATCGATAACGACGTTGCCGGTACTGACTACACCATCGGTTACTTCACCGCGCTACACACGGTTGTTGAAGCGATTGACCGTCTGCGTGACACCTCTTCTTCTCACCAGCGTATCTCCATCGTTGAAGTCATGGGCCGTTACTGCGGCGACCTGACGCTGGCTGCGGCTATCGCGGGCGGCTGCGAGTTCATCGTGCTGCCGGAAGTGGAATTCAACCGCGAAGACCTGGTTAACGAAATCAAAGCGGGCATCGCGAAGGGTAAAAAACACGCTATCGTGGCGATCACCGAACACATCTGCGACATCGATGAGCTGGCGAAATACATCGAAGAAGAAACGCAGCGTGAAACCCGCGCCACCGTGCTGGGTCATATTCAGCGTGGCGGTTCGCCGGTACCTTACGACCGTATCCTGGCTTCCCGAATGGGCAGCTACGCCATCGAACTGCTGTTGCAGGGCCACGGCGGACGTTGTGTCGGGATCCAGAACGAAAAAATGGTGCACCATGACATCATTGACGCGATCGAGAACATGAAGCGTCCGTTTAAAGGCGACTGGCTGGACTGCGCGAAAAAACTGTATTAATGCTTTCGCATCCCTCTCCGCCCGGAGGGGGATACTTTCTTCTTATTCCCCGATGTTATAGCCAATCTTTTTTTATTCTTTAATCCTTGGTTCGCTTTCTGGCACGCTGCTTTCATCACAACACAACAACATATGAGAGTGAGCAATGAACAAATGGGGCGTGGGATTAACTTTACTGCTGGCCTCCGGCAGTGTTCTGGCGAAGGATATTCAGTTATTAAACGTGTCTTACGATCCAACGCGTGAGTTGTACGATCAGTACAACAAAGCGTTCAGTGCTCACTGGAAACAGGAAACCGGCGATAACGTCGTGATCCGCCAGTCGCACGGCGGCTCAGGCAAACAGGCGACCTCGGTTATCAACGGCATTGAAGCCGATGTGGTGACGCTGGCGCTGGCCTATGATGTGGATGCGATTGCTGAACGTGGCCGTATCGACAAAAACTGGATCAAACGCCTGCCGGATAACTCCGCGCCTTATACCTCCACCATCGTTTTCCTGGTGCGCAAAGGCAACCCGAAACAAATTCACGACTGGAATGATCTGATAAAACCAGGCGTGTCGGTGATCACGCCGAACCCGAAAAGCTCCGGCGGCGCACGCTGGAACTATCTGGCGGCCTGGGGCTACGCCCTGCATCACAACAACAACGATCAGGCTAAAGCGCAGGACTTCGTGAAGTCGCTGTTTAAAAACGTTGAAGTGCTGGATTCTGGCGCACGCGGCGCGACCAACACCTTCGTGGAACGCGGTATTGGCGACGTGCTGATTGCCTGGGAAAACGAAGCGCTGCTGGCGACCAACGAGCTGGGTAAAGACAAGTTTGAGATCGTCACCCCGAGCGAATCCATTCTGGCCGAGCCGACCGTTTCCGTGGTCGACAAAGTGGTCGAGAAGAAAGACACCAAAACCGTGGCCGAAGCCTATCTGAAGTATCTCTACTCACCGGAAGGCCAGGAAATCGCGGCGAAAAACTTCTACCGTCCGCGTAACGCCGAGGTGGCGAAGAAATACGACAGCGTGTTCCCGAAACTGAAACTGTTCACCATTGATGAAGAGTTCGGCGGCTGGACGAAGGCGCAGAAAGAGCACTTCGCTAACGGCGGCACCTTCGACCAGATCAGTAAGCGTTAATCTTCCTCCTGCTGCCCGGCGACGCAAGTTATCCGGGCAGTGTTTTTATTTAGTCATTATTTTGCGTTACCCTGCCGGTAAAAATTTTTCCGGAACGTACAATGAAACGACTTCGCTTTTTTCTCCTGCTGCTGTTTATCATTCTTGTTGCTGCCGTGGCAGGCATCTGGCTCTGGCTACAGGCCGGCAACCCCAACGCGCTGCGGCAGATCGTCACTGAACAGTGCATTCCCCATCAGCAACCCTGCGCTGAGGTGAACCTCAGCAGCGGCTACGTGGTATTCAAAGATCGTAATGGCCCGTTGCAGTACCTGTTGATGCCCACTTATAAAATCAATGGCACGGAAAGCCCGCTGTTGCTGGAGCCGCAAACGCCAAACTTTTTCTGGCAGGCGTGGAGCGCGCGGCGGTTTATGAGTGAACGCCGGGGCACACCCGTTCCCGATGACGCGGTGTCGCTGGCGATAAATTCCCGCAGCGGACGTTCCCAGAACCATTTCCATGTTCATATCTCCTGTCTGCGGCCCGATATTCGCGCGTTGCTCAATGAACACAGTGCCGCGATCAGCAGCCGCTGGCTACCCTTCCCTGGCGGTTTGCGCGGACACGACTATCTTGCCCGTCGCGTCACCGAAAACGAACTGGTGAAGCGCAGTCCGTTTTTAATGCTGGCGGAAGAGGTACCCGACGCGCGCGATCACATGGGTCGCTATGCGCTGGCGATGGTTAAACAGGCGGACGGCTCTTTTGTCCTGCTGGCGACCGGACGCAATCTGCTGATGCTTAACCGCGCCTCCGCCGAGGAAATTCAGGATCATGAGTGTGCGATCTTAAAATAACCTGTGAATATTTAGCGTTTACGGGGCAGGGTTGTCGCCGTAGACTTGCTGAAAAAATCGTCAGGAGACAGGCATGTCGCTCTGGTTTACCCACCCGTTGTTCCTTCCGTCGCTGATTGTTGGCGTCACCATCGTGCTCTGGGCAACGTCATTGCTGCCGGAGTTTATTACCGCGCTGCTGTTTTTCGCGGCGGCGATGGTGGCAAAAATCGCCCCGCCGGAGGTCATTTTTGGCGGCTTCGCCTCTTCGGCCTTCTGGCTGGTGTTCAGCGGATTTGTGCTCGGCGTGGCGATCCGCAAAACCGGGCTGGCGGATCGGGCGGCGAGGGCGCTGTCGGCCAGGCTCACCGACTCCTGGCCGCTGATGGTCGGCAGCGTGGTACTGCTGAGCTATGCGCTGGCGTTTGTCATGCCGTCGAACATGGGGCGCATTGCGCTATTGATGCCGATTGTCGCGGCGATGGCGGCGCGGGCCGGGATCAACGACGGCACGCGCGCCTGGTACGGACTGGCGCTGGCGGTGGGTTTTGGCACTTTTCAGCTGTCGGCAACCATTCTGCCCGCCAACGTGCCAAACCTGGTGATGAGCGGGGCGGCGGAAGGCTCTTACGGCATTCATCTTAACTATCTGCCATATCTGCTGTTACACACGCCGGTGCTCGGTCTTCTGAAAGGCCTGGTGCTGATCGGGCTGATATGCTGGCTTTTTCCCGGCAAGCCTCATGCCCCGCGCGAATTGACTCCCGCCGGGCCGATGAGCCGGGAGGAAAAACGTCTCGCCTGGCTGCTGGCCGTGGTGCTGATCATGTGGGTGAGCGAGAGCTGGCACGGTATCGGCCCGGCGTGGACCGGGCTGGCGGCGGCGTGCGTCACGCTGCTCCCGCGCGTGGGGTTCATCACCGGCGATGAGTTTTCCAGCGGCGTGAATATGCGTACCTGTATCTATGTGGCGGGAATTCTGGGGCTCGCGATCACCGTGACCCAGACCGGCATCGGCAGCGCCGTAGGCGGCGCGCTGCTGCACGTGATGCCGCTTGACCCCGATAATCCTTTCACCAGTTTTCTTGCTCTGACCGGCATCACCACGGCGTTAAACTTTATTATGACCGCCAACGGCGTACCGGCGTTGTACACCACGCTGGCGCAGAGCTTCGCTGATGCGACGGGTTTCCCGCTGCTGTCGGTGATCATGATCCAGGTGCTGGGGTATTCGACGCCGCTGCTGCCGTATCAGGCGTCGCCTATTGTGGTGGCGATGGCGCTGGGGAAAGTACCGGCGCGGGCGGGAATGCTGCTGTGTCTGGCGCTGGCGATTGCCACGTATCTGGTGTTGTTACCGCTGGATTATGCGTGGTTCAGGGTTCTGGGACAGCTATAAAAAAGCCCGGTGGCGCTGGCGCTTACCGGGCATACAGAACCGTAGGGCGGGTTAGCGAAGCGCCACCCGCCGCAAAGGTTATTTACGCTTGTTTAGCCGCTTCTGCTGCTTTCACGATCACCGCGAACGCGTCAGCTTTCAGGGAAGCACCGCCAACCAGCGCGCCGTCGATGTCCGGCTGGGCGAACAGTTCAGCCGCGTTACCCGCGTTTACAGAACCGCCGTACTGGATGATGACCTGTTCAGCTACGTTCGCATCCACTTTAGCGATGTGGTCGCGAATGAATTTGTGTACCGCCTGAGCCTGTGCAGGGGTCGCAGATTTGCCGGTACCGATAGCCCATACCGGTTCGTAGGCAATCACAGCGCCTTCAAAAGCAGCCGCACCCTGAGTTTTCAGTACGGCGTCGATCTGACGTGCGCAGACTTCTTCCGTTTTACCCGCTTCGTTTTCTGCTTCGGTTTCACCGATGCACAGAACCGGGATCAGACCCTGCTCTTTCAGCACAGCGAATTTTTTAGCGATGAACTCATCGGATTCTGCGTGGTAAGTACGACGCTCAGAGTGACCGATGATGATGTATTTTGCGCCGATGTCTTTCAGCATTTCTGCGGAGGTTTCACCAGTGAATGCGCCAGACAGGTTAACGTCGACGTTCTGCGCGCCGAGGATGATGTGGCTGCCGTCTGCGGCACGTTTTGCCAGATCCAGATACAGGTCCGGCGGTGCAATGGCAACGCCACAACCAGATACGCCAGCCAGCTCGGTACGCAGGTTAGCAATCAGCTCATTTACCATGTGGCGGTTGCCGTTCAGTTTCCAGTTACCCATCACTAAAGGATGTCGCATTTTCATTCTCCACGCGTTAAGCGAATCAAGGAATATGGCTGCCGTTCAGGACAGCATGGTCTGTGAACAGTATAGAGATTCATCCCCTCAAAGGCTTTGCTTTTTGTCATTTATTGTTATCTTCGGGTGTCTCAGATAGCGCCAGCTTAATCGGTTCAACAGCGAAGGTCAGCCCCTTTTCGCCGTTGTCTGCTACAACATAGCGTAATGCACCCTCTGTTTCGGCGTAGTAGGCTTTGCCTTTACCGCGGGCGAGAATTTTTTGCAGCTTTTGCAGACATTGCGCCCCGGTCAGCGCTGGTGTGAAAACCCGCAGCACAGCGGCCATGTATTCCTGGGCTTTCGCTTTCGAGGCCTTCTGATCCGGCCCGCGGATCGGCAGCCAGGTGATCTGTATCGATTTAATCTTCAGCGTGCCCCGCTCCAGCGCAGTCGAAGCATAGAGATTATCGTTAATCTTGCTGGCGGCACGCGTCAGGCTGGTCCGGTCGGTGCGCGAATCAATGGCGCGAAACTCGTTCAGCGTAAGCGCTGGGTTAGCCGTATTAAATTTTTCCCGGAACGCGCTGATAGAGAGATCAAACGTGGGCGCGCCCGCCACCAGGTAAGGGGCCGTGGCCGCCAGCGGCGCATCGACGGCGCGACCAGCCACGCTGGTCAGCAGCAGGGAAAGCAACAGGCAAAGCCGTAAATCCCATATCTTCATCAACATCGTCCTCTGTGCAATGTGTTGCCGATTAAAACGATAACCGTCCCGCTTGTCAAAAACGCAGCCGACCAGGGTAAACTACGCGGCATTACGATTATAAGGAACCTTACATGACCATACAGCAGTGGTTATTCTCATTTAAAGGACGTATTGGGCGTCGTGACTTCTGGATCTGGATCGCGCTCTGGGCGCTGTCCATGGTGTTACTGTTCAGCCTCGCGGGTAACGGATGGCTGGATCTGCAAATGGCCGCCTTTGCGCTGGTTTGCCTGATATGGCCGACCGCGTGCGTGACCGTTAAACGCCTGCATGACCGCAACCGATCCGGTTTGTGGGCGTTACTGATGGTGGTGGCATGGATTTTACTGGCCGGAAACTGGGCTGTGCTGGGCGGCGTCTGGGTCTGGGCGGTTGGACGCTTTATTCCGACGCTGATCATGGTGATGCTCTTGATCGACCTGGGCGCATTTGTGGGCACCCAGGGGGAGAATAAATTCGGCAAAGACACGCTGGACGTGAAATATCGCTGATTACCAGTAATGCTCAGCGGTCATATGACCCGGACGGCGACGTAAATGTTTGGTCATCTGCCGGGTATCGTTCAGTAACTGCTGGGTATCACGCACCATCTGCGGGTTACCGCACAGCATCACATGACTGGTTGCGGTATCCATCGGCAGTCCCACCGCTTTTTCCAGTTCACCGCTTTCAATCAGCGCCGGTACGCGGCCATGCAGCGAGCCGGAGACCGTTTCCCGGCTGACCACCGTCTGAATATGCAGTTTTCCTTCGTAGCGCTTTTGCAGCTCCAGCATTAACGGCAGATAGCTGAGATCCGCGGCATAGCGCGCGGCGTGCACCAGCACCAGATTTTTGAAGCGTTCCAGTCCTTTGCCTTCCTGTAACATCGACAGATAGGGGCCAATCGCCGTGCCCGTCGCCAGCATCCACAGGGTATCGCAGTCCGGCACTTCATCGAGCACAAAGAAACCGGCGGCCTCGGCAACGATTAACACCTCATCATCGGGTTTCAGCGCCGCCAGACGCGGGCTGAGTTTACCTTCCGGCACCGTGACCAGATAAAACTCGAGATTGGGATCGGACGGAGCATTCACGTAAGAGTAGGCGCGCTGTACGCGCTCACCGTCAATTTCCAGTCCCAGCTTGGCAAACTGTCCGGCAGTGAAGGGATTAACGGGGGCATGAAGGGTGAGACTAAACAGCGCATCGGTCCAGAATTCAACCTTTACGACTTTTCCTGTTACCCAATCCGCCATGATCTTCTCCTGTTCTGATGCGATGCCTTATCTTCGTTCCTCAACCCTGACATTTCCAGCCCGTGGGGGCCGGAAAGCTCATTTGATCAAATGATTTCAGAGAATATGTCGCTGTACGTCGACGTCTTTACGATCCAGATAATGAATGGATTTGATGCGGCGAATGGTGCGCGATTTGCCGCGGATCAGCAGCGTTTCTGTGGTCGCCATATTGCCCTTGCGGGTGATGCCGTCCAGCAGATCGCCTTTGGTGATGCCGGTAGCGGAGAAAATCACATTGTCGTTACGCGCCATGTCATCCAGACGCAGCACGGTGTTTGCTTCGATACCCATCGCTTTGCAACGCGCCAGTTCCTGCTCACCAATGCGGCGATTTTCTTCGCTGTCGCCTTTCACCGTATGACGCGCCAGCAGGCGGCCCTGCATATCGCCGTCGAGCGCACGAATTACCGCAGCTGACACCACGCCTTCCGGCGCGCCGCCGATGCCGTACAGCACGTCGACTTCGCTGTCAGGCATACAGGTGAGTATGGACGCGGCGACATCGCCATCCGGAATAGCGAATACGCGGACGCCGAGCGTTTGCATGTCCGCAATCACCGCGTCGTGGCGCGGTTTCGCCAGAATGGTAACCGTCAACTCAGAAAGGGGCTTTTGCAGCGCGGCGGCGACGTTACGCAGGTTTTGCTCCAGCGGCAGATGCAAATCGATGACGCCTTTTGCGCCAGGCCCGACGATCAGCTTTTCCATATACATGTCAGGCGCGTTCAGGAAGGTGCCTTTATCGCCTACGGCCAGTACTGCCAGCGCATTCGCCTGGCCCATCGCCGTCATGCGGGTGCCTTCGATAGGATCTACGGCAATATCGACCGCATCGCCGTTACCGGTACCGACTTTTTCACCAATGTAGAGCATCGGCGCTTCATCGATTTCACCTTCGCCAATCACGATGGTGCCGTCGATATTGACCTGATTCAGCATGATGCGCATGGCGTGTACCGCTGCGCCATCGGCAACGTTTTTGTCGCCGCGGCCCAGCCATTTATAGCCCGCCAGCGCGGCAGCTTCCGTTACGCGGGAAAATTCGATGGCAAGTTCTCGTTTCATCACAGACTCGTTTAAAAAAGAAATTGCCTGAAGTTTAACACAGAGAGGAATGAGGGCGGGAAACTGGCCCTCTCCGGGCAGGAGAGGGCAGGGTAAATAATTATTCTTCGCGATCTTCCCACGCCATGGCGCGTTTCACCGCTTTTTTCCAGCCGCTGTAGCGATAGTTACGTTCGGTGGTTTCGATACCCGGACGGAATTCACGCTCAATCACCGCTTTTTCCTGTAGCTCATCCAGGTTCTGCCAGAAGCCCACAGCCAGACCGGCCAGATAGGCTGCGCCCAGCGCCGTGACTTCACGCACTTCCGGACGCTCCACACGGGTGCCGAGAATATCGGACTGGAACTGCATCAGGAAGTTGTTCGCCACCGCGCCACCGTCCACGCGCAGAGCGTGAAGACGAATGCCGGAGTCGGCCTGCATCGCTTCCAGCACATCGCGGGTCTGATAGGCGATAGATTCCAGCGTTGCGCGGATAATGTGGTTAGAGTTCACGCCACGGGTCAGGCCGAAGATCGCGCCGCGGGCATACGGGTCCCAGTAAGGCGCGCCCAGACCGGTAAAGGCCGGTACGACATACACGCCGTTGGTGTCTTTCACTTTGGTGGCGAAGTATTCGGAATCGAAAGCATCGCTGATCAGCTTCACTTCATCGCGCAGCCACTGGATGGATGCGCCCGCCATGAACACTGCACCTTCCAGCGCGTAGTTCACTTCACCATGCGGACCGCAGGCGATGGTGGTCAGCAGGCCGTGCTCGGACGCCACCGCTTTTTCGCCGGTGTTCATCAGCATAAAGCAGCCGGTGCCGTAGGTGTTTTTCGCCATCCCTTCTTTGACGCACAGTTGGCCGAACAGCGCCGCCTGCTGGTCACCGGCGATACCGGCGATAGGAATACGCGTGCCGCCTTTACCGCCGACGTTGGTCTGGCCATACACCTCAGAAGACTTGCGGACTTCCGGCAGCATTTCGCGCGGAATATCCAGCACTTCCAGCATTTTGGCGTCCCATTCCAGCGTATGGATGTTGAACAGCATGGTACGTGAGGCGTTGGTGTAATCCGTAACGTGTACGCGTCCCTGGGTCATTTTCCAGATAAGCCAGGTATCCACGGTGCCGAACAGCAGTTCACCGCGTTTAGCGCGCTCGCGGGAGCCTTCCACGTGGTCAAGGATCCACTTCACTTTGGTGCCGGAGAAGTACGGGTCAATCACCAGGCCGGTGGTTTGACGCACGTAATCTTCCAGACCATCACGTTTTAAATGCTCACAGATGTCGGACGTGCGGCGGCACTGCCAGACGATGGCGTTATAAATCGGTTTACCGGTCTCTTTATCCCAAACGATAGCGGTTTCGCGCTGGTTGGTGATACCAATGGCGGCAACCTGATCGGCATTGATGTCGGCTTTCGCCAGCACTTCTACCAGCGTCGAGCTCTGGCTCGCCCAGATCTCCATCGGGTCATGCTCAACCCAGCCTGGCTTAGGATAAATTTGTTCGAATTCGCGCTGCGCGACACTGATGATATTGGCGTCGTGATCCATTACAACGGCACGGGAGCTGGTGGTTCCCTGGTCAACCGCAACGATATATTTTTTGTCAGTCATAAGTATGTTGTCCCGTAGTCACATTACAGCGAAGCTTTTTGTTGTGCAGTGGTGCTGGCCGTGGCCTTCTCGTCTTCCACCACGCAGGTATCGCACGGCAGATGGCGGCCAATCAGCTTACGGTAGCCAAACGCACCCAGCGACGCGCCGACAATTGGCCCAAACAGCGGCACCAGGAAGTAAGGAATATCTTTGCCACCGGTAAAGGCGACGTCGCCCCAGCCGGCAAGCCAGGCGAAGGTTTTCGGACCCAGATCGCGTGCCGGGTTCATCGCAAAGCCGGTCAGCGGGCCCATGGATGCACCAATCACCGCGATGAGCAGGCCGATTAACAGCGGTGCCAGCGGACCACGCGGGATGCCGTTGCCATCATCGCCCAGCGCCATGATCACGCCCATCAGAATAGCGGTAATCACCATTTCAACCGCGAAGGCCTGCACAAAATTGATATGCGGATTCGGATAAGTTGAGAAGATGCCTGCCAGATCCAGACTTTCGACGCTGCCGCGCACCATCTGATGCGTTTGCTCGAAGTCGATGAAAAGATTGTAATAAAGCCCGTAAACGATAGCAGCCGCGCAAAAAGCCCCGGCAAATTGAGAAATAATATAAGGAATAACTTTATGCCCGTCGAAACAGGCAAATCGCCATAACGCAATGGTTACCGCCGGATTAAGATGTGCCCCGGAAACCCCTGCGGTCAGGTAGATGGCCATCGCCACGCCCAGACCCCAGATAATACTGATTTCCCACTGTCCAAAAGTGGCACCTGCCACCTTCAGCGCTGCAACACACCCGACACCGAAGAAAATCAACAACCCGGTTCCGAGAAATTCGGCGATGCACTGGCCTTTCAAGGTTGATGTTTGACTCATAATCGGATCCTGAAGAGTTTAATGTTTATTGTTTGCGCGACACAGTGACCGTCACGATGCCCTGTAGACATGGTGTTAATTTATCGTTAACGAGCAAAAACGAGAAATATCGAAATCGAAATGTGTGTGCTCCGTCAATAAAATGAGCGTTTTCGCGCTATAAAGCGCGTTTTACCAGCAGTACGAAACGTGAGCTGAATCATTTCATTAACGAATGCGTTAACAATTTAGGGGTAGTTTCGGCAAACGCACCAGGTCTATGCTTAAAAGTGTTGCAAAGCGCGATCTACAAGGGTTGTCGCTGGACACGCGCGTGGTCGCTCCATACAATCGGGGGGATAGAGTGCGCGTTGATACGGGCGTCGCCTTGCAAATCGGAATTCAGGAGAGGTATGACTATGTCATTAGAAGTGTTTGAGAAGCTGGAAGCGAAAGTACAGCAGGCGATTGATACCATCACCCTGCTGCAGATGGAAATCGAAGAGCTGAAAGAGAAGAACAACTCGCTGTCACAGGAAATGCAGTCTGCACAGCACTCCCGCGAGCAGCTGGAGCGTGAGAACCACGAGCTGAGAGAACAGCAGAGCGGCTGGCAGGATCGTCTGCAGGCCCTGTTAGGCCGTATGGAAGAAGTCTGATTAGGCTTCATCTTTCGAGCCGTAGCCGCGTGGCAGGCCGGATAAGCGTAGCGCCATCCGGTATCACAAAAGCGCGGTAATAAAAAAGGCACCTCACAGGGTGCCTTTTTTATTTACTCGATATCCAGAGGATCTTCGGAAAGGATAATGCCGGTGTTATCGGCGTAGAGATGGTCGCCGGAGAAGAAGGTCACGCCGCCAAAATTAACGCGGATGTCGCTTTCGCCAATCCCTTCAGCAGTGGCACCTACCGGAATAGCGGCAATCGCCTGAATGCCGATGTCCAGCTCTTCCAGATCGTCCACCTGGCGTACTGCGCCGTAGACCACAATGCCTTCCCATTCGTTCTGTAAGGCAAGGCGTCCCAGTTCTGCATCGATTAACGCACGACGTACCGAACCGCCGCCATCAATCAGCAAAACGCGTCCACGACCATTCTGTTCGAGCAGATCATACAGCAACCCGTTGTCCTCGAAACATTTGACCGTGATGATTTGTCCGCCAAAAGACGACCGTCCACCAAAGTTGGAGAACAGCGGTTCCACGACGTTGACATCTTCCTGGTAGATGTCACAAAGCTCAGAAGTATCATATTTCATAGGATTTACGTTCAGTTGCCGCGAGAGTTGTCAGTATATCGCGCATAACGCGCTGTTGGCAAAATCATCAAATGTTAATTGATATTTGTCAGTTAAAACGACGTCTGGCTCAGCACTATTCCACATACAAACAACAGGTTAGTCAAAAGCGCGGCTTTTACGGTACGTTCAAGCATCGGCGGCATCGCACTGGCGTCGGTTTCCCGCAGGACATAACGCGCCTGTCTGACCAGAACCGGCGTGGCGAGCACAAACAGCCAGCCCCACACGCTTTGCAGTGAAATCAGGTTGAACAGCGCCAGACAAAGCCAGGCCCCCGCCAGCAGACAGGCGTGGTAACGACGGGCGTTGATTGGGCCCAGACGCACCACAAGCGTGTTCTTACCGTTTTCGCGGTCACTGTTGATATCGCGCAGGTTATTGATGTTCAGCACCGCCGTTGCCAGCAGACCACAGGCCGTGGCGGGCAGGAACAGTACCGGTACCAGCGTGTGCGCCTGCAAATACCAGCTCCCCATCACGCTCAGCCAGCCAAAGAACAGCAGCACGGAAATATCACCCAACCCAATGTAGCCATACGGGCGACGCCCGACGGTATAGGTGATGGCCGCCAGAATCGACAGGCCGCCCAGCGCCAGTAAGCCGACAAAATCCGCCAGAGTCTGATACGCCACTGCCACCAGCGCCAGCCCGGACACGCAGCTCAGGACCACTGTCACCATCAGCGCGCGTTTCATCTGCGCCTGGGTGATCGCGCCCTTTTGCATACCGCGCAACGGCCCGATGCGGTCGGGCTTATCGCTGCCTTTTACCGCATCGCCGTAATCGTTCGCCAGATTGGAGAGGATTTGCAGCAGTCCGGCGGTGATAAGCGCCAGTACGGCGACCAGCGGATCGAAATGTCCCTGCCACCAGGCCAGGGTCGTGCCGACCACAATGGCGGCGAAGGCCAGCGGAAGAGTTTTGGGACGCAGGCTTTCCAGCCAGGCCTGGGTGCGGCTCAATGGGCGCGAGTCAGTCATAGTTTTTAGCCAATAAAAAATGGGGCTGTTCAGCCCCATCGATAGTGATGAAAGTGCAATGCGCGCGATTATAAGATAAAACGGCTCAAATCTTCATCTGCAACCAGCTCATCCAGGTGTTTGCTCACATAAGCCGCATCAATAGTGATGGATTCACCATTGCGATCGCTGGCGTCGTAGGAAATATCTTCCATCAAACGCTCAAGCACGGTATGCAGGCGACGGGCACCGATGTTTTCTGTGGTTTCGTTTACCTGCCAGGCGGCCTGCGCAATGCGCTTGATGCCATCTTCGGTAAAGTCGATGTTCACGCCTTCGGTCGCCATCAGCGCTTTGTACTGCACGGTAACTGACGCGTTTGGCTCAGTCAGAATGCGCTCAAAGTCTTCCGTGGTCAGCGCCTGCAATTCAACGCGGATCGGCAGACGACCCTGCAATTCCGGGATCAGATCCGACGGTTTCGCTACCTGGAATGCGCCAGAGGCGATAAACAGAATGTGGTCGGTCTTCACCATGCCGTGTTTCGTGGAAACCGTACAGCCTTCCACCAGCGGCAGCAGATCGCGCTGTACGCCTTCACGGGAAACGTCCGGGCCATTGGATTCGCCGCGCTTACAGATTTTGTCGATCTCATCGATAAACACGATACCGTGCTGTTCAACCGCATCGATAGCGTCCTGCTTCAGCTCTTCCGGGTTCACCAGCTTCGCCGCTTCTTCTTCAATCAGTAGCTTCATCGCTTCTTTGATTTTCAGTTTACGCGGCTTCTGCTTCTGCCCGCCCAGGTTCTGGAACATGGACTGCAACTGGCTGGTCATCTCTTCCATACCTGGCGGGGCCATGATTTCAACACCCATCGGCGCGGCAGAGAGATTAATTTCGATTTCTTTATCGTCCAGCTCGCCTTCACGCAGCTTTTTGCGGAAGGACTGGCGCGCGGCGGACGGCTCCTGCGGCTGCTCAGGCTGGCCCCAGTTGTTCTTCGCCGGTGGGATCAGCACGTCAAGAATGCGCTCTTCCGCCATTTCTTCCGCACGGTAGCGGTGTTTTTCAATGGAGTTACTGCGCACCATTTTGATCGCGGCGTCGGTAAGATCGCGGATGATAGAGTCCACTTCTTTACCGACATAGCCCACTTCGGTGAATTTGGTCGCTTCAACCTTGATGAATGGCGCGTTCGCCAGCTTCGCCAGGCGACGGGCGATTTCGGTTTTACCGACACCGGTCGGGCCGATCATCAGAATGTTTTTCGGGGTAACTTCGTGGCGCAGCTCTTCATCGAGCTGCATACGACGCCAGCGGTTACGCAGGGCAATGGCCACAGAACGCTTGGCGTTATCCTGGCCAATGATGTGTTTATTCAGTTCGCTGACAATTTCGCGTGGGGTCATTTCAGACATTAGAGATCCTTACGCCTTAGAGGACAATTCTTCGATGGTATGGAAGTGGTTGGTGTAGATGCAGATATCGCCTGCAATGCCCAACGCCTTCTCAGCAATGTCGCGCGCGCTGAGGTCGGTATTTTCCAGCAGTGCGCGGGCGGCGGCCTGGGCGTACGGCCCACCGGATCCGATAGCAATCAGATCGTTTTCCGGCTGTACCACATCGCCATTACCGGTGATGATCAGCGACGCATTTTCATCCGCCACGGCCAGCAACGCTTCGAGCTTGCGCAGCATGCGGTCGGTACGCCAGTCTTTTGCCAGCTCAACGGCGGCTTTCACCAGATGACCCTGGTGCATTTCCAGCTTACGTTCAAACAGTTCAAACAGCGTGAAGGCATCGGCAGTACCGCCAGCAAAACCGGCGATCACTTTGTCGTTGTACAGACGACGCACTTTTTTCACGTTGCCTTTCATTACGGTGTTGCCCAGCGTGGCCTGGCCGTCGCCAGCAATTACCACCTGGCCGTTACGGCGTACACTTACGATTGTTGTCACGAGCAGACCCCTTGTTGCATAAACGGATTAGAAGCCCCGTACAGTGTACGGGGCTGAATGCAATTATAGATGGGGGGGATTTTGGGGGTTTCAACCCCCGGAGGCGAGACGAATACAGTTTGAGTGGCCCGCCATCTTCAGGCGGTTAAGGGTACCGTCGGTATTCTCTTTGCCTTTGATCGGCCCGATGACCACGCGATTCCAGCCATTATTGGTGGTGATGCGCGAGTCAAAACCTTCAAATGCCAGCTGCGCGCGGACCGTTTCAGCCTGCTCTGTGCCTTTAAAGGAACCGCACTGTACCATCCAGCGACGATCGTCTTTTTTCTCTGCCGTTTTCTTCGGCGCTTCCGGCTCACGCGTAATTGGCGCTGCCTGCTGTTTTGGCGCGGCAGCATCGGTATGCGCAGGCGTTTGCAGCAGATCCTGGTAAGGCTGCTGGGACGCCGTCTGCTTCGGTTGCTGCTGTACCGGCTTTGACTGCGCGGGGGCGGTTTGCACCGTGCGCGGCTGCTGATACGGCTGTTCCGTTACGCGTGGCTGCGTTCTTGGTTGCTGCACCGGCTGCGTGTACGTCTGCTGTTGCTGTTGCTGTTGACGTAGCTGTACCTGCTGCTGGGCCTGACGCTGGCGTTGCAGGGTTTGCTGACGCTGCTCCGCCGTCTGCTCATTCCAGGGGACTTCGTTGAGCTGCGTCGGCTGCTGACGCATATCTGCCTGCATTTGCTCCAGCAACTGGCGCTGTTCATCCGTCAGCTGGTTCGGGTTCATCACTTCGCCACCGGCAGAAGGCTCCGTCGGCGCACGCACGCCAGGCTGACGGCTTTCCAGCTCTTTGATATAGCGCCAGCGCTCTTCCGGTTTCGGCGGCAGTCCGTTCCCCGCAACCTTCTGGTTTTGCAGCGTCTCTGCATCTTCTTTCTTATGGTGCGTAATAAAGTACAGACCACCGATAAATGCCACCAGCACAGCGGCCGCTATGGCGACCATGGCGGGCGATACAACAGACGGGCTACGTTGCTTTTTCTTTGAGGTGCTCTTTTTTCGCCGCGAAGGAGCCGACTGGCTGCGGCGTACATAATCTCGTTGTGCCACTATCGTTTCGCTGTATTTATTCGTTTGTCAGTCCGTCATGTTACTTAAGCGACGGGACTTTGACCAGAAGCGGGAGTCTTAAAGCCAATTACTTCAGGTAATGGCTTGTGTCGTCCCACGGATGATTAACTCGCAGTCCAGCAGCCGCGAACCGCTGCTGACGTTTTGCCCGTGAAGCTGGTCCAGTAAAAGCAGCATCGCTTCACGCCCGATTTTAAAGCGGGGTTGCGACACGGTGGTCAGCGGCGGATCGCAAAATTGGGCGAGCGCAATATTGTCGAAACCAATAATAGACAGATCGTCAGGAATTTTCAGGCCATGACGTTTTGCACAGGATAACGCCCCCAGCGCCATCACATCGCTGTGACAGAACACGGCGGTGGGCGGTTTTGGCAGCGCCAGCAGTTGCTCCATCGCCGTGCTGCCCGCTTCAAAGGTAAAGTTGCCGCGCGCAATATAGTGCGGGTCAACGGTGATGCCGGTGCGACGCAGCGCCTGCACGTAGCCCTGTAAGCGATAATGGCACAGCGGCATCTCCTCCGGTCCGGCAATACAGCCGATCAGCTGATGGCCCTGTTCACGAAGATAATTGACCGCATCAAAGGCCGCGGTCAGGTTATCGATGTGCACCGTCGGCAGTTCCAGTTCGGGGGCGAATTCGTTCGCCATTACCATCGGCGGCAAATTGCGCTGTTCTTCAATGCTGGCGTCAAACGGCAGGCGCGAGCCGAGCAACAGCATACCGTCGATCTGCTTAGTAATGATCAGGTCGATAAAGGTCTTTTCCTGCTGATTCTGATGGGCGCAGTCGCCGATCAGCACCAGATAACCTTGTTCCGCCGCCGTCACTTCAATGCCGCGGATGATTTCGCTAAAAAATGGATCGCAGATGTCCGGCACGATCACCAGGATAGTGCGCGACTCATTGCGCTTCACGTTGCGCCCCATCGCCTGCGGATAATAGCCCACTTCAAGGGCTGCCTGCTCCACCCGGTTGCGGGTCGATTGCGAGACTTTATCCGGATTCATTAATGCACGGGACACCGTTGCCGTAGAGACCTTCGCTTTCTCGGCAACGTCTTTCATGGTCGCTGCAGCAACCTCTTTCTTAGCCTTCACCACTCTCTCCTCGCATGCAGACGCAGGCGCAGCCACATCCTCTGTGTCTGACATCAGACACATTTTTATCAGATAGTTACCCGTTTCGGTTACAGTATTTTCATGAAAAGTGTGACGGGTGTTGAATTTTACGATCCGCCTCGCAACCTTAACCTTCGATGGGATCGACATCCAGCACCCACTTCACCTTGCGCGCTTCCGGCAGGGTATTAATGAGCACCAGCGCGCCGCTAATAAGATGTTGCAGGCGAACGCGTGAAGGGTGCTGCAACAGCAGCTGCCAGCGATAACGACCGCCACGCTTTGGCGCGAGGGCGGGTACCGGCCCTAAAATCCAGGTGTTATTGTCCAGCAGCGGGCTGGCGTGTAACAGATTGCGCAGCTGTTGCAGGAAAACCGGAGCCTGCTCGTTGTTATGATCTTCAGCACGAATGATCACGTGGCTGGTCCACGGCGGCAGTTGCAGCGTTTGCCGCTCGGCCAGCGCCTGATCCGCAAAGGCGTCGTAGCCTTTATGCAGCAGAGTCTGTAATAAAGGATGTTCCGGATGGTGCGTTTGCAGCACCACTTCGCCCTGTTTACCCGCGCGTCCGGCACGGCCTGATACCTGGGTATAGAGCTGGGCGAAGCGCTCAGCGGCGCGAAAATCAGCGGAGAACAGCGCGCCGTCAACGTCCAGCAGCGCCACCAGCGTCACGTCCGGGAAATGGTGCCCTTTTGCCAGCATCTGCGTGCCGATCAGGATCCGTGCGCCGCCACGATGCACCTCCGCCAGTTGCTGCTCCAGCGCGCCTTTACGGCTGGTGGTGTCACGATCGATACGCGACAGGGGCACGCCGGGGAAGAGGGGCGCTAAAGCCTGCTCTAACTGCTCGGTGCCCAGACCCACCGGTACCATGTGCGTTGAGCCGCAGGACGGACACTGGCGCGGCACCGGGCGCTGGCTGTCGCAGTGGTGGCAACGTAACTGGCGCTGCGCCTGATGCAGGGTGTAGTAGTGATCGCAGCGCGGGCACTCTGCCGTCCAGCCACAATCATGACACAGCAGCGCGGGCGCGAAGCCCCGGCGGTTCAGGAACAGGATCACCTGATTATTCGCCTGCACATGCTGACGAATACGGGTAATCAGCGCCGGTGCCAGCCCCGCCTGTAGCGGCTGGCCTTTTAAATCGAGCACATGCTGCGTGGCCGGGCGCGCATTACCGGCCCGGCGCGTCAGGCGCAACATGCGGTATTTGCGCTGTCGCACGTTATGCAGCGTTTCCAGCGCCGGGGTGGCCGACCCTAAAATAATCGGGATTTGTTCGCTGTGGGCGCGGTAGACCGCCAGATCGCGGGCGTGATAGCGCCAGCCTTCCTGCTGTTTATAGGAGCTGTCGTGCTCTTCGTCGATGACAATGACGCCGAGGTTTTTAAACGGCGTGAACAGCGACGAGCGGGTGCCGATGACAATCGCCGCCTCGCCATTTTTCGCTTTCAGCCAGGCGCTCAGGCGTTCGCTGTCATTCAGACCGGAGTGCAGCACCTCTACGGGCGCATTAAACCGCTCGCGAAAACGGGCGATGGTCTGCGGGGTCAGGCCGATTTCCGGCACCATCACCAGCGCCTGTTTGCCCTGGGCGAGGATATTTTCCAGCACGCTTAAATAGACTTCCGTTTTACCGGAGCCGGTAACGCCCGCCAGTAGCCAGGCAGAGAAGGTTTCAGATTCGCTGTGGATAGCGCCCACGGCGGTGGCCTGCTCGGTATTCAGCCGCAGTCGTTCGCCAGGAACGGCGTAATTATCGCGCCAGTCGGTCAGGGCCGGGGCTTCGCTGTTGAGATCGCACAGCCCTTTGGCGCGCAGCGCCTGCAAAGCCGCGTCGTTAAACTCCAGATCCTGCACCTGATGCCGCCAGATTTTTCCCTGGCGCAGCGCGGCCAGCGCCTGCTGCTGCTTTGGCGATCGTTTCAGGCTGTTGATGTCCACCGCCTGGCCCTGCTCGGTGGCGAACCAGAACCACAGCGGGGCGACGCTGGCGGGCTTGCCCTGACGCAGCAGGATCGGCAGCGCGTGAAACAGCACATCGCCCAGGGGGTGATGGTAATAATCGGCAGCCCACAGCAACAATCGCCAGACGGAGGGCGAAAAGACAGGATCGGCGTCCAGCACCTCGACGACGCTTTTTAATTCGTCCAGCGGCAGTTCGCTTTTCTCGCTCACGGAAACCACAATGCCGACCCGCTCCTGTTTACCAAAGGGCACGCGCACGCGACAACCCGCGTTGACCGCAGCGCCTTCCGGCAGGCGGTAGTCAAACGTACGGGGTAGCGGTACGGGCAGGGCGACGTGAGCGACGGGCATTGAATGCATCCTGACTTGAAAACTGGCGGGTTAGTATACACATTAGAAGAGCAAGACGCGGATCAGTTTGCATGTGCTGGTTATTTTCTGTATGATTCGCCGCCTTTGATGTGTTTTGATCACGTCAAAGAGAACGTAACTACTTTAAACATCGCGTGGTGTCTGGCGTTAGGGCTGGAAGAGCGACGCGGCCTTAAACTGAGGTTTCTCCCATGAAAAAAGGTATTCACCCGAATTATACTGAAATTACTGCAAACTGTTCTTGCGGTAATGTGATCAAAATCCGCTCTACCGTGGGTCACGATCTGAACCTGGACGTGTGTGGCCAGTGCCACCCGTTCTATACTGGCAAGCAGCGTGATGTTGCTACCGGTGGCCGTGTTGACCGCTTCAACAAGCGCTTCAGCCTGCCAGGCAGCAGCAAATAAGTATTGGCTGCCAGAAAAAACCGCCTGTGGGCGGTTTTTTTATGTCCGCGATACGGACAACGACGCCAGAAAGCAAAAGGGCAGAAGATCTCTTCTGCCCTTTTTTATTACTTAGTATTCCCACGTATCCGGGTCGATACCCAGTTCACGCATGATGATCTTCGCCGCTTCCGGGATCTCATCGCTGCGCTCTTTACGCAGGTCTTCATCGTTCGGCAAAGGCTGACCGGTAAAGGCATGCAGGAACGCTTCACACAGCAGTTCACTGTTAGTGGCGTGACGCAGGTTGTTCACCTGACGACGAGTACGTTCATCGGTGAGGATTTTTAACACCTTCAGAGGAATGGAAACCGTAATTTTTTTTACTTGTTCACTCTTCTTACCGTGCTCAGCGTATGGGCTGATATATTCGCCGCTCCATTCAGCCATGAGATACCTTTAATCCTCTCAGTCATTAATAAAAGGTCGAAACCTGATCAAACGCAGGTACCGCACCGTAATCTCGCGTAGTTTACCGTAGAGACGACACCGTGACACGGAGTATCGAATCGGCGGCCATGCGCTAACGCATATAATTTTAACGGCTATTATGCATTTGCTCAATCTATACGCAAAGAAGTTTAGATGTCCAGATGTATTGACGTCCATATTCACGGTGCTATTCTGGTGGCTGACTTTTCATCCCTTAAGCCAGGAAGCCTTCCCATGACGCGTAAACAGGCCACCATCGCAGTGCGTAGCGGATTGAATGATGACGAGCAGTACGGTTGCGTCGTCCCGCCGATTCATCTCTCCAGTACCTATAACTTCACCGGATTCAACGAACCACGTGCCCATGACTACTCCCGTCGCGGTAACCCGACGCGTGATGTCGTGCAGCGCGCGTTGGCCGAGCTGGAAGGTGGTGCAGGCGCGGTGATGACCAATACCGGCATGTCAGCGATCCACCTGGTGACCACCGTCTTCCTGAAGCCCGGCGATCTGCTGGTGGCACCGCACGATTGCTACGGCGGCAGCTACCGCTTGTTCGATAGCCTGGCAAAACGCGGCTGTTATCGCGTTTTATTTGTCGATCAGGGTGACGAGCAGGCATTAAAATCGGCGCTGGCCGAAAAACCGAAACTGGTACTGGTGGAAAGTCCAAGCAACCCATTGTTGCGCGTCGTGGATATTGCGAAAATCTGTCAGCTGGCGCGTGAAGCAGGTGCCGTGAGCGTGGTGGATAACACCTTCTTAAGTCCGGCGTTGCAGAACCCGCTGGCGCTGGGTGCCGATCTGGTTTTACATTCATGCACTAAATATCTGAACGGCCATTCCGACGTAGTCGCGGGCGTGGTGATTGCCAAAGACGAGGCGACTGTCACCGAACTGGCATGGTGGGCGAATAATATCGGCGTCACCGGCAGCGCCTTTGACAGCTATCTGCTGCTGCGCGGACTGCGTACCTTGTCGCCGCGTATGGAAGTGGCGCAACGTAATGCCCAGGGGATTGTGGATTTCCTTAAAACACAGCCGCTGGTGAAAAAACTGTATCACCCGTCGTTGCCGGATAACCAGGGCCACGAGATTGCTGCTCGTCAGCAAAAAGGATTTGGCGCCATGCTCAGTTTTGAACTGGATGGCGATGAACAAACATTACGTCGTTTCTTAAGCGGGCTGTCACTGTTTACGCTGGCGGAGTCGTTAGGGGGAGTTGAAAGTTTGATCTCCCACGCCGCCACCATGACACACGCAGGCATGGCGCCAGAAGCGCGGGCAGCGGCGGGGATTTCCGAAACGCTGCTGCGTATTTCCACCGGCATCGAAGATGGCGAAGATTTAATTGCCGACCTGGAAAATGGCTTCCGGGCAGCAAACAAGGGGTAAACATGAGTGTGATTGCGCAGGCAGGGACGAAGGGTCGTCAACTGCATAAGTTTGGTGGGAGTAGTCTGGCTGACGTGAAATGTTACCTGCGCGTGGCGGGTATCATGGCGGAATATTCGCAGCCTGGCGACATGATGGTCGTCTCGGCGGCGGGCAGCACCACCAACCAACTGATCAACTGGCTGAAGTTAAGCCAGACCGACAGACTCTCTGCGCATCAGGTTCAACAGGCGCTGCGTCGCTACCAAAGCGATTTGATCAGCGGCCTGCTGCCTGCGGATATGGCCGACACGCTCACCCAGGCCTTTATTCACGATCTGGAGCGCCTGGCGGCGCTGCTCGATCGCGGCATCACCGACGCGGTATATGCGGAAGTGGTGGGGCACGGTGAAATCTGGTCTGCGCGCCTGATGTCTGCCGTGCTCAATTTACAGGGTATGGAATCCGCGTGGCTGGATGCGCGCGATTTCCTGCGCGCTGAGCGCGGCCCGCAGCCGCAGGTGAATGAAGGCTTATCCTATCCGCTGTTGCAGCAACTGCTGGTACAGCATCCGAATAAACGTACCGTGGTGACGGGCTTTATCTGCCGCAACGACGCCGGTGAAACCGTGCTGCTGGGCCGTAATGGCTCTGACTATTCGGCGACGCAAATCGGCGCGCTGGGCGGCGTGTCCCGCGTGACCATCTGGAGCGACGTGGCCGGGGTGTACAGCGCCGACCCGCGTAAAGTGAAAGATGCCTGCCTGCTGCCGCTGCTGCGCCTTGATGAAGCGAGCGAACTGGCCCGTCTGGCCGCACCGGTACTCCACGCCCGAACGTTACAGCCGGTTTCTGCCAGCGATATCGATCTGCAACTGCGTTGCAGCTATAACCCGGAGCAGGGCTCCACGCGCATTGAGCGCGTACTGGCGTCCGGCACCGGGGCGCGCATTGTCACCAGCCATGATGACGTCTGCCTGATCGAGTTTCAGGTTCCGGCCAGCCAGGATTTTGCGCTGGCCCATAAAGAGGTGGATCTGATCCTCAAGCGTGCGCAGCTGCGTCCGCTGGCAGTGGGCATTCATAACGATCGCAACCTGCTGCAACTTTGCTACACCTCAGAAGTGGTCGACAGCGCGCTGAAGCTGCTACAGGACGCCGGGCTGACGGGCGAACTGCGCCTGCGTCAGGGGCTGGCGCTGGTGGCGCTGGTGGGGGCGGGCGTATGCCGTAATCCGCTGCACAGCCACCGCTTCTGGCAGCAGTTAAAGGGGCAGCCGGTGGAGTTTATCTGGCAGTCCGACGACAGCATCAGCCTGGTGGCCGTGCTGCGTGCCGGGCCGACGGAAAGCCTGATCCAGGGCCTGCACCAGTCGCTGTTCCGCGCGGAAAAACGCATCGGCCTCGTGCTGTTCGGCAAAGGCAATATCGGCTCGCGCTGGCTGGAGCTGTTTGCCCGCGAGCAGGGCGCGCTGTCGGCGCGTACCGGTTTTGAATTTGTGCTGGCAGGGGTGGTGGACAGCCGCCGCAGCCTGCTGAGCTATGACGGGCTGGATGCCAGTCGCGCGCTGGCGTTCTTCAATGATGAAGCCGTCGAGCAGGATGAGGAGTCGCTGTTCCTGTGGATGCGCGCCCATCCTTATGATGATTTAGTGGTGCTGGACGTGACTGCCAGCGAGCAACTGGCCGATCAGTATCTGGATTTCGCCAGCCACGGCTTCCACGTCATCAGCGCCAATAAGCTGGCCGGGGCAAGCACCAGCCATAAATACCGTCAGATCCACGACGCCTTCGAAAAAACTGGCCGCCACTGGCTGTACAACGCCACCGTGGGCGCGGGCTTGCCGGTAAACCATACCGTGCGCGATCTGATCGACAGCGGTGACTCCATTCTCGCCATCAGCGGGATTTTCTCCGGTACGCTCTCCTGGCTGTTCCTGCAGTTTGACGGTACCGTGCCCTTTACTGACCTGGTGGATCAGGCCTGGCAGCAGGGACTGACCGAGCCAGATCCGCGCGTCGATCTCTCCGGAAAAGACGTGATGCGTAAGCTGGTGATCCTCGCTCGTGAAGCGGGCTATGACATCGAGCCGGATCAGGTGCGCGTGGAGTCGCTGGTGCCACAGGGTTGTGAAGAGGGGTCGGTGGATCACTTCTTTGAGAACGGCGATGAGCTGAACGACCAGATGGTACAGCGGCTGGAAGCGGCGCGGGAAATGGGTCTTGTGCTGCGTTACGTGGCGCGTTTTAACGCCAACGGTAAAGCGCGTGTGGGTGTGGAAGCGGTACGCCCTGAGCATCCGCTGGCGGCCCTGCTGCCGTGCGACAACGTGTTTGCCATCGAAAGCCGCTGGTATCGTGATAACCCGCTGGTGATCCGCGGGCCTGGTGCGGGGCGCGATGTCACCGCCGGGGCCATCCAGTCAGACATTAATCGTCTGGCACAGTTGCTGTAGTGTTTATCCCCCTCACTGCCACAGTGAGGGGGCTTTCCATCCTGAAACTTTTTCATCTTCCCTGAACATTCCTCACACAGATTAATGATAATTCTGTTGACGCCAAATCGCTTTTCCGTCATTTTTACATCTGGACGTCTAAACGTATAGAAGTTCACATTACAATAAACAACGACACGCGATTGATGAGGTAAGGTATGAGCTTTTTTCACGCCAACCAGCGGGAAGCCCTGAATCAGAGCCTGGCAGAAGTGCAGGGGCAGATTAATGTATCTTTTGAGTTTTTCCCGCCGCGTACCAGTGAAATGGAACAGACTTTATGGCATTCCATCGATCGCCTGAGCAGCCTGAAGCCAAAATTTGTCTCCGTGACTTATGGCGCCAATTCCGGCGAGCGCGACCGCACGCACAGCATTATTAAAGGCATCAAAGATAAAACCGGTCTGGAAGCGGCCCCGCATCTGACCTGTATTGATGCCAGCCGCGACGAGCTGCGCACCATCGCCCAGGATTACTGGAACAATGGCATCCGTCATATCGTGGCGCTGCGTGGCGATCTGCCGCCGGGCGGCGGTAAGCCGGATATGTACGCCACCGATCTGGTTGCGCTGTTAAAAGAGGTCGCCGATTTTGATATTTCCGTTGCCGCCTATCCGGAAGTTCACCCGGAAGCGAAAAGCGCGCAGTCGGATCTGCTGAACCTGAAACGCAAAATCGATGCCGGGGCTAACCGTGCCATCACGCAGTTTTTCTTCGATGTAGAAAGCTACCTGCGTTTCCGTGACCGCTGCGCGTCGACCGGCATCGACGTGGAAATCATTCCGGGTATTTTGCCGGTCTCTAACTTTAAGCAGGCGAAAAAATTCGCTGACATGACCAACGTACGTATCCCGGCGTGGATGTCACAGATGTTCAACGGGCTGGACGATGACGCCGAAACCCGCAAGCTGGTGGGCGCGAATATCGCCATGGACATGGTGAAGATTTTAAGCCGCGAAGGGGTGAAGGATTTCCACTTCTATACGCTGAACCGCGCCGAAATGAGCTACGCCATTTGCCATACGCTGGGTGTTCGCCCGGCGCTGTAACCAAAAATGCCGGGCATGGCTGCCCGGCAACGGTTTATTCCCACTCTTCCAGGAAACGCTGACCGTACTGATCGGCGACAATCAGCGCCGCGTACACTTCGTCAGGCGTGGCACCGCCCGGCATATTGTGAATGGTTTCCCCTTCCGCGCAGGCCGTTTCCGCCACCCGCCGCATTTTCGCCGGCACATCGGTTTTAATATCTAACTGGGCGAGGGTGATCGGCAGGCCCACGCTGTGACACAGCGACGCCACGGTTTCGATCTCTTCCACCGATGCGTTTTCTAACACCAGTTGCGTCAGCGTACCGAACGCCACTTTTTCGCCGTGGTAAAAATGGTGCGCGTCCGGGATCGCCGTCAGACCATTATGAACCGCGTGAGCTGCCGCCAGTCCGCCGCTTTCAAAGCCGACGCCGCTGAGATAGGTATTGGCTTCCACTACGCGCTCCAGTGCGGCGGTCACTACATGCTGTTCGGCTGCCAGCATTGCTTTTTCACCCTGCTCCAGCAAGGTGTTGTAACACAGCTCGGCCAGCGCCAGCGCCGCCTGGGTGCACTGTCCACCCGCCATGGTCGTCGCCCCGCTGCGGGCGCAGGCGCGCGCTTCAAACCAGGTCGCCAGCGCATCGCCGATGCCGGCGGCCAGCAGACGCGCAGGCGCGCCCGCCACCACTTTGGTATCGACAATCACCAGATCCGGGTTTTTCGGCAACATCAGATAACGTTCGAATTCACCGGCCTCGGTGTAGATCACCGACAGCGCGCTGCATGGCGCATCGGTTGAGGCGATGGTCGGTGCAATCGCCACCGGGACGTGCATGTAATGCGCCAGCGCTTTGGCGGTATCCAGGGTTTTACCGCCGCCAATGCCCAGCACCGCCGTACAGTCTGCCTCTTCAGCCAGCGCGCGCAGACGATCGATCTCCGTTTGCGAACATTCGCCGCCAAAGGGCACGATATCGGCGCTCAGATCGGCATCATCAAAACTTTTTTGCAGCGTCTCCTGCGCAAAACCTAAAACGAATTTGTCACCGACCACCAGCCAGCTCTCCGCCAGCGGTTTCAGATAGTCTCCCAGCCGGGTGAGTACATCAGCACCCTGAATGTATTTACCCGGCGATTGAATAATGTGGTCCATAGTTGACTCCTTTTACAGCGTTAACGTGCCAAAGGCGTTTTGCCAGTCCTGCTCGAATTTCTCTATTGCCGCCTCGACGGCCGGCGTACCGAGCATTTGTTGCGCTACTTCTAAGGGTAGCGTAATTGCCTGACATCCGGTCAGCAGACAGTCGAGCGCCTGGCGTGGTGTTTTAAAACTGGCCGCCAGCACCCTGCTCTCTGGCGCATGCCTCTCCAGCAGGCTTTGCAGTTCCTGCACCATGCGAATACCGTCGCCGCCCTGTGCATCCACGCGGTTGACGTAGGGCGCAACGTATTTCGCCCCCGCCAGCGCCGCCAGCAAACCCTGCGCTGCGCTGTACACCGCGGTACCCAGCGTCACAATGTCCGCTTTTTTTAACATTTTGATAGCAGCCAGCCCTTCGGCGGTGACCGGAACTTTGACGATGATGCCCGGCACGATGTCATTCAGGCGGCGGGCGTCTGCCACCATGCCCTCTGCCGTGCGGCTCATCACCTGCGCGAACAGCGTACCGTCCGGCCCAATGGCCCGTTGCAGGCGCGGCAGCACCTCCTGCAACGGCTGCTTACCGGCGGCGATTATGCTCGGATTGGTGGTCACGCCCGCCAGCGGATAAATCCGCGCCAGGCGTTCGACTTCGGCAACGTTGGCCGTGTCCAGATAGAGTTCCATGCTTTACCCCGTTAGGTTTCTGAATTCCCGATGGCGATCAGCATAAAAGCCGCAGCCCTCATGCCGCTATCTGTCAAATCTGCCAAACACTGGACAAATGTAAGCTGACGCCAGAAATGCGAACTGGCTCACAGGTGTGTTTTGGACAGCTGGCTGTGATACTGGCGGCGGTATTCGGACGGGGTGCGCTCGGTGGTTTTGCGGAACAGGCGGCAGAAATAGTTGCTGTCAACGAAGCCGCAGGCATGGGCCACTTCGTTTATCTTCAGATCGTAATTTTTCAGCAACATGCGGGCATGTTCCAGCCGGATGTGATTCAGATACGCATTAAAGCCAGTCGTCCCGCTGTTCGCAAACAGGTGCGACAGATAGTTAGGGGAAATATAAAACGCCTGCGCCACCGATTCACGGGTGAGCGGCGCGGCATAATTTTCGTCGATGTAGTGGCGTATGGCTTCAAACAGCGCCTGACTGCGGGAAGCAGTCTGGATCTGGCTGCCCAGCAGATCGGCGCAATGGCTGAGCAGGCTCATCACGGTAAGACGGGCGGTGCGCTGCTCGTGAGGCTGCATCTGTAATTCGCTGAGCGTCTGCAACAAAAAAGAACCGATACGTGGGCCACGGCGCGCTACCTGTGCGTTACTCAGAGTTTGCAGCGCGGTTCCGTCCCAGCGCTGAACGCTGAAATGCAGGTATTGTTTTTCAAAGTGGATAGTCAGGGTGGTGGCGGGCTGGTACCACTGCGGGACATTCCAGTGACCGGCGGGAAGATAGAGCACGTCATTTTCCGCCAGCAAAACCGGATCGCTGCCGTCAGTTATTTCGCCGTCGAGCACGATCACCAGCCGGGGAAAATCAGTCTGCGTGGCCCCGTCCGGAACGGGTCCTGCGCCACGGTCAAACCAGACGCGCTGCAACAGGGTGGGATCGTCTGCTAACCGGGTGAGGTGATGACTGAGATCGAATGGCATGTTTTTCCCTGAAATCGCCCGGTGAATATGACTCCACCGGGCGGGGATGTCGTGCGGATTAGCCGGTATTACGCATACCGGCAGCAACGCCGGCGATGGTGACCATCAGCGCCTGTTCCACGCACGGATCCGCCTCTTTACCTTCTTCTTCCGCCTGACGCGAACGGTGGAGCAGTTCGGCCTGCAGAACGTTAAGCGGATCGGTATAGATGTTACGCAGCTGAATTGACTCGGCGATCCACGGCAGGTCGGCCATCAGATGGGAGTCGTTGGCGATATCCAGCACCACTTTGATGTCCGCTTCCAGCTGGTCGCGCAGTTCGCTGCCCAGCCCCCACAGTTCCGGTTTCACCAGACGCTGATCGTAGTATTCCGCCAGCCACAGGTCGGCTTTGGAAAACACCATTTCCAGCATCCCCAGACGGGTGGAGAAGAACGGCCAGTCACGACACATGGCTTCCAGCTCGCTCTGCTTGCCGTCTTCCACCACTTTTTGCAGCGCCGCGCCTGCGCCCAGCCAGGCGGGCAGCATTAAGCGGTTTTGCGTCCAGGCGAAGATCCACGGGATGGCGCGCAGCGATTCGACGCCACCGGTCGGGCGACGTTTGGCCGGGCGTGAACCCAGCGGCAGTTTGCCAAGTTCCTGCTCCGGCGTCGCCGAACGGAAATAGGGCACAAAGCTTTCGTTCTCGCGTACATAGCCACGGTACATGTCGCAGGAGATGTCAGACAGCTCGTCCATAATATGGCGCCAGGCGTCTTTCGGCTCCGGCGGTGGCAGCAGGTTCGCTTCGAGGATCGCGCCGGTATAGAGGGACAGACTGCTGATGGTGATATCCGGCAGACCGTACTTAAAGCGGATCATCTCGCCCTGTTCAGTTACACGCAGACCGCCTTTCAGGCTGCCTGGCGGTTGCGAGAGCAGCGCCGCGTGTGCCGGTGCGCCGCCACGACCGATAGAGCCGCCACGTCCGTGGAACAGCGTCAGCGCGATGCCCGCTTTTTCGCAGGTTTTGATCAGCGCGTCCTGTGCCTGGTATTGCGCCCAGGAGGCCGCCATCACGCCCGCATCTTTCGCGGAGTCGGAATAGCCAATCATCACCATCTGTTTGCCCTGAATGAAGCCGCGATACCAGTCGATATTCAGCAACTGGGTCATGACGTCATTGGCGTTGTTGAGGTCGTCGAGGGTTTCAAACAGCGGCGCGACCGGCAGAGCAAAGCCGATACCCGCTTCTTTGAGCAGCAAATGCACGGCCAGCACGTCAGACGGCGTTTTCGCCATTGAGATCACATAGGCGGCAACGGATCCTTGCGGCGCATCGACGATCGCTTTGCAGGTGTTAAACACTTCACGGGTGTCGTCGCTTGGCTCCCAGTTGCGCGGCAGCAGCGGACGTTTGGAATTCAGTTCGCGGATCAGGAACGCCTGTTTATCGGCCTCTGACCAGCTTTCGTAATCACCGATGCCGAGGTAGCGGGTCAGTTCGCCCAGCGCTTCGGTATGGCGGGTGCTTTCCTGACGCACATCAATACGCACCAGCGGTACGCCAAAGCATTTGACGCGGCGCAGGGTGTCGAGCAGTTCGCCGTTAGCGATGATGGACATGCCGCAGGCCTGCAACGATTTGTAGCAGGCGTACAGCGGATCCCACAGCTGTTCGTTATTGGTCAGTAATCCTGCGGGTTTCGGCAGGCGCTGGCCTTTCAGACGGGCTTCAAGCCAGGCCTGGGTAGCCATCAACTGGCCGCGTAGCCCTTTCAGCAGGTAGCGGTACGGCTCCTGCGCGCCTTCGCTGCCGACCATTTCACGCAACTCGTCGGTGCATTCCACCATCGACAGTTCAGAGATCAGCACCTGAATATCTTTCAGGAACAGATCGGTGGCTTTCCAGCGGCTCAGCAGCAGGACGTGGCGGGTGATGTCGGCGGTGACGTTCGGGTTGCCGTCACGATCGCCGCCCATCCACGAGGTGAAGCGTACCGGGACAAAATCCACCGGCAGCTTATAGCCGAGGTTTTCTTCCAGCTGTTCGTTCAGCTCGCGCAGGTAATTCGGGACGCCTTCCCACAGGCTGTTTTCCACCACGGCAAAGCCCCATTTGGCTTCGTCCACCGGGCTTGGGCGATGTTTACGGATTTCGTCTGTATGCCACGACTGGGCGATCAACTGGCGCAGGCGGCGCATCAGTTGGTTACGCTCGTAATCGGCAATGTCTTTGTTATCAAGCTGCTTTAAGCAGTTATTCACTTCCACCATTTTGTGGATCAGCGTGCGGCGGGTGATTTCTGTCGGATGGGCGGTCAGCACCAGCTCCAGCGACAGGGACTCCACGGCTTTCTTGATGGTGTCTTCATTGAGTTCGGGCTGGTCTTTCAGCTTTCTGAGGGTGCGGGCGATGATTTCCGGATTGCTGGCCCCTTCGCCTTTTGGCGATATGCTGTGGTATTGCTCGGCGGTATTCGCCAGGTTCAGGAACTGGCTGAAGGCACGGGCCACCGGTAACAGCTCATCGTTGGACAGGTTCTGCAAGGTGGTAAGCAGTTCCTGGCGGTCGGCTTCGTTACCTGCACGGGAGGATTTTGAGAGCTTACGGATCGTTTCAACGCGGTCGAGAATGTTCTCTCCCAGTGCGTCCTTGATGGTATCTCCCAGTAGCTTGCCGAGCATACTGACATTACTACGCAAAGCGGAATATTGTTCGTTCATGTTAACCCAGACACCCCATCTCATTTTGTAAATGTCCTGTATCTTTCAAACCACAGTGGCGTTGGCTGCATGTTACTCGGCTCATCCATGAGCCTCGCCCTTACGGGCCGCTGCCAGCAGCGTTCAAATCTGTTCCAGACAGATTTGTCACCCACCCAGGTCACTTACTTATGTAAGCTCCCTGGGATGTGTGCGTTTGCCGCCTTGCTGTGATTCGAAATCTTTCGGACATTGTTTTGTAGTCGTCTTTTATAAAGCCACGTAAAACCCCTTGCGTCAATTGCTGCGAAAACGGTTCAGCAAACGAATAAATGACGAGAATTTATGAAAGTTAACGGGCGTTGATGCTGATAAGTAAAGCTTATGGGAATGTGACAAAAATCACCCCTCACCGGCAGGTGAGGGGGAGGAATTAATGCCAGCAGAAGTGATGCACAACCTGGGTAATTAGCTCCCGGGTTGGCTTAATGAAGCGCGTTTCCAGATATTCATCCGGCTGGTGAGCCTGATTAATCGAGCCGGGGCCTAACACCAGCGTTGGGCACAGCGTTTGAATAAACGGTGCTTCGGTGCAGTAGTTCACGACCTCGGTTTGCGTGCCGAGCAGTTTTTCCACGACCTCGACCAACTGGTGATCCGGCGGGCATTCGTAGCCGGGGATTGGCGGATGCAGTTCGGCGATATTGACGCGACCCGGCCAGCGCTCGCTTACCGGTGCCAGCGCTTCATTGAGCAGTCCTTCCAGATCGTTAAGCGTCATGCCCGGCAACGGACGAATATCCATATGCAGTTCACAGCAGGCGCAAATGCGGTTCGCCGCGTCACCGCCGTGAATATGGCCGAGGTTGAGCGTCGGATAAGGCACGGTAAAGGCGTCAAAGTGATAGCGTTCTTTCAGCGTGTCGCGCAGTTGCAGGATATGGCCGATGGACTCGTGCATCAGTTCGATAGCGTTGACGCCGCGTGCCGGATCGCTGGAGTGACCGGACTGACCGAGAATGCGGATGGCATTCGAGATGTGCCCTTTGTGGGCGCGTACCGGTTGCAATGATGTAGGCTCACCGATAATGGCGCAGTCCGGGCGGATCTCCGCGTGTTCTGCGAAGTAACGCGCGCCTGCCATGCTGGTTTCTTCATCGGCGGTTGCCAGTACGTAGAGCGGCTTTTTAAGCGTCGTCACATCCACGTCACGCAGCGCATCAAGAATGAAGGCAAAAAAGCCTTTCATGTCGGCAGTGCCGAGGCCGTAGAGTTTGTTGTCATGCTCGGTGAGGGTAAAGGGATCCCGCGTCCAGCGACCATCGTCAAACGGCACGGTATCGGTGTGACCGGTTAACAGTAAACCGCCCGATCCCTGGCCCGCGCTGGCGAGCATATTGAATTTATTGCGTGTGCCGGGAACCGGCTGGATGTCCACTTTAAACCCGAGATCGCCAAACCAGCCGCCCAGCAGATTGATTAAAGTCGCATTACTCTGATCCAGCGCTTCTTCCGTTGCACTGATAGACGGTGTGGCTATCAGGGCGCGGTAAATCTCGATAAACGGCGGTAGACTCATTTTCATTGTTGACACACCTTAGGTCGTGATAGTATCAATATTCATGCAGTAAATGTGAATAAAAATACACTAACGTTGATCGTAAAGGAACCCGATGTTGAATACGCTGATTGTGGGCGCTAGCGGTTATGCGGGCGCTGAGCTTGTAAGCTACGTGAATCGCCATCCTCATATGAACATAACCGCTTTGACCGTGTCAGCGCAAAGCAATGATGCGGGAAAGCGCATCTCCGATTTGCATCCGCAGCTGAAAGGCATTGTTGATCTGCCTTTACAGCCGATGTCCGACATCAGCGAGTTTACCGACGGCGTGGACGTGGTATTTCTGGCAACTGCCCATGAAGTCAGCCATGACCTTGCGCCGCAGTTTCTGGCGGCGGGCTGCGTGGTGTTCGACCTCTCCGGCGCGTTCCGCGTAAACGATGCCGGGTTCTACGAAAAATATTATGGTTTCACCCATCAGCATCCGGATCTGCTGGAAAAAGCGGTCTATGGCCTGGCGGAGTGGAATGCCGATAAGCTGAAAGACGCCAATTTGATCGCCGTGCCGGGCTGTTATCCAACGGCGGCGCAGTTGTCGCTGAAGCCGTTGATCGACGCCGGGCTGCTGGATCTTTCCCAGTGGCCGGTGATCAACGCCACCAGCGGCGTCAGCGGTGCGGGGCGTAAGGCGGCCATCTCGAACAGTTTTTGTGAAGTGAGTCTGCAACCCTATGGCGTGTTTAATCACCGCCATCACCCGGAAATCACCACTCATCTGGGCGCTGAGGTGATCTTTACGCCGCATCTGGGCAACTTCCCGCGTGGCATTCTGGAAACCCTCACCTGCCGCCTTAAACCTGGCGTCGACAGCGCGCAGATCGCTCAGGCTTTTCAGCAGGCGTATGCGAATAAACCGCTGGTGCGTCTGTATGACAAAGGCGTCCCGGCGCTGAAAAACGTGGTGGGCCTGCCGTTCTGCGACATTGGTTTCGCGGTATCGGATCAGCATCTCATCGTGGTGGCGACCGAAGATAACCTGTTGAAAGGTGCGGCGGCGCAGGCAGTGCAGTGTGCAAACATTCGTTTCGGCTATGCTGAAACGCAGTCTCTTATTTAAGGGTGCAATGATGAATCCATTAATTATCAAGCTGGGTGGCGTACTGCTGGATAGCGAAGAAGCGCTGGAGCGCCTGTTTACGGCGCTGGTGAATTATCGTGAGTCCCATCAGCGCCCGCTGGTTATTGTGCATGGCGGCGGCTGCGTGGTGGATGAGCTGATGAAGCAGCTTAACCTGCCGGTCACCAAGAAAAATGGTCTGCGCGTGACCCCGGCCGATCAAATCGACATCATCACCGGCGCGCTGGCGGGTACCGCGAACAAGACGTTGCTGGCATGGGCGAAGAAACATCATATCGCCTCGGTTGGCCTGTACCTCGGCGATGGCGACAGCGTGAGCGTGACACAGCTCGATGAAGAACTGGGCCACGTGGGCCACGCCAAACCTGGCTCGCCAAAACTTATCAACACTCTGCTGGAGGGCGGTTTTCTGCCGGTGGTCAGCTCAATTGGCGTGACCGACGACGGGCAGTTAATGAACGTCAACGCAGACCAGGCGGCTACCGCGCTGGCGGCGACGCTGGGCGCGGATTTGATCCTGCTGTCTGACGTGAGCGGCATTCTCGACGGTAAAGGTCAGCGCATTGCGGAAATGACCGCGGCAAAAGCCGAGCAGCTGATCGACCAGGGGATTATTACCGACGGCATGATCGTGAAAGTAAACGCCGCGCTGGATGCCGCCCGCACGCTGGGCCGTCCGGTGGACATCGCCTCATGGCGTCATGCGGAACAACTTCCGGCGCTGTTCAATGGCACGCCGATTGGCACCCGTATTCTGGCGTAAGATTTAATACATTGCCGGATGGCGCTGCGCTTATCCGGCCTACAAACCGTTTTAACCTGTAGGCCGGGTAAGCAACGCGCCACCCGGCGCAAAATCACGAAGAAAGGAAGAATGTTATGGCACTTTGGGGCGGGCGTTTTACTCAGGCAGCGGATCAACGGTTCAAACAGTTCAACGACTCTTTGCGCTTTGACTACCGCCTGGCGGAGCAGGATATTGTTGGCTCTGTGGCCTGGTCTAAGGCGCTGGTAACGGTCGGCGTGCTGACGGCGCAGGAACAGCAACAGCTGGAAGAGGCGCTGACGATCCTGCTGGAAGAGGTTCGCCTCGATCCGCAGCAAATCCTTACCAGCGATGCCGAAGATATTCATAGCTGGGTGGAAGGCAAGCTCATCGACAAAGTGGGCGCGCTGGGTAAAAAATTGCATACCGGGCGTAGCCGTAATGACCAGGTGGCGACCGATCTGAAATTGTGGTGTAAAGAGCAGGTGAGCGAGCTGCTCGGCGCGAACCGCCAGTTACAGTCTGCGCTGGTGGAAACCGCGCAAGCGAACCAGGATGCGGTGATGCCAGGCTACACGCACCTGCAACGTGCGCAGCCGGTGACCTTTGCCCACTGGTGTCTGGCCTATGTTGAGATGCTGGCCCGTGATGAAAGTCGTTTACAGGATGCGCTCAAGCGGATGGACGTCAGCCCGTTAGGCTGCGGCGCGCTGGCAGGCACGGCGTATGAAATCGACCGTGAACAGCTGGCCGGCTGGCTGGGCTTTGCGTCGGCGACCCGTAACAGCCTCGACAGCGTATCGGATCGCGATCACGTGCTGGAGCTGCTGTCCGACGCCTCCATCGGCATGGTGCATCTGTCGCGTTTCGCTGAAGATCTGATCTTCTTCAACACCGGTGAAGCGGGCTTTGTGGAGTTGTCCGATCGCGTAACGTCCGGCTCGTCCTTAATGCCACAAAAGAAAAACCCGGATGCGCTGGAGCTGATCCGCGGCAAATGTGGCCGTGTACAGGGTGCGCTGACTGGTATGATGATGACCCTGAAAGGTCTGCCGCTGGCGTATAACAAAGATATGCAGGAAGACAAGGAAGGGCTGTTTGACGCGCTGGACACCTGGCTGGACTGCCTGCACATGGCCACGCTGGTACTGGACGGTATTCAGGTGAAACGCCCACGCTGTCAGGAAGCGGCGCAGCAGGGCTATGCGAATGCCACCGAGCTGGCGGATTATCTGGTTGCCAAAGGCGTGCCGTTCCGTGAAGCGCACCATATTGTCGGTGAGGCGGTCGTGGAAGCCATTGCTCAGGGTAAACCACTGGAAGATCTGCCGCTGGGCGATTTGCAAAAATTCAGCAGCGTCATCGGCGACGATGTCTACCCGATCCTTTCACTGCAATCCTGCCTTGATAAACGTGCGGCGAAAGGCGGCGTGTCACCAACGCAGGTGGCAAGCGCGATTGCCGATGCCCGGGCGCGTCTGGCATAAAAATAAAAAAGCCATCCTGAAAAGGATGGCTTTTAAGTTACCGGGCTTTATTTTGCTGGATGATAAATTTCAAATTCCTGTGCGGGATCGTTCTCTTTACAGGTACTGATCTTCACAAACCCATCATTGCCAACCGTCATACAACGCTGTTCACCTTTCATCAGCGATCTGAACGTGTTGTTTTCCCAAAGCCAGCCCTGATTCGGATTTTTATCCGAGGCATTGTGGCAGCTATAGCTAATAACCGCGACACCCTCTTCGTTATGTCCGTTTTGCACGTCGAGGCATTTTTGGGTATCGCCGATGACCAGTTGCTGGTTGATACCGCTGAACGTCAATATTTGATTAGGACGGCCAGTACAGGCATAGGTCATCAGACGGTCGCCATCCCGCATTTTTCCGTATTGAATATCCAGGCACTGATTATTTTTGCGGGATTTATAGACGCCCGTTACCGCCTCTTCACCTGCCGACGTAAACGGCGAGAAGATATGACTGTAGGCGTACTGCGGCGCCTGCGCTGGCGTCATGCCGCTATGTTCCGGAGAGACCTGTCCCGGAACGCCTGGCTTATCGCGCGCTATTGACCAGATACCGATCATGCCCAGCTCGCGTTTTTGCGCGTCTTCCATCACCAGCTTCGCATCAGACTGGTAGAACACTTCGCCCTGCACGTCGTTGTAGCCAATCATCGGCGTGGTGCCCATCATGGCGTTGATCTCTTTGTCAGATTTCGCCGGCCAGATTTTCTTCAGTTGCTTGAACAGATTGTCGATAGCGGAAGTAGCGCAGGTGCCGTGAATGTTCTGGCCTTCGGTGCCGGCGGACTGACAAATAGCGTTGCCGTAGTCCATGGTCATTACGTTAACACCCGCCAGCTGAACACCCGCATCACGTGCGTTTTCCAGCACATAGACGCCATCCGGCGTCAGCCCGGTCGGCAGGATCGGCAGGGTGTACCAGATACCTACTTTACGGCCTTCTTTGTTCCACTGATCTTGCGTCGCTTTCACCACGCGGTTACGGCGCTGGATAGATTCGTGATCGGCAACCCAGGTGCCTTCAATGTCGAAGTCCAGCACATTGAGATTCAGGTTATCCACGATGTCGTAATAGTGTTTTTGCAGATCGGCATCGTTCTTACAGGCTGCTGCCAGCGGGGAATTGTTCGCGCCGCCGATGGAAACCATCACATCGCCGCCCGCTTCACGCAGCGCTTTGACTTTGCTGTACTGCGCGTAGTCCTGAAGGTTGTAGGCGGTGCCCCAGGTCGGAATACACTGTTCGCCGCTTTTCGCCACCACAAATGCCATGGTGAAGTGCGTGATGTTTTGCTCTTTCGCCAGCGTCGCCAGATCCGGAATGGAATTCAGGGTGAAATCGACATAAGGTGCGTAAACGTGGGCAGGCCACGGATTTTTCGGGGTGCCAACGCGTTCTTTGGTGCCGGTCCAGTCGGTGTAAATGGCCCACGGGTTTTTATCAACCGGCGACACCGATTTTACTTTGGCCTGTGATACATACGGCTGGCCCTGGAACTGTACCAGCGTGCCCGCCTCGTAAAGCGCGGTGGCGCTAAACTGCGGTGCGGCGTTCAGTTCTGCGGCGCTATATTCTACCGTTGGGCCTAATGGCTTCCACGGGCGGCCATTGGTGCCGGTCGGGTTCTGGTTAGCTGTCAAAGAGGGATTATCACCGACGGTGTAAAACAGCGCTTCATAGGACTGGCCATCAAATTGCGCGACATCGCCTTTGTTATAAACCTGAGTAGCATTCCAGACCGGAACCGACGTATATAATTGCCATGGGTTCTCTGCACCAGGCGTAAAGGAATAGGCCGGAACCGCGCTTTTAGCCTGATAGTTTACATCGCCATAGCTGACAATATCGCCGCTGACGTAATTGTTATCAGTGCTGAATGCGTCATAATTGACCGGCGTAATACTTCCGGAATCGCAGGTTGTTGGATTACCGTATGCACTTATTTCCGCTGGTGTGGCATTACGAACATACGTCCACGGATTATCCCAGTTATCGGCTGATGCCGTCTGGGGGCAATTGTCAGCCTTGACATACCAGCGGTTGCTGTAAACTTTGCTGTCGAAAATTACTTCAATTGTATCGCCACTTTCCTGTCCGCTCCATGCTTCCAGCGCAAATGCATTTCCGGCGCAGGTCAAAAGACCTGCCGCAATAAAATATCGCGTCATGATATTTAATTTCATAATTCACTATTCCATCAGTTATTGACAAGATTCCGGCGGCATTTTATGCAGAAATGAATATATATCAAGAGAATTACGTTTTAACTTAAACTAAATATATATATTATTGAGATAATATTTGTCGTGTTTATATTTCAGGGCAGGATGATTGAATTAACATCAAAAGCTATTAGTAAAGAATAATTAATGAGAACAAAAAAAGAGCGGACACAGGGGTCCGCTAAATAGTTCACGTTGGCTTTAGTTATTTCAAAAACAAGGTAAGTGGCTTCAAGGGATTTTTGAGATGCCGCCTCGTTTCTGGCGCTAATTATTGTACAGAGAGCTTGATAGGGATAATCGTTCATTGCTATTCTATCTATCGCCATGGACTATCATGGCGTCGGAGGATGAAGAATGAATATTCGCGATCTTGAATACCTGGTTGCGTTAGCTGAACACCGCCACTTTCGCCGCGCAGCAGACGCCTGCCATGTCAGCCAGCCTACGCTGAGCGGCCAGATCCGTAAGCTGGAAGATGAGCTTGGCGTCATGCTTCTGGAGCGCACCAGCCGTAAAGTACTCTTTACCCAATCCGGTCTGCTGCTGGTGGATCAGGCGCGCACGGTGCTGCGTGAGGTTAAAGTACTGAAGGAGATGGCCAGCCAGCAGGGCGAAACCATGTCCGGGCCGTTACATATCGGCCTGATCCCGACGGTGGGACCGTATCTGCTGCCGCAAATTATTCCGCTGTTGCACCAGACTTTCCCGAAACTGGAAATGTACCTGCACGAAGCCCAGACGCATCAGCTACTGACGCAACTGGACAGCGGCAAGCTCGATTGCGCGATCCTCGCGCTGGTTAAAGAGAGTGAAGCCTTTATTGAGGTGCCGCTTTTTGATGAACCCATGATGCTGGCGATCTACGAAGATCACCCGTGGGCGAACCGCGATCGTGTGCCGATGGGCGATCTGGCAGGTGAAAAACTGTTGATGTTGGAAGACGGGCACTGTCTGCGCGATCAGGCGATGGGCTTTTGCTTTGAAGCCGGGGCCGATGAAGATACGCATTTCCGCGCCACCAGTCTGGAAACGCTGCGTAATATGGTTGCGGCGGGGAGTGGTATTACCCTGCTGCCGGCGCTTTCTGTTCCGCCCGAGCGCAAGCGTGATGGTGTGGTCTATCTGCCGTGCATCAAACCAGAGCCGCGTCGTACCGTTGGTCTGGTGTATCGCCCAGGCTCACCGCTGCGCAGCCGCTATGAGCAGCTGGCTGAGGCCATCCGTACCACCATGGATGGCCACTTTGACCGCGTGTTAAAACAGGCGGTTTAAGCCATTCAGCGCCGCGACCCGATAGGCTTCCGCCATGGTCGGGTAGTTGAAGGTGGTGTTAACAAAGTACTCAATCGTGTTACCGCCACCTTTCTGCTCCATAATCGCCTGGCCGATATGAATAATTTCGGCAGCGCGCTCCCCGAAGCAGTGGATCCCCAGAATTTCTTTTGTCTCACGGTGGAACAGAATTTTCAGCGTGCCAACGCTCATGCCGACGATCTGCGCGCGTGCCAGGTGTTTAAACTGGGCGCGGCCCACTTCATAAGGCACCTTCATGGCGGTGAGCTGCTGTTCCGTTTTCCCCACCGAGCTGATTTCCGGGATGGTATAGATGCCGGTAGGAATGTCTTCCACTAAATGCGCACTGGCTTCGCCTTTGACCAGCGCCTGCGCGGCGATACGGCCCTGATCGTAAGCGGCAGAGGCCAGGCTCGGGTAGCCGATCACATCGCCCACCGCATACACGTGCGGCAACGCCGTCTGGTACATGCTGTTCACCTTCAGCAAACCACGCCCATCCGCCTGTAAGCCGATGTTTTCCAGCGCCAGCGAGTCCACGTTACCGGTACGGCCGTTCGCATACAGCAGGCAATCCGCCTTGAGCTTTTTGCCGGATTTCAGGTGCATGATCACCCCGTCGTCCATGCCTTCGATGCGTTCATACTCTTCGTTGTGGCGAATAACCACGCCGTTATTCCAGAAGTGGTAAGAAAGGGAGTCGGACATCTCCTGATCAAGGAAGGCCAGCAGACGGTCACGGGTATTGATCAGATCGACTTTGACGTCCATTCCCCGGAAGATCGACGCATATTCACAGCCAATCACCCCGGCGCCATAGATAATCACATGACGCGGCTCGTGCTGGAGGCTGAGGATAGAATCGCTGTCGTAAACGCGCGGATGCGCAAAATCGACGTCCGCCGGATGGTACGGGCGCGAACCGCAGGCAATCACGAATTTTTCGGCGGTCAGCGTTTCCACTGAGCCATCCGGGCACTCCAGCGCCAGCGTATGTTCGTCCACAAAGTGCGCGTTGCCCTGCAAAATCTCGCAATGGTTGCGTTCATAAAAACCCTGACGCATGCGGGTCTGCTGGTTAATCACGCTGTCGGCATGATTGAGGATGTCGGCAAAAGAGGAGCGAAGAAGGCGGGAGTGGTCACTGTAGAGCGGGTTCTGATTGAATTCGATAATACGGCTGACAGCATGGCGAAGCGCTTTGGAAGGGATGGTTCCCCAGTGCGTACAGCCGCCGCCAACGTTGTGGTAGCGTTCAATAACCGCGACCCGTGCTCCTTGCTTAACCAGACCCATTGCCGCGCCTTCGCCGCCGGGGCCGGAACCTATCACTATTGCATCGTAATCCCAGGAATGTGACATGGTATTACTCACCTGTTTTTATACACAAAATAAACACAATGATAACATTCGCCTCGCTTTAACCCAATTATCGTTGTGCTTTTTTGCGAAGGCAAAGCACAAACTGCCCGTAAACAATCATTCACAAAGCAATGTAAACCGATTAGTTTTATTGTCTGGTATAGTGCCATCGGGCCTTTGGAAGGATTCAGACATCGTGATGGGCGTTAGAGCGCAACAAAAAGAACGCACCCGGCGTTCGCTGGTAGAAGCGGCATTTAGTCAATTAAGCGCTGAGCGTAGTTTTGCCAGCCTCAGCCTGCGCGAAGTGGCGCGCGAGGCGGGTATTGCGCCGACGTCATTTTATCGTCATTTCCGCGATGTGGATGAGCTTGGCCTGACCATGGTGGATGAGAGCGGGCTGATGCTGCGCCAGCTGATGCGCCAGGCGCGTCAGCGTATCGCCAAAGGCGGCAGTGTGATCCGCACCTCGGTATCCACCTTTATGGAATTTATCGGCAATAACCCAAACGCTTTCCGTCTGTTACTGCGGGAACGTTCGGGCACGTCGGCAGCATTTCGTGCCGCGGTGGCGCGGGAAATTCAGCACTTTATTGCGGAACTTGCCGACTATCTCGAACTCGAAAATCATATGCCGCGGGCGTTCACCGAAGCGCAGGCTGAAGCGATGGTGACTATCGTCTTTAACGCGGGCGCTGAGGCGCTGGACATTGGCGTGGAACAACGCCGGCAATTAGAAGAGCGACTGGTTTTACAGCTGCGGATGATTTCCAAAGGCGCGTATTACTGGTATCGCCGTGAACAAGAGAAGATTTCGCAACAACCCGTTGAGTGAAGGATGAGTCATGAAACAGTCAGGTCAAGATAAAGGTACGTTGCTGCTGGCGTTGCTCGCTGGCTTGTCCATCAATGGCACCTTTACCGCAATTTTCAGTTCTGTTGTGCCGTTTTCCATTTTCCCGATTATCGCGCTGGTGCTGACGGTGTACTGTCTGCATCAGCGTTATCAGAACCGCACGATGCCGGTGGGTTTACCGGGTCTGGCGGCGGCGTGTTTCATCCTTGGCGTGCTGCTTTACAGCGCCGTGGTGCGCGCAGAGTATCCGGCTATCGGCTCTAACTTTGTGCCTGCGGTACTCTCCGTGGCGCTGGTATTCTGGATCGGCTATCGCCTGCGTAACCGCAGGCATGAATTGCCGGAATAAGCCGCTTACTTACGGGTCAACAGTACGCCGCATTCCATATGATGAGTGTACGGGAACTGATCGAACAGGGCCAGACGCTCAACGTTGTGCGTCTGGCTCAGTGTTTCCAAGTTCTTACACAAGGTTTCCGGATTGCAGGAAATATACAGAATGCGCGGGTACGCCTGCACCATCTTCTCGGTTTCGTCGTCCAGCCCGCTACGCGGCGGATCGACGAAAATCGTCTCGCACTGATAGCTTTTCAGATCGATCCCCTGCAGGCGGTTAAATTCCCGCACGCCGTTCATCGCCTGGGTAAACTCTTCCGCTGCCATGCGGATTATCTGCACGTTATCAATGTGGTTAGCAGCAATATTGTATTGCGCGGCCGCCACCGATGGCTTGGCAATTTCCGTCGCCAGTACGCGGTCAAAGTTACGCGCCAGCGCCAGCGAGAAGTTGCCGTTTCCGCAGTACAGCTCCAGTAAGTCACCCGTCGAATTTTTCGTGGCGTTCAGTGCCCATTCCAGCATCTGAATATTCATTGCCGCGTTCGGCTGCGTAAAACTGTTCTCCACCTGACGATAGATCATCTCTTTGCCGGCGACCGGCAGCCGCTCATCGATGTAATCCTGATCCAGGGCGATTTTCGTCTTGGTGGCGCGACCAATAATGTGCACGTTCAGGTTCTGCGCCCGCAGTGCATCGCGCAGGGCTTCGGCCTGCTCGCGCCAGGCATCATCCAGCTTCTTATGGTAAAGCAGCGACACCACGGCCTGGTTGCTGAGGGTGGTGAGATAATCGATCTGGAACAGCTTATGGCGCAGCACCGGAGAATGACGTACGCCGCCCATCATGGCGCGCATCAAATGGTTTATCAGCTCGCTGGCCGCCGGGAAGCTGTCGACACGGATACGGTTTTTCGTCTGCTGGTCGAAGATGATGTGATACAGGTCGTCACCGTCATGCCAGATGCGGAATTCGGCCCGCATGCGGTAATGGCTGACCGGTGAACGGAACACCTCCGGAAGCGGCGCGGCAAAGGGCGTCATCATACTTTGCAGTCGGACGACTTTTTCGGCCAGTTGCGCGTCGTACTGTTCTGTCGGGAGGTGTTCTGGGGTCATGGTGCGTCCTGAGTAAGAAGGAATTACGCGGGGATTGTAGGGATTGTGTGCGTATTGTCCAGCCCTGGCGTTTTTGGATTTCTTAATTAGCAGTCTGGACATCTATATGTAACTAAATGTAGCATCCGGTTTCCGGTCTCCTGAGTTAAAAGGGAATCCAGTGCAAATCTGGAGCTGACGCGCAGCGGTAAGAAGTTAAGGGTGATAGCGAAAGCAGACACTGCCGTAAGGTGGGAAGTCATCATCTGTTGTACTTTCGAGCCCGAAGACCTGCCGGTTAACGTCGCATTTGGTTCACATCATCGCGTGCTATCGATGGGGCCTGCGGCATCCTTCTTATATTGTGGATGCTTTAACAATGATTAAAAAAACCTCGCTGCTGACGGCGCTCTCCGTCACGGCATTTTCCGGCTGGGCGCAGGACAGCAACCCGGACAACGTTGTCGTTACCGCCAATCGTTTTCAGCAGCCCGTAGGTACGGTACTGGCACCCACGGATGTTGTGACCCGTGAAGAGATTGACCGCTGGCAGGCGAAAACCCTCAATGATGTGATGCGTCGCTTACCGGGCGTGGATATTGCGCAGAATGGCGGGATGAAACAAAACTCCACGCTGTATGTACGCGGAACCGAAGGCCGACAGGTTCTGGTGCTGGTGGACGGTATCCCGATGGGTCGACCGGGCATCACCAATAACCCCGATCTCAATCAAATTCCGGTTTCCCTGGTACAACGTATCGAATACATCCGCGGACCGCGTTCGGCGATTTATGGTTCCGGCGCAATGGGCGGCGTCATTAACGTTATTACCCGTAGTGACGAAGATCAGTCGAAAATTACCGCCAGCGTAGGCTCGAAAGGCTACCAGCAGTACGATGGCGCGCTGCGTCAGCGTTTTGGCGATACCCAGGCGACGCTGGCAGGCTCTTACGAGAGCACCCGTGGCTTTAATGTGCAGCCGGGTTCCAGTTGGGATCACGACAATGATCGCGACAGTTATCACAACAAAACCTTCTGGGGCAGCGTCGAGCATAAATTCAATGACAGCGTTAGCGGCTTCTTCCGTGGGCATAGCTATGCCAATAACGTCGATTATGATCTTGGCAGTGCGCCATTTTCGCCTGCTTACAGCGCGGATGAAAATCAGCTTTATAACCAGACCTGGGATACCGGACTGGAATATCACTCCGGCATTTACTCTTCGCAGCTCATTGCCAGCTATCAGAAGATCAAGGATTACAATTACAGCAGCATTTATGGTCGTTACCAGGATGGCACCACGCTGGACCGCCTGGAGCAGCGTAATGTGCAGTGGGGCAATAACCTGATTGTCGGGCATGGCTCCGTCAGCGGCGGCGTGGACTGGCAGCAACAGCGCCTGAGATCTTCTGATACCGTAATGTCAGACAGCTACAAGCGCGACGATACCGGCCTGTATCTGACCGGGCAGCAACAGTTCGGCGACGTGACGCTGGAAGCTTCTGGCCGTGAAGATCATGATGAGCAGTTTGGATGGCACGGCACCTGGCAGACCGCTGCTGGCTGGGAGTTCATTGAAGACTACCGGTTAACCCTTTCCTACGGTACAGGGTTCCTTGCGCCGTCGCTGGGGCAGCAGTTTGGCTCGACCCGTTTCGGTATTGATTCCAACCCGAACCTGAAACCGGAAGAGTCAAAACAATGGGAAGCAGGGCTGGAAGGCCTGACGGGGCCGCTGGACTGGCGTCTGTCGGCATATCGTTATGAAATCAGCAATCTCATTACCTACTACTCTGATCCGGTGACCTTTGCCGGCGCGTACGACAACATTAACTCTGCCACCATTAAAGGCGTGGAATGGACGGGAAGTTTTGATACCGGGATTTTCAGTCACCGCGTGACGCTGCAATATGTGGATCCGCGTAATGATGAAAACGACGAAGTGCTGGCGCGTCGTTCCAGGCAGCAGGCGAAGTATCAGCTCGACTGGACAATGTTTGACGTAGGTATGGACGTTTCCTGGCAATATTTTGGTAAGCGTTATGACAACAATACCTCGGCGTACAACAACGTGCAGCGCAGACTGCCAAGTTACAGCACGGTTGATGTCACCGCGTCATATCCTGTCACCTCTCATCTTACAGTTCGTGGTAAAATAGCTAACCTGTTCGATAAAGATTACGAGACAGCTTATGGCTACCAAACTGCAGGACGAGAATACAACTTGTCTGGCAGCTACACCTTCTGACCTCAAACCTACCGTGCTGGTGTTTGACTCCGGCGTCGGTGGGTTATCGGTCTATGATGAGATCCGGCAACTGCTGCCGGATCTGCATTACATTTATGCCTTCGATAACGTGGCTTTCCCTTACGGGGAAAAAAGCGAAGCCTTTATTGTTGAGCGGGTGCTGAACATTGTTACTGCCGTTCAGGCTCGCTATCCCCTGGCAATGGCTGTTATCGCCTGCAATACCGCCAGTACCGTTTCTCTTCCCGCGCTACGTGAAAAATTTCAGTTCCCGGTTGTAGGGGTGGTTCCCGCCATCAAACCGGCGGCGCGCCTAACGGCCAACGGCATCGTCGGCTTGCTGGCAACACGCGGTACGGTAAAGCGTCCTTATACGCATGAACTCATCCAGCGTTTCGCGAATGAATGCCATATAGAGATGCTGGGGTCGTCGGAGCTGGTGGAACTGGCTGAGGCGAAACTGCACGGTCACCCGGTTCCGCTTGAAAACCTGAAACGTATTTTGCGCCCGTGGCTGCGGATGCCAGAGCCACCGGATACCGTGGTGTTAGGGTGTACGCATTTCCCGCTACTGCGCGAGGAGCTGTTGCAGGTACTTCCGGATGGCACCCGGCTGGTGGATTCCGGTGCGGCTATTGCGCGCCGTACAGCCTGGTTATTAGAACACGACGCGCCTGATGCCAAATCAGCAGATGAAAATATTGCGTTCTGTATGGAAGCCACGCCTGAAGCTGTACAATTAGCACCCGTTTTGCAGCGTTATGGCTTCGGAATGCTCGAAAAACTCGCGGTGCAGGACGTTTTCGAGCAAAAAAGAGACGATTGATAAATTTTTTGAATTTAGGGGTTGTCAGCCCGGAATAACTCCCTATAATGCGCCTCCACTGACACGGAACAACGGCTTACAGGCCGGCGGGTCAGAAGGTCTTCCTCCGGGAATGACCGGCAGAGAAAAGCAAAATAATCGCTTGACTCTGAACGAGGAAAACGTAATATACGGGACCTCGCGACACAGCGCTAAAGCGCGTCGCAACTGCTCTTTAACAATTTATCAGACAATCTGTGTGGGCACTCAAGAACATGGATTCTTAAACGTCTTCGGACGCTAAATGAATACCAAGTCTCTGGAGTGAACATACGTAATTCATTACGAAGTTTAATTCACGAGCATCAAACTTAAATTGAAGAGTTTGATCATGGCTCAGATTGAACGCTGGCGGCAGGCCTAACACATGCAAGTCGAGCGGTAGCACAGAGAGCTTGCTCTCGGGTGACGAGCGGCGGACGGGTGAGTAATGTCTGGGAAACTGCCTGATGGAGGGGGATAACTACTGGAAACGGTAGCTAATACCGCATAACGTCGCAAGACCAAAGAGGGGGACCTTCGGGCCTCTTGCCATCAGATGTGCCCAGATGGGATTAGCTAGTAGGTGGGGTAACGGCTCACCTAGGCGACGATCCCTAGCTGGTCTGAGAGGATGACCAGCCACACTGGAACTGAGACACGGTCCAGACTCCTACGGGAGGCAGCAGTGGGGAATATTGCACAATGGGCGCAAGCCTGATGCAGCCATGCCGCGTGTATGAAGAAGGCCTTCGGGTTGTAAAGTACTTTCAGCGGGGAGGAAGGTGTTGTGGTTAATAACCACAGCAATTGACGTTACCCGCAGAAGAAGCACCGGCTAACTCCGTGCCAGCAGCCGCGGTAATACGGAGGGTGCAAGCGTTAATCGGAATTACTGGGCGTAAAGCGCACGCAGGCGGTCTGTCAAGTCGGATGTGAAATCCCCGGGCTCAACCTGGGAACTGCATTCGAAACTGGCAGGCTAGAGTCTTGTAGAGGGGGGTAGAATTCCAGGTGTAGCGGTGAAATGCGTAGAGATCTGGAGGAATACCGGTGGCGAAGGCGGCCCCCTGGACAAAGACTGACGCTCAGGTGCGAAAGCGTGGGGAGCAAACAGGATTAGATACCCTGGTAGTCCACGCTGTAAACGATGTCGACTTGGAGGTTGTGCCCTTGAGGCGTGGCTTCCGGAGCTAACGCGTTAAGTCGACCGCCTGGGGAGTACGGCCGCAAGGTTAAAACTCAAATGAATTGACGGGGGCCCGCACAAGCGGTGGAGCATGTGGTTTAATTCGATGCAACGCGAAGAACCTTACCTACTCTTGACATCCACGGAACTTGGCAGAGATGCCTTGGTGCCTTCGGGAACCGTGAGACAGGTGCTGCATGGCTGTCGTCAGCTCGTGTTGTGAAATGTTGGGTTAAGTCCCGCAACGAGCGCAACCCTTATCCTTTGTTGCCAGCGGTTCGGCCGGGAACTCAAAGGAGACTGCCAGTGATAAACTGGAGGAAGGTGGGGATGACGTCAAGTCATCATGGCCCTTACGAGTAGGGCTACACACGTGCTACAATGGCATATACAAAGAGAAGCGACCTCGCGAGAGCAAGCGGACCTCATAAAGTATGTCGTAGTCCGGATCGGAGTCTGCAACTCGACTCCGTGAAGTCGGAATCGCTAGTAATCGTGGATCAGAATGCCACGGTGAATACGTTCCCGGGCCTTGTACACACCGCCCGTCACACCATGGGAGTGGGTTGCAAAAGAAGTAGGTAGCTTAACCTTCGGGAGGGCGCTTACCACTTTGTGATTCATGACTGGGGTGAAGTCGTAACAAGGTAACCGTAGGGGAACCTGCGGTTGGATCACCTCCTTACCTGAAAGAACCTGCCTTGCAGTGTCCACACAGATTGTCTGATAGAAAATGAGCAGTAAAACCTCTACAGGCTTGTAGCTCAGGTGGTTAGAGCGCACCCCTGATAAGGGTGAGGTCGGTGGTTCAAGTCCACTCAGGCCTACCAAATTCGCTCCCGTGCTTTGTTGTGGCAAAGTTTGCATACGTGAGTATGCTTAGCTAAACCACTCCTCAATCGGAAACGAATTAGGGTTGAGGTTTAACTACATCTGTATGGGGCTATAGCTCAGCTGGGAGAGCGCCTGCCTTGCACGCAGGAGGTCTGCGGTTCGATCCCGCATAGCTCCACCATACACTGCTCAACAAGAAAACTTCAGAGTGTACCTGCGAAGGTGCGCTGCGAAGTTTTGCTCTTTAAAAATCTGGATCAAGCTGAAAATTGAAACGACACGCTGTTTCTTTTCTCCGTAATAAGAAAAGAAAAATAGTGTGTTCGAGTCTCTCAAATTTTTGCAATCAGAAGTGAAACATCTTCGGGTTGTGAGGTTAAGCGACTAAGCGTACACGGTGGATGCCCTGGCAGTCAGAGGCGATGAAGGGCGTGCTAATCTGCGATAAGCGCCGGTAAGGTGATATGAACCGTTATAACCGGCGATACCCGAATGGGGAAACCCAGTGCAATCCGTTGCACTATCATGTCATGAATACATAGTGGCATGAGGCGAACCGGGGGAACTGAAACATCTAAGTACCCCGAGGAAAAGAAATCAACCGAGATTCCCCCAGTAGCGGCGAGCGAACGGGGAGGAGCCCAGAACCTGAATCAGCATGTGTGTTAGTGGAAGCGTCTGGAAAGTCGCAGGGTACAGGGTGATACTCCCGTACACAAAAATGCATATGTTGTGAGTTCGAAGAGTAGGGCGGGACACGTGGTATCCTGTCTGAATATGGGGGGACCATCCTCCAAGGCTAAATACTCCTGACTGACCGATAGTGAACCAGTACCGTGAGGGAAAGGCGAAAAGAACCCCGGCGAGGGGAGTGAAACAGAACCTGAAACCGTGTACGTACAAGCAGTGGGAGCCTCTTTTATGGGGTGACTGCGTACCTTTTGTATAATGGGTCAGCGACTTATATTCTGTAGCAAGGTTAACCGTATAGGGGAGCCGAAGGGAAACCGAGTCTTAACTGGGCGTTAAGTTGCAGGGTATAGACCCGAAACCCGGTGATCTAGCCATGGGCAGGTTGAAGGTTGGGTAACACTAACTGGAGGACCGAACCGACTAATGTTGAAAAATTAGCGGATGACTTGTGGCTGGGGGTGAAAGGCCAATCAAACCGGGAGATAGCTGGTTCTCCCCGAAAGCTATTTAGGTAGCGCCTCGTGAATTCATCTTCGGGGGTAGAGCACTGTTTCGGCTAGGGGGTCATCCCGACTTACCAACCCGATGCAAACTGCGAATACCGAAGAATGTTATCACGGGAGACACACGGCGGGTGCTAACGTCCGTCGTGAAGAGGGAAACAACCCAGACCGCCAGCTAAGGTCCCAAAGTCATGGTTAAGTGGGAAACGATGTGGGAAGGCACAGACAGCCAGGATGTTGGCTTAGAAGCAGCCATCATTTAAAGAAAGCGTAATAGCTCACTGGTCGAGTCGGCCTGCGCGGAAGATGTAACGGGGCTAAACCATGCACCGAAGCTGCGGCAGCGACACTTATGTGTTGTTGGGTAGGGGAGCGTTCTGTAAGCCGTTGAAGGTGGACTGTGAGGTCTGCTGGAGGTATCAGAAGTGCGAATGCTGACATAAGTAACGATAAAGCGGGTGAAAAACCCGCTCGCCGGAAGACCAAGGGTTCCTGTCCAACGTTAATCGGGGCAGGGTGAGTCGACCCCTAAGGCGAGGCCGAAAGGCGTAGTCGATGGGAAACAGGTTAATATTCCTGTACTCGGTGTTACTGCGAAGGGGGGACGGAGAAGGCTATGTTGGCCGGGCGACGGTTGTCCCGGTTTAAGCGTGTAGGTGGAGCAATTAGGTAAATCCGGTTGCTTATTAACACTGAGGCGTGATGACGAGGCACTACGGTGCTGAAGTGACAAATGCCCTGCTTCCAGGAAAAGCCTCTAAGCATCAGGTAACACAGAATCGTACCCCAAACCGACACAGGTGGTCAGGTAGAGAATACCAAGGCGCTTGAGAGAACTCGGGTGAAGGAACTAGGCAAAATGGTGCCGTAACTTCGGGAGAAGGCACGCTGGTGCGTAGGTGAAGTGACTTGCTCACGGAGCTGAAACCAGTCGAAGATACCAGCTGGCTGCAACTGTTTATTAAAAACACAGCACTGTGCAAACACGAAAGTGGACGTATACGGTGTGACGCCTGCCCGGTGCCGGAAGGTTAATTGATGGGGTTAGCGGCAACGCGAAGCTCTTGATCGAAGCCCCGGTAAACGGCGGCCGTAACTATAACGGTCCTAAGGTAGCGAAATTCCTTGTCGGGTAAGTTCCGACCTGCACGAATGGCGTAATGATGGCCAGGCTGTCTCCACCCGAGACTCAGTGAAATTGAAATCGCTGTGAAGATGCAGTGTACCCGCGGCAAGACGGAAAGACCCCGTGAACCTTTACTATAGCTTGACACTGAACACTGGTCCTTGATGTGTAGGATAGGTGGGAGGCTTTGAAGCGTGGACGCCAGTCTGCGTGGAGCCAACCTTGAAATACCACCCTTTAATGGCTGGTGTTCTAACGTAGACCCGTAATCCGGGTTGCGGACAGTGTCTGGTGGGTAGTTTGACTGGGGCGGTCTCCTCCTAAAGCGTAACGGAGGAGCACGAAGGTTAGCTAATCCTGGTCGGACATCAGGAGGTTAGTGCAATGGCATAAGCTAGCTTGACTGCGAGCGTGACGGCGCGAGCAGGTGCGAAAGCAGGTCATAGTGATCCGGTGGTTCTGAATGGAAGGGCCATCGCTCAACGGATAAAAGGTACTCCGGGGATAACAGGCTGATACCGCCCAAGAGTTCATATCGACGGCGGTGTTTGGCACCTCGATGTCGGCTCATCACATCCTGGGGCTGAAGTAGGTCCCAAGGGTATGGCTGTTCGCCATTTAAAGTGGTACGCGAGCTGGGTTTAGAACGTCGTGAGACAGTTCGGTCCCTATCTGCCGTGGGCGCTGGAGAATTGAGGGGGGCTGCTCCTAGTACGAGAGGACCGGAGTGGACGCATCACTGGTGTTCGGGTTGTCATGCCAATGGCATTGCCCGGTAGCTAAATGCGGAAGAGATAAGTGCTGAAAGCATCTAAGCACGAAACTTGCCCCGAGATGAGTTCTCCCTGACCCTTTAAGGGTCCTGAAGGAACGTTGAAGACTACGACGTTGATAGGCCGGGTGTGTAAGCGCAGCGATGCGTTGAGCTAACCGGTACTAATGAACCGTGAGGCTTAACCTTACAACGCCGAAGATGTTTTGGCGAATTTGAGAGATTTTCAGCTGATACAGATTAGCGTTTAATGCCGCAGGGCGTTAGACGAACAGAATTTGCCTGGCGGCACTAGCGCGGCGGTCCCACCTGACCCCATGCCGAACTCAGAAGTGAAACGCCGTAGCGCCGATGGTAGTGTGGGGTCTCCCCATGCGAGAGTAGGGAACTGCCAGGCATCAAATTAAGCAGTAACCCGGGGTGACAGCCGGGAGTGGTAAAGAAATTCGGTGGAGCGGTAGTTCAGTCGGTTAGAATACCTGCCTGTCACGCAGGGGGTCGCGGGTTCGAGTCCCGTCCGTTCCGCCACCCTAATTAGGGGCGTAGTTCAATTGGTAGAGCACCGGTCTCCAAAACCGGGTGTTGGGAGTTCGAGTCTCTCCGCCCCTGCCAGAAAATTATCCTTTGCTTCGGCAAAGGATTTTTTTTGTCTGAAATTTGGCTTCCCCTGCTGTTTTCCCCCTCCTGAAGATAAAACATGGCGTCCCTGCACATGTTTTTTTACTCCATCACGCTGATTTTAAGCAGATCTTTGATATGGCTCTGTTTATCGCTGTTCTGTAACCAGATGGCATACAGCGGCCGTGAAAGCGTCAGGCTATCGGTCACTGTATGCAGATCCGCCTGATTCTCTGCCCAGGCTACCGGTAACCAGGTGCATCCTTCCAGAGTGGCCAGTTGCTGACGAGCGATCTCGGCGGAACTGGTGGTAAGCAGTGGAATATCATCGCTGGCAATAAGCCCCACTTCATGCTGCTGAAAATCAGGTCCCCACTCCAGACGTAAATAATTCAGGCTGGCTTTCGCCTTACCTGCGGCTGCACAGTACAGTGCGAGCGTGAAATGTCCCAGCAACTGACTGCTGAATTCATCCATTTTGGGCGCTTCGGTGGTGATAAGCAGATCCAGTTGCCTTTCATGTAACTGTTTCACCAGCGACTGTCGCTGCGCAATGCGCGCTTCGAACTGTAAATTCTTCTGCGACTGATACAGGCGGCCTAGCCAGCCGTTCAGCATACACTCCCATAACGACGCACTGGCGCCGATAGAAAGCTCATTGTGCCGTGAGGTATGCGCCACGTCTTTACGTGCAGCCTGCCACGTGCTCATCAGCGTTTCGGCATAGGGCAACAGCTTTTCTCCGGCAGGCGTCAGCCGGATGTTATTACGATGCCGGGTGAAAAGATTCACGCCGAGCTGGTTCTCTAACTGACGGATCCGAAAACTGACCGCCGATTGCGTCAAGTACAGCGCTTCCGCAGCGCGACCAAAGTGGCGAGTCCTGCTGACTTCCAGGAAAGTTTTTAACAATTCCGTATCCACAGCTTTCTCCACAAATTTTTTTGTCGTTATGATTTAAATGTTTTGTTTTACACTCTGTCAAGCGTAACTAATACTCCGCGCCATAAATAGCTCGGCCAAAGAATTAGGAGCGTGCAGGATGGCGGAAAGCTTTACGACGATGAATCGTTTTTTCGACAATAAATACTATCCACGTGGGTTCTCGCGTCATGGTGACTTCACCATCAAAGAGGCTCAGTTGCTGGAGCGCCACGGATACGCCTTCAATGAACTGGATCTCGGCAAGCGTGAGCCGGCAACTGAAGAAGAAGTGCAGTTTGTCGCCGTATGCCGTGGTCAGCGTGAGCCGGTAACGGAAGCAGAACGTGTCTGGAGTAAGTACATGACACGTATTAAGCGCCCTAAGCGTTTCCATACGCTCTCCGGCGGTAAACCGCAGGTGGAAGGTACGGAAGACTACACCGAAACTGAAGATTAAAGAAAAGGGGCGTAAGCCCCTTTTTTATTGCAGCTCTACCCCAGCATCTTTTGTAAATGGATCAGCAACCGGTCAATCGCGCGATAGCTCAACGCCTCCTGCAAGTGCCGTCGGTGGATGGCGTCCTGTTCCTCCAGATCCGCGATGGTACGTGCCACCTTTAATAGCCGTTGCCATGCCCGTACCGACAGTCCAAGCCGCGTAAGTGTCTCTTCGAGCCAGTGCGCATCCTCGGCGGACAACTGACAATATTCCCGCATTTCACTGCTTTCCAGACGGCTGTTGAGCTTTTGTTGCCGTACGTACTGACGTTCACGCGCCCTGACTACTCTGGCCCGCACGCTTTCGCTACACTCACCCTGACCGCTGGACTGACTCAGCACGCCGGGCGGCGGCAGCGGGATCTCCAGCGACAGATCAAAGCGATCGAGGAACGGGCCGGACAGTTTGCCTAAATAGCGCAGCGTCTGTTCGGGTGTTGAACGGTTATGGTTTCCCTGATAATGACCGGTCGGGCTGGGATTCATCGCAGCTATGAGTTGAAAGCTCGCGGGATAGGTTACTTTGGCCCGCGTCCGCGAAATATGGATCTGACCCGACTCAACCGGCTCCCGCAATGCATCCAGCACCCGACGCTCAAACTCCGGTAACTCATCGAGAAACAGAATGCCGTTATGCGCGAGCGAGATCTCACCGGGCGCGGGGATCGTCCCACCGCCCACCATCGCCGTTAATGACGCGCTGTGATGGGGGGAACGGAAAGGTCTGCGCCGCCAGTGTTTTTTAAGGATCGCCGCGTTCACCAGGCTCAGGATGGCCGCGCTTTCCAGCGCTTCATGGTTGTTCAGCGGCGGCAGGATCCCGCTAAGACGACTGGCGAGCATCGTTTTTCCGGTGCCCGGCGGGCCAACCAGTAGCAAATTATGGCCGCCTGCTGCCGTCACCTCCAGAGCTCGTTTACCCTGATCCTGGCCGATAACGTCGCTGAGATCGCTGTCGTTTGGAGTATCGTCCGCATAAGTCTGCTCAGGGTGATGCAGGGTATTTTTCCCCTCCAGAAAAGCACAAACCTCCAGTAAATGGCTGGCGATCAGGCAATCTGGCGAGCCGAGTAAACTGACTTCGTCTGCATTATCAGCGGCGACAATAATCTTTCTTCCGGCTTTGATCGCCTCCATCGCGGCGGAGATTGCGCCGGGAACGGCGCGCAATGCACCTGTAAGCGCCAGTTCTCCTACAAACTCATACTGACTCAACATAGCGGTCGTAAGCTGCTCAGAGGCGGCCAGGAGCGCGATAGCGATAGGTAAATCATATCGCCCGCCTTCTTTTGGCAGGTCGGCGGGGGCAAGATTGATAGTGATTTTTCGCGCCGGATACTGATAACCGCTGTTTATGATTGCGCTGCGCACCCGATCGCGCGCCTCTTTCACCGTAGTTTCCGGCAAGCCCACCATCGTCAGGCCGGGAAGCCCATTACTGAGATGGACTTCGACGGTAATCAGCGGTGCCGTAACCCCTAATGCTGCACGTGTGTAGATAACCGACAATGACATGATCCCTCCTTGAACCGCCATTATGTTCGCGGGAAACGTTGCCGGCATATATCAGAATGTGATCCTGCGTGGCGCGTTCAGCGCTTTTTCAGTCGTTACATTTTTTGCGCTTTCGGGATGGAACGGGCCTCGTATAAATGGTTGGGGAGCCAGAAGAGGAAATGATGACGCGACAAACTGAATTATTCTCAGATGAGAATTTCATCATATAAAACAAGCGGTTTTATCAAAACGCGCGACGGGTATAAAAATGAGTCTATAAATAAATCTTGTCTTTTGCGCGCCGTCTGTGATAACTCTTTAGGTATTCCTTCGAACAAGAAGCCAGAAAGTATATAAAATGACAGCCCTTCTACGAGTGATTAGCCTGGTCGTGATTAGCGTGGTGGTGATTATTATCCCACCGTGCGGGGCTGCACTTGGACGAGGAAAGGCTTAAAAATCAAGCCTTAACGAACTAAGACCCCCGCACCGAAAGGTCCGGGGGTTTTTTTATGACTTTAAAACATCCACGAGGAGCAAAGAATGAGTACTAGCATAAAATTCTGTTCCTCACGATTTACGACGGGGAAGTAACTATGAACGGGGCACAGTGGGTAGTACATGCTTTGCGGGCACAAGGAGTTGAAACCGTCTTCGGTTATCCGGGTGGCGCAATTATGCCGGTTTACGATGCATTGTATGACGGCGGCGTGGAACACCTGTTGTGCCGTCACGAGCAGGGGGCAGCCATGGCCGCCATTGGTTATGCCCGCTCCACCGGTAAAACCGGCGTCTGTATCGCCACTTCTGGCCCTGGCGCGACTAACCTGATCACCGGCCTCGCCGATGCGTTACTCGATTCCGTTCCCGTTGTTGCCATCACCGGCCAGGTTGCCGCCCCGTTTATTGGTACCGATGCGTTTCAGGAAGTGGATGTGATCGGTTTATCGCTGGCCTGCACCAAACACAGCTTTCTGGTGCAGTCGCTGGATGAGTTGCCGCGTGTAATGGCGGAAGCCTTTCAGGTAGCGAATTCGGGTCGCCCCGGCCCGGTGTTGATCGACATCCCCAAAGATATCCAGCTGGCTTCCGGCCATCTTGAGCCACATTTTTCCACCGTTGATATAGAAGAAACCTTCCCGCAGGAAGAGGTGGAGCAGGCGCGGCAGATGCTGGCGCAGGCGAAAAAGCCGATGCTGTACGTCGGCGGCGGGGTGGGCATGGCGCAGGCGGTACCCGCACTGCGTGACTTTGCTGCTGTCACCCGTATGCCGGTTGCCTGCACGCTAAAAGGGCTGGGCGCGGTTGAAGCGGACTACCCGTGGTATCTCGGCATGCTGGGGATGCACGGCACCAAAGCGGCCAATCTTGCGGTGCAGGAGTGCGATCTGCTGATCGCCGTGGGCGCGCGCTTTGATGACCGTGTAACCGGCAAACTGAATACCTTCGCGCCGCATGCCAGCGTCATCCACATGGACATCGATCCGGCGGAAATGAATAAACTGCGTCAGGCGCATGTCGCCCTGCAGGGGGATTTAACCGCCTTGCTGAACGCCTTGCAGCAACCCCTGAATATCACCGAATGGTGTGAGTACACCGCAGATCTGCGTCGCGAGCACGCCTGGCGTTACGATCATCCCGGCGAGGCGATTTACGCGCCGCTGCTGTTAAAGCAGTTGTCCGACCGTAAACCGAAGGAGTGCGTGGTGACCACCGATGTGGGTCAGCATCAGATGTGGTCCGCACAGCACATGACCTACAGCCGCCCGGAGAATTTCATCACGTCCAGCGGCCTGGGAACCATGGGCTTCGGGCTGCCAGCCGCCGTCGGCGCGCAGATCGCCCGTCCGGATGATACAGTGATCTGTATCTCCGGTGACGGCTCCTTCATGATGAATGTGCAGGAGCTGGGCACCGTAAAACGCAAACAGTTGCCGCTGAAGATTGTCTTACTTGATAATCAGCGCTTAGGCATGGTTCGCCAGTGGCAGCAGTTGTTTTTCCAGGAACGTTACAGCGAAACCACCCTGACCGATAATCCTGATTTCCTCATGCTGGCCCGCGCTTTCGGCATACCTGGCCAGCACATCACCCGTAAAGACCAGGTTGAAGCGGCGATAGAGACCCTGCTCGCAAGCGAAGGGCCTTATCTGCTTCATGTTTCAATCGACGAACTCGAAAACGTCTGGCCTCTGGTACCGCCCGGTGCCAGTAACTCACAAATGCTGGAGAAATTATCATGATGCAACATCAACTCGCCGTGCAGGCTCGCTTTAATCCTGAAACATTAGAGCGCGTGTTACGCGTAGTACGTCATCGTGGATTCCAGATTTGTGCGATGAACATGGAAACCGCCGCCGATCCGCAGAACATAAATATTGAATTGACCGTTGCCAGCCCCAGGTCTGTCGAATTACTGTTTAGCCAGCTAAGCAAACTGGTTGACGTAGCTCGTGTCGAGATCCAGCAACGTACAACGACATCACAACAAATACGCGCCTGAGCGCAAAAGGAAGAAAAATGACGACGAAAAAAGCTGATTACATTTGGTCCAATGGCGAGATGATTCGTTGGGAAGACGCGAAGGTTCACGTGATGTCCCACGCATTACACTACGGTACTTCAGTCTTTGAAGGGATCCGTTGCTACGACTCGCACAAAGGGCCAGTGGTGTTCCGCCATCGCGAACACATGCAGCGTCTGCGTGATTCAGCCAAAATTTATCGTTTCCCGGTCTCTCAGAGCGTGGATGAACTGATGGAAGCCTGCCGCGCGGTGATCCGCAAAAACAACCTGACCAGCGCCTATATCCGCCCGCTGGTCTTTGTTGGCGATGTCGGCATGGGCGTTAACCCGCCGGAAGGTTACAGCACCGATGTGATCATTGCAGCGTTCCCGTGGGGCGCCTATCTGGGCGCAGAAGCGCTGGAGCAGGGCATTGACGCGATGGTCTCTTCCTGGAACCGCGTGGCACCGAACACCATTCCGACCGCGGCAAAAGCCGGTGGTAACTATCTCTCCTCGCTGCTGGTCGGCAGCGAAGCGCGTCGTCACGGTTATCAGGAAGGGATCGCGCTGGATGTGAACGGCTATATCTCAGAAGGCGCAGGTGAAAACCTGTTTGAAGTGAAAGATGGCATTCTGTTTACCCCGCCGTTCACCTCTTCCGCGCTGCCGGGCATTACCCGCGATGCGATCATCAAACTGGCGCTGGATTTGGGTATCGAAGTGCGCGAGCAGGTGCTGTCCCGCGAATCCCTCTACCTGGCTGATGAAGTCTTTATGTCCGGCACCGCCGCCGAAATCACGCCAGTGCGCAGCGTCGACAAAATCCAGGTAGGCGAAGGCCGTCGTGGCCCGGTAACCACCCGCATTCAGCAAGCATTCTTTGGCCTCTTTACCGGTGAAACCGAAGATAAATGGGGCTGGTTGGATCAAGTTAATTCATAAGCATAATGACAGGGCGGCACGCACCGCCCTGAATACCTGACAGACGGGAGTAAATAAAGCATGCCAAAGTACCGTTCCGCCACCACTACTCATGGCCGTAATATGGCCGGTGCCCGCGCATTATGGCGCGCAACCGGAATGACCGATGACGACTTCGGTAAGCCGATTATTGCCGTGGTGAACTCCTTTACCCAGTTCGTGCCGGGTCACGTCCATCTGCGCGATTTGGGCAAACTGGTTGCCGAGCAAATTGAGGCCTCAGGTGGCGTCGCCAAAGAGTTCAATACCATCGCGGTGGATGATGGTATCGCCATGGGCCACGGGGGTATGCTTTATTCACTGCCATCACGTGAACTGATCGCCGACTCCGTGGAGTACATGGTCAACGCCCACTGCGCCGACGCCATGGTCTGTATTTCCAACTGCGACAAAATCACCCCCGGTATGCTGATGGCGTCGCTGCGCCTCAACATTCCGGTCATTTTTGTCTCCGGCGGCCCGATGGAAGCCGGTAAAACCAAACTCTCCAATCAGATCATCAAGCTGGATCTGGTGGATGCCATGATTCAGGGCGCGGACCCGAAAGTTTCCGATGAGCAGAGCGATCAGGTTGAGCGCTCCGCCTGTCCGACCTGCGGTTCCTGTTCTGGCATGTTCACCGCCAATTCCATGAACTGTCTGACCGAAGCCCTCGGTCTGTCGCAGCCGGGCAACGGTTCCCTGCTGGCGACCCACGCCGATCGCGAACAGCTGTTCCTCAGCGCCGGTAAACGCATTGTCGAACTGACCAAGCGCTATTATGAGCAGGACGACGAAACCGCACTGCCGCGCAACATCGCCAGCAAAGCGGCATTCGAAAACGCCATGACGCTGGATATCGCCATGGGCGGCTCAACCAATACCGTTCTGCACCTGCTGGCCGCGGCACAGGAAGCGGAAATCGATTTCACCATGACCGACATCGACAAACTGTCGCGTCATGTACCGCAGCTGTGTAAGGTCGCGCCAAGCACGCCGAAATATCATATGGAAGACGTCCACCGTGCAGGCGGGGTGATCGGTATTCTGGGCGAGCTGGATCGCGCCGGGCTGATGAAGCGTGACGTGAAAAACGTCCTCGGCCTGACGCTGGCGCAAACCCTTGAGCAGTATGACGTAATGGTCACCAAAGACGAATCGGTGAAGCAGATGTTCCGCGCCGGACCGGCAGGCATCCGCACCACCAAAGCCTTCTCGCAGGATTGTCGCTGGGACACGCTGGATGACGATCGCGCCAACGGCTGTATCCGTTCTCTGGAACATGCATACAGCCTGGAAGGCGGCCTGGCCGTGCTGTACGGTAACTTTGCGGAAAACGGCTGTATCGTGAAAACCGCCGGGGTGGACGACAGCAACCTGACCTTCACCGGTCCGGCCAAAGTCTACGAAAGCCAGGACGATGCGGTAGAAGCCATTCTGGGCGGCAAAGTGGTGGCGGGTGACGTGGTGGTGATCCGTTACGAAGGGCCGAAAGGCGGCCCGGGGATGCAGGAAATGCTCTACCCGACCAGCTTCCTGAAATCCATGGGGCTGGGCAAAGCCTGCGCGCTGCTCACCGACGGGCGTTTCTCCGGCGGTACCTCCGGTCTGTCCATCGGCCACGTCTCCCCGGAAGCCGCCAGCGGCGGCAACATTGCGCTGATCGAGGATGGCGACATCATCGCCATTGATATTCCGAACCGTGGTATCCAGTTACAGGTGAGCGATCAGGAACTGGCTGCCCGTCGTGAAGCTCAGGAAGCGCGCGGTGCCGCTGCCTGGACGCCAAAAGCCCGTGAGCGCGAGGTGTCCTTTGCGCTGCGTGCTTACGCCAGCCTCGCGACCAGTGCAGATAAAGGCGCGGTGCGCGATAAATCGAAACTGGGAGGCTGATAATGGCCGAAGCCCAACCGCTGTCTGCCGCCCCTGACGGGGCGGAATATCTCCGGGCGGTGCTACGCGCACCGGTCTACGAAGCGGCGCAGGTTACACCGCTGCAAAAAATGGAAAAGCTCTCTTCGCGGCTGGATAACGTCATTCTGGTGAAGCGCGAAGATCGCCAGCCGGTGCACAGTTTCAAGCTACGCGGTGCTTACGCCATGATGGCGGGCCTGACGGAAGCCCAAAAAGCGCAGGGCGTGATCACGGCCTCTGCGGGCAATCACGCTCAGGGCGTAGCGTTTTCGTCCTCGCGCCTCGGCGTGAAAGCGCTGATTGTCATGCCCGTTGCGACGGCCGACATCAAAGTCGATGCGGTACGCGCGTTCGGCGGCGAAGTCCTGCTGCATGGCGCAAATTTTGACGAAGCGAAAGCGCGGGCTATCGAGCTGTCACAGCAACAAGGTTTTACCTGGGTGCCACCGTTCGATCACCCCATGGTGATCGCCGGTCAGGGCACGCTGGCACTGGAGTTACTGCAACAGGACGCGCACATCGATCGCGTTTTTGTACCGGTTGGCGGCGGTGGACTGGCGGCTGGTGTGGCGGTGCTGATCAAGCAACTGATGCCGCAAATCAAGGTGATTGCCGTTGAAGCGGAAGATTCCGCCTGCCTGAAGGCCGCGCTGGACGCCGGGCATCCGGTGGATTTGCCGCGCGTCGGGCTGTTTGCGGAAGGCGTGGCGGTCAAACGTATCGGCGATGAAACCTTCCGACTGTGCCAGGAATATCTGGACGATATCATCACCGTCGACAGCGATGCCATTTGTGCAGCCATGAAAGATCTGTTTGAAGATGTACGTGCGGTGGCAGAGCCGTCCGGCGCGCTGGCGCTGGCGGGCATGAAAAAATACATCGCGCAGCATCATATTCGCGGTGAACGTCTGGCGCATGTGCTGTCCGGCGCGAACGTTAACTTCCACGGTCTGCGTTACGTTTCCGAACGTTGCGAATTAGGTGAACAGCGCGAAGCCCTGCTGGCGGTGACCATTCCGGAAACCAAAGGTAGCTTCCTGAAATTCTGCCAGCTGCTCGGCGGGCGTTCGGTAACTGAGTTCAACTATCGTTTTGCCGATGCCAAAGACGCCTGTATTTTTGTTGGCGTGCGCTTAAGTCGCGGGCTGGAGGAGCGCAAAGAAATTCTCGCGCTGCTGAACGAGGGCGGTTACAGCGTGGTGGATCTGTCTGACGATGAGATGGCGAAACTGCACGTGCGGTATATGGTCGGCGGTCGCCCGTCGAAACCGCTTCAGGAACGGCTCTACAGCTTTGAGTTTCCGGAGTCTCCCGGCGCGTTGCTGAAATTCCTGCATACGCTGGGGACGCACTGGAACATCTCGCTGTTCCACTACCGCAGCCACGGCACCGACTACGGCCGCGTGCTGGCAGCTTTCGAGCTGGGCGAGCATGAACCCGATTTTGAAACGCGCCTGAACGAACTGGGTTACGAATGTCACGACGAAACCCACAACCCGGCGTTTCGGTTTTTCCTCGCGGGGTAATGTTTTGGATTGCCTGATGGCGCTGCGCTTATCAGGCCTACAACGGTGTAAAACGGTAAAACGGTAAAACGGTAAAACGGTAAAACGGTAAAACGGTAAAACGGTAAAACGTAGGCCGGATAAGGCGCTCGCGCCGCCATCCGGCGAAATCTATGCGCCTGGCAAAATAGACCAGAACGCATTTATAAGCGGCTCATGCAGCCGCTTTTTTTGTGCGCAAACGCCAAGCTCGAACGGCGTCCTTTCATCGCTGCGCTCAAGGATCATCACGCGATTGCGCACCGGCTCCGGGCTGTTCTCCAGCACCACTTCCGGGATTAGCGCCACGCCGCAGCCCAGCGCCACCATCGAGACCATCGCCTCATGCCCGCCGACCGTGGCATAAATCGACGGATTACTGATTTTTTGCCGGCGGAACCACAGCTCAATACGGCGACGCACCGGCCCCTGATCGGCCATGATAAAGGGCACTGTCGACCAGTCCGGCTCGGCAACAGACACCTGATTACGCACCGGGCAGGGCAGCGCCGGGGCGATCAACACCACCGCCAGATTTTCCAGCATCGAAAAGGCCACCGCGCCGGGCAGCGTTTCCGGTTTACCCGCAATCGCCAGATCCGCCTCGCCGGTGACCACTTTATCCATCGCGTCAGCGGCATCGCCCGTGGTCAGCTTAATTTCCACGGACGGGTGCTGGGCGCGAAAACGGTCGAGGATCGGCGGCAAATGGCTGTATGCCGCAGTCACCGAACAAAACAGGCGTAGCTCGCCGGACAGCGATGGCCCCTGCTGGTCGATGGTGTGGCGCAACTGTTGATACTGCAACAGCGTCTGCTGCGCAAAAGTACGCAGCTCTTCCCCCGCTTCGGTCAGCGTCACCGTGCGGTTATCGCGTACAAACAACGGCTGGCCGAGATCGTCTTCCAGGCGCTGAATTTGCCGGGAAAGGGTGGAAGGGCTAACGTGCATGGCGCGCGCGCTGCGGCCAAAATGGCGACTTTCCGCCAGATGCAGGAAGATTTTCAGATCGCGTAAATCCACGGCGACGCTCCACGATTTACATTGCAGAAATTGCAACGTGACGTTGTGAATATATCAATTTCCGCAATAATTTTCCTGTCATATAGTAAGTTCATTGTCGCATAAGCGAACCGAATAATAAGTACGACACAACATCACGAGGAATCACCATGGCTAACTACTTCAATACACTGAACCTGCGTCAGCAGCTGGCACAGCTGGGCAAATGTCGCTTTATGGGTCGCGATGAATTCGCTGACGGCGCAAGCTTCCTGCAGGGTAAAAAAGTGGTCATCGTCGGTTGTGGTGCGCAGGGTCTTAACCAGGGTCTGAACATGCGTGACTCCGGATTGGATATCTCCTATGCGCTGCGTGCCGAAGCCATTGCTGAAAAACGTGCGTCGTGGCGTAAAGCGACCGAAAACGGCTTCAAAGTGGGCACTTACGAAGAGCTGGTGCCGCAGGCGGATCTGGTGGTTAACCTGACTCCGGACAAACAGCACTCCGACGTGGTGCGTTCCGTACAGCCGCTGATGAAAGATGGCGCCGCGCTGGGTTATTCCCACGGCTTCAACATCGTGGAAGTGGGCGAGCAGATCCGTAAAGACATCACCGTGGTGATGGTGGCGCCGAAATGCCCAGGTACTGAAGTGCGCGAAGAGTACAAACGTGGTTTCGGCGTGCCGACGCTGATCGCCGTGCACCCGGAAAACGATCCGAAAGGCGAAGGCATGGCGATTGCCAAAGCCTGGGCCGCAGCAACCGGCGGTCACCGTGCGGGCGTGCTGGAATCTTCTTTCGTGGCGGAAGTGAAATCTGACCTGATGGGCGAGCAGACCATTCTGTGCGGTATGTTGCAGGCCGGCTCTCTGCTGTGCTTCGACAAGCTGGTGCAAGAAGGCACCGACCCGGCGTACGCAGAAAAACTGATCCAGTTCGGCTGGGAAACCATCACCGAAGCGCTGAAGCAGGGCGGTATCACCCTGATGATGGACCGTCTGTCCAATCCGGCGAAAGTGCGTGCGTATGCGCTGTCTGAACAGCTGAAAACCATCATGGCACCGCTGTTCAAGAAACATATGGATGACATCATCTCCGGCGAATTCTCCTCCGGCATGATGGCTGACTGGGCTAACGACGATAAGAAACTGCTGACCTGGCGTGAAGAGACCGGTAAAACCGCCTTTGAAACCGCGCCGCAGTTTGAAGGTAAAATTGCCGAACAGGAGTACTTCGACAAAGGCGTGCTGATGATTGCGATGGTGAAGGCGGGCGTTGAGCTGGCATTCGAAACCATGGTTGATTCCGGCATTATCGAAGAATCTGCGTACTATGAATCCCTGCATGAGCTGCCGCTGATCGCCAATACCATTGCCCGTAAGCGTCTGTATGAAATGAACGTGGTGATCTCCGATACCGCCGAGTACGGTAACTACCTGTTCTCTTACGCCTGCGTGCCGCTGCTGAAAGAGTTTATGACCACGCTGCAACCGGGCGATCTGGGCAAAGCGATTGAAGGTTCTGCGGTGGACAACGCCCAGTTACGCGACGTGAATGAGGCGATCCGCAGCCACGCTATCGAGACGGTTGGTAAGAAACTGCGCGGTTATATGACGGATATGAAGCGTATTGCCGTCGCCGGTTAATAACACCCTGTAGCGTTAATGTAGGCCCGGTAAGCGCCAGCGCCACCGGGCTTTTTTAAGCACTAAATGCAGGCCCGGTAAGCGTTAGCGCCACCGGGCTTTATTATTAGTTACGGTACAGAACTTTAATGATGTGGTAGCCGAACTGGGTGTGCAGCGGGCCGGTTGGCTCCAGCACCGGGCAGGAGAACACCACTTTATCGAAAGCCGGAACCATCTGGCCCTGACGGAATTCACCTAAATGACCGCCTTTTTTCCCTGACGGGCAGGTCGAGTGTTTTTTTGCCAGCTTCTCGAAATCGCCGCCATTTTTAATCTGTTCCAGAAGATCTAATGCCAGTTTCTCTTCTTTAACAAGGATATGCATTGCTGCCGCTGTTTTTGCCATGATCGTGCCTTGAGTCAGATAGTTTACGCTCGTTATACTACCACGCGTTTTTATCCCCTCCCGCCTTTCATTGAGTGATTTTCTTATGCGTTTGAACCCCGGACAACAACAAGCCGTCGAATTTGTCACCGGACCCTGTCTGGTGCTGGCGGGTGCCGGCTCCGGCAAAACCCGTGTGATCACCAATAAGATCGCGCACCTGATCCGTGGCTGCGGCTACCAGGCGCGACACATCGCGGCGGTAACCTTTACCAACAAAGCCGCCCGCGAAATGAAAGAGCGTGTCGGGCAAACGCTGGGACGCCAGGAAGCGCGCGGCCTGATGATCTCTACCTTCCATACGCTGGGACTGGACATCATCAAGCGGGAATACGCGGCGCTCGGCATGAAGTCCAACTTTTCCCTGTTTGACGATACCGACCAGGTGGCGCTGCTCAAAGATCTGACCGAGGGGCTGATCGATGATGACAAAGTGGTGCTGCAACAGCTGATCTCGACGATCTCTAACTGGAAAAACGATCTTTGCACGCCCGCGCAGGCGGCGGCTCAGGCGAAAGGCGAACGGGATCGCATCTTCGCCCACTGCTACGGCCTGTACGACGCGCACATGAAAGCCTGTAACGTGCTCGATTTTGACGATCTGATCCTGCTGCCGACCCTGCTGTTACAGCGCAATGAAGAGGTCCGCGAGCGCTGGCAGAACAAGATCCGCTATCTGCTGGTGGATGAATATCAGGACACCAACACCAGCCAGTACGAGCTGGTGAAACTGCTGGTGGGTAGCCGGGCGCGCTTTACAGTGGTGGGGGATGATGACCAGTCGATCTACTCCTGGCGCGGCGCGCGGCCACAAAACCTGGTGCTGTTAAGCCAGGATTTCCCGGCGTTGCAGGTGATCAAGCTGGAGCAGAACTACCGCTCATCCGGACGCATTCTGAAAGCGGCGAACATCCTCATCGCCAATAACCCGCACGTCTTTGAGAAGCGGCTGTTCTCCGAACTGGGCTACGGCGCTGAGCTGAAAGTGCTGACGGCCAATAACGAAGATCACGAAGCGGAGCGCGTTACCGGCGAGCTGATTGCGCATCACTTTATCCAGAAAACGCAGTACAAAGATTACGCCATTCTCTATCGCGGTAATCATCAGTCCCGCGTGTTCGAAAAATTTCTCATGCAGAACCGTATTCCGTACCGTATCTCCGGCGGGACGTCGTTTTTCTCGCGCCCGGAAATCAAAGATCTGCTTGCCTACCTGCGCGTGCTGACCAATACCGATGACGACAGCGCCTTCCTGCGCATTGTGAACACGCCGAAGCGGGAAATTGGCTCCGCCACGCTGCAGAAGCTGGGCGAGTGGGCTAACACGCGTAACAAAAGCCTGTTCGCCGCCAGCTTTGACATGGGTCTGACCCAGACGCTGACCGGACGCGGCTACGAGTCGCTTACCCGCTTTACCCACTGGCTGGGTGAAGTGCAGCGCTTGTCCGAGCGCGATCCCATCGCGGCGGTGCGCGATCTGATCCACGGTATCAACTACGAATCCTGGCTGTATGAGACCTCACCCAGCCCGAAAGCCGCTGAAATGCGCATGAAAAACGTCAATACGCTGTTCAGCTGGATGACGGAAATGCTTGAAGGCAACGATATTGATGAGCCGATGACCCTGACACAGGTGGTCACCCGCTTCACCCTGCGCGACATGATGGAGCGCGGCGAAAGCGATGAAGAGTCTGACCAGGTGCAGCTGATGACGCTGCACGCCTCGAAAGGGCTGGAGTTCCCCTATGTGTTTATGGTGGGAATGGAAGAGGGCTTCCTGCCGCACCAGAGCAGCATTGACGAAGACAATATCGAGGAAGAACGCCGGCTGGCGTATGTCGGCATCACCCGTGCGCAAAAAGAGCTGATCTTCACCCTGTGCAAAGAGCGCCGTCAGTATGGTGAGCTGGTGCGCCCGGAGCCGAGCCGTTTTCTGCTCGAACTGCCGCAGGACGATTTGATCTGGGAGCAGGAGCGCAAAGTGGTGAGCGCTGAAGAGCGGATGCATAAAGGCCAGGCGAACGTGGCGAATATCAAAGCGATGCTGGCGAAGGCGAAAGCAAAATAATCCCTCTGCCTGCGCAGAGGGATCAGATGCGCGGCTATTGCTGCCCCGCCCACACCACCATGACTTTATCGTCGCCCGCTTCACGGGTAAAACCATAGCCCTGCGGCAGTGAGAGCGTGGTTTGCTTACCCATACCGATGGCCGGGTGGCGGGCGCGGAACTGTCCCAGACGCTGCCAGTGGGCGACACGCGGCGCAGCACTGCCGGTGACATCCTGCCAGTTCATATCCGAACGCGTGCCCTGGAGGGGATCGGAGCCGGTCGGGCCGAACGGTCGTCCGGACTCATCGCCATAAAAAATCTGCACCGCGCCAGGCGTCAGCAACAGCAGTTCTGCTGCCCGCTGATCCCCTTCGCGGAACAGCCGGGTATCGTGGGACGACAAATAGCTCAGCACGTTAAAACTTTGCAATTTGTCGGCCATCTGCTGCCACGTCAGATCAATACTGGCGAAGCAATCCGCCGCTTTCGCCGCCTGCTCCTGATAATCAAAATTGATCATCGCATCGAAACCATGGCGGTAATAACTGCTCTCCATCACGCCGTGGCCCCAGGCTTCGCCGGTCATCCAGAAGGGGGCATCATCGCGTTTTTTCTGCGGGTTGGCCTGCTTCCACTCTGCCAGCGCTTCAGTCGCCTGGGTTTTCAACTGCTGTAAGGTGGCCATATCGACGTGCTTGGCGGTATCGACGCGGAAACCGTCAATGCCGTACTCCCGCACCCAGTCGCTCAGCCAGTGGGTCAGATAATCGCGCGGCGTGAAGCCGTCGATGGCTTTCGCTTTGGTATCCGGCTTGTGCTGATAAAACACCGGTAGCCCGGAGGACGTGGTCGACTCGGTTTTCAGATCCGGCAAAAACGCCAGCGACATGGTGAGATCGTCAAAGCCGGGGTTATCGTAATCGCCAATATCGGTACGCACCCAGGCTTTGCCCCACCAGTTTTGCCAGGCATTTTTATCGCTGAAGTTGATGTAATCATTAAAACTGTGCCAGTTCTGCCCGGCAGCGGGCTTCCAGTCCGTCCAGTGCTCGCCGAGCACTTTTTTGCGCTCCTCGCCCTGAACATACAGGGCGCCGAACTGATACTGCTGCATATCGGCCAGCGTCGCATAACCGGTGTGGTTGATGACCACGTCAAAAAGAATGCGGATACCGCGCTGGTGCGCTTCATCCACCAGCGTACGCAGATCTGCTTCGCTGCCCATATTGGCATCAAGCCGTGTCCAGTCCTGAATGTAGTAGCCGTGATAGGCGTAATGCGGGAAATCGCCTTTGGTGCCGCCGCCCACCCAGCCGTGGATCTGCTCGAAGGGCGCGCTGATCCACAGCGCATTAACGCCGAGCTGCGAGAGGTAATCCAGCTTCTGCGTCAGCCCTTTCAGATCGCCGCCATGAAAGGTGCCGATCTCTTCCATGCCGTCTTTGTGGCGGCCATAACTGTTGTCATTGGACGGATCGCCGTTCTCGAAGCGGTCAGTCAGCACAAAATAGACGGTGGCGTTATGCCAGTCGAAGGGGGCCGCAGCGTCGGTTTCCGCGCGCTCCAGCAACAGCAGCCCGTCACTGTTGGCATCGGGCAGCAGGGTGATTTTTCCCTGTTTTACCGTGGCGGTTTGCTGACTGTAGAAATCGCGCACCACGCTGCCTTCAGCAAAGGTTTTACTCACGTCCAGCGTCAGTGGCTTGCCGTCCCATTTCGGACATTGACGCGTCACCGCTGCGGTGCTGGTTTGCGGGGTACTTTTCACCGTGAGCATCAGCGTTGGCGTGCCGGAACGGGTATCCAGCTGCAACTGATAATCGCCGTCGCGGAACACACGCCACTGCGGCGGCGTGCCGCTACAGGGCTGCAAAGAGAGCATCTGATTCAACCGTGGCGCGTCGGTCGGCTGCCAGCACTGTTGATCAAGCTTCAGGGTCAACGGATAAGCGCCTTTTTTCAGCGGCGCGTCGCTGCGGTACACTCCCGATCCGGCATCGGTAAACGCCGGAAAGCCGGGGGATGTCCAGTCTGACCAGGCCACGGCGGGCAGCAGCAATAATAGAAGGGCAGAACGTTTCATTCAGGGTGCCTGTCGCATGAATTTTATCCAGTGTGCCAGCAGACGCCAGGGGGTAACTCATCCTTCTGAGGGCTTCGTCAGGGGGGAGGCGAAAGGGTGAGTGATCTGCTTCAAAAATCGCCAGTGATTTGCGATAACCCCCGCATTTCGTGCATAATTTATGCGCTGACACGCATTAGCAGATGACAGGCTTTCGGAAATCGCTTATTCATTGTGTGTCAATAAAAGGGTATTTTTGATATGATTTGAGATTCCGCTCTCAAAATTGTGAATCAAATAAGGTGTTGGAATGCAACAATCCGACCTGGAGACCTAATGATAACGACTCCCATACGACGATATGGGGTAACGATTCTGATGTTTCTCACCCTGATATTTTCCGGTGAGGTGCTTGCTAAGACGCACGAAAAAACAGCGAGTCATAAACCCCTAATAACCAAACAGATAAGTAAGAAGCAGGCTAGCAGTAAACAAGAGTATTCTCGCAATAGTGCAAAGAGTAGTTCACTTCCTGATTTGCGAAAATACCCTTCCGGAACACCAAGAAAAAAAGCGTTTCTCCGGACGGTCATGCCTTATATTACGAGTCAAAACGCAACGATCGCCGCTGAGCGTAACTGGTTGATGTCCAAACAGTACGAAAGCCAGTGGTCGTCGGCCGAGCGCGCGCGCCTGAAGGATATTGCCAAACGCTACAAAGTGAACTGGTCGGGCAATACCCGCCGTATTCCGTGGAATACGTTGCTGGATCGCGTCGACATCATTCCGGACAGCATGGTGGCGACCATGGCCGCAGCAGAAAGCGGCTGGGGAACCTCCAAGCTGGCGCGTAGTAACAATAACCTGTTCGGCATGAAATGCATGAAAGGTCACTGTACCAATGCGCCCGGCAAGGTGAAAGGCTATTCCCAGTTTGCTTCGGTGAAAGAGTCAGTCAACGCCTACGTGGTTAACCTGAATACGCATCCGGCGTATAAGTCGTTCCGCAAGTCCCGCGCGCAACTGCGCAAAGCGGACCAGGAAGTGACGGCGAGCACGATGATCCACAAGCTCAAAGGCTATTCCACGCAGGGCAAGAGCTACAACAATTATCTGTTTGCCATGTATCAGGACAATCAGCGACTGATTGCCGCCCACATGTAAACGAAAACGCCTTCCAGCCGGAAGGCGTTTTTTTCCTCCGGCAATAACGGCTACATCATCACTTCACTGTAGCGATCGCGGTAATCCTTCGGCGTGGTGTCGTACTCCTTCCTGAATACCGAATAGAAATACTGCAACGATGGATAGCCACACATCTGCGAGATCTCGTTAATCGACAGTGAGGTGGAAATCAGCAGGCTGCGGGCTTTCTCCAGCTTTTCGGCGTGGATCACCGCGTGAATGGTTTCACCGACTTCCTCTTTAAAGCGCTTTTCCAGATTCGATCGGGAAATGCCGACCGCGTCCAGCACCTGATCTACCTTGATCCCTTTGCAGGCGTGATTGCGGATATAGTGCATCGCCTGGATCACCGCGGGATCGCTCAGCGATCGGTAATCCGTTGAACGTCGCTCTACCACGCGCACCGGCGGCACCAGCAATCGCTGTAACGGCAATGGCTCGTTATCCAGCAGACGGTGCAGCAGTTTTGCCGCCTGATAGCCCATCTGCCGCGTCCCCTGAGCCACTGACGAGAGCGCCACGCGCGACAGATAACGCGTCAGCTCTTCGTTATCAATACCGATCACGCACAGTTTTTCCGGCACCGGAATATGCAGATGCTCGCACACCTGTAAGACATGACGGGCGCGGGCATCCGTGACGGCAATAATACCGGTCTGCGGCGGCAGGGTTTGCAGCCAGTCCGCCAGACGGTTTTGCGCGTGCTGCCAGTTCTCCGGTGCGGTTTCCAGCCCCTGATACACCACGCCGCGATATTTCTCCTGCGCGACCAGTTGGCAGAACGCGTACTCCCGCTCTACCGCCCAGCGCTTGCCGCTGGAAGCGGGCAGGCCATAAAAGGCAAAACGCTGTACGCCTTTTTCTTTTAAATGCAAAAAAAGCGCTTTCGACCAGCGCATGGTTGTCGGTGGCGATGTAATGCACCGGCGGATAGTTATCTGCGCGATGATACGACCCTCCCACCCCGACGATGGGCACGTTTACCCCTGCCAGCAGTCGCTGGATCTCGTCGTCATCGTAGTCAGCGATAACACCATCCCCCAGCCATTCACGGATGTTGTCGATGCGGGTGCGGAAATCTTCCTCAATAAAAATATCCCATTCGGACTGCGACGCCTGCAAATATTCACCCACGCCTTCGACAACCTGGCGGTCATAGGCTTTATTGGCGTTGAATAACAACGTAATGCGGTGGCGCTTTTCAAACATGTTGGTCTCTTATCCCGTAGAACATTACGTCTGCTTACCACATTCAGCACACTGCCGGAAAACTTTCCTCCGGCAGTGTGATCATCCCTGAGATTTCATTACCTTATGCGCGACGTTTTGTTGCCGAGTCCATCCATACCGCCAGCAACAAAATGGCCCCTTTCACGATGTACTGCCAGAACGTCGGCACATCCATCATGCTCATACCATTATCCAGTGACGCCATAATGAACGCCCCCATCACCGCCCCCGCCACGCTGCCAATACCGCCAGCGAGGCTGGTGCCGCCGATCACACAGGCAGCGATGGCATCAAGCTCTGCGATGTTGCCCGCTGAAGGCGAACCGGCCCCCAGTCGTGAACTCAGGATCAAACCCGCGATGGCGACCATCAGGCCATTGATGGCGAATACCGCCAGCTTGGTGCGTTCCACGTTAATGCCGGAAAGGCGCGCCGCCTCGATGTTGCCGCCGATGGCATAGATGCGACGGCCAAAGGCGGTGCGCGTCGCCATAAACATCCCGGCGAGCAACAGGAAGGTGAGGATCAGTACCGGCGTCGGCACGCCACGGTAATCGTTTAAAAGCCAGATGGCTCCCAGCACAATCACCGCGATCAGCGCCTGGCGTCCCACCACTGAGGTGGATGCTCCGGCGCTGAGGCCCAGCGCCTGGCGGCGCATCCGCCCGCGCCACTGCCACAGCGTGAAGGTCACCAGCCCCAGCGCGCCCACGCCAAAGCCGACGACGTCCGGCAGATAGCTTTGACCAATCTGCGACATGGCGGCGCTGGTGGGGGAAACGGTAGTACCGTTGGTGATGCCGATCAGCACGCCGCGAAAGGCCAGCATCCCGGCGAGCGTGACAATAAACGACGGCACTTTACGATATGCCACCCACCAGCCGTTCCAGGTACCGAGCAGCAGACCCAGCACCAGCGTTACCACGATGGTCAGCGGTAGCGGCCAGCCCAGCCAGACGTCGAAAATCGCCGCCACGCCGCCCAGCAGACCCATCATCGAGCCTACGGAGAGATCGATCTCCGCCGAAATAATCACAAACACCATGCCTACCGCCAGAATGCCGGTGATCGCCGTCTGGCGCAGCAGGTTCGACACGTTACGCGCGCTCAGGTATGAGCCGTCGGTCATCCAGGTGAAAAACAGCATGATCACCACAATCGCGGCGATCATCACGAACACCTGTAGGTTCAGTGATTTCAGTCCGCCGAAGGTGACAGGCTGCGGCGCGGACAGTTTGAGTTCAGATGGGTTGGTTTTCGACATGATGTTCGCTCCTCAGCGCCGCTTCCATAACCTGTTCCTGGGTCAGATGATGATTGATGAGATTGGCTTTCAGCCTGCCTTCGTGCATCACCAGCACCCGGTCGCTGAGGCCCAGCACTTCCGGAAGCTCCGATGAAATCACAATGACGGCGATGCCCTGCTGCACAAGCAGATTAATGAGCTTATAGATCTCGTATTTCGCGCCAATATCGATCCCACGCGTGGGTTCATCGAGTATCAAAATGCGCGGGTTGAGCAGCAGGCAGCGCGCCAGAATCGCTTTCTGTTGATTGCCGCCGCTCAGGCGGCCAATCGCCAGCTCCGGCGACGAGGTTTTCACTTTCAGCCGTGCCAGCGACTGCAAAATACATTGCTGCTCGGCGGCATCGTCGAGGCTGGTAAGCGGGCCGGAAAACTGATCCAGCGCGGCGAGGGTGATATTTTTACCCACCGCCATCACCGGCACGATGCCATCTTTTTTACGGTCTTCCGGTACCATCGCAATGCCGTGGCGAATGGCTTCCTGACAGTTACGGATCTGCACCGGCTGACCATCAATAAACACCTGGCCTTCATGACGCCCCGGCCAGACGCCAAACAGGCACTGGACGGCTTCGGTGCGCCCGGCACCGACCAACCCGGCGATGCCTAAAATTTCGCCGCGTTTGAGGGAAAAAGAGACATCGTTGACGCGCTTAATATGGCGGTTAACCGGATGCCAGGCGGTGAGATTCTCCACGCGCAGGATCTCATCGCCGGTGGTATGGGGTTCGTTGGGATAAAGGGCGGTCAGTTCGCGGCCCACCATCATGGTGATGATGTCATCCTCGCTCATTCCGGCGGCCTCGCGGGTGCCGATGTGCTGCCCGTCGCGGATCACGCAGATAACATCTGAAATCGCCTTCACTTCATTCAGCTTGTGCGAGATATAGATGCAGGCGATGCCGTGATGTTGCAGATCGCGAATAATATCCAGCAACACCGCCGTTTCCTGCTCCGTCAGCGAGGCAGTAGGCTCGTCAAGGATCAGCAGGCGCACCTGTTTGTTCAGCGCTTTGGCAATCTCCACCAGTTGTTGCTGGCCGAGGCCCAAATCACCCACGCGGGTATCGGGGGAGATGGCGAGGCTGACCTGCGCCAGTAATTTCTGACAGCGCAGCGTCATGGTGTCGTAATCCATCACGCCGTGATGCGTGATTTCGGCACCGAGGAAGATATTTTCCAGCACGGTGAGGTGTTTCACCAGCGCCAGCTCCTGATGAATAATGGCGATGCCTTTGCGTTCCGTGTCGCGAATATGGCTGGCCTCAATGGTTTCGCCCGCAAAAACGATGTCGCCGTCATAGCTGCCAAAAGGGTATATCCCGCACAGCACTTTCATCAGGGTAGATTTGCCGGAACCATTTTCCCCGCACAGGGACAATACTTCTCCGGCGTTCAGTTGCAGGCTGACATTATCCACGGCTTTCACCGCGCCAAACGCCTTGGTAATGTTTTTCATCTCAAGTAAATAAGGCATACCTGCTCCGCATAAGGCTATGGAATAACAGTGCCTGAAACGCTTCCCCGTACCGGACGGGGAAGCGCACAAAGGTTACAGCTGGCTCTTTTGATGGAATCCGTCTTTGATCACCGTGGCGTCAATATTGTCTTTATTCACTTCGATTGGCGTCAGCAGGCGGGAAGGCACATCTTTCAGACCGTTGTTCAGCGTGGTATCAGCCTTAGGCTCTTTGCCGTTACCCAGTTCGACGGCGATCTCCGCAGCGGTATTCGCCAGTTGCGTGATAGGTTTATAAACGGTCATTGTCTGGCTACCGTTGATAATGCGTTTGACCCCGGCGAGATCCGCATCCTGCCCTGAAATCGCCACTTTACCCGCCAGACCCTGCGCGCTCAGCGCCTGGATCGCGCCGCCCGCCGTGGCGTCATTCGAGGCGACCACCGCATCAATTTTGTTATTGTTGGCGGTCAGCGCGTTTTCCATGATTTTCAGCGCATTTTCCGGCAACCAGCCGTCGGCCCACTGATCGCCGACAATTTTAATTTTCCCGCTGTCGATATAAGGTTTTAATACTTTCATCTGACCGGCGCGGAACAGCTTGGCATTATTATCCACCGGCGAGCCACCCATCAGGAAATAATTACCCTGCGGCACTTTTTCCACCAGGCTTTGTGCCTGAAGTTCACCGACTTTTTCGTTATCAAAAGAGATATAAAAATCGATGTCAGCATTATTAATCATGCGATCGTAGGCTAATACTTTTATACCTTCCTGCTTCGCCTCTTTTACGACGTTACTTAATACCTGGCCGTTGTAAGGAATAATAACCAGCACATCAACACCGCGGTTTATCATATTTTCAATCTGCGACATCTGCGTTTCTTCGTTGCCATTCGCAGACTGCACAAATACTTCGGCACCTAAGGATTCGGCTTTTTTAACAAAAATATCGCGATCTTTCTGCCAGCGCTCCAGACGCAGGTCATCAATGGCCATACCGATTTTGACCTCTTTCGCCTGTCCGGCAAAGGTGGCGAGCAGCAGGGAAGCGCAGACTGTAAGGCAAAGGTTCTTTATCTTCATAATAGTAATACCTTTTTGTAGGGTTATAGGGCCTGAGATAAAAGAAACATGCAGGATCCAGACCCAGCAAATTCTTAACGCGGAATCAAAACCTGGCAATTACTGATTTTTATCCTGGCGTTACGATATTTGGTTTATTTGCTAATTTATGACCGCGATCTGATTTTAATCTGTGCAGAATTTAGGTTTTGCAGAAAATTGTAAGGCGCGCCGCAACGGAACGCGCGTAGGGTTATTTTGGGAGCCAGCGCACGTTTGTGCATTATCTCAATAGCAGTGTGAAATAACGTAATTGAGCCAGGCGCTGAGAGGATCCAGTATTAATGCAGAAATGAACACTCGCCGCATACATTGATTATGGAGCTGATTATGCAAGCCTATTTCGACCAACTTGAACGTGTACGCTACGAAGGTACCCAATCCACCAATCCTTTAGCCTTCCGCCACTACAATCCGGACGAGCTGGTTCTGGGCAAACGCATGGAAGATCATCTGCGTTTCGCTGCCTGCTACTGGCACACCTTCTGCTGGAACGGCTCGGATATGTTTGGCGTGGGGGCGTTTGAGCGCCCATGGCAGCAGGCGGGTGATGCGCTTGAGCTGGCAAAACGTAAAGCCGATGTGGCCTTTGAGTTCTTCCACAAGCTGAACGTGCCTTACTACTGCTTCCATGATGTCGACGTTTCGCCGGAAGGCGCATCGCTGAAAGAGTATCTGAACAACTTCGCGAAAATGACCGACGTGCTGGCACAGAAACAGCAGGAGAGCGGCGTGAAGCTGCTGTGGGGTACCGCGAACTGCTTTACTAACCCTCGCTACGGCGCAGGCGCAGCCACTAACCCGGACCCGGAAGTGTTCAGCTGGGCAGCCACGCAGGTGGTAACGGCGATGAACGCCACGCATCAGCTGGGTGGTGAAAACTACGTGCTGTGGGGCGGTCGCGAAGGCTATGAAACTCTGCTGAATACCGATCTGCGCCAGGAGCGCGAGCAGATCGGGCGCTTCATGCAGATGGTCGTGGAGCACAAACACAAAATCGGCTTCCAGGGCACCTTGCTGATTGAGCCAAAACCGCAGGAGCCAACCAAGCACCAGTACGATTATGACGTCGCTACGGTCTACGGCTTCCTGAAGCAGTTCGGTCTGGAAAAAGAGATCAAAGTGAATATCGAAGCCAACCACGCCACCCTGGCGGGGCATACCTTCCACCACGAAATCGCCTCGGCCATTGCGCTGGGCATCTTTGGCTCCGTGGATGCCAACCGCGGCGACCCGCAGCTGGGCTGGGATACCGACCAGTTCCCGAACAGCGTCGAAGAGAACGCGCTGGTGATGTATGAGATCGTCAAAGCGGGCGGCTTTACCACCGGCGGCCTGAACTTTGACGCCAAAATCCGTCGTCAGAGCACCGATAAATACGATCTGTTCTACGGGCATATCGGCGCGATGGACACCATGGCGCTGGCCCTGAAAGTGGCGGCGCGCATGATTGAAAGCGGCGAGCTGGATAAGCGCGTGGCGAAGCGTTACGCCGGCTGGAATGGTGAGCTTGGTCAGCAAATCCTGAAAGGACAGCTGACGCTGACGGAGCTGGCGAAGTACGCTGAGCAGCAAAACCTGGCGCCGCAGCACCAGAGCGGTCATCAGGAACTGCTGGAAAATATCGTTAACCGTTATCTGTTTGGTTAGAACACCCTAAGCGCCACGCCTGTCGTGGCGCACTGATCACAGCCTGTACAGGAGCAGTCATTATGTACATCGGTATCGACCTCGGCACATCGGGCGTAAAAGCTATTTTGCTGGGAGAGCAGGGGAACGTGCTTGCCTCATACACCGAGTCGCTGACGGTTTCACGCCCGCATCCATTATGGTCCGAGCAGGATCCCGAACAGTGGTGGCTGGCGACGGATCGCGCGATCAAGGGCCTCGGCGAGCAGCATCCGCTGGCCGGGGTTAAAGCCATGGGGATCGCCGGGCAGATGCACGGCGCTACCCTGCTCGATAAACACGACGCTATCCTGCGTCCGGCGATTTTATGGAACGATGGCCGTTGCGCAGAAGAGTGCGCGCTGCTTGAAGCGCAGGTGCCGGACTCGCGCGCCATTACCGGCAATCTGATGATGCCCGGTTTTACCGCGCCAAAACTGCTGTGGGTGAAGCGCCATGAGCCGGACGTGTTCGCTCGCGTGGCAAAAGTATTACTGCCAAAAGATTATCTGCGTCTGCGGATGACCGGCGAGTACGCCAGTGATATGTCCGATGCGGCTGGCACCATGTGGCTGGATGTCGCCAGACGTGACTGGAGCGATACCCTGCTGGCGGCCTGCGGGCTGACCCGTGACCAGATGCCTGCGCTGTTTGAAGGCAGTGCGATTACCGGCACTCTGTCGCCCGAGGTGGCGCAGGCGTGGGGATTACCCGCCGTGCCGGTGGTGGCGGGGGGCGGTGATAACGCTGCCGGTGCCGTAGGCGTTGGGATGATCGATGCAGGCCAGGCGATGCTCTCGCTGGGCACCTCTGGCGTCTATTTTGCCGTCAGCGATGGCTTTTTAAGTAAACCGGAAAGCGCCGTGCACAGTTTCTGCCACGCGCTGCCGGAACGCTGGCATTTGATGTCCGTAATGCTGAGCGCCGCCTCCTGCCTCGACTGGGCGGCGAAGCTGACCGGGCTGTCTTCAGTGGCAGAACTGATTAACGGCGCGCAGCAGGCGGATGAGAACGCCGGTGACCTCTGGTTCCTGCCCTATCTTTCAGGCGAGCGCACGCCGCATAACAACCCGCAGGCGAAAGGCGTCTTTTTCGGTCTGACCCATCAGCATGGCCCGAACGAACTGGCGCGTGCCGTGCTGGAAGGCGTCGGCTACGCGCTGGCGGATGGCATGGACGTGGTGCATGCCTGTGGTATCACGCCGAAAAGCGTCACGCTGATTGGCGGCGGGGCGCGCAGCCCTTACTGGCGGCAAATGCTGGCGGATATCAGCGGTCAGCAGCTGGATTATCGCACCGGCGGCGATGTCGGGCCGGCGCTCGGCGCGGCAAGGCTGGCGCAGATTGCCCTGAATCCGCAACAGCCGCTGTCCGATCTGCTGCCGACGTTACCGCTGGAGCAGGCGCATCAGCCGGATGCCGCGCGCCACGCGCACTATGCGCCGCGTCGGGAAACCTTCCGGCGGATCTATCAGCAGCTTCTGCCGTTAATGTCATGAACGCAGGCCGTCCACAAACGGCCTGATGATGTCCTTTTTTGGTATTAGCAAACGCAGGACGCCTTGTCAGAATGGGATCACACCCACTGCATAAGGCGTCCTGAAATGACCCGTACCGCGCTAATCAATATCGACACCCAACAATCCTTCCCGCAAAAAGAGTTCTGGCAGGAAGCGGATCTCCCCGCCTTTCAGGACGCAATCCTCCGTCTGATCATTGGCTGCGAGGCGCGCCATATTCCTGTGGTGGACATTTTTCACGTCGCCGAAAGCGGTCCGTTCTCGCTGGCGAGTGGATGCGTTACCCCGTTGCCCTTTTTACGCCATCAGGCGGCGGTAACGTTTCACAAACATGTGCACAATGCCTTCACCGATACCGGTCTTGACCACTGGTTGCGCAGCAGGGACATCAATCATCTGATTATCTGTGGCATACGCACGGAGCAGTGCTGTGAAACCACCGCGCGGGTGGCGGCGGATCTGGGCTACCGCGTGACCTTTGTCAGTGAAGCGACGTTAACCTTCCCGATGACGCATAATGGCATTACGCTGGACAGCGCAACGCTGCGTCACCGTACGGAAACCGTGCTGGTGGATCGTTTTGCTGACATTAAAACCGTAACCCAAACGCTGGAGTCGCTTGCATGAGTGTGGATGTCTGGTTCGTGATGCTGCCGGGGGTGCTGGCGCTGGATATGACCGGCCCGGCAGAAACCTTTGCGCTGGCGGGCAAGGCGTTCCGTCTGCATTTCATCGGGCCGGACGCCGAGGTGCCGACCTCTATCGGCGTGACCATGGGCAATATCGCGCCGCTGCCCGACACGCTGCCGGAAGGCAGTCTGCTGGTGCTCCCCGGCGTGTCAGATTCCTCACGCTTTTTCGCCACGCCGCAGGCGGACCGCGTGCGTCACTGGCTGATGCGCCAGCAGCCGCTGATCCACAGCCAGAAAATCACCCTGATGTGCATCTGTTCCGGTGCTCTGCTGGCTGCCAAAGCTGGATTGATGCAGGGCGTGATGTGCACCACCCATCACGACGTTATCGCCCGGCTGAAGGCCGCCGCGCCGACGGCGCAGGTGAAAGAGAACCGAATTTTTATTGAAGATCGCGGCATCTGGACCAGCGCGGGTATTACCTCGGGGATTGATTTAACCCTGCACCTGATCAACCATCTGTGCGGGCCGGACGTGGCGCTGGCCGTAGCGCGGGAGATGGTGGTGTGGTTCCGCCGCTCCGGGGACGATCCGCAGTTGTCGCCGTGGCTGCGCTACCGTAATCATCTTCATCCGGCGATCCACCGGGCGCAGGATGCGTTGACGAATGAACCGCAGAAAGCCTGGTCACTGGCGGACATTGCCGCCTGTGCGCATGTCAGCCCGCGCCATCTGACGCGGCTGTTCCAGCAACATCTGGGGATCAGCGTGCGCGATTATCTTGAACAACTGCGGCTGGCGGTGGCGGAGCAGTGGCTGGTGCAGGGGCGCGGTGTCGAACACGCCTCACAGGCCGCGGGATTTTCCTCTCCCCGGCAGTTGCACCGCGCCCGCCAGCGGGCCATCAACTGACGAAGCGGCGGGTATCGAGCCGCTGCAACAGCATCGACAGCACTAAACTGCACGCCAGCGTGGCGGCAAAAATCCACACCATATCCAGCAGTGGCCAGCTTTTGATCTCCACTCCGCGCGTGCGCAGCGCATGGATGATCAACGCATGAAAGCCATAAATCCCCAGCGAATGACGTGAGATCAGCCCCAGTCCCGGCAGAACGCGCGTATTGAGCGTATTTTTCACCAGCGTCAGCAGGCTAATGGCGCAGATAAACACCATCGGACCGCAGTAGAGATACCAGGTATCGGCGAAATTACCGCGCCAGCGTAGCTCATGCAGCGTGCCACGTGAAATGACAAACACCGCCGCAATAAACAGCGCCGCGCACAGCCCGCTCAGGTATTTGCGCTGCGTGTCCATCATGCCGAGCGCGCGGCCGAGAATGCCGTACAGCACGTAGTAAAACGTATCGCCATTGATATACAGATTCACCGGCAGCCATTCCACGCCACCGGTTTTTAGCGACAGCGTATTGGGATTCGCGACCACGCCAATCACCACGGTTAACGCCAGCAGCATTTTGCCGCTCACGCTTTTCACCTGGATCAGCGGCGACAGCAGGTAAATGACGATAATGGCAAAGAAAAACCACAGATGATAAAACACCGGCTTTTGCAGCAGGTTTCTTAGCGACAGCTCGCCGTTTATCGAAGTGAAAAACGTAATGTAGAGAAACGCCACCAGGCTGTAGAACAGCAGGCAGAGTCCGATGCGCAAAAAATGGCGTGGCTGCGCGCTGCGTTCACCAAAGAACAGATAGCCTGAAATCATAAAAAACAGCGGTACGCTGACGCGCGACGCGGAATTAAGGACATTGGCGATATCCCAGTACAGTGGACTGACGCTCTGCGCGTTGGTGATATACCAGCTGGTGGTGTGGATCATTACCACCATCAGGCAGGCGATGCCCCGCAGGTTATCTATCCAGTTAATTTTTGACTGCATTTGTTCCCCGATATCCGTCTTAAACAGGCTCTGACCCGCGATCTCCGGCGTATTATCACTGGATAATTCCGAGTTTCCCCGCTTGCGCTTGTGACTGGCATCCTGTGTTTGCAATATATTTATAAGCGCAAAAAGCCCGCTCCCTCTTATTAAAAATAATAGCCAGATAACACGGCGGCGATAAAAATGATGATGAAGTCTCTATTTCCGGCATTCTTACTCTTGCTCACCGGGTGCAGCAGCCCGGATGACCAGCGTCCGCAACAAGCGCAGCAGGCGAAGGTAACGCCCACGCATTCGCTGTCGATGGAGCAGCTGTGCAAGGAGAATGCCGCCCACCGCTACAATACTGGTGCGCAGAATATTGCGGTCACGGGATTTGTGCAATTTCAGGCGAGCTATGAAGTGCGTGGCTATACGCCCCGCGACGAACGTTTTGTGTGTACTTTCGATCCTGACGGGCAGTTTTCGCACCTTTCCATGCGCTAACGCCGCCCTGGAAACCCAATTTTCCCTAAACAACCCCGTTTCGTACTGTATATCTTGCGGTCAACGGGTATACTGGCGGCTTCCTTAAATCCACCGTATCCAGCACGAAATACTATGCAAAAGTTTGATACCAGGACCTTCCAGGGCCTGATCCTGACCTTACAGGATTACTGGGCTCGCCAGGGCTGCACCATTGTTCAACCATTGGACATGGAAGTGGGCGCCGGCACCTCACACCCGATGACCTGTCTGCGCGCGCTGGGGCCAGAGCCTATGGCAACCGCCTATGTGCAGCCTTCCCGTCGCCCGACCGATGGTCGCTATGGCGAAAACCCGAACCGCTTACAGCATTACTACCAGTTTCAGGTGGTCATTAAGCCGTCTCCGGACAATATCCAGGAGTTGTACCTCGGTTCACTGAAAGAACTGGGTATGGATCCGACCATCCACGATATTCGCTTCGTCGAAGATAACTGGGAAAACCCGACGCTGGGTGCCTGGGGTCTGGGCTGGGAAGTGTGGCTGAACGGCATGGAAGTGACGCAGTTCACTTACTTCCAGCAGGTGGGCGGTCTGGAATGCAAACCGGTTACCGGTGAGATCACCTACGGACTGGAACGTCTGGCCATGTACATTCAGGGCGTGGACAGCGTTTACGACCTGGTCTGGAGCGACGGCCCGCTGGGTAAAACCACCTACGGCGACGTGTTCCATCAGAACGAAGTGGAGCAATCCACCTATAACTTCGAATACGCTGACGTCGATTTCCTTTTCACCTGCTTCGAGCAGTATGAAAAAGAAGCGCAGCAGCTGCTGGCGCTGGAAAACCCGCTGCCGCTGCCTGCTTACGAGCGCATTCTGAAGGCCGCCCACAGCTTTAACTTGCTGGATGCGCGCAAAGCCATCTCCGTGACTGAACGTCAGCGTTACATTTTGCGTATTCGCACGCTGACCAAAGCCGTTGCAGAGGCTTACTATGCGTCCCGTGAAGCCCTTGGCTTCCCGCTGTGCAACCGAAATAAATAAGAGGCGGCCATGTCTGAAAAAACTTTTCTGGTGGAACTCGGCACTGAAGAGCTGCCACCAAAAGCCCTGCGCAGCCTGGCGGAGTCCTTTGCTGCGAACGTGACGGCAGAACTGGATGCGGCTGGCATCGCACACGGTAACGTGGAGTGGTTCGCCGCGCCGCGCCGTCTGGCGCTGAAAATCGCCAGCCTCGCGGCGGCACAACCGGATCGCGAAGTTGAAAAACGCGGCCCGGCGATTTCCCAGGCGTTTGATGCAGAAGGTAAACCGAGCAAAGCGGCAGAAGGCTGGGCGCGCGGCTGCGGTATTACTGTTGATCAGGCCGAGCGTCTGACCACCGACAAAGGTGAATGGTTGCTCTATCGCGCCCATGTGAAAGGCGAAAGCGTGCAAGCGCTGCTGCCCAACATGATTGCCACCTCGCTTGCTAAACTGCCGATCCCGAAACTGATGCGCTGGGGCGCAAGTGACGTGCACTTCGTGCGTCCGGTGCATACCCTGACACTGCTGCTGGGCGATGAAGTGATCCCGGCCACCATCCTCGGCATTACCGCCGATCGCGTGATCCGTGGTCACCGCTTTATGGGCGAGCCGGAATTCACTATCGACAATGCCGATCAGTATCCGCAGATCCTGCTGGAGCGCGGCAAAGTGATGGCGGATTACGAAGGTCGTAAAGCCAAAATCAAAGCGGACGCTGAAGATGCAGCGCGTAAGATTGGCGGCGTTGCCGATCTGAGCGAAAGCCTGCTGGAAGAAGTCGCCTCGCTGGTGGAATGGCCGGTGGTGCTGACGGCGAAATTCGAAGAGAAATTCCTCGCGGTACCGTCCGAAGCGCTGGTGTACACCATGAAGGGTGACCAGAAGTACTTCCCGGTCTACGCGGCGGACGGCAAACTGCTGCCGAACTTCATCTTCGTGGCGAACATCGAGTCCAGCGATCCGCAGCAAATTATTTCCGGTAACGAGAAAGTCGTGCGCCCGCGTCTGGCGGATGCAGAATTCTTCTTTAATACCGACCGTAAAAAGCGTCTGGAAGATAATCTGCCGCGTCTGCAAACCGTGCTGTTCCAGCAACAGCTCGGTACGCTGCGCGACAAAACTGACCGCATTACCGCGCTGGCGGGCTGGATCGCTGGTCAGATTGGCGCAGATGTCAGCCACGCAGAACGTGCGGGCCTGCTCTCCAAGTGCGACCTGATGACCAACATGGTGTTCGAGTTTACCGACACCCAGGGCGTGATGGGCATGCACTACGCGCGTCACGATGGCGAAGCGGAAGAGGTTGCCGTAGCGCTGAACGAGCAGTATCAGCCGCGTTTCGCCGGTGATGCGCTGCCGTCCAACCTGGTGGCCTGTGCGGTGGCAATTGCCGATAAAATGGATACCCTCGCAGGTATCTTTGGTATCGGTCAGCACCCGAAAGGCGACAAAGATCCGTTTGCGCTGCGTCGTGCTGCATTAGGTGTGCTGCGTATTATCGTTGAGAAAAACCTCACTCTCGATCTGCAAACCCTCACCGAAGAAGCCGTGCGTCTGTATGGCGATAAGCTGACTAACGCTAACGTCACTGATGATGTCATCGACTTTATGCTGGGCCGTTTCCGCGCCTGGTATCAGGACGAAGGCTACAGCGTGGATACCATCCAGGCGGTGCTGGCACGTCGTCCGACCCGTCCGGCGGATTTCGATGCGCGTATGAAGGCGGTATCCCACTTCCGTACGCTCTCCGAAGCGGCGGCGCTGGCAGCAGCCAACAAACGTGTGTCCAACATCCTGGCGAAATCCAGCGAGCCGCTGAACGATAACGTTCACGCCTCGGTGCTGAAAGACGATGCGGAAATTCGCCTCGCCATGCAGGTGGCGGTGATGCGCGATAAGCTGCAACCGTTCTTCGCAGAAGGCCGTTATCAGGATGCATTGATCGAGCTGGCGTCACTGCGCGAGCCGGTGGATGAGTTCTTCGAAAGCGTGATGGTGAATGCCGATGACGCGCAGGTGCGTATAAACCGCCTGACGTTGCTGGCGAAACTGCGTGAGCTATTCCTGCAGGTGGCGGATATTTCGCTGTTGCAGTAGGCCGGGTAAGCGCAGCGCCACCCGGCACAAAAATACAAACGGCTTCCGGAAACGGAGGCCGTTTTTTTATGCAATAAATTGCCGCACCCGCTCTGCAACGCCGAACACGCAATCCAGATGCCCGCAGCCGGGTAATGTCTCAAACAGCACCTGAGGATTATTCTGCTTATGGACCAATGTTGACATCGCCTCCGCGCTAAATAATTCATCGCGTTCTGCTGCCAGAAATAGCGTGGGTAAAGACAGGGCTGCCAGTTGCTTTGCCGGTGCATGTGGCGTTAAGGCATTTGCCATATTCACGGTGTAATGGCGCACAATGCACGGATCGCTCTCCAGTACCTGCGTTGTAAAGTGCAGTTTTACCGCCGGGTATTGTGCGCATAACCTGCCTGCGCTAAGTGCATTGAGGATAAACGGCCAGCTTTTCACCGTGGCAAACTTATCCGCTGGTGATAGCGGATGCGCGGTCCCTGCGAACGGCCCCAGTTCCGGGGCGAGCAGGATCAGGCTGTGCACTAACGGATTTTGCGGCATTCGGGTGGCGTAATTAAGCAACATACCGGCACCGCTGGAATGGCCGAGCAAATGGCAGCAAGCCTGCGGGTAAGTCGCATGGAGAGTTGAAAGCAGGGTATCGACGTCCTGCCAGATCTGACGAGGGTGCGTTAACTTACCTGACGCTGACCGGCCATGCCCGCGTATATCCACCAGACAGACGGCAATGCCTGGTATTGCGCTGAGCTGACGGGCCAGGATGGGGTACCCCGCCTGGCTGTGAACGCCGCCGCCGTGATAGACCACAACAATATGCCTGATCGCCGACGCAGACTGATAGATCCCGTAATGCAGGCCATCAAGGTTTCCGGTATGAAGGGGAAGCGCAGGAGGTAGTTGCAGCGTCAGACGTTGCGCAGAAAGAATATAGTTGTCGAAATTGATCAAGAGCGTTCCAGTCTAAAAAGACGAATATGACAGGGAATACCATAACAGCGCCTTTAAAAACATAAAACCCGCCATTTGGCGGGTTTAAACTTTCCGGAACACCTCAGGTACAAAAGTACTAAAAATTATTCCATCAATTGCTTACTTAATCTTGGGTTAGCCTGGAGCAGACGCAGCAACTTCAGTTCAGTCGGGGAGGGTTTTACCCTTTTAGACTCCCATTCGTGAACCATCGCCACGCTCACACCCATTACCCGGGCAAAATCATCGTTTTTCAGACCGGTGCCTTTTCGCAGTTGCTCAAACTCACTGAAAGGATTGGGTTTTTGATTCAACGAGATATTTTGTTGCGATACATCGTGTTTAAAGACAATTTGTTCCAGACTGCTAAGCAGTTCAAACATAGGATCTTTATATTCCATAGAGAACTCCTCATAAATCACAAAGCGTGATCGTAAACGTCAACGAGCCATTTAAGAGTAGTCGGTAAATATTAATTCGGATGGTTGCGACAGTGATTAATTGTCAGGTAATGGACTTTTATGTACTTAAAATGCATCTTTTCACCTTTGCGCTCTGCTTAATGCATTGATCAATAAGCCCTGGTTTTCGGATGTAGACTTTTGTAAAGGATAAGCAAAAAAAATACTAAGCATTGCATAACCAGGCGAAGCGTAACGGGGGACGCAGACCATCACCAACACGGTGTTTTCCCTGATAAGAATGTCAGGAAAGGGTATCTTGCGACGCCGACCTGGACTATCCTTGTCAGCGTCGGGCACGTGGGTGCCGGTGTGCGCTTTTTTGGGTGAAAGGAGTATGAAAATGGCGACAGGAAAGTCCTGCTCTCGCTGGTTTGCGCCTCTTGCGGCGTTATTAATGGTGGTTAGCCTGAGTGGGTGTTTTGATAAAGAAGGCGATCAGCGCAAGGCGTTTATCGATTTTCTGCAAAATACAGTCATGCGCAGCGGTGAGCGTTTGCCTACCCTGACCGCTGATCAGAAAAAACAGTTTGGTCCCTTTGTGTCGGATTACGCCATCCTTTATGGGTATTCCCAGCAGGTGAATCAGGCAATGGACGCGGGTCTGCGTCCGGTTGTGGACAGCGTGAATGCTATTCGCGTCCCGCAGGATTACATGACTCAGCGCGAACCGCTGCGTCAGGCTAACGGGTCATTAGGCGTCCTGAGCCAGCAGCTGCAAAACGCGAAAACGCAGGCGGATACGTCGCGTGCTTCGCTGAAACAGGCCGAGGATTTGAAACCGGTTTATGACCAGGCTTATCAAAAAGTGGTCACTGCGCCGGCAAATGCGCTGCAACCGCTGATCCCGGCTGCACAAATATTCACCCAACAACTGGTTCAGGTGGGTGATTTTATCGCGCAGCAGGACACGCAGGTGAGCTTTGTCGCCAACGGGATCCAGTTCCCGACCTCGCAGCAGGCCAGCCAGTATAATTCGCTGATTGGACCGCTGGCTGCGCAGCATCAGGCGTTTACACAAGCCTGGACCGCTGCGGTTAACGCGACGCAATAAGTCTGTTTCCCCCGCGAAAAGGCGGGGGAATTCGCCGCTTCGCTGAGGCCCTGGCCTTGTGGATGGCTGAAATAAGTCTTGCTAAGCCTACGCGATAATGCGTTAATGATTCTCGGTTTGACGTACAGACCTAAAGCATTTTATAAAGCAGTCCCTTCAAGAGTTATCCATAGATACCCTTCGTTGAGAGCTTTCCTTATATCGCTTAAAAATCTGTAAAGCACGCCATAGCGCCGGAAGGCAAACTTAATTAAAAAGGTATTCTCTATGTCTGGTAAAATGACTGGTCTGGTAAAATGGTTCAACTCTGACAAAGGCTTCGGCTTCATCACTCCTGACGATGGCTCTAAAGATGTGTTCGTACACTTCTCTGCTATCCAGAACGATGGCTACAAATCTCTTGATGAAGGTCAGAAAGTGTCCTTCACCATCGAAAGCGGCGCTAAAGGCCCGTCTGCTGGTAACGTTGTAAGCCTGTAATAGCTTCCGTTTAAAGCACGCTTTCTGAAAAAAACCCCGCAATGCGGGGTTTTTTGTTTTCTGGCTTCCGGCTATTTCGCAATCTGCGGATTCACACAGTTTTTCTCTACTTTGCCATTGAGCGCGTCGATCAGATTATCCACGGCACAGGCGGCCATGTTGTAGCGCGTTTCATGCGTGGCGGAACCGATGTGCGGCAGGGCGACAACGTTCGGCAGCGACAATAGCTCAGAATCCACCGGCAGCGGCTCCTGTTCAAAGACGTCCAGACCCGCAGCATGAATATCCCCGTTTTTTAGCGCCGCAATCAGCGCCTTCTCGTCCACCACCGGGCCACGACCGGCATTGATAAAGATCGCCGAGGATTTCATGCGCGCAAACTGATCCGCGCCGATCATATGGTGCGTCTCATCCGTTAACGGCAGCACCAGGCAGACAAAATCCGCTTCTTCGAGCAGCGTATCCAGTTCACAGTAGCGCGCGCCGAAGCGCTCTTCCGCTTCTGTATGATGACGGCGGGCGTTGTAAAGGATCGGCATACCGAAGCCAAAGTGGGCGCGCTGCGCCAGCGCCAGCCCGATGCGGCCCATGCCCACGATCCCCAGCGTCTTGTGGTGTACGTCGATACCAAACCAGTCCGGGCCAATGCCTTTCGTCCACTCGCCAGCTTTCACGCGCTCTGCCACTTCCACCACGCGACGGGCGGTGCTCAGCACCAGCGCCATCATGGTATCGGCCACGGTTTCAGTCAGCACGGTGGGCGTGTGCATCAGCAGGATCTTTCGATCGTTTAACGCGTCGACATCGAAATTGTCATAGCCTACCGAGATGGTCGAGGTGGCGCGCAGCTTCGGCATCTTTTCCAGCAGCGCGGCATCGACTTTCTCGCTTGAACCCAGCAAACCTTCCGCACTGGCAAATGCCTCTGCATGCTGTTGCACCGTCTCAGGATGCAGATTCGGCACCCTGGTCACGGTGAAATGGTCTTCCAGACGTTTTTGCAGATCATCAGGCATGGCTTTGTACAGAATAATGGACGGCTTCATGCGGTTCTCCCAAATCAGTAATAGCGGGTCGCCAGACGCATCATGCGTGACGTGCGCCCGCCGGAGTCTGTTGATTATTAGCAGGCTTAACAATCAAAGTAAGCCATACCGAAACAAAAAGCGCCACCCCCATAAATATGTACGATGCCGCCGGACTGCCCGTCGAGCCGTTGAGATAACCCACGAACCACGAGCCAAAGAAAGAGCCGAGCGCGCCCATACTGTTGATCAGCGCCATCGCGCCGCCCGCCACATTACGCGGCAACATTTCCGGGATAATGGCGAAGAAAGGGCCGTAAGGCGCATACATTGCTGCCCCGGCGATCACCAGCAGCGTATAGGAGATCCAGAAATGGTTTGCCCCCACGGCCCAGGAGCCGATAAACGCAAAGGCGGCGATCAACAGCAGTGGCCAGACAAAGAGCTTACGGTTTTGCATTTTGTCCGACGCCCATGAGGCGAGGATCATCGCAATGGTCGCGGCCAGATAAGGCACCGACGAGAGCCAGCCAACCGCCACCATCCCGAGGTTTTCACCGCCGCTGTGAATAATCGACGGCAGCCACAGCACAAAGCCGTACACGCCGATACTCCACGCAAAATACTGCATGCACAGCAGGATCACGTTGCGTGAACGGAACGCCTCGCCATAGTTACGCACTGCTTTGATGCCCTGTTGCTCCTGCTCCAGCTGCGTCTGCAACGCGGCTTTTTCGTCTTCCGCCAGCCAGGACACCTGCGACGGCTTATCCCGCACCAGCACCCACCAGCAGAACGCCCAGATCACCGCCGGTACGCCTTCAATAATGAACATTTCCCGCCAGCCAAAGGACTGGATCAGATAGCCGGATACCACCGACATCCACAGCACCGTCACCGGATTGCCAAGGATGAGAAACGTGTTAGCCCGCGAGCGTTCTGATTTAGTAAACCAGTTGCTGATATAAATCAGCATCGCGGGCATCACCGCCGCTTCCACGACGCCAAGAATAAAGCGGATGGCGGCCAGCGCCGGAATATTGTTTACCATCCCGGTCAGCGAGGCACAGGCACCCCATAAGATCAGACAGATAAAGATTAATTTGCGCACGCTGCGGCGTTCGGCGTACATCGCGCCGGGGATCTGAAAGAAGAAATAGCCAAGGAAAAACAGCGCGCCCAGCAGCGATGAAACGCCTTTGGTGATGCCCAGATCGTCATTGATGCCTGCCGCAGAGGCGAAGCTGAAGTTAGCGCGATCCAGATAAGCCAGGCTGTACGTGATAAACACAATCGGCATGATGTACAGCCAGCGTTTTGTTGCATTAGTCGGACTTTTCATAGGGTTGCCTCTGGCATTGTAGGGTACTGAGGTTCGAATGTTTTTAAGAGGACGTCTTAGCCCTCGTTAAGCTGTTCCCGCGTTGGCAATCCTTCGCTGTCTCCCTGGACCTGGATGGCCAGCGAGCCGATTTTATTTCCTCGTTGAATGGCCTGGATCAGCGAGCGGCCTTCCAGCAGTGCGCTGACCAGGCCGACCGCGAAGCCATCGCCCGCGCCCACGGTATCCACCACGTTATCCACTTTAACCGCGGCTACCGCGCCCTGATCACCGTTGGCCGTTTTGAACCACGCGCCGTCGGTGCCGGTTTTAATGACCACGATTTTCACGCCCCGGGTAAGGTAGAAATCAGCGATACCTTCCGGCGTCTGTTGTCCGGTGAGGATGACACCCTCTTTCAGGCCCGGCAGTACCCAGTCGGCCTGGAAAGCCAGGTGATTGAGTTTCTCGACCATCTCGGCTTCGCTTTTCCACAGCACGGGGCGCAGATTAGGATCGAAAGAGATCGTTTTGCCGCGCGCTTTCATCACGCCCGCGGCATGATCCAGCAGGGCATAAGCATCCGATGACAACGCCGCCGCCACGCCGCTCAGATGCAGATGGCGGGCGCTGGTGAACATCCCTTCATTGAAATCCGCCAGCGACAGATGGCTGGCAGCGGAATTTTTACGGAAATACTCCACAATGGGATCGGTTCCATTTTCAACCTTAGATTTCAGCTGAAAACCGGTCGCGTAACGTCCGTCAATCGTCACGCCACCCGTACCAATGCCTTCTTTTTGCAGCGAATTAAGCACGAACTGCCCGAAGCTGTCATCGCCAACACGGCTCACCCAGGCAACATTCATACCCAGTCGCGCAAGGCCGGTAGCGACATTCAACTCAGCGCCTGCGACGCGTTTAAAAAAGTGCTCCGCCTGGGCCAGGTCACCGGTTTCGGTGGCGACAAACATGGCCATGGCTTCGCCGATGGTGATGACATCCAGCGCATCTGACATGGCGTTACTCCTCACGTAATAAATTGACGTAGCGGCGCGTGACGGCGGTCAGATCGCGGCCTTCCAGTGGAAACTCAATGCCGCGCGGCACGTCAGCGGGCAGTCGATTGAGTAATTCAGCCCAGCGGGTATCAGCCGGATCCGGCGCAATAGCGCGATAGTGATAATGGTGGGCCACCGCAGCCTTCACATGGATATAGCTGACGGCGGGGGCCAGATGGCGGGCCGCTTCCTCCGGGGATTCACCGACCCACAGCCAGTTCGCCATATCAAAGGTCAGCGTCACCGGCAGATCCAGCACCCGACAGGCGGCTTTAAAGCGCTGCATGGGCGCAAGCTGCCCGCAATCGGTCTGATCGTTTTCCACCACCAACGTCATGCCGCTGTCTGCCAGCCAGCCGCGCAGCATCTCCAGCGCTGATTTATGCTGGAAATGCCCGAGGGACACCTTCAGCCAGAGCGCGTTTAACGTGCGTGCTTCCTGTAGCAGGGCGGGCAACTGAGGATTCAGCGAGCCATCAAACAGACACAGCGGTTCCGGCGCGGAGTAGCAGACCAGCAGATTATGGGACTCGATGCTCGCGGCCAGAGCAGGCAGGGCGTTCAGCTCTGCGGGCGTGAACAGTTCGCGGCGGATCTCCACGCCGTCTGCGCCTGCCGCTGCAATAAACGGCAGCACAGCAGCCTGACCGCCCAGCGACTGAATGCGCTCGTGGCCGTAAGCGGCAGTGACGACGATAATTTTTCTTTTCATTTCCCGACTCCAGGACAACAGATGCGTATTCGCTTCTGTTTAAGCTAGATGGAACCGGTTCCAAATGAAAGTTCAGGATCGCCAAAGCATGATCGTCATCACGAAGGGGAATTAGCGGGCGGTAGAGCCGCGAACGATAAGTTCGCCGGAGAAGACCTGTTCATGCACGGTATTGTCGGTGCCATCGATGCGGCGCACCACCTGCTCCACGGCGGCATAACCAATCTGCCAGGTAGGCTGTTTAAGGGTGGTGATGCCCACTCCTGCCAGCTCCGCCCACTCCAGTTCGTCAAAGCCGAGCAGGCCAATGTCGCTGCCCCAGTGCAGACCAAGGCGTTTCATCGAGCGGGCCACCTGTAGCGTTAACGCGCCGTTGGCGGAGATCACCGCTTTGCGCATGCCACGGTGACGGGTATGAAACTGGCGCAGCGTGTTGTCGATTTGCCCGGCTTCATGCAGCACGATTTCAGCGTTTTCCGCAATGACACCGGGATAGCGGGCAAGGGTGGCATGAAAGGCGTTCAGGCGCTCGCGGCGGGTATTTACCGTGCCGAGAGGTTCGCTAAGAAACAGCAGCGCTTCAAATCCCTGCTCCACCAGATGCTCAGTGGCGGTGGTGGCCGCCTGCGTATTATCCAGCCCGACCACATCGCAGGCGAAGTCCGGGATTTTACGGTCGATGAGCACCATCGGCAGCGAGGACTGTTGCAGGCGGTTCAGCCCTTCCTCGCGCATTCCCACGGCGTTAACCACGATCCCCTCCACCTGATAACTGCGCAGCAGATCCAGATAGTGCAGTTCCTGATCGAGCGCGTTATTGGTATTACACACCAGCGGGGTAAAGCCTTTCTCACGGCAGGCTGCTTCGATACCGCTCAGCACATTAACGGAATAGGGATTGGTGATATCGGCGATGATCAGGCCTATCAGCCGCGTACGGCCACGTTTCAGGCCGCGGGCCATCAGGCTCGGACGGTAATTGAGTTCGGCAATGGCGTTTTCGATGCGGGCCAGCAGGGCATCTGAAAGCAGATGTTTTTCACCGTTCAGATAACGTGAAATGCTGGTTTTACCCGTTTTTGCCGCTTTCGCGACATCACTGATTGTCGGGCGCGCTGCCTTTGCGTTCATGTCCGTCTCCTGGGGTAACTTTGCGGAGATTAACATATTTTACGCGGAATACCCCTCGCTTGCAGGCGAGGGGGTAAACAGAGGAATTACTGCAACGGACTCAGGGTGATTTCCACGCGACGGTTCTGCGCTTTGCCTTCTTCCGTGCTGTTGCTGGCAATCGGGTTCGCCGGACCTGCACCAGTGGTACGCAGACGGTTCGCTTCCACGCCCTGGGTGATCAGCGCGCTGGCAACCGCATCGGCACGTTGCTGCGACAGACGCATATTCAGATCTTTGCCGCCGGTGCTGTCGGTGTAGCCCACCACGTTAACCGCAGTTTTTGGATACTCTTTCAGTACCATCGCCACGCCGGTCAGGGTATTAGCACCAGCCGGTTTCAGGGTCGCGCTGCTGCTGTCGAAGGTCACATTGTTCGGCATGTTCAGCACGATGTTATCGCCGTTTCGCGTCACGCTAACGCCCGTTCCCTGCATTTTGTCGCGCAGTTTCGCTTCCTGCACATCCATATAATAGCCCGCACCGCCGCCCAGCGCTGCACCCGCGGCGGCACCAATCAGCGCCCCTTTACCGCGATCTTTTTTGGAGGAGGAGAGTACGCCGACGCCTGCGCCGACCAGCGATCCAATACCCGCGCCAATGCCTGATTTGCCGGCTTCGCGCTCGCCGGTGTAAGGGTTAGTGGTGCAGCCTGAAACAGCCAGTGCGCCGCAAACCGCAGCCACAATGAGAAGGACATTTTTCTTCATCGAATTTCCTTAATAATTTTTAATTCTATGCACAGCGATAATCGCGGTTGATTATGACCTGAGGATCGTTAGAAACTTCCGGAAAGATTCTGAATTTTGTAAATAACATTGAACGGCGCATGAGCGTCCGTCACACCTGCAGCAGCGACCAGGGAGCACAAGTTTTGGCACATCCATCCACAAAGACGATCCTCACGGCAGCCCACTGGGGGCCGATGCTGGTTGAAACCGACGGTGAAAACGTCCTGTCATCGCGCGGCGCGTTGCCGACCGCTCATCCCAATTCGTTACAGACTGCCGTGCGCGATCAGGTGCACAGCAACAGCCGCGTGCGTTTCCCGATGGTGCGCAAAGGTTTCCTGGCGTCACCGGAAAAGCCGAGCGGCGTGCGGGGTCAGGACGAGTTTGTACGTGTCAGTTGGGACGAAGCCCTGGATCTCATCCACGCCCAGCACGCCCGTATTCGTGAAAGCTACGGGCCGTCGTCGATATTCGCTGGCTCGTACGGCTGGCGATCGAACGGCGTGCTGCATAAGGCGGCGACGTTATTACAGCGCTATATGAGTCTGGCGGGGGGCTATACCGGCCATCTGGGGGATTATTCCACCGGCGCGGCGCAGGCGATCATGCCTTACGTTGTGGGCGGCAACGAAGTGTACCAGCAGCAGACCAGCTGGCCGCTGGTGCTGGAGCATGCCGATGTGGTGGTGCTGTGGAGCGCCAACCCGCTTAACACCCTGAAAATTGCCTGGAACGCCTCGGATGAACAGGGGATCCCCTATTTCGATCAACTGCGCCAGAGCGGCAAACGGGTGATCTGCATCGATCCGATGCGATCGGAAACCGTCGACTTCCTGGGCGACAACGCCGAATGGCTGGCACCGCATATGGGCACCGATGTGGCGCTGATGCTCGGCATCGCCCACACGCTGGTGGAAAACGGCTGGCAGGATGATGCCTTCCTCACCCGCTGCACCACCGGATATGATCGCTTCCGCGACTATTTAACCGGTATTAGCGATGGCATCGCCAAAACCGCTGAGTGGGCTGCCGACATTTGCGGTATTGATGCGCCTAAAATCCGCGAACTGGCAAAACTGTTCCACGAAAACACCACTATGCTGATGTCCGGCTGGGGGATGCAGCGCCAGCAGTATGGCGAGCAGAAGCACTGGATGCTGGTGACCCTGGCCGCCATGCTGGGGCAGATCGGTCTGCCGGGTGGTGGCTTTGGTTTGTCCTATCATTTTGCCAACGGCGGCAACCCGACGCGCCGCGCGGCAGTACTCGGCTCCATGCAGGGCAGCGTTCAGGGTGGTGTGGACGCGGTAGATAAAATCCCGGTGGCGCGCATCGTTGAAGCGCTGGAAAACCCCGGCGGCGCGTACCAGCACAATGGCATGGATCGTCACTTCCCGGACATTAAATTCGTCTGGTGGGCGGGCGGCGCCAACTTTACCCATCATCAGGATACCAACCGGCTGATCCGCGCCTGGCAAAAGCCGGAGCTGGTGGTGATCTCCGAATGCTACTGGACGGCTGCGGCGAAGCATGCTGACATCGTCCTGCCGGCTACCACCTCTTTTGAACGTAACGATCTGACCATGACCGGCGATTACAGCAACCAGCATCTGGTGCCGATGAAGCAGGTGGTCGCACCGCGTGATGAAGCGCGGGATGATTTTGAGGTGTTTGCCGATCTCAGCGAGCGCTGGGAGCAGGGTGGCCGGGCGCGTTTTACCGAAGGCAAAAGCGATCTGCAATGGCTGGAGACGTTTTATGATATCGCCAGCGCGCGCGGCGCAAGCCAGGGCGTGACGCTACCGCCGTTCGCTGAATTCTGGCAGGCCAACCAGCTTATCGAGATGCCGGAGAGCGAAGAAAACGCGAAGTTCGTGCGTTTTGCGGCCTTCCGCGCCGATCCAGAGGCCAATCCGCTAAAAACCGACAGCGGCAAAATTGAAATCTATTCACAGCGCATTGCGTCATTTAACTATGCCGACTGTCCGGGCCATCCGACATGGCTGGCTCCTGACGAATGGCACGGCAATGCCGAGCCGCAGCAGTTACAGGTGCTTTCTGCCCACCCGGCGCACCGTTTGCACAGCCAGCTAAGCTACGCCGCGCTGCGCGAACAGTACGCGGTGGCAGGGCGCGAACCTGTCACCCTGCATCCGCAGGATGCGCAGGCGCGGGGAATTAGCGACGGCGATCTGGTGCGGGTGTGGAACGGTCGCGGGCAGGTGCTGGCGGGGGCGGTCGTCACCGAGGGCATTCGGCCTGGCGTGATCTGCATCCATGAGGGTGGCTGGCCGGATCTGGATCCGGCGGCCGGGGGGATCTGTAAAAACGGCGCGGTAAATGTGCTGACCAAAGATCTCCCCAGCTCGCGGCTGGGCAACGGCTGCGCCGGGAATACGGCGCTGGCGTGGGTGGAAAAATACACCGGCCCGGCGCTTACGCTGACGGCATTTGACCCGCCTGCCAGCGCATGATCCATGTCGGGTGGTGAGTTTCCTCCTGCCAGGCGCTGTCTTCGATACGAAAACCCAGCGCATGGTAGAAATTCACCGCCCGTTCATTCTTCTGATACACCTCAAGACTGAGATCGGCATAGCGCTGTTTGACGTGCTCAAGCAGCGCTCGCCCGATGCCTTTGCCGATTGCTCCGGGATGCACGAACAAGGCGCCGATAAAGCGGTTGTCCATGACGCTGACAAAACCTTCCACGCGGCCATTCTCTTCCCACACCCAGGTTCTGGCGGCGGGTAGGTACGCATCACGCACCAGATTTTTGCTCTCCAGCCAGTAGCGCGCATCAATAAAAGGATGGGCAAAGGTGGTGCTTTCAAGCCACAGCGTCAGCAGCGGTGTCGTGTCATTATCATGCCATTCGTGGATCATCATTGCCTCCGGGGTGACAAAAACAGGTGGTGACATGGTCATTCACCAGGCCGCAGGCCTGCATAAAGGAGTAACAGATGGTGGTGCCGACAAACTTGAAGCCGCGTTTTTTCAGGGCTTTTGACAGGGCATCCGATTCCGGTGTTGAGGTGGGGATCTCCGCGAGGGTGGCGGCCTGAGTCATTTTTACCTGATGGTCGACGAACGACCAGACAAAATCCGCAAAGTCTTCGCCCTGCTGCTGCATCGCGAGATAGGCCCTGGCGTTGCCAATAATCGCCTGAATTTTTCCCCGATGGCGGATAATCCCGGCGTCCTGCAACAGCCTCTCCACATCCTCGTCCTGCATCGCCGCCACGCGCTGTGGATCGAAGTGATAAAAGCAGCGACGATAATTTTCCCGTTTTTTCAGTACGGTGATCCACGATAGTCCGGCCTGCTGGCCTTCAAGACAGATCATTTCAAACAGCTTCTGATTATTGGATTGCGCCACGCCCCATTCCTTGTCGTGGTAGGCAATATAAAGGGGATCCTGACTAACCCAACCACATCGTTGCATCTCTTTCTCCTTTCCATTATTGCGGTAGATCCCAAAAGAAAATTATCCCGCTGGCTTGACGTGTCTCTTAAAGAGACAATAGTTAATACAGGGTTTTATCCGCACAAAATGATAACGATACCGCCGGTTTTGGCTCTTTTCTGGAGTCGCATTGATGAAGATAAAAAATAACAGTGGCTGCCGCCTGGCGCTCGTGCCTGTGTGTCTGTTTTTTTGTCAGGCAGCGCAGGCGTGGCAACAAGAATATATCGTTAGCGACCCGCAAAGTTATATGGCGGATCGTTATACATGGGACAGCGATCACCAACCGCGTTATGACGATATTCTCGAAGGGCGGATCCGCTCGACGCAAAATACGCCCGGCCTGTCCTGGAATTTGCCTGATGATACTCCGCTGGACGCCACCAGCACCATGAGCCTCGGCTGGAATATTCCGCTGGTCAATAATATGACCACGGGTCCGGTAGCCGTCTGGCATTACGACAGCACTGCTTCGTCACTGCATAACGAATTCGGCGATGGCCCCGCGAATCTGCAATTCAGCGATCCTCTGTGGCATGCCAGCGTCAGCTCGGTAGGCTGGCGGGTGGACAGTCGTCACGGGGATCTCCGCCCGTGGGCGCAAATCAGCTATAACCAGCAGTTTGGCGAAAATATCTGGAAAACGCAGTCCGGTCTTAATCGTCTGTCGGCTTCCAGTCAGGACGGGAACTGGATGGACGTGACCCTCGGCGCGGATATGCTGCTCAATCCTCATTTCGCGGCCTACGCTTCCCTGTCACAGTCTGAAAATACGGATATCGGGCAAAATTATCTCTACAGCATGGGCGTCAGCGCGCGCTTTTAGTTAGCATTTAAAACAAATCAATTACATTTTTTCTACAATATTCACGCGCCTCTCAGCGATAGTGCGCACTAACTTACGTGCCATTTTTGGCTGAGCGTCATTTTCCCGCTGCCATTCATTCCGGCTGCAAGGCATTTCATTCCGTTCTCACTGCATTTCATGCCGTTTTCGATCCGGCATGGATCGCGCTTCGTTATGGTTAATGGCAGAGAATTTCCCTTTTGCTTACGCAGGAAGACTGCCATGAATACATCCTCACTGAATCGTACCCGCTGGCTGACGCTGGTCGGTACCATCATTACGCAATTTGCCCTTGGATCGGTTTATACCTGGAGTCTGTTTAATAGCGCGCTGGCGGAAAAGCTGGATGAGCCTGTCAGCCAGGTCGCGTTTTCCTTCGGCCTGCTCAGCCTCGGGCTGGCGCTGTCTTCCTCGGTAGCCGGGAAATTACAGGAACGTTTCGGCGTGAAACGCGTCACCATCGCGTCCGGCATTCTGCTTGGCGTCGGTTTCTTCCTTACCGCTCACGCCAACAGCCTGTTGATGCTGTGGCTGAGCGCCGGCGTGCTGGTGGGCCTGGCTGATGGCGCGGGCTACCTGCTGACCCTCTCCAACTGTGTAAAATTCTTCCCGGAGCGGAAAGGGCTGATTTCCGCCTTCTCCATCGGCTCTTATGGTCTGGGCAGCCTGGGCTTTAAATTTATCGACAGCCATCTGCTGGCAACCGTGGGCCTCGAAAAAACCTTTATGATCTGGGGTGCGATGGTGCTGGTGATGATCGTCTCCGGCGCCATGCTGATGAAAGATGCACCGCAGCAGAAAGCCACCATGGTTAACGGCGTGGTAGAGAATGACTTCACGCTGGCGCAGTCGATGCGCAAACCGCAGTACTGGATGCTGGCCGTGATGTTCCTCACCGCCTGTATGAGCGGTCTGTACGTCATCGGCGTGGCGAAAGATATTGCCCAGGGCATGGTGCATCTGGATGTGGCGACCGCGGCGAATGCCGTCACTGTGATCTCTATTGCCAACCTGACGGGCCGCCTGGTGCTCGGCATCCTCTCCGACAAAATGTCCCGTATCCGCGTGATTACGCTCGGTCAGGTGGTTTCGCTGGTCGGGATGGCAGGCCTGCTGTTTGCGCCGCTCAACGAAGTGAGCTTCTTTGCCGCCATCGCCTGCGTCGCCTTTAACTTCGGCGGTACTATCACCGTGTTCCCGTCACTGGTCAGCGAATTCTTCGGGCTGAACAATCTGGCGAAAAACTACGGTGTGATTTACCTGGGCTTTGGTATCGGCAGCATTTGCGGTTCGATTATCGCCTCGCTGTTCGGCGGTTTCTATGTGACGTTCTGCGTCATCTTCGCGCTGCTGATCCTCTCGCTGGCGCTCTCCACCACCATTCGCCAGCCGCAGCGTGAATACTTCAATCATTCACAGGCACTGACCCACCATTAAGCGATCCGCGCCACGTTTTACGTGGCGCTTTTCCGAACCGCACACTTCTTCCTTCCCGTACCCCTGCTAATCCAGTAAGCTCTGCCCGGTTGTCTATTATTTTTGTAAATGTTTAGTCAGATCACATTCCCGGTGACACTTTTTTTAACCCCTGTGGTCTACTACCCCGCGCTTCAAGAAGTTCTCGAATCAACTTCCTATGCGTTTGATAAGCCTTTACGCAGTCTTCACGCCTGCGCACGGGTGCTCTCTATTCCCTTCTCCCAGGGTGCTTTGAATGAAATATATCAAAACGATGACGCAACAAAGGCTGAGCTTTCTGCTGGCGTTGTACATCGGTCTGTTTATGAACGCCGCTGTTTTTATTCGTCGCTTTGATGGATATGCGCAGGAGTTTACGGTCTGGAAAGGCCTTGCCGCGATTGTAGAAGTTGCGGGCACGGTATTAGTCACCTTCTTTTTACTTCGACTTCTCTCTTTATTTGGACGACGTGCGTGGCGCGTGCTGTCGACGCTGGTGGTGCTGTTTTCCGCAGGTGCCAGTTATTACATGACTTTCCTGAACGTGGTCATCGGCTACGGCATTATTGCTTCGGTGATGACCACGGACATCGACCTGTCGAAAGAAGTGGTGGGTACGCAGTTTGTGGTCTGGCTGATCTGCGTGAGCACCCTGCCGCTGATTTTCATCTGGAGCAACCGCAGTCGTCTCACGCTGCTGCGCCAGCTGCGCACGCCAGGTCTGCGCATCCGTAGCGCGGCTATCGTCGTGCTGGCCGGACTGATGGTCTGGGGGCCGATCCGCCTGCTGGAAGTGCAGCAAAAAAGCGTAGAGCGTGCGACTGGCGTCGATATGCCAAGCTACGGCGGCGTGGTAGCGAACTCCTATCTGCCGTCTAACTGGCTGTCCGCGTTAGGGCTGTACGCCTGGGCACAGGTGGATGAGTCTTCCGATAACAAATCGCTGATTAACCCGGCGACCAAATTCTCTTACGTTGCGCCGAAAGATCTTGATGACACTTATGTGGTCTTTATTATCGGTGAAACCACGCGCTGGGATCATATGGGGCTGCTTGGCTACGAGCGTAATACCACGCCGAAGCTGGCCGCTGAGAAAAACCTCGTCGCCTTCCGCGGCTACTCCTGCGATACCGCCACCAAGCTGTCACTGCGCTGCATGTTTGTGCGCGAGGGTGGGGCGGATGAGAATCCTCAGCGGACCCTGAAAGAGCAGAACGTCTTTGCGGTCCTGAAACAGCTCGGCTTCTCCAGCGACCTGTACGCCATGCAGAGCGAAATGTGGTTCTACAGCAACACCATGGCGGATAACATCTCCTATCGCGAGCAGATTGGCGCAGAGCCGCGTAACCGCGGTAAAAACGTCGATGATGCGCTGCTGCTGGACGAAATGAAGGGATCGTTGAAAAACAGGGCAGACGGCAAGCATTTGATTATCTTCCATACCAAAGGCTCGCACTTTAACTACACCCAGCGTTATCCGCGCAGTTTTGCCCAGTGGACGCCGGAGTGTCAGAGCGTGGACGACAAGTGTACCAAAGCGGAGATGATCAACTCGTTTGATAACTCCGTGACCTATGTCGATTACTTTATTGATAGCGTCATCGATCAGCTGCGCGATAAGAAGGCGATTGTCTTCTACGCCGCCGATCATGGTGAGTCGATCAATGAGAAGGAACATCTGCACGGTACGCCGCGTAAAATGGCCCCGCCAGAGCAGTTCCGCGTGCCGATGATGGTCTGGATGTCTGATAAGTATCTGGAGAACCCGGAGAAAGCCAAAATGTTCGCCCACCTTAAGCAGCAGGCCGAGATGAAAGTGCCGCGCCGCCATGTTGAGCTGTATGACACCATCATGGGCTGCCTGGGTTATACCTCGCCGAATGGCGGTATCAACGAGAACAATAACTGGTGCCACATCCCGGATGCGAAGGCAGCGGCGGCTAAGTAAGCAGGCTGGCGAGTTTATCACCAGTCGAAAGGCTTTTTTACGTTAAGGGATTGACGGTTGCGGTGCCCGGCAGTAAGATGCGCCCCGCATTCGGTGATTGGCGCAGCCTGGTAGCGCACTTCGTTCGGGACGAAGGGGTCGGAGGTTCGAATCCTCTATCACCGACCAAATTTAAAAACCCGTCGTGGAAACACGACGGGTTTTTTGCATCTGAGATCTGCTAACTCTGTAGGCCGGGTAAGCGCAGCGCCACCCGGCGAAGATAAAGGGCAATGTGTCGCGTATTATGCCCGGCGGCGCAGGCTTGCCGGGCCTACGTCTCTGCTCTGCGCCACCCGGCGAAGATAAAGGGCAGTGTGCCGCGTATTATGCCCGGCGGCGCAGGCTTGCCGGGCCTACGTCTCTGCTCTGCGCCACCCGGCGAAGATAAAGGGCAATGTGTCGCGTATTATGCCCGGCGGCGCAGGCTTGCCGGGCATACGTCTCTGCTCTGCACCACCCGGCGAAAATAACCGTGTCGGTATCGCCCATAATTCTCTGCATTTGCCACATATTCCATCGTATTTTTTTATATATGTTTGAATCTTTTTTCGCGTTGCTTATGGATAAGCTCAGCATTTTCACCTGTGCGTTTTAACGTTCGCGGTATTAATCGCTCACATATTCAGCATTCCGTAAGAATTTTTTCATAAACTGAGTGAATGTTAATCACTGGTACGCGTAGCAAAAGCAGCGGTTTATTCTGGCATCCGACCAGTAGCACAATTTTCCCTGCTGAAAACAGCGGCGTGCACTTTTTTTAATCTTTGTTTGCCAATTCTCACCGTCGTTGTAAATCCCGGTTACCTGTATTGACGTTTTGACATTCTGTTGACAGATTGTAGGGCATGAGGGGCATTTCACGGAGAATCTGCACTGCAACTCAGTCAACCTTGTGAAAGGATTCCCCATCTCTCATATAGCCTCCGGGCACAACCGACCAGACCGGTAAAAAATAAATAAAGGCCTGTCGGATATACCCTTTGCAACGGGTAAACAACACATATCACATTGGAGCAGAATAATGAGTATTTCCTTGAAGAAGTCAGGGATGCTGAAGCTTGGTCTTAGCCTGGTGGCCATGACCGTCGCAGCAAGCGTACAGGCCAAGACCCTGGTTTATTGTTCAGAAGGCTCGCCGGAAGGCTTTAACCCACAGCTCTTTACCTCTGGTACCACTTACGACGCAAGCTCAGTGCCAATCTACAACCGTCTGGTTGAATTCAAAATTGGTACCACCGAAGTGATCCCAGGCCTCGCTGAAAAGTGGGAAGTCAGCGAAGACGGTAAAGTCTATACCTTCCACCTGCGTAGCGGTGTGAAGTGGCAGGACAACAAAGATTTCAAACCGACGCGTGATTTCAACGCCGACGACGTGGTGTTCTCTTTCGATCGCCAGAAAAATGCTGAAAACCCGTACCATAAAGTGTCCGGCGGCAGCTACGAATACTTCGAAGGTATGGGCCTGCCAGACCTGATTAGCGAAGTGAAAAAAGTCGACGACAAAACCGTACAGTTCGTACTGGCGCGTCCGGAAGCACCATTCCTGGCTGACCTCGCCATGGACTTCGCCTCCATTCTCTCTAAAGAGTACGCTGACAACATGCTGAAAGCCGGTACGCCGGAGAAAATCGACCTGAACCCAATCGGTACCGGTCCATTCCAGCTGCAGCAGTACCAGAAAGATTCCCGCATTCTGTACAAAGCCTTTGAAGGCTTCTGGGGTACCAAACCGCAGATCGACCGCCTGGTCTTCTCCATCACCCCGGACGCGTCTGTACGTTATGCAAAACTGCAGAAAAATGAGTGTCAGGTTATGCCGTTCCCGAACCCGGCTGACATTGCACGCATGAAGAAAGATACCAAAATCAACCTGATGGAGCAGGCCGGTCTGAACGTGGGCTACCTCTCTTTCAACACCGAGAAAAAACCTTTTGATGACGTGAAAGTTCGCCAGGCGCTGACCTATGCGGTGAACAAAGAAGCCATCATCAAAGCCGTTTATCAGGGTGCAGGCGTTGCCGCGAAAAACCTGATCCCGCCAACCATGTGGGGCTATAACGACGACGTTAAGGATTACACCTATGACGTTGAGAAAGCGAAAGCGCTGCTGAAAGAAGCCGGTCAGGATAAAGGTTTCACCGTCGAGCTGTGGGCAATGCCGGTACAGCGTCCGTACAACCCGAACGCGCGCCGTATGGCGGAAATGATCCAGTCTGACTGGGCGAAAATCGGCGTGCAGGCCAAAATCGTGACCTACGAGTGGGGCGAGTACCTGAAACGTGCGAAAGCGGGTGAACACCAGGCCGTGATGATGGGCTGGACCGGGGACAATGGGGATCCGGACAACTTCTTCGCCACCCTGTTCAGCTGCGACGCGGCGAAACAAGGTTCTAACTACTCTCGCTGGTGCTACAAGCCGTTTGAAGACCTGATCCAGCCGGCACGTGCGACTGACGATCACAACAAACGTATTGAACTGTACAAACAGGCTCAGGTAGTGATGCACGACCAGGCTCCGGCTCTGATCATCGCGCACTCCACCGTGTACGAGCCAGTGCGTAAAGAAGTGAAAGGCTATGTGGTTGATCCACTGGGCAAACACCACTTCGAAAACGTATCAGTTGAATAATTAAAACCCAGGGGTGCTCACGCACCCCATGCCCGGCGGCGCTACGCTTGCCCAGGCCTACGCCCGTAGGCCGGATAAGCGCAGCGCCATCCGGCATAATGCTTTACCCGAGCGGTTTTCGCGCGGGATAAGATTTGTGAGCAATACAGACACGTCGTTGACGGTGTCACTACAGAGAATCCGGGTTATGTTGCAGTTCATCCTCCGACGTCTGGGGCTTGTCATCCCTACGTTTATCGGTATCACCCTTCTCACTTTTGCCTTTGTCCATATGATCCCGGGCGACCCGGTCATGATCATGGCGGGTGAGCGTGGTATCTCCCCTGAGCGTCACGCGCAGTTGCTGGCCGAACTTGGTCTGGACAAGCCGATGTGGCAGCAGTACGTCAACTATGTGTGGGGCGTGTTGCATGGTGATTTAGGGATTTCGCTTAAGAGCCGTCTCCCGGTGTGGGACGAGTTCGTGCCGCGTTTTAAAGCGACGCTGGAACTCGGTGTCTGCGCCATGATATTTGCCGTCGCCGTGGGTATCCCGGTGGGCGTTCTCGCCGCCGTTAAACGCGGTTCCATCTTTGACCATACCGCAGTAAGTATCGCGCTGGCGGGTTACTCCATGCCGATCTTCTGGTGGGGCATGATGCTGATCATGCTGGTGTCGGTGCAACTCAACCTGACCCCGGTATCCGGACGCGTCAGCGACATGGTTTTCCTTGATGACAGCAATCCGCTGACCGGCTTTATGCTGATCGACACCGCCATCTGGGGTGAAGAGGGCAATTTCATTGATGCGGTGGCGCATATGATCCTGCCTGCGGTAGTGCTCGGCACCATCCCGCTGGCGGTGATCGTGCGTATGACGCGCTCGTCAATGCTGGAAGTGCTGGGTGAAGACTATATCCGTACCGCCCGCGCGAAAGGCCTGACCCGGATGCGCGTGATCGTGGTACATGCGCTGCGTAACGCCATGCTGCCGGTCGTCACGGTGATCGGCTTACAGGTCGGCACCATGCTGGCGGGGGCCATCCTGACCGAGACGATTTTCTCGTGGCCGGGGCTGGGACGCTGGTTGATCGACGCGCTGCAACGCCGCGATTACCCGGTGGTGCAGGGGGGCGTGCTGCTGGTGGCGACGATGATTATTCTCGTCAACCTGCTGGTCGATCTGCTCTACGGCGTGGTGAACCCGCGTATTCGTCATAAGAAGTAAGGGGCCATCATGTCACAAGTTACTGAAAATAAAGCGGTGTCCGCACCGGTGCCGATGACCCCGTTGCAGGAGTTCTGGCACTATTTTAAACGCAACAAAGGGGCGGTAGTCGGCCTGGCGTATGTCATCGTGGTGCTGATTATTGCTATCTTCGCCAACTGGATCGCGCCTTATAACCCGGCTGACCAGTTCCGTGATTCTCTGCTCTCGCCGCCGGTGTGGCAGGAAGGCGGCAGCTGGGCGCATCTGCTGGGTACCGATGACGTAGGCCGCGATGTCATGTCACGCCTGATGTACGGTGCGCGCCTGTCGCTGCTGGTTGGCTGTCTGGTGGTAGTACTGTCGCTGGTGTCGGGCATTATCCTCGGCCTTATCGCCGGTTATTTCGGCGGCCTGGTTGATAACATCATCATGCGCGTGGTCGACATCATGCTGGCGCTGCCGAGCCTGCTGCTCGCGCTGGTGCTGGTGGCGGTCTTCGGGCCATCGATAGTCAACGCCTCGCTGGCGCTGACCTTTGTGGCACTGCCTCACTATGTGCGCTTAACCCGCGCCGCCGTAATGGTGGAAGTGAACCGGGATTACGTCACTGCCTCCCGCGTCGCCGGGGCCGGTGCAATGCGCCAGATGTTCGTAAACATCTTCCCTAACTGCCTTGCACCGCTGATTGTTCAGGCGTCGCTCGGCTTCTCGAACGCCATTCTCGATATGGCCGCCCTTGGCTTCCTTGGCATGGGTGCGCAACCGCCAACACCGGAGTGGGGCACCATGCTCTCTGACGTGTTGCAGTTCGCACAAAGCGCCTGGTGGGTCGTGACCTTCCCGGGTCTGGCGATCCTGCTGACGGTGCTGGCATTTAACCTGATGGGTGACGGCTTGCGTGATGCGCTCGACCCCAAACTCAAGCAGTAAAGGGCTACGAAATGGCGTTATTAAATATAGATAAATTATCGGTGCACTTCGGCGACGAAGGGACACCGTTCCGTGCCGTAGACCGCATAAGCTACAGCGTTGAGCAGGGTGAAGTGGTTGGCATCGTGGGCGAATCTGGCTCCGGTAAATCCGTCAGCTCGCTGGCGATCATGGGACTGATTGATTTCCCTGGCCGCGTGATGGCCGATAAGCTGGAATTCAACGGCCAGGACTTAAAGCGCATCTCAGAAAAAGAGCGCCGCAGTCTGGTGGGCGCTGAAGTGGCGATGATTTTCCAGGATCCGATGACCAGCCTTAACCCGTGCTACACGGTCGGTTTCCAGATCATGGAAGCTATCAAGGTGCATCAGGGCGGCAACAAAAAAACGCGCCGCCAGCGGGCCATCGACCTGTTAAACCAGGTGGGTATCCCCGATCCGGCCTCGCGTCTGGACGTTTACCCGCACCAGCTCTCCGGCGGGATGAGCCAGCGCGTGATGATTGCGATGGCTATCGCCTGTCGTCCGAAGCTGCTGATCGCCGACGAACCGACCACCGCGCTGGATGTGACTATTCAGGCGCAGATCATCGAACTTTTGCTGGAACTTCAGCAAAGGGAGAACATGGCGCTGATCCTCATCACCCACGATCTGGCGCTGGTGGCGGAAGCCGCGCATAAAATTATTGTGATGTACGCCGGTCAGGTAGTGGAAACCGGCAAGGCCACGGATATCTTCCGCGCCCCGCGTCATCCGTATACCCAGGCCTTGCTGCGCGCACTGCCTGAGTTTGCGCAGGACAAAGCGCGTCTGGCCTCGCTGCCAGGGGTGGTGCCGGGCAAATATGACCGTCCGAACGGCTGTCTGCTGAACCCGCGCTGCCCGTATGCTACCGATCGCTGCCGCGTTGACGAGCCGGATCTGAATACGCTGAGCGATGGTCGTCAGTCTAAATGTCACTATCCACTCGATGATGCCGGGAGGCCGAACTATGAGTACGCATGAGGCCACCCTGCAACAGCCGCTGTTGCAGGCTATCGACCTGAAAAAACACTACCCGGTGAAGAAAGGGCTGTTTGCCCCGGAACGCCTGGTAAAAGCGCTGGATGGTGTCTCTTTTTCACTGGAGCGCGGTAAAACGCTGGCGGTGGTGGGCGAATCCGGCTGTGGAAAATCCACGCTCGGTCGTCTGCTGACGATGATCGAAGTGCCGACCGGCGGCGAGCTTTATTATCAGGGGCAGGATTTGCTTAAGCCCGATATGAGCGCCGAAAAACTGCGTCGCCAGAAGATCCAGATTGTCTTCCAGAACCCGTATGGTTCCCTGAACCCGCGCAAAAAAGTAGGGCAGATCCTGGAAGAGCCGCTGCAAATCAACACCACGCTGAGCAAGGCCGAGCGCCGTGAAAAAGCGCTGGCGATGATGGCGAAAGTCGGCCTGAAAACCGAACATTACGACCGCTATCCGCATATGTTCTCTGGCGGTCAGCGGCAGCGTATCGCCATTGCCCGCGGGCTGATGCTCGATCCGGACGTGGTGATCGCCGATGAACCGGTGTCAGCGCTGGACGTGTCCGTGCGCGCGCAGGTGCTGAACCTGATGATGGATTTGCAGCAGGATCTGGGGCTGTCTTACGTGTTTATCTCTCACGATCTGTCCGTGGTCGAACACATCGCCGATGAAGTGATGGTGATGTACCTCGGCCGCTGCGTGGAGAAGGGCACCAAAGAGCAGATTTTCTCCAACCCGCGTCACCCGTACACCCAGGCGTTGCTCTCTGCCACACCGCGTCTGAACCCGGACGACCGCCGCGAGCGTATCAAGCTGACTGGCGAGCTGCCAAGCCCGCTGAATCCGCCGCCGGGCTGTGCCTTTAACGCCCGTTGTGTTCGTCGCTTCGGTCCCTGCACCCAGTTGCAGCCGCAGCTGAAAGAGTACGGCGGCCAGCTGGTTGCCTGCTTCGCGGTGGACCAGGACGAGAACGGCGAAAAACCGGTCACTCACGGTTAACCCTGCCCGGCGGCGTAAGCTTGCCGGGGCTGGGGTGAGCACGACTATTTCATGCCGGGTCAGGCGCAGCCGCCTCCCGGCAGTTTAAATGCCCGCGCAGGCTGCTTAAAATCCTCCTTTACATCACCTAACTAATGCAAAAGACTGACCATTTCGGATAAGATAATACTTTACACTAAGAATGTGGTTATTCATGAGCGCATAAGACTTTACTTATTCTGGCATTAAAAAAAGATAGCTTCATGGCGGGCAAACTTTATATATTTGCTGCCGTTAAGTGGTGGGTTAAAAATGCCTCAATAAAATTACCCGCGAAATGAGCTTAACGCTTCACCCTGTTATTATACCCGCACGTTATTATTAATTTCGCCACCTTATCAGTGACATGCTTTTAAGAAGCATTAAACGGTGATGGTTACATTTTTATTTTGTAAATCATGAGCATAACTATGAATCATTATGATGATTTGCAGAGGTTTAAGGATAAGACCCGCACCCAACATCTCGATTTTAAGGATTTGTCCTCCCAGAATCACGGAAGCGAGCAGGGGAACTGGGCGATCATCAATCAACTGTCGCCAGCGACAGAAGAATCCACGCTGGCGATGGGTGGGCATGTGTCGACTGCCATACCGCAGGCGGTTAATCCTGAGATCTTTGCGGTAAAAGAAACTACCCCGCCTGCTGACACCGTCAGTCATGCGGTACCTGCGTCAGCACCGGTTGCGACCTCGTTGCTCCAGGATGTTGCCTCGCAGCTCTCTGCCGCGCCTGAACCCGTATCAGCGCCTGCGCCTGCCGTCACGCCGCCTCCGGCACCTGAACCGCGTGCTGTTGCCGCTGCACCCCAACGGCCCGTTGCCCCTGCGCCTACCGCCGCCGTTAACTTTGCGCAGCTGTTTGCGCCAAAAGTCACAGAGACGAAACCGGCCGCAGAAAAGAATCAGCCCCTGAAATCGCTGTTAGAAAGGATCGCTTCATGCCGTTGATCTGTGTCTGTTCGCCCAAGGGCGGTGTCGGAAAAACAACCATGACGGCAAACCTCGCCTACGCGCTGGCGCGGGCGGGAAGCAAAGTGCTGGCGCTTGATTTTGACGTGCAGAATGCACTGCGTCTGCATTTTGGCGTACCTCTTGCCGATGGCCGGGGCTTTGTCGCCCGCGCGGCAGAGCTGTCCGACTGGAGCCAGTTTGTGCTGTCGGCGGGCAGCAATATGTTCGTGCTGCCTTACGGCGATGCCACCGAAGCCCAGCGCGAAGCCTTTGAAGATCGCCTGACGCACGACGAGCATTTTCTGACGCGCGGGCTGAACACGCTGCTGAATTATCCCGGGCTTATCATAATCGCCGATTTCCCGCCCGGCCCTTCGCCGGCATTAAAAGCCTTGTCACGTCTTGCCGATCTGCATCTGGTGACATTACTGGCCGATACCGCGTCTCTCTCTTTATTACCGCAGGTGGAAAACCACCGTCTCACCGGCGATGTGCTGAACCGCAAAGCGGGGCATTACATTCTGCTCAACCAGAGCGATAACCGTCGGCAAATCAGCCGTGACGTGACGGCCTTTATGGAGCAACGACTGGGCGATCGCCTGATCGGTATCGTGCATCGTGATGAGAGTGTCGTGGAAGCTAACGCCTCGCAACAGTCAATCTTCGATTTCAGCCCGTCATCTGCTGCGGCGTTCGATATTGAACTGATTGCTAAAAAGGTCGCCAACATTCTGGATGTGAAAGTCGGTGATGGTACCGTTCACAGCCTTCCGAAAATGACCGGTTTCTAATTCTCCGCAGAGCGATTTATGAAAAAGTTTTTGTTTTATTTGCTCGTGCTGGCACTGGCACCTGCTGCCGTGCTGGTCATCATCACGCCGATGGACAGCCAGAAACAATATATTTTTGGGTTGATCAGCATCGGGATTTTATTCCTGATGGGCTTTTCCAAAAAACGCAGTATCTCGGTGATCATGATTGTCATGTCGATATTAATGTCGACCCGATATATGTATTTCCGCGTGACGCAAACCCTCCATTTTAATTCCGAGATTGAGACGATCCTCGGTATGGGATTATTTCTGGCGGAACTCTATATCTGGATCATGCTGCTGCTGAACTATTTGCAGACCATCTGGCCGCTGAAGCGTGAAATTGTGCCGCTGCCGGATGATATGAACCAGTGGCCGACCGTTGACGTGTATATCCCGACCTACAACGAATCTCTGGAAGTGGTGCGTGACACCGTGCTGGCGGCGCAGTGCATTGATTATCCAAAAGATAAAATGAAAATTTATATTCTGGATGATGGTAAACGCCGTGAGTTTGCGGTTTTTGCCGCCGATGCCGGCGTCGGCTATATCACCCGTAATGAACACTCGCACGCCAAAGCGGGCAACCTCAACCACGCCATGAAACTGACCCACGGCGAGCTGATCACCGTTTTTGACTGCGACCACGTGGCGACGCGTATCTTCCTGCAGGCCACGGTAGGCGGGTTTCTTAAAGATCCGAAGCTGGCGCTGGTACAGACGCCGCACTACTTCTACTCGCCTGACCCCTTTGAGCGCAACCTCTCCGTAGGCCGTAATATTCCTAACGAAGGCCAGCTGTTTTATGGTCCGATCCAGCAGGGTAACGATAACTGGAACGCCACCTTTTTCTGCGGCTCCTGCGCGGTGATCCGCCGCAGTGCGCTGGAAGAGATCGGCGGCTTCGCCGTAGAAACCGTCACCGAAGATGCGCATACCGCACTGAAAATGCAGCGTCTGGGCTGGAAATCCGCCTTTCTGGATATTCCGCTGGCGGCCGGTCTGGCGACTGAGCGTCTGGTGCTGCACGTCATTCAGCGTACCCGCTGGGCGCGCGGCATGACGCAGATTTTCCGCGTCGATAACCCGCTGTTCGGACGCGGCCTGACCATTCAGCAACGCCTGTGTTATCTCAGCGCGATGATGTATTACCAGTTCGCCCTGCCGCGCATCGCGTTTGTCACCGCGCCGCTGGCGTACCTGCTGTTTAACCTCAACATCATCTACTCTTCTGCCAGCATGGTTTTTGCCTACGCGCTGCCGCACCTGTTTCTCGCCATCTACGTTAACTCGCGCATGAACGGTCGCCATCGCTACAGCTTCTGGGGTGAAATCTATGACCTGGTGCTGGCGTTCCATCTGGTGCTGCCGACGGCGGTCACCATGCTGTTCCCGAAACGCGGCAAGTTTAACGTCACCGATAAAGGCGCGCTGCTGGACGTGGGCTACTTTGACTTTCGGGTGGTGCGCCCGCATCTGGTGGTGGCGATCCTGCTGGCTATCGCCGTGACCTGGGGGATTATCCGCGCCTTCGCTCATGACCATTTTGGCGTCGATCCGAAAGTTATCGCCCTTAACGTTTTCTGGGGGCTCTACAGCCTGATCTTCCTGCTGGCGGCGATTGCTGTGGCGCGGGAAACCCGGCAGACGCGCAAAACCATTCGTATTGATGTGACCATTCCGGTGCTGATCCATTACGCCAGCGGGATCTCGTCCCGCAGCGAAACTCTGGATATGTCGATGGGCGGTTGCCGTATCGTCGCCCCGGATGAACGCCATCTGAATGATGAAATCGAAGAAGTGGAGCTGCTGTTGCAGTCCGGGGCTATCAGCATTCCGGTGAAAACCATGGGCGTGGACGGTGAATTCATTCGCCTGATGTTTGCCGAAGACATTCCGCTCGCCCGCCGCCGGGAACTGGTGCGCGTGGTGCTGTCCCGCGCTGATGCGTGGATCAACCCGCCGAAGCCGCAGGACAACCCGTTCCGCTCCATGCTGACCATTATGCGCTGTGTGTTCGACCTGTTCTGGCTGACGTGGAAAACGCGCCGTGAAACACGGCGGCAGCGCGCGGTCCACAACGCCTCACAGGAGGACGGCAGCGTATGAAGCGTTTCACCAGGCTGACGCTTGTTCTCAGCGCACTTTTAATGACGCCGCTGCACGCTGAAGAGCCGCTGCCGGAGACCTTGCCGCCGCTGGATCTCCCCGCGCCGGTGACAGACACCGCTCCGGCGGCGTCGACCTTCGTGCCGACGGTTGTGACTTCACTTTCCGTGGCCCAGATGGGCCAGCCGGAGGGCATCGTGCTGAGCGGCGGACAGTTGCAGGGCGGGGTGAATTTCACCCTGCCGGTCGGGCAGGTGATGACCAATGCCCAGCTGGCGCTGAACCTGAAAGTGTCCCCCGCGATGGCGACCCGCAACGCCACCATGCAGTTGATGCTCAACGGGCAACCGCTGGGCACGGTGCCGCTGGGCGCGGCGGAGTCCGATGTCTCCCGCTTTCAGCTGGATGTTCCGGCGGCGCTGATGGTCTCCAGCAATACCATTAGCTTTAAAATCAACGATGGCGACGCCATGATGTGCCAGCGCGATCTGACCGATAAATATCGCGTCACCATCCTGCCGGACTCGGCGTTTAACCTCGAAGGGCAACCGCTGGATATTGGCTCCGATCTGAGCCACTTCCCGCGCCCGTTCTTCGACAATATGCAGATGACGCCCGCCACCATTACCTTTGCGTTTCCGGCGAAGCTGACGGCGGATGCGATCAGCGCGGCGGCGCTGGTGTCGTCGTGGATGGGTATTCAGGCGGACTATCGCGGCGTCTCTTTCGCGGCGTTGAGCGATCGTCTGCCGGAGCAGAACGGCATCCTGATTGGCCATCCGGGCGAGCAGATCGGCGGCGTCACGCTGCCGCAGACCGCGCAGCCGATGCTGAGTATTATCGACAATCCGGCGAACCCGACCTACAAGCTGCTGCTGGTGGTGGGGAAAGACGAGACCGCGCTGCGCGCGGCGGCCTGGCGTCTGACGCGCGGGAACTTCGATCTGCAAACGGCCAGTCTGTCGGTGGCGGCGCAGACGATCCCGCCTAGCAAGCCGTATGACGCGCCGCGCTGGATCCCTACCGATCGTCCGGTGAAGCTGTCAGAGCTGATCCGTAAAGATCAGAGTATGACCGTTAACGGCATCTGGCATGACGCCCTGCGCGTCGCCTTCCGTGCCGCGCCGGATCTGTTCCTGTGGGATGGCGAAACCATTCCGCTGCGTATCAGCTACCGTTTCCCGTCGGAAAGCTGGATCGATGAAGATCGCTCAAGGTTGAGCATGACGCTGAACAACACCTTCCTGCACAACCTGCCGGTCAACAAGCAGGGCGCGCTGGAAACGCTGTGGCATAAAATCGGCGGCGATGCCCGTCAGGAGCAGTTCGACATGCCGCTGGAGCCGTACATGATTTACGGCGATAACCAGCTGTCGCTCTACTTCAACATCGTGCCGAAGGCTACCGCGCCGTGCAGCGTGCTGCTGAACAACAACATCAAGAGCCGCATCGACGACGACTCCTGGATCGATTTAAGCCACACGCGTCATTTCGCGCTGCTGCCGAATCTCTCCTATTTCGTTGGCGCGTCCTTCCCGTTCACGCGGCTGGCGGACTATGCCGAAACCGTGCTGTTGCTGCCGGAAAAACCGACCGAAACCCAGGTGGCAACGCTGCTGGATATGGCGGCGCGTTCCGGTAATGCCACCGGTACCGCCCTCAGCCAGAACCGCGTCGTGCTGGGAATACCGTCGGCGGGGACCAATCTGCAACTGCTGCGCGATCGCGACGTATTGGCGGTGACCGGTCTGAATCAGCATGAATTCAACACCGAACTGCTCAGCTCCTCGCCCTTTGTCGCCCATGACAACTTGCTCAGCGTTCGCGAACCAACGCAGTGGCAAAAAATTCAGCGCTGGATGGCGGGGGACTGGAATGCCGAGGGCTTAGAAGCCGATCGTTACTTCTCTTCCAACGAATCCTGGCGCGGGTTTGTCAGCTTCCGCTCGCCGTGGAACAGTGAACGCACCGTCGTGACGGCGCTCGGCAGCAATGACGACCAGCTCGCCCGTTTGCACGGCGATCTGGCCTCCGCGCGCATCAACGCCGGGATCCGTGGCGATGCGGCGATCATCACCAATGAAAACGGCGTGCGTAGCTTCCGCGTCGGGCCGCAATACCCGCGCGGTGAAATGCCGCTGCATCTGCTGGTGATCTGGTATGCCAACCAGCATTCCGGCCTGCTGGCGGTGCTCGGGCTGTGCTTTAGCGTGGTGATGGGACTGGCGCTGTATGCGCTGCTGAAAAGACGTGCGCATAAACGCCTGAATCCTGGGGACAACGAGTGAAAATAATGACCATAAAAACTGCCCGCACGTTATCCAGCCTGTATGTTTCAGGCGTACTGGCGCTGGGAACGGCAGGCATGGCCCAGGCCGCGCCAAACGATGCGGTGCTGAAAGCTTTATTCGACCAGGCCAATTACTGGCATGAAAAATCTCACGACGAGCTGGCGAACGAATCACTGAAAAAAGTGTTGATGGTGGACGCCAATAACACCCAGGCGCTGTACCTGATGGCGCTGTGGGCGCAGCAGAGCGGCGATCTGAAAGCCGCCGCGCAGTGGCGCGCCCGGCTGGCGGCTGTATCGCCGGACGACGCCGGACTACAGGCGCTGGATAACGCCAAACAGCTGGCACAGGTGCCGCAAGGACAACTGACGCTGGCCCGCCAGCAGGCGCGCAGCGGCAACATTCCCGCCGCGCTCGCCACCTGGCGCAGCATGTTTAACGGTGATTCTCCGCCGCCCAGCCTCGCCCCGGAATACTACCTGACCATGGCGAGCGACAAAGCCCTGTATCCGCAGGCGCTGAGTGAGATCCAGCGTTTTGTGGCGCAAAACCCGCAGGATAACGCCGCGCGCGTGGCGCTCGGCAAAATGCTGACGTGGCGCGAAGAGACGCGCCGCGACGGCATCATGCAGCTTGAGCAGATGGCGAGCGGCAACAAAGAAGCGGACGATGGCCTGCGCCAGGCGCTGCTGTGGCTGGGGCCGCAGTCCGGTGATGAACAGTTTTACGATAACTACCTGCAACGCCATCCGAAGGACAGCGATGTGCAGGCGTACTACCGCAAAAACATCGGCGGCGCGGCGAAAGGCGAAGGTTATAACGCCCTTAATAGCGGAAATACCCGTGATGCCCGCCGCCAGTTCGAACAGGTGCTGCAAACCAACCCGGAAGACGCGGATGCGCTGGCCGGGCTGGGTTACATCGCTCAGCGTTCCGGCGACTACCAGGCCGCGGCGCAATACCTGAACCGTGCGGCCAGCCAGGGCGGCGAGTCGTCTGCTGAACGTAAAGCGCAGGCGGAAGATGCCGCCTTCTATGGGCAACTGGCCCAGGCGCAGCAGGCGCTGAAAGAGGGGAATGTCAGCCAGGCGCTGGCATTATCCGCCCCGCTGACACAGCAAAGCGGTGAGCGGGGCACGGCGGCGAAGTTGTTCCGCGCCGATGTGCTGCGCCACAACAAAGATTATCCGCAGGCGGAGCAGACGCTGCGCGACGTGCTGAATGACCAGCCGCAAAACGCCGCCGCGCGGGAAAACCTCTATTACGTGCTGCGCGATCAGAACAAAGCCGAAGAGGCGCAAAGTGTGTTACGCACGCTGCCCGCCGGTTTACAGGCGAAGCTGCAACCCCGCGTGGTCACCGGTCTGCCGGGCGATCCGATCCGTCGTCAGGCGCAACAGCTGGCGGCCAGCGGCAACACCGGTCAGGCCATTGCGGTACTGCAACAAGGCCTTACCCGTCTGCCGGACGATCCCTGGCTGCGTCTCGATTTAGCCCGTCTGCTGCAAAAAAATGGCAATGACAACGAGGCCAGCAATGTGATCGCCCCGGCTGCGCGTCCCGGCGCGGGGGCCAGTTCGCTGTACGCCGCAGCGCTGTTTGCCAGTGAAAACGGTGCATGGCAGCAGTCGCAAACGCTGCTGTCGCGGATTTCCCCGGCGAATCAGAACCGGCAGATGCGCGATCTGGCGAAGCGGGTGAACTTCAACCTGCAACTGGCGACCGCCGAGCGCTATCTGGCGCAGGGCAATACCAATGCCGCCGCCAACACGCTGAAAACCCTGACCGCCACGCCGCCTGAAAGCCCGGTCGACGCGGGTAAACTCGCGCGTCTGCTGGCGCAAAGCGGCGATGTCACCGGTGCGGTGGCGCTGGTGCGGGAAAACATGCGTGCCGGTGTGCAGGGCAACGCTGGCGATTATGCCGATCAGATCACCGTGCTCAATAACGCTGGTCTGAACAGCGAAGCCCAGAGCTTCCTGGCGCGACCTGAAATTCAGGCGCGCAGCACGCCGACGCAGCTGGCAGGTTTACGCACCGGTGCTGTGATCAACGAGGCCGATGCGCTGCGTGAGCAGGGCAACTATGCGGCAGCCTACGACAAACTGATGCGCGCTCTGCAAAGCGATCCGCAGAATACCGATCTGATGTTCGCCATGGGCCGCCTCTATCAGACCGGCAAAATGAACAAAGAGGCCGGGGTGGTCTATGACTACCTGATGACCCGCGATACCGACAGCCAGGATGCACGCGTCGGCGCGATTGATGTGGCGCTGGCAGAGGACAACGTCGAGAAAGCCGACGCGCTGGCCCGCGGCCTGCGAGCGGATAACTCTGCCGATCGCCTGCTGCTGCTGGCCCGTCTGGAAGAGGCGAAGGGCAACCATCAGCAGGCCATGACGTATCTGCGCAGCGCGCGCGGCAAACTGGTGGGGCTGGATAGCACGAACGGCGCGGCGACGCCAACCATCGGCGGCGTGCTGGTGGCGGATAACCCGTTCGTACGCACCAGTAAGTCCGCGGGGCAGACGGCGTCCGCGTCGGTCTACGGTCAGACGCTGCCGTGGCAGGTGGCGCAGGTGGCAGGTGAACCTGGCAGTACACTGCCGGGCACCTCCCGCACCGATCTGCCGCTGGAAACTGCTCAGGCGCGTACGCTGCGCCAGGTGGATGACATGATGCAGAGCATGGAGCAGAAAACCGGCATGTGGATGCAGGGCGGCGTGGAAGTGCGCGGGCGCGATGGCGAATCCGGTACCAGCAAGCTGACCGAAGCCAAAGCGCCGTTAACCTGGTCCAGTTCGCCGTTTGGTGAGTCGCGCTTTGAATTCACCGCCACGCCGATCACGCTCAGCGCGGGTAGCGCGTCGGGGGATACCTGGCGCCGTTACGGCACCAACCCTATTGATAACGCCATCAGCAATATCTCGTCCTCTATTGAGAATACGCAGAACTCCAGCGATCCAACGGCGGCAAATTTTGCGGATTTGCAGGGGCTGGGAGCGCAGGATCTGTCGCCGTTAACCGATACTGGTCTTGCGAATTTAAGCCGTCTGTACGATACCGGTCGCCTGAAGGCGCTCAGCGTATCGAACTTTAAATCGAGCCTGGATAATAAAATCACCTCCTCAACCGACTCGCAGAAAGCGAGCGGCGTTGAGCTGGCAATGGCGCTGAGCGGCGAAAGTTATAAGCTCGATATTGGCACCACGCCGCTGGGTCAGGATCTCAGTACGCTGGTGGGCGGCGTGCAGTGGTCGCCGAAGCTGACCGACTATCTGACGCTGATCATCAAAGGTGAGCGCCGCGCGGTGACCGACAGCCTGCTCTCCTATGTCGGCATGAAAGATGCGTATTCAGGTAAAACCTGGGGCCGGGTGACGAAAAACGGCGGCAATGTGCAGATCGGCTATGACGACGGCGATGCGGGCTTCTATGTGGGCGGCGGCGGTTACAGCTATCTTGGCGAAAACGTGGCCAGCAACACCAGCATGAACGCCAGCGCCGGGGTGTATCTGCGTCCGTTCCACGACGATTACCGCCAGTTGCAAACCGGCCTGAACGTCAGCTGGATGGATTTCTCGAAAAACCTCAGTTACTACACCTACGGGCAGGGCGGCTATTTCAGCCCGCAAAACTACGTGAGTGTCTCTTTACCGGTTGATTTTAGTCAGAAAATTGACAACTGGAAGCTCAGTCTCGGTGGCTCCGTGGGCTATCAGTCCTACACCCAGGACAGTAGCGACTACTTCCCGACGGATCGCGGTGCGCAGGATCTCATGAAAGATCTCTATGACCTGGGCTACGCCCGCGACTACCGCTATAAAGGCGGATCGGAAAGCGGTATTGGCTACACCATGCGTGCCGGTGTGGACTACAACGTTAACAAGAATATGACCGTCGGCGGGAAAGTCGGCTATGACACGTTCGGCAACTATAACGAAAGCACCGCCGGACTCTATTTCCGCTATTTGTTGGGAGACAAATAATTATGACAGTGAACAGTCAACACGCGCCGCTGATCGGCTGGTTTCAGCAACAACAAACGCCGCCAGGCTGGTTTGATCTGCTGACCATTATGATCGACGGCATGGTACGCAATGTCGGACAGGTAGAAAGCCAGCCGTTCCTGCGGCAGATGGGGGAAACCCTGGCCGCACAGTTCCCGCTGCCGCCCGCTGAAACCGTGGGCGAGCTGGAGGCGAATATCAATGCGCAACTGCGCCATTTTGGCTGGGGCTTTATCGATATTGATGCCAGTGACACCGGCCTGACGCTGCGCCATCAGGCCATGCCGATCTCCCGCCACGAGGAGCAGCAAACGCGCTGGTGCCATGCTTTTTGTGCAATACTTGAAGGTCTTTACGCCAGCTGGCTTCAGAGCCAGGGCGGCGAGGCGCATGTTGCGTTGCAACGCGAACGACTGAATTCGCTGTCAGACGTTCTGTTCCGTTATCACAACCCACAATGAGTCGAATTATGGTCAAGCGCGTATCTACCGCGATAGTCATGACGGTGAGTCTGTTATTTACCGTATGCGCTCAGGCAGGCCCTGCCTGGGACAGTTACAAAGCCCGGTTTTTAATGCCGGATGGACGCATTGTCGATACCGGCAATAACAACGTTTCCCATACCGAAGGCCAGGGTTACGCGATGCTGATGGCGGTCGCCAGTAATGACCGCGCCAGCTTCGACAAGATCTGGGGCTGGACCGATAAGACGCTGAAAAACAAGCAAACCGGCCTGTTCTACTGGCGCTATAACCCGGTCGAGCCGGATCCGATTGCGGATAAAAACAACGCGTCAGACGGTGATGCGCTGATCGCCTGGGCGCTGCTCAAGGCGGATGCGCGCTGGCACGATGCGCGTTATAGCGCGGCGTCGGACGCTATCACCAAAGCGCTGGTCGCCCATACGGTGATTAACTTCGCGGGCTACCGTGTGATGTTGCCGGGCGCCCAGGGCTTTAACCGTAACAGCTACGTGAACCTGAACCCGGCCTACTTTATTTTCCCGGCCTGGCAGGCGTTTGCCGATCGCAGCCACCTTGTGGTCTGGCGTGAGCTGATGCGCGATGCGAATACGCTGACCGGCAAAATGGGCTGGGGTGAGTCGAAGCTGCCTACCGACTGGGTGGCGTTACAGGCCGATGGCAAAATGCAGCCCGCCAGCGAATGGCCGCCGCGCATGAGCTACGATGCGATCCGCATTCCGCTGTACGTGGCCTGGCAAAATCCGCAAAGCCCACTGCTGACGCCGTGGCGCAACTGGTTCGGGCAGTTCAGCCGTGATAAAAATCCGGCGTGGGTGAACGTCACGACCAATGAAACCGCCCCCTACAACATGAGCGGTGGATTACTGGCTGTGCGGGATTTGACGCTTGGCGTGAAACACGGCGAGCCGCAGATTGAGGCGCAGGAAGATTATTATTCGGCGAGTCTGAAAATGCTGGTGTGGCTGGCTGAGCAAGGCTGATTTTTCCCCTCACCCCGTCCGGTTTTCACCGGCACGGGGTGAGGGGCATTCTTATCACTGCGGATACGGTACCCAGTCCCCGCCGTTCAGCCGCACGTACGGTTTATCCTGATACTGGATCACAATCGCGTTCGAGTTTTCCGATACCGGTGCCGTCTGCGGCAGATTGCTGGTCAGCTGATCCCAGTTCACGCTGTCTTCGACAAACAGTTTGCCGTCCACGGCACGTACCACCAGTTCAGACACCGCCAGGAAGCTGCTCGGCTGGTCAATGATCACCGGCGCACCCTGATGTGGGGCTTTCATACCGAAGAACTTAATGCCGACCGGCACGTTAGTGATCGACGGGCTCGGAATATCGCGCAGACCAGAGACCTGCATTTTATCCCCCTGCAATGCGCCGCCATGTTCCGGGGCCATCACGACCATCACCTTACGACCTGATTTTTCCAGCTGCGTGAAAAACGCATCCAGTTCATCAAACAGCTTCTGTGCACGCACTTTGTAGTCAGCGGTTTTACTGACGCCGGGGAAGTGGTTGCCATCGTGCAGCGGTAGCAGGTTGAAGTAGGTGGCGGTGCGCTGATTATTTTTGCCTTCTTCAGACTCCATCCAGCGGTTAAGCACGGCGGTGTCGTCATAAACCGGCGAGCCGTCAAACGACAGCAGCGCGGTAGGCAGTCCGGCCTGATTCATCAGCGGAGCCTGCATACCACCGTTTTCACGCACTTCCTTCAGGAAGCCGCCAAACACGCCGTTATGATCGAGCATAAACTGCGACGAGAAGCCGAGCTTCGCCAGATTATCGAACAGATAGCAGTCGTTACCCGCCTGCTGATAAAGGTTCTTATGTGACGGCTGACCGCAGCTGGCGCGCAGCAAACGAATGGCCGCCGGACCGCTGTAAGAGGTGGCGGAGTTAAAGTGCTTAAACTGAATATCGAAGTGCGACCACAGCGGATGCGACATCAACCCGGCCGCTTCCACATCGGCCCAGGAGAGGGAACAGATGTTGATCACCAGCAGCTCAAACGGCTGAGCGTCTGCCGGCAGCGAGGCCGGGAAGCGCGTCTTACGTTTCTCTTCCGCCTGATAAAAACTGTTCAGCCAGGCATCCAGATTCGCCGTGGTAGGCGGTGCCGTCTGCGCAGGCATATCGCCGACGACCGGCTTGTTGCCCGCCGTGGCGACCGTTGCCGCCGCATTGCCGCCGGTGGTGGTGACGGTGGTCGTCGGCTGACCGGCGGGCCACAAAGAGAAGACCGGGCCGGTGAGGGTTAACACGTTCAGCCAGATCATGATCGCCACCACGAACACCGTTACGCGGATCCACTGTGCGAGGAACAGCCACGCCACCAGCAGCACAAAGATCGCGCCAAGCATCTGCCAGTTAATAAAACGCGTTACCAGATCCAGCAGATAATCGGTGCTGAATCCCGCCACCTGGCTGCCCTGGCTGAGCATGCTTTGCGGGCCAGGCAGCCAGGTATCATGCCAGAACAGGGCGAAGCCGAGGGGAATAGCGATCCAGTGGCGCAGGCGATGCAAACGTAATTTTGGTAGCGGCATTAACAGGAATGCCATAAACACCAGGTTGAGCAACGGATGGAAATTAAGGTAGCCCGCCCATAACAGGCCGAACTTCACTAAAAAGTAGAAGTTCCAGCCGGAAAGCCCGCGCCAGTATTGCCACAGCGGCGACGGCGCAGAAGTCATATAGTTTTGATTAGTCATGTTTTCGGTCTGCTTTGACGGTGGATGCCCGGCGTAAGGTTCCGGCGGGTTTAACATATCGCGGTTTAACAAACATCAGCCGGAGTACGGTTCTGATGCGGCGCGACGAATGCCGTGCGGCGTAACCCAGCGGAAAGAAAATCAGCGCGCACAGCACCACTAACTGAATAATATCGCTCAGGGTCATCATGAGGCGTGCTCCGTCGCATCATCAAGCAGGCGGTAAGGTTGCGGAATACGTCGCCAGCTGCGGCCATCGTGCTCCGCATTGAGGATCGGGTTTGGACCCTCGGTGACCGGCAACGGACGCGACCACTTCTCCGGTTGCAGCGTGCGCATATCCACCAGCTCGGCGGAAATCTGGTTATCTTCAAACCACACCATACGGTTAGAGAAAATATCAGCGATGGGCAGCGGGAAGATATGATTCAGCGCGGTGTCGAGATCGTTGACCCGGCAGAAAGATAAGAACAGCACCAGCCGGTTATCGCCGATGGTCATGATGTCACCGACGCGGTTCGGGCGGCACAAGGTCAGCGCCTGTTCGACGCGAATGCCCGGTACCGGGCGCAACGCCACCAGCACGCCTTTGCCATCCGGCGGCAGCAGGGTGTTTTGCATCATATTGCCGACAGCATCGCAGAAAATATCCCACGTCTGGAAGCCGCGCAGCTTCAGCGGTTGCGTCATGGTCAGCAGCGTGGCGATCTCTTCTGGCACATAGCGATTAAACTGCTGGCCCTGCACGCTTTCGATTAGCGTCAGACAGCGCGAGAGGGGCGCATTCCACGGGATCACCATGTTCGCGCCGCAGCCTAATAAAAGACGCTCATCGGTGGCGCGCAGGCTGGCGGTATTTTCCCGCACGATGATTTTTAGCGCGCTCCCGCGCTGGCGGCGCAGGGCGTGGATCTGTCGCGCGAGGTTTTCAATTTGATTGTTTTGCGTGAGTGAAAAAATGACCGTTGCCGCCTGGGTGGTGCGCGCTTCTTCAAACAGCGCTTCATTATTATCAAACAACGACCAGTGTTCAGAAAGGGGCGGCGCGCCTTCCAGCACGGCGACATTACTTAAAATTCGTTTTTCATCGCTGCGCGGCTGCACGGTGGTCTCTTCCTGACGGGCTAATTGCCAGCCCTCGCCGCGTGGCTCAAGAATAAGCTGCTGGCGCGCGCTCACCCCTTTCTCATTACACCAGAAGGCAATGTCATACAGGTGAATATCCTGTTGGCTTCGTAAACTGGCAAGGCCATACAGCGAGCGGTATTCCGTGGTCAGAAAGGAAAACTGTTTATCATTATTGTTTCCGGGGTTAACGATCAGCAGTGTGCAATTGTGGTATTTCACCCACCTATGAATATTCTCAAGCCATACACGTAATTTATCATTGGATATATTTTGCCAGGCATTGCTGGCGCACAGCAGGATTAATAAATGGTGATGGGGATCAACAGAACAGAGTAAATCAGGGGCAAGCGAGTATAGACCATTTTCTTTTTCCGGCATGAAAAAAAGACGGATTTTTTCTGGGCCGTGATGCTCGTCCAGTTTGATGATATTCTTCGGGTCGTTACCCATGCTGATCACCGCGACCTTGCTCTCTTTCGGCTGCGCAGCAACGGTTTGATTTACCAGCCTTACAGCGTCGTCGTCGCGGTCTGCATTTATCCACCAGACCCCTCCGGCAGGCATATGGCGCAATTCGTCCCACAAGGACTGAATGCCAATAGAAAAAATGGGGTCCATCGCGTCCCTCTTGTTCAAGATCGTCAGTTACCTCAGTTTACTAGCGAAAGCAAAGAAATAAACCTAACATTGAAATTAAAGAGCATCAGATTTAGCATGTAAACGCATTTTCTTCGCCGGGCAAGCGGATAAACTCTTTCCATCAGTTTTTTTATTCAAGCGATATGATAAAAATGAATAATAATGAAACCGCTAATTCGAAAGATTCGACGTTGAACTATACCTGGCAGAATGATTTTCTGACATTGAGCCGGGTGTTTTCATTGCCTGAAATAGATTACACCGACATTTCCCAACGGGAACAATTGGCGGCAGCGATTAAACGCTGGCCATTGCTCGCGGAATTCTCCCAACTGCCATAAGGAAGCCGGAATGGCCATTCTGGGATTACAGGGCATACGCGGCGGCGTGGGCACCACATCCATCACCGCTGCGCTGGGCTGGTCATTGCACATGCTTGGCGAAGCCGTGCTGCTCGTTGATGCCTGCCCGGATAATATGCTGCGCCTGTCGTATAACGTCGATTTTACCCACTCCGCAGGCTGGGCGCGATCGTTGCTTGACGGGCAGGACTGGCGCGATGCCGGTCAGCGTTATACCTCGCAACTGGATCTGCTGCCGTTTGGTCAGCTCACCGCGGGTGAAGCGGAAAATGCGCCTCTGCTGCATGAGGTGCTGAGCGGTATCGGACCGCTCCTGCAAACATTAAAAGCACAGAGTCATTATCAGTGGATCCTGGTGGATCTTCCCCACGGCCAGTCGCCGCTGTCACGCCTGATCCTTGAGCAGTGCGATCGCGTGCTCACCATCGTCAGGCCGGACACCAACTGCCACGTGCGCTTACATCAGCAGGCGTTACCGGCGGGGGCGCATCTCTTGCTTAACGATCTGCGTATCGGCAGTCAGTTGCAGGATGATTTGTACCAGGTCTGGCTGCAAACCCAGCGCCGCCTGCTGCCAACGGTGATCCACCGCGATGAGGCGATGGCCGAATGCCTGGCCGCCAAGCAGCCGCTCGGGGAATACCGTATGGACTCGCTGGCTGCGGAAGAGATCATGACCCTGGCGAACTGGTGCCTGCTTCATGCGGCGACACCGGCGACTGACATCAGTTCTCCGGCGGGAGCGCGCGCGCAATGAGCCGCCTTTCCAGCTGGTTTTTCATCCCTCCGGTCAGCGAACGCCTCGGTGCGCGCTACCAGCTTTATCGCAGCCACGGCGCGCCCGCGTTCAGCGCCGCCCTCGGCTGTTTTTGGGTGATCCTCGCCTGGCTTTTCCTGCCCCTTGAACACCCGCGCTGGCAGGCGATCCGCGAGCGGCACCGCGAGCTGTACCCGCATATTCGCGCTGAACGTCCGCGTCCGCTCGATCCTGCCCGCTACCTGCTGCAAACCCTGTGGCTGATGATCACGTCCGGGCCGGAGGATGCAGACCGGCCGCGTAAACGCCGCCGTTCCGGTATTTCGCAATTCATAGCCCGTTACCATGCGTGGCTTGACACACTACCGCAGCGGTTCAGCACCAGGACTCACCATCTGGATAACCAGAAAGAGCTGGGGCATCTGCACCCGCAGCTGCGGCGTATTATTCTCGGCGTGATCGTGGTGTTTTCTTCCCTGCTGGCACTGCTGTGTATCACCCAGCCGTTTAACCCGATGTCGCAGTTCATTTTCCTGGTGCTGCTGTGGGCGGTGGCGATGATGGTACGGCGCATTCCGGGGCGGTTCTCGGCGCTGATGCTCATCGTGCTGTCACTCACCGTCTCCTGCCGTTACATCTGGTGGCGTTATACCTCCACCCTTAACTGGAACGATCCGGTCAGCCTGGTCTGTGGTCTGATCCTGCTTATTGCAGAAACCTACGCCTGGGTGGTGCTGGTGCTCGGTTATTTCCAGGTGGTGTGGCCGCTAAACCGCCAGCCGGTGCCGCTACCAAAAGATATGTCCCAGTGGCCGACCGTGGATATTTTCGTGCCGACCTACAACGAAGATCTGAACGTGGTGAAAAACACCATTTATGCCTCACTGGGTATCGACTGGCCGAAGGACAAGCTGACCATCTGGATCCTGGATGACGGCGGGCGCGAAACCTTCCGCCAGTTTGCCGAGACGGTAGGGGTGAAATACATCGCCCGTACCACCCATGAGCACGCCAAAGCCGGGAACATTAACAATGCCCTGAAATATGCGAAGGGCGAGTTTGTGTCGATTTTCGACTGCGACCACGTGCCCACGCGCTCGTTTTTGCAGATGACGATGGGCTGGTTCCTGAAGGAAAAAGAGCTGGCGATGATGCAGACGCCGCACCACTTTTTCTCGCCGGACCCCTTTGAGCGCAACCTTGGCCGCTTCCGCAAAACCCCTAACGAAGGCACGCTGTTTTACGGTCTGGTGCAGGACGGTAACGACATGTGGGACGCGACCTTTTTCTGCGGCTCCTGTGCGGTGATCCGTCGCGCGCCGCTTGATCAGATTGGCGGCATCGCGGTGGAAACCGTGACGGAAGATGCGCACACCTCGCTGCGTCTGCACCGTCTTGGCTACAGTTCGGCCTATATGCGTATTCCGCAGGCGGCGGGGCTGGCAACGGAAAGCCTCTCGGCGCATATCGGGCAACGTATCCGCTGGGCGCGCGGCATGGTGCAGATTTTCCGCCTCGATAACCCGCTGTTGGGTAAAGGGCTGAAGCTGCCGCAGCGGCTTTGTTATGTGAATGCGATGTTCCACTTCTTATCGGGTATTCCGCGGCTGGTGTTCCTCACCGCGCCGCTGGCGTTCCTGTTGCTACATGCCTATATCATTTACGCCCCGGCGCTGATGATCGCGCTGTTTGTGGTGCCGCACATGATCCACGCCAGCCTGACCAACTCCAAAATCCAGGGCAAATACCGGCACTCGTTCTGGAGTGAAATTTACGAAACGGTGCTGGCCTGGTATATCGCGCCCCCCACCATGGTCGCGCTGTTCGCACCGCATAAAGGCAAGTTCAACGTTACTGCCAAGGGGGGCCTGGTGGAGGAGGAGTACGTCGACTGGGTGATCTCCCGGCCATACATTTTCCTCGTCCTGCTGAACATCTTCGGTGTCATGGTGGGTATCTGGCGCTATTTCTACGGGCCGGAGAATGAAGTGCTTACCGTGTTCGTCAGTATCGCCTGGGTGTTCTACAACCTGGTGGTCCTCGGCGGGGCGGTCGCGGTATCGGTGGAGAGCAAGCAGTTACGTCGCGCCCACCGTGTTGAAATCTCCATGCCGGCGGCGATTGCCCGGGAAGACGGCCACCTGTTCTCCTGTACCGTGCATGACTTCTCCGACGGCGGGCTGGGCATCAAAATTAACGGCCAGGCCCAGGTGCTGGAAGGGCAGAAGGTGAACCTGCTGCTCAAACGCGGCCAGCAGGAGTATGTGTTCCCGGCGCAGGTGGTGCGTGTTTCCGGCAATGAAATCGGCCTGCAACTGATGCCGCTGACCACCCGTCAACATATTGATTTTGTGCAGTGTACTTTTGCCCGCGCCGATACCTGGGCACTCTGGCAGGACAGCTTCCCGGAAGATAAACCGCTGGAAAGCTTGATGGATATTCTCAAGTTAGGTTTCCGTGGCTATCGCCACCTTGCAGAATTTGCACCTTCGTCCGTAAAAATGATTTTCCGGTCCCTCACTTCACTGGTTTCCTGGATTGTGTCGTTCGTTCCGCGCCGCCCCGAGCGGGACGTGGTAATACCGCAACCGGGTTCGTGACAGGCTCAACAATGATGATAATGCGATGAAAAGAAAATTTTCCTGGATGTGCGCAGTGGTAGTGGGATTAAGTGCGTTCCCGTATGCAATAACGTCGGCGGCGCCCACCAGCCCGGCGGCAACCGCCGCGCCTGTGGTGCCGACGGTCACGTCTGCAACCGAAGGGGCCGCCACGCCTGCGCCGACGCAGCCGGAAGCCATGACCCCGGAGAGGCCAGTTGAAGCACAGACCACACCGGTGGGGCAGGTGATGCCCGGTGTTAATGGCGCAAATGCGCCAATCATCGCCGATAATGCGCCGACGCGTGACGTCACGCTGACTTTTGCGCAGATCGCCCCGCCGCCGGGCAGCATGATCCTGCGCGGCGTCAATCCCGACGGTGGCATTGAATTCGGTACGCGCAGCGACGAAATCGTGTCAAAAGCGATGCTGAATCTGGAATACACACCTTCGCCGTCACTGCTGCCCGTCCAGTCGCAGCTGAAGGTCTATCTGAACGATGAACTGATGGGTGTCCTGCCGGTCACCAAAGAGCAACTGGGGAAAAAAACGCAGGCGCAAATCGCCATCGATCCGCTTTATATCACTGACTTTAACCGTGTGCGGCTGGAGTTTGTCGGGCATTACCGCGATGTGTGCGAAAACCCGGCCAGCAGTACCCTGTGGATGGACATCGGGCGCAACAGCTCGCTGGCGATGACCTACCAGAAACTGACGCTGAAAAACGATCTGTCGAACTTCCCGGTGCCGTTCTTCGATCCGCGCGATAACCGTCCGCTGAACCTGCCGATGGTCTTCGCCGGTGTTCCGGCGCTGGCCCAGCAACAGGCGGCGAGTATTGTCGCCTCGTGGTTTGGCTCACGTACCGGCTGGCGCGGCCAGCAGTTCCCGGTCTCGTATGATGCGCTGCCGGACAGCAATGCCATTGTGTTTGCCACCAACGACAAACGTCCGGCCTTCCTGCGCGACGTGCCGCCGGTAACAGCACCCACTGTGATGATGATGAACCACCCGACTAACCCGTTTATGAAAGTGCTGGTGGTGTTTGGGCGCGATGACAAAGACATCCTGCAGGCGGCGAAGGGTATTGCCCAGGGCAACCTGCTGTTCCGTGGCGATCGCGTGGTCGTGGATGAAGTGAAACCCTTGCTGGCCCGTAAACCGTACGATGCGCCAAACTGGGTGCGTACCGACCGGGCGATCTCCTTCGGTGAGCTGAAAACCTATGAAGAGCAGTTGCAGTCCACCGGCTTACAGCCTGCGTCCATTAACGTGGCGATGAATCTGCCGCCGGACCTGTATCTGTTGCGCAGCAGCGGCATTGATATGAACCTCAATTACCGCTACACCGCGCCGCCGACCAAAGACAGCTCGCGCATGGATATCAGCCTGAACAACCAGTTCCTGCAATCCTTCAGCCTGACCAGCAGCCAGGACTCCAACCGTCTGCTGCTGCGCCTGCCGGTGCTACAGGGCCTGTTGGACGGTAAAACCGAAGTGACCATTCCGGCACTGAAACTCGGCGCGCTGAACCAGCTGCGCTTTGACTTCCAGTACATGAACCCGATGCCGGGCGGCACCATCGAAAACTGTATCACCTTCCAGCCGGTGCAAAACCGCGTGGTGATCGGCGATGACTCGACCATTGATTTCTCGAAGTATTACCACTTTATCGCCATGCCGGATCTGCGCGCTTTTGCCAATGCGGGCTTCCCGTTCAGCCGGATGGCCGATCTCTCTGACACGCTGGTGGTGCTGCCCGCGCAGCCGACCCCAGGCCAGCTCACCACGCTGCTGGATTCGATGGGCGGCATCGGGGCGCAAACCGGCTTGCCGGCGGTGAACGTCACCCTGACTAACGATGGCAGCCAGCTGGCGAATAAAGATGCCGATATCCTTATCATCGGCACCTTACCGGAAAAACTGAAAAACGATGAGCGCATCGATCTGCTGGTGCAGGCGACGCAAAGCTGGGTGAAAACGCCGCAGCGCCAGACGGCATTCCCGGCGATCATGCCGGACGTTAGCGATCGTCAGGCCGACACGCAGACAGCGGTCAGCTCCAGCGGTCCGATGGCGGCGATTATCGGCTTCCAGTCGCCGTATAACGATCAGCGCAGCGTGATTGCGCTGCTGGCCGACAGCCCGCGTGGTTACAGCCTGCTCAACGAGGCGATGAACGACACCGGCAAGCGTGCCGCCATGTACGGCTCGGTCACGGTGATCCGCGAATCGGGCGTTAATGGCCTGCGGGTGGGCGATATCTATTATGTCGGCCATCTGCCGTGGTTTGAACGTATCTGGTATGCGCTCTCTAACCACCCGATCCTGCTGGCGGTGCTGGCAGCGGTGAGCGTCGTGCTGCTGGCCTGGGTGCTGTGGCGTCTGCTGCGCATCATTAGCCGTCGTCGTCTTGACGGCGACCATGAATAAATTGCGATCCCGGGGTTCGTCATGCGCAGGTTAACGCTACGTTTTATCGCTTTATCGCTCGGCTTCTCGGTGATGCCGATCCTGCACGCCGCGCCGGGCGCGGAGCAGCAACTGCTGGAACAGGTGCGGCTGGGGGAAGCGACAAAACGGGAAGATCTGGTGCGCCAGTCGCTCTACCGGCTGGAGCTGATCGATCCGACGAACCCGGATGTTATCGCCGCGCGCTTTCGCTATTTGCTGCGCCAGGGCGATACCGCAGGGGCGCAAAAGCAGCTCGACAGACTCCAGGAACTGGCCCCCGACTCCAGCGCGCTGCGTGATTCCCGCGGCATCATGACGCTCTCCACCCCGGAAGGGCGCCAGGCGTTGCAGGAAGCGCGTTTGCAGGGCACCACCGGGCATACCCAGGAAGCGATTGCCGCGTACGACAAACTGTTTAACGGCAATCCGCCCCCCGGCGAGATCGCGCGGGAATACTGGGTGCAGGTGGCAAAACTTCCTGCCCGCCGCAATGAAGCTATTAATCAGCTCAAAGCGCTTAACGCCCGACGTCCCGGCGATGGCGAACTGCAAAACGCGCTCGCGCAGTTGCTGTTTGCCAGTGACCGTCCGGATGAAGGCTATGCGGTTCTTCAGCAGATGGCGAAATCCGGCACCAGCCGCGACGCAGCCGCAGCCATCTGGTATCAGCAAATCAAAGATCTGCCCATCAGCGACGCCAGCGTTCAGGCGCTGCAACGCTTCCTCGCGCAATTCAGCGAGGGCGATAACGTCGAGATGGCGCGTCAGCAACTGGCTGAGCAGCAGCAGAAGCTGGCGGATCCAGCGTTTCGTGCCCGTTCACAGGGGCTGGCGGCGGTGGACGCCGGGCAGGGCAGCAATGCTATCAGTGCACTGCAACAGGCAGTCAGCGCCGATGAACATGACGGCGAGGCCATTGGCGCGCTCGGTCAGGCATACTCCCAGAAAGGCGATCGCGCCCGCGCGGTGGCAAACCTGCAAAAAGCCATTACGCTGGCCCCGCAAAGCAGCAACCGCAGTAAATGGGACAGTCTGTTGCAGACCAACCGCTACTGGCTGCTTATTCAGCAGGGTGACGCGGCGCTGAAAGCCGCTGATCCGGCCAGGGCCACCCGCTTTTATCAGCAGGCGCAGCAGGTCGATAACACCGACAGCTACGCGGTGCTCGGGCTGGGCGATGCGGCGCTGGCGCGCAAAGAGACCGACAGCGCCGAACGCTATTATCGGCAGGCGCTGCGTATGGACAGCGAGAACAGCAATGCGGTGCGCGGGCTGGCAAACCTTTATCGGGCGCAGTCACCTGAGCGTGCGCAGGCGTTTATTCAGACGCTCAACGCCCGTCAGCGACGCAGTGTTGATGACATCGAACGCAGCATGACGGGTGACCGTCTGGCACAGCAGGCTGAAGCGCTGGAAAATCGCGGCGAGTGGGCGCAGGCCGCTGAGGTACAGCGCCAGCGTCTGGCGCTCGATGCGGGCAGCGTGTGGATTACTTACCGGCTGGCGAGCGATTTGCGTAACGCCGGGCAACGCGCTCAGGGCGATGCCCAGATGCGCGATCTGGCGGCGCAAAAGCCGAACGACGCCGAACAGGTTTACGCTTATGGCCTGTACTTATCCGGCAATGAAGATCAGGGCCTGGCGGCGCTGGCGCACCTCAACACGCTGCCAGAAAGCCAGTGGACGCCCAATATTCAGGCGCTGGCGGATCGCCTGCAACGTAATCAGTTGCTGGCCCGCGCTAATCAGTTACGCGACAGCGGCAATGAGCCCGCGGCGATAGCGCTGCTGAAGGCGCAGCCCGCTTCCACGCCTATTGCTTTAACCCTTGCCGACTGGGCGCAGCAGCGCGGCGATTATCCTGCTGCCAGTGCGCTGTATAACGCCGTGCTGGCGAAAGAACCGACCAATCTGGATGCCCGCCTGAGCCTGGCCGAAGTGGCGGTAGCACAGCAAAATCCGATGGAAGCGCGGGCACAGCTGGCGAAAATCACCCCTGACGCCGCGCAGCCGTTATCGATGAACACCGAGCGGCGCAGGGCGCTGGTGCAGGCGCAGCTGGGCGATACTGCCCAGGCGCAGCAGACTTTCGCCCGACTGGTGCCGCAGGCTAAAGCGCTGCCGCCATCGCAGGACAGCGCGCTGGTACTGCGTGATGCCGCCCGGCTTTCACAGGCGACGGGTGAACCGCAGCAGGCGCTGGAAGGGTATAAAGATGCGATGGTGGCTGCGGGTATCACGCCGGTGCGACCGCAGGATAACGACGCCTTTACGCTGCTTACGCGCAGCAATGAGAAAGATGACTGGCTCCGGCGCGGCGTGCGCAGCGATGCGGCAGAGCTGTATCGCCAGCAGGATGTGAACGTCACCCTCGATCATGATTACGGGCGCTCGAAAGGGACCGGCGGCTACTCCGACGTCAAAATGCACACCACCATGTTGCAGGCGGATGCGCCGCTGGCTGACGGGCGTATGTTCTTCCGCACCGATGTGGTGAACATGAATGCCGGGACCTTCAGTACCAACAGCGACGGGGTTTACGATCCCACCTGGGGAACCTGTGAGGCAGGCTGTACCGGTGGCGACAAGAGTCAGAGCGACAGCGGGGCCAGCCTTGCCGTTGGCTGGCGTAATGACACCTGGGATCTGGACATTGGCACCACGCCGATGGGCTTTAACGTGCTCGATGTGGTGGGCGGTGTGAGCTACAGCAGCGATATCGGGCCTTTTGGTTACACCCTGAATGCGCATCGTCGTCCGATCTCCAGTTCCTTGCTGGCCTTTGGCGGTCAGAAAGATACCAATACCGACACCAAATGGGGCGGCGTACGGGCCAGCGGCGGTGGCGTCAGCATGAGTTACGATCGCGGCGAAGCGCACGGCGTCTGGGCGAGTCTGAATGCGGACACCCTCACCGGCAAAAACGTGGAAGATAACTGGCGCGTGCGCTGGATGACGGGCTATTACTACAAGCTTATTAATAAAGACAACGAGCGTATGACCGTCGGCCTGAACAATATGATCTGGCACTACGACAAAGATCTGAGCGGCTATGCGCTCGGGCAGGGCGGTTATTACAGCCCGCAGGAGTACGTCTCTTTCGCGGTGCCGGTCACCTGGCGTAAACGCACGGAAAACTGGTCGTGGGAACTGGGGGGATCGGGCTCCTGGTCGCACTCCCGCACCAAAGCGCAGGCGCGCTATCCGCTGTTAAATCTGATCCCGGCGGATTTCCGTCAGCAGGCCAGCGAACGGGGCAGTGAGGGCGGCAGCAGTCAGGGCTTCGGTTATACCGCCCATGCACTGGTTGAACGCCGTGTCTCATCAAAATGGTCAATAGGCGCAGGTATTGATATTCAGCAGGCGAAAGATTATACCCCGAGTCATGGGATGATTTTTGTGCGCTACTCCGATGCGGGCTGGCAGGGCGATATGGATATGCCGCCGCAACCGCTGATGCCTTATGCGGACTGGTAACGGGAATGTAGAATTATCTTATATCCCCCGGACAGTCTCTTAATGACGCCGCGATAGGGTATACTCTGGCGGCGGTAAGGTAACAGCTGGTTACTTTTCGTGTTAAGGGTATTCCGGAGAAACAATTTGCGCGTCAGCCGTTCATTAACCATTAAACAAATGGCGATGGTTTCAGCCGTCTCTATGCTGTTTGTGTTCATTTTTTGCGTTATTTTGCTCTTTCATTTTGTGCAGCAAAACCGCTACAACACAGCCACGCAGCTGGAAAGCATTGCCCGCTCGGTGCGCGAGCCACTCTCATCCGCCATCCTGAAAGGCGATATTGTTGACGCAGAAACCATCCTGAAAGGTATTCAGCCTGCGGGCGTGGTCAGCCGTGCCGATGTCGTGCTGCCAAACCAGTTCCAGGCGCTGCGCATGCGCTTTATTCCTGAACGCCCGGTGCCGGTGACCATTACCCGTCTGTTTGAACTGCCGGTGCAGATTTCACTGCCTATCTACTCTTTACAACGCCCGGCTAACCCGCAGCCGCTGGCGTATCTGGTATTACAGGCGGATTCCTACCGCATGTATAAATTCGTCATGAGTACGCTGTCGACGTTAGTGACGGCTTACTTACTGCTTACGCTGATGATCACCGTGGCGATTACCTGGTGTATCAACCGTCTGATCGTCCATCCCCTGCGCCGCATCGCCCGCGAGCTGAACGATCTGCCGCAGCACGAACAGCCAGGGCACCAGCTTGCGCTGCCGCGCCATCATCATGATGATGAAATCGGCATGCTGGTACGCAGTTATAACCGTCATCAGCAGCTGGCGCTGCCCCATTATGACGAGGCGGAGAGTCAGAATGCGCGCTATCCGGGAGCCGGATCGGCCCATAAGGCGATTCTCGCCGCGCTGGATAATCATCAGTACACCATCTGGCTGCAACCGCAGGTCGAGCTGGCCACCGGTGCCTTGCAGGGTGCCGAAGCGCTGTTGCGCGTACGCCAGCCGGACGGCAGCTGGACGCTGCCGGAAGGGCTGATCGAACGCATCGAAAACGCCGGTCTGATGATCACCGTGGGTTATCGGGTGCTGGAAGCGGCCTGTCGCCAGCTGGCAGCCTGGCAGGGGCGCGGCATTATGCTGCCGCTGTCGGTAAACCTTTCCGCGCTGCAACTGATGCATCACGCGATGGTGCCGGATCTGCTGGCGCTGCTGAACCGCTATCGTATTGCGCCGGGTACGCTCGTTCTTGAAGTTACCGAAAGCCGCCGTATCGACGATCCCCAGACGGCGGTGGAAATTTTACGCCCGCTGCGCAACGCCGGGGTGCGCATCGCGCTGGATGATTTTGGTATGGGCTATGCGGGCCTGCGACAGTTGCACCATATGAAATCGCTGCCGGTGGACCTGCTGAAGGTGGATAAAACCTTTGTCGACGGCCTGCCGGACGATAACAGTATGGTGTCCGCGATTATCCATATGGCGCGCAGTCTCGATTTGGGCATTATTGCCGAAGGCGTGGAAACCGATGCCCAGCGCGACTGGCTGACCGCCGCGGGTGTCACCATGGCGCAGGGCTTTTTATTTGCCCGTGCCATGCCGCCGGATGAATTTGAAGCGCGTTACTTTGCGGCTTCCCCGGACGACGGACAGGAATAGTCTGTTTTACGCTTGTGCGAGTCAGTTCAAAGTTCTTAACATTATTGTTTCAAAATTGAAGTAAGTTTATTTCTGTCATGTTTATCGGGTGTTATTTTAAAGCCGCAGGCAAACCTAAACCCTACAACGCCTGTGGTTTTTACTTCAAGGACACCCTATGAAAACCTCACTGTTTAAAAGCCTTTATTTTCAGGTCCTGACAGCTATCGCCATCGGTATTTTGCTCGGCCATTTTTATCCGGATATTGGCGCGCAAATGAAACCCTTTGGTGATGCCTTCGTAAAACTCATTAAAATGATCATCGCCCCGGTTATCTTCTGTACGGTGGTGACCGGTATTGCTGGCATGGAAAGCATGAAGGCGGTAGGGCGTACCGGTGCGGTGGCGCTGCTGTACTTCGAGGTGGTCAGCACCATTGCGCTGATTATCGGCCTGATTATCGTCAACGTAGTTCAGCCTGGCGCAGGCATGAACGTCGATCCGGCGTCCCTCGATGCGAAAGCCGTGGCGGTCTATGCCGAACAGGCGCAACAACAGGGCATTATTCCTTTCCTGCTGGATATCATCCCCGGCAGCGTCATCGGCGCGTTCGCCAGCGGCAATATCCTCCAGGTACTGCTGTTTGCCGTACTGTTTGGTTTTGCCCTGCATCGCCTGGGACACAAAGGCCAGTTGATTTTTAACGTTATCGAAAGCTTCTCGCAGGTCATTTTCGGCATCATTAATATGATCATGCGTCTGGCCCCTATCGGCGCATTCGGCGCAATGGCGTTTACCATCGGTAAATACGGTGTCGGTTCGCTGGTGCAGCTGGGACAGCTCATCGCCTGCTTCTACATCACCTGTATTCTTTTTGTGGTGGTGGTACTGGGATCCATTGCCCGCGCCGCTGGCTTTAATATTTTCAAATTTATCCGCTATATCCGTGAAGAACTGCTGATCGTGCTCGGCACCTCATCGTCAGAATCCGTGCTGCCGCGCATGCTCGATAAAATGGAAAAGCTGGGCTGTAAAAAGTCGGTGGTGGGGCTGGTGATCCCGACGGGCTATTCCTTTAACCTCGACGGCACCTCTATTTATCTGACCATGGCGGCGGTATTTATCGCGCAGGCCACAAACAGCCATATGGATATTTTCCATCAGATTACCTTGCTGGTGGTGTTGCTGCTGTCGTCGAAAGGCGCGGCGGGGGTGACGGGCAGCGGGTTTATCGTGCTGGCGGCGACCATATCGGCGGTCGGGCATTTACCGGTGGCCGGTCTGGCGTTGATCCTCGGTATCGACCGCTTTATGTCTGAAGCCCGTGCGCTGACCAACCTGGTGGGTAACGGCGTGGCTACCGTGGTGGTGGCAAAATGGGTTAAACAACTCGATGAAAAACAGCTGGCAGACGTGCTCAATAAGCGTGCGCCGGATGGCAAATCGCAAGAAATCTCCTCATAATTTCGCCACTTAAACCCGTCGTCCCTTGTGGGGCGGCGGGCACCTGCGCATAATTACCCAAAATTTCACTTCCCGACGTGACGTTTCGCTTTTTACGCTGTCTAACACGAAGTGTTTGTCGTCATCTCTTAGACTGCCCGGCCATGAGGCGGTCATTTAACCAGGAATGTTGATCAGGGGTTCACATGCAGGGCACAAAAATTCGACTCTTCACTGGCGGCTTGCTGATGATGGTTGCCGCCGGTCATGTGCAGGCAGATGCGCTCCAGCCCGACCCGGCCTGGCAACAGGGAACACTGTCTAACGGTTTTCAGTGGCAGGTTTTGTCCACTCCCCAGCGCCCCAGCGATCGTGTCGAAATTCGCCTGTTAATTAATACCGGCTCGCTCACCGAAAGTACCCAGCAGAGCGGGTTCAGCCATTTTATTCCCCGTATTGCGCTGACGCACAGCGGCGGCCTTGAGCCTGCCCAGGCGCGTTCGCTGTGGCAGCAGGGCATCGATCCGAAACGTCCGTTACCGCCCGCCGTGGTTTCCTACGAATACACGCTGTTTAATCTGAGCCTGCCGAATAACCGTAACGACCTGCTGAAAGAGTCGCTGGCGTATCTGGCAGATACCGCGGGTAAGCTGACTATCACCCCGGAAACCGTCAACCATGCGCTGGCGAATCAGGATATGGTGGCGACCTGGCCGCAGGATACCAAAGACAGCTGGTGGCGCTATCGTCTGAAAGGCTCGTCCCTGCTGGGCCACGATCCTGCGGATACCCTTAAACAGCCGGTAGATGCTGAACAGGTGAAGTCCTTCTATCAGAAATGGTATACCCCGGACGCCATGACGCTGATCGTGGTGGGGAATATCGACAGCCGCACCGTCTCCGAACAGATCAGCAAATCCTTCGGCGATCTGAAAGGCAAACGCAGTACACCAGCACCGGTGCCGACGTTATCGCCACTGCCGCGTGAATCCGTGAGTATCATGAGCGACGCGGTGCGTCAGGATCGGCTCTCCATTATGTGGGACACCGGCTGGCAGCCCATCCGCGAAGCGTCGGTGCTGTTACGTTACTGGCGCGCCGATTTAGCCCGCGAAGCCTTGTTCTGGCATGTGCAGCAGACGTTGAGCAAAAACAACGCCAAAGAGATTGGCCTCGGCTTTGACTGCCGGGTGCTGTTCCAGCGCGCCCAGTGCGCTATCAACCTTGAATCCCCGAACGACAAGCTGAGCAGTAACCTCGGCACCATTGCCCGCGAGCTGGCGAAAGTGCGTGATAAGGGGCTGTCGGCAGAAGAGTTCAACGCGCTGGTGGCGCAGAAAAATCTGGAGCTGCAAAAGCTGTTCGCCACTTACGCCCGCACCGATACCGACGTGCTGATCGGCCAGCGGATGCGTTCGCTGCAAAATCAGGTAGTGGATATCGCACCGGAGCAGTATCAGAAGCTGCGTCAGGATTTCCTGAACAGCCTGACGCTGGAGATGCTGAATCAGGATCTGCGCCAGCAGCTGTCACAGGAAATGGCGCTGGTGTTGCTGCAACCGAAGGGTGAGCAGGAATACAACATGAAGGATTTGCAGGAGACCTGGGAAAACATCATGTCCCCCGCCACGCATGCGCCTGCTCCGGTGAATGACGATGTGCATCAGGACGTGTCAGATATTCCACCGGCCCAGCGTTAGAAATAACCCTCTCCCCAGGGGAGAGGGGACTTATTTTTACTGTGGCATTGCCTCGCGCGGAATAATCGCGCCGCGATACTGGATCACCGTACTGGCCGTCAGATGCCCGCGTGTTGCGGCAGCTTGCGCATCGCCGCCGGTCAGACGCACCGCCAGATAACCGGCGCTGAAGGAATCGCCCGCCGCGGTGGTATCGATCACCTTCTCTTTCGGGAGCTTCACCGCCGGGACGTCTGTGACCGCTTCTCCGGCAACCGACACCAGGCATGACTCTGCGCCACGTTTCACTACCACTTCCGTTACACCCGCCGCGTGGGTACGGGCGATCACATCTTCAACCGGCTGCTGACCCCACAGGGCGTCTTCATCATCCAGCGTCAGGAATGCAATGTCGGTGCACTCCAGCATCTGTTGATATACCTGCTGCGTCTCTTCTTTGCTGGCCCACAGGCGCGGACGGTAGTTGTTGTCAAAAATCACCTTGCCGCCGTTAGCGCGACATTCGCGCAGCAACGACAGCAGTTTGTCGCGGCTGGCAGGGCTTAAGATCGCAAGGCTGATCCCGCTCAGATACAGGTAATCGAAGGTCGCCAGCTCTTCGCAGATGGCGGCGGACTGTTCGCTTTCCAGCCAGAATTTTGCCGCCGCTTCGTTACGCCAGTAATAGAAGGTGCGCTCGCCGGTGCTGTCGGTTTCAATGTAATAGAGACCCGGCAGGCGGTTTTCCATACGCTGCGTCAGATCGGTAACTACGTTTTCACTCTGCCAGGCGTCCAGCATCTGCTGGCTGAAATTATCTGTGCCCAGCGCGGTGACGTAGTGCACCCTCAGTGCCTCAGGTTCGACCTGGCGGGCGATATACACGGAGGTGTTTAACGTATCGCCACCAAAGCCACGGTTAACTTCGGAGCCTTTTTGTGACAGTTCAATCATGCATTCGCCAATGACGGCAATTTTCCTGGACATAGTCGTAACCTGAATCGGGATGATGGACAGTAGTTTGCGTTGTGGGTGTTTCGTGGTCAATCATATTAAAACAACGTTCCATAAATTTCTTGAGCTGACGCGTATTCCGTGCAGATTGTGCGTTCAGATTTTCCACATTGCCTTTTAAGTGAACATAAAGTTCTCTGCCTGCCCGCCGATAACTCAATGACGAGTTCCGACAGGCCACTCACTCATTTCAACAGGGCAGACTGATAATGAAGTTAAAGCAGGTTATCCAGCGGCTAAACATTCCGGAGGCAAGCGTAGAAAGCTTGCAGGAGCGACGGTACTGGTTGCAGTGCGAACGTGCTTATACCTATCAGCCAATCTACAAAACCGATGGTCATCTGATGGCGATTGAGGTCCTGACCATCGTCACGCACCCGTCCGATCCCGGACAGCGTATTGCACCGGATCGCTACTTCGCGGAAGTGGCGGTGCGTCAACGTGTTGACGTGGTGGAAGAGCAGGTCAGACTGCTTGCCCGTCAGCATGATTTTTTTATGCGCCACAACATCCTGGCCTCGGTGAACGTCGACGGGCCGACGCTGCTGGCAATGCGCCAGCAGGACTATCTGATCGATCTGATTAATACCCTGCCGTGGCTGCGTTTCGAGCTGGTGGAGCATATTCGCCTGCCGGATGATGTCTCTTTTGCCGCCATCTGTGAGATCGGCCCGCTGTGGCTGGATGATTTTGGCACCGGCATGGCTAACTTCTCGGCGCTGAGCGAAGTGCGTTACGACTACATTAAAGTCGCCCGTGATCTGTTCATCATGCTGCGTCAGACCCCGGAAGGCCGCAATCTGTTCACGCAGTTGCTGCAATTGATGAACCACTATTGTCAGGGTGTGATTGTGGAAGGCGTTGAAACGCTGGAAGAGTGGCGCGACGTACAGGCTTCGCCTGCGGCGGCGGCCCAGGGTTACTTCCTTTCCCGTCCGGTTCCGCTGGAAAACCTGGACCGTGTGATCCTGTCGCTGTAAATCCTGGCGGTAATATCTTCCTGATTACGCAGTCATTCTGCCCTTTTGGTCAGTCTCAGCTATCTTTATGACAGGCAGGAGAAGACAGGAAGGATACAGGCATGACTAAAACCGGCAAAATCATCACCGCCGTCATTGGAACCCTTGTGGTCTTGATCGCCATTGCGATCATTATCATTGCGACGTTTGACTGGAACCGGCTCAAACCGACGATTAACGAAAAAGTGTCGACGGAGCTGAACCGTCCCTTTGCGATCCGCGGCGATCTGGGCGTGGTATGGGAACGCCAGAAACAGGAAACCGGCTGGCGCAGTTGGATCCCCTGGCCGCATGTGCACGCTGAAGACGTGGTGCTCGGCAACCCTCCGGATATTCCTGCGGTGACCATGGTGCATCTGCCGCGCGTCGAAGCAACGCTCGCGCCGCTGGCGCTGCTCACCAAAACCGTATACCTGCCGTGGATCAAATTCCAGCAGCCGGACGCGAGGCTGATCCGCCTTTCGGAAAAGAACAATAACTGGACCTTTAACCTCGCCAGCGACAGCAAGCCAAAAGATGAAAACGCGCAGCCGTCGTCCTGGTCTTTCCAGCTGGACAATATTCTGTTCGATCGTGGGCGTATCGATATTGACGACAAGGTGAGCCGTGCGGACATTGAGATCCTTGTCGATCCGCTGGGCAAACCGCTACCGTTCAACGAAGTGACCGGTTCGGATAAAGATAAAAACGCCAAAATCGGCGACTACGTGTTCGGCCTCAAGGCTAAAGGGCGCTACAACGGTCAGCCGCTGACTGGCAGCGGTAAAATTGGCGGTATGCTGGCGCTAAAAAGCGAAGGCACGCCGTTCCCCGTCCAGGCGGATTTCCGCTCCGGAAATACCCGCGTGGCCTTTGTCGGCACGGTGAGCGATCCGATGAAAATGGGCGGCGTCGATCTGAAACTGAAATTCGCCGGCGACTCGCTGGGTGAACTCTACGATCTGACCGGCGTACTGTTGCCGGACACCCCACCGTTTGAAACCGATGGTCGTCTGGTGGCAAAAATCGACACTGAAAAAACCTCGGTTTACGATTATCGCAACTTCAATGGGCGCATCGGTGATAGCGATATTCACGGCTCCCTGACCTATACCACCGGCAAACCGCGTCCGAAGCTGGAAGGCGATCTGGAATCCCGTCAACTGCGTCTGGCGGATCTGGGGCCCTTGATCGGCGTGGATACCGGTAAAGGCGCGGAACAGTCCAAACGCTCGGAAGAGAAAAAAGGCGAGAAGAGCAACCAGCCGGCGGGCAAAGTGCTGCCGTATGACCGTTTCGAGACCGATAAATGGGACGTGATGGACGCCGATGTGCGCTTTAAAGGACGTCGTATTGAACATGGCAGCTCGCTGCCGCTGAGCGATCTCACCACCCATATTATTCTCAAAAATGCCGATCTGCGTTTACAGCCGCTGAAGTTCGGCATGGCGGGCGGCACCATCAACTCCAATATTCATCTGGAAGGCGATAAAAAACCGATGCAGGGCCGCGCAGAAATTCAGGCGCGGCGGCTGAAGCTGAAAGAGCTGATGCCGGACGTTGAACTGATGCAGAAAACCATCGGTGAAATGAACGGTGATGCGGAATTCCGTGGCACCGGTAACTCTATCGCCGCGCTGCTCGGCACCAGCAACGGGAATCTCAAACTGCTGATGAACGACGGGGTGATCAGCCGTAACCTGATGGAAATTCTTGGACTGAACGTCGGTAACTTTATTGTCGGGCAGATCTTCGGTGACGATGAAGTGCGGGTGAATTGCGCGGCGGCGAACATGGATCTGGTGAACGGCGTAGCGCGACCGCGTATTTTCGCCTTCGATACGGAAAACGCCATTATCAACGTTACCGGCACCGCCAGCATGGCAGCGGAACAGCTGGATCTGACCATCAATCCGGAAAGTAAGGGCGTGCGTATCGTCACGCTGCGCTCGCCGCTGTACGTGCGGGGTTCCTTCAAAGATCCGCAGGCGGGTGTTAAGCCTGGCCCGCTGATTGCCCGCGGTGCCGTGGCCGCAGCGCTGGCAACGCTGGTGACGCCAGCTGCCGCACTGCTGGCGCTGATCTCCCCGTCGGAAGGCGAGGAAAACCAGTGCAGTAATATTCTGTCGCAGATGAAACGCTAAGACAGAACCCTGTCCCCCGGTGTCATTGAAACAGTCATATTTTTGTCAGACAAGACTGCTTTAATCGTCACAATGAAAACTGAGGGGACAGGGACAATGAGTAAAAAATTAGCGCTGGGCGCCATTTTACTGGCAACACTGAGTGGGCACGCCGTGGCGAAAAGCACGCTCACGCTGTATACCAGCCAGCCGAGTGAAGACGCGCAAATGACGGTCAATGCGTTTGAGAAAGCGCACCCGGACATTGACGTGAAATGGATCCGTGACGGCACCACCAAACTCACCGCGCGCTTACAGGCGGAGATGGCGGCAGGTGGCGTGGCACCGGATGTGCTGCTGATCGCTGACAGCGTGACCATGGAATCCCTCAAGCAGCAGGATCTGCTGGCGGCATACGCCTCCCCGGAAGCCCGCCGCTATGACGCACAGCTGTATGATAAAGCGGGCTTTTATTACGGTACTAAACTCATTACCACCGGCATCGCTTATCACACCAAAGCGCCAGTCAAACCCTCATCCTGGCAGGATCTGCTGAAGCCTGAACTGAAAAATATGACCACGCTGCCAAGCCCGCTCTACTCCGGCGCAGCGCAAATCCATATGGCCGCAGTAATGAACACCCCGCAGCTGGGCTGGTCCTATTACGAAAAACTGAAAGCCAACGGCGCGATGCCGCAGAGCGGTAACGGGGCGGTGATGAGCGCCATCACCTCCGGCAACAAAGCCTACGGTGTGCTGGTGGATTACATGGCGATCCGCGAAAAAGCAAAAGGCGCGCCTATTGATTTCGTCTTCCCGACCGAAGGCGTCAGCATGGTCACCGAGCCGGTGGCGGTGATGAAGAATGCCAAAAACCCGCAGGCGGCACATGCGTTTATTGATTTTCTCCTCTCCGACGCTGGGCAGCGGCTGGTGCTGCAACAGGGCTATCTGCCAGCAGACGCCAGCCTGCCGGTACCCGCAGGTTTCCCGCCGCGCGACAGTATCAAACTGATGTCGTTCGATGCCGCCAAGGCGCTGACTGATGCGGAGCCGAACAAAAAACGCTTCAGCGATCTCTTTGGCAGCAAATAACCGATGAGCATCATGACCCTTCGTCAACCGACCAGCAGCGGCCCGCCGAAAGGGCTGCTGTGGTTATTGTTATGCATTGTGGCGCTGCTGAGCCTGTTGCCCAGCCTGCGCCTGTTACTGGCTGCATTGCTGGACTGGCAGCAGGGCAGTAACAGCAGTTTAGGCCGCGTACTGAGCAATCCATCGACCTGGACAGCACTGTATAACAGCCTTTATACCAGCGGGCTTGGCACGCTGTTGTCGCTGCTGCTGGGCAGCCTGTTTGCCTTTTGTCTGGCGCTGACCAATATCCGCCTGAAACAGATGTGGGTGTTCCTGTTTATGCTGCCGATGATGATCCCGCCGCAGGTTACGGCGCTCAGCTGGCTGCAACTTTTTGGTCCCGGCAGCATCCTGCTTAACAGCATTGGCCTCGCGCCGTCCTTTGGCAGCCCAAACCCGCTCTATTCCGCCGAAGGTATCGCGCTTTTGCTTGGGATCCAGCATGCGCCGCTGGTTTTTCTGGCGCTGCGCACCCAGTTGCAGTGTCTGCCAAAAGAGCAGATCGAAGCGGCGCGGTTGAGTGGTGCGTCGCTGTGGCGCGTGTTCTTCGATATTGTGCTGCCGCTATGCCGAACCGCACTGTGGGCCGGAGCGGCGATTGCCTTTGTTTCCGCGCTCGGCAACTTTGGTATTCCGGCGATGCTCGGTATTCCCATCTCGTATTTCGTACTGCCGATCCAGATTTACCAGACGCTCTCGAGCTTCGGTCCGTCGATGCTCAGTGACGTGGCGGCGCTGTCGGTGCTGATGGGTGTGCTGGCGATTGGCATTGTGTCCTTGCAGGGTGTAATGCAGCGACGCCACGCGCTGCCGCTGATTGGCATGGCGGGGCGGTCGCTGGATTTCCAGTTGGGTAAATGGCGGCTGGCGACGGAATCACTGCTCGCGGTGGTGCTGTTCGCTATTCTGCTGCTGCCGTTGCTGGCGCTGATCGCCACCTCCCTGGTACCGACACTCGGCGTACCGCTTAATGGCAAAACGCTGACGTTCGCCGCCTGGCATGCGATCTTCGATAACCAGAGCGCCACCTGGCGTGCGCTGACCAACAGTATGGTGTTGTCGGTTTCCGCCGCGCTGCTGCTGATGCTGATCGCCTTGCCGCTGGCCTGGCTGCTGGTGCGCTATGCCAGTCGCCCGTTGCGCTGGCTGCAAAACGCCATCGACATTCCCTACACCCTGCCGGGCGTGGTGCTGGCGATCGCCATTATCCTGCTGTTCTCGCGCCCGTTGCCGCTGCTTAACGTCAGCCTCAGCGGTACGCTGATGATCATCTTTATCGCCTATCTGGCGCGCTTTCTCACCGTCTGCCTGAAACCGGTCCATAACAGCATGCTGCAACTGGATCCGGCGATGGAAGAGGCCGCCAGCCTCGCTGGCGCGAACTTTTCCCGGCGTCTGCGTCATATTGTGCTGCCATTACTGGCGCCAGCCGCCTTTGCCGGCGCGCTGCTGGTCTTCCTGACGGCGGTGAATGAACTCACTGTGTCGGCGCTGCTGTGGAGCGCGGGCAAGGAGACCATCGGCGTGGTGATTTTCAACCTTGATGAGAGCGGCAATAAAGTGCTGGCATCGGCGGTGTCGGTACTGGTGGTGGCGCTGGTGACCTGCGTGATGTTGTTGTTAAGCGGTCTGGGTCGCTATCTTCCCAAAGGAGTTATCCCATGGCAGAACTGAAACTGGAGGGGCTTAGCAAAACCTTCGGCGAACAGAGCGTGGTTTGCGATCTGAACCTTACTATTCCGCAGGGCGCGTTTACGGCATTGCTCGGGCCGAGCGGCTGTGGAAAAACCACGACGCTGCGTATTCTGGCCGGGCTTGAGCATCTGAGCCGCGGGCAATTATGGCTCGGCGATCGCCTGCTGGCGGATGAAAAAATCCATCTCCCGCCGGAGGTGCGCAATATGGGGATGGTGTTTCAGTCCTATGCCCTGTGGCCGCATATGACGGTAGCGGAAAACGTTGGCTATCCGTTAAAACTGAAAAAAGTGCAGGGCGCGGCGCGGCAGAAACTGGTGATGGCGGCGCTGGAGGTGGTGGAGCTGGGAGCCTATGCCGACCGTTCCCCGCAGGCATTAAGCGGCGGGCAACGTCAGCGGGTGGCGCTGGCGCGCTGTCTGGTGTCGGAGCCGCAGGTGGTGTTACTCGACGAACCGCTGGCTAACCTCGACCGGCATCTGCGCGCCACCATGGAGCAGACGTTCCGCGAATTTCATCGTCGCACCGGCGCGACCTTTGTCTATGTGACGCACGATCAGGCTGAAGCCATGGCGCTGGCAAGCCATATAGCGGTAATGCATAAAGGGAAACTGATGCAGTGGGGCACACCGCAGGGGCTGTATCAACATCCTCATAGTGCCTGGGTCGCGCGCTTTATCGGTAAAGGCAGTGTGCTGGATGTCACGGCTCAGCCTGACGAACAACAGCTTAGCGGCGGTGACTTGCACCGGGGGTTAAGCGCCGGTGCTGCGGGGCCGCGTCAGCACGTGTTGGTGCGTCCGGAGCACGTTGAAGTGGCGCAGGACGGCCTGTATGCCGAGGTGGAGAGTTGCATTTATCAGGGCGAGCGTTACCTGCTGGCGCTGCGTCTGGCGGACGGTCAGCAACTGACCGCGTTTCACCCTTCGCCGCTGGAGGCGCAGCAAGCGGTGGCGGTACGGTTGCATCGGGGCTGGCGTCTGGAGGCGGCGTGACCTTCCGTATTGAGATCATCAGCGGACTCAACCAGAAAGCGCCCGCCGCCATTTTACTCAGCACCCCGTCGCAGCGCATTTTGCTGGATGCAGGTGGCGCGCTCGACACCGGGAGCACCGACTGGGCGGTGCCGGATAACCTGGACGCGATACTCCTGAGCCACGATCACATCGATCATATTGCCGGGCTGTGCCGTCTGCCGTCGCACGTTCCCGTGTACTGTAGCGCAGTGACGGCCCGCTCGCTGCCTGCGCGCGATCATGTCCAGGTGATTGCGGTACGTGGTCAGTTCCGGCTTGGCGAGCTTACTGTCACCACCGGCAGTTGTGGCCATGCCTACGGCGGTATCTGGTTTCATCTCAATGTGCCGGGTGGTCTGTTTTACAGCGGCGATATCAGTATGGAATCAGCGCTGTTTCGCTTCGATCTGCCACCACGCGCGGATATTGCGCTGGTTGATGCCTCCTACGGGTTGTATGACACGCCGCAATCACAGCAGCGTGCGCATGTTGCCGGGTATTTGCGTCAGCCGACCTTATGCCCGGTGCCGCCTTCAGGCCGGGCGGTGGAAATCGCGCTGCTTGAAGCGCAGGCCGGGCGGCTGGCGATGGCGCTGGACGACGACTGTCGGGCCATGCTGATGGCGATGGCGGAGTACGATGATGGCAGTTTGCAGACGGGCGTGCAGGCAAGCTTACGCGCGCTGTATCAGCAACTGCCGCCGTTTTCCGTGGCGGCCCCGCTGATCCTCGCCGCCGATCCTGACGGACTCGCTGGCATGGCCGGGGCATTACGCACGCAGCCGGATTTTTACCATCGCACTCTTTTTACCGGTCACATGAACCAGCGCGCCCGCCTGCAATGGCAGACTGGCGAGGTGGACTTTTGCCGCTGGAACGTTCACCCGACGCGCCGCTGTTTGCAACGCCTGGTGATGTTACTCGGCTGTCATACGCTGGCTCCGCTGTTTACGCCTCTTGATGACGTGCAGCGCTGGCAGCAGGTTCTGGGCTGCGACATCCTCACCCACGCCATCATGGACGTTGCGAAGGGATAAAACCTGTTTATCCCGCGCCTTCCATTAACCGGCTGATGTGGATACTCAGCCAGGTCAGTTCATCTTTTGGCAGCATCAACTGATATTTATCCTGCACATAGTCGCGGATCGCCCAGGCCACGTTCATGGCCTGCGGGCGATAGCGCAGCAGCTCCTGATAAAAATCATCGGTGTCGTTGGCGGTGACGTTACCGGCCAGCACCCGCTCGGCAAAGTAGCGCAGGTGGGTAATAAAGCGGTTGTAGTTTACCGAGCTGATGTCGAGGTTTTTGTTGAGCTTATAGCGCACGATCTCTGCGATGCGGTTGACCAGTTCCACCTGCTGATGCGCGCTGGCATGCTCGCTGCTGCCCGTGGCGTTGATGATATGAAAGGCGATATTCACCGCCTCATCATCCGGCAGCGTGACGGCAAAACGGGCGTTGACCTGCTGCATTGCCTGCTGACCTAACTGATACTCTTTTTGATAATAACGCTTCACTTCCCAGCTTAGTTTGTTGAAAAAGGGCTGGTCTTTACGGCAGCGCTCCACGGCGAACCACAGGTGCTCGGCGAGGGTAAAAAACAGCACGGCGTTAAGCTTTTCCACATATGACTGCTGGATCTGCGTAATGATGTCGTGGGTCAGCTCAAAAAAAGCCGCAGGAATAGTGTCGGTCAGCGATAAAAAGTGCCGGGACTTCAGATCCGCCAGCGGCAGGAAAATCTTCTCCACCTGCGCAATGTCGATAAGCTCGCCGGGTTTGCTGCCAAACCCGATGCCCTTACCGAACAGGATCATCTCCTGCTGGTCATAGTCGACCAGCAGCATACTGTTGTTCAGCGACTTTTTTACTGTTATCACGGTCACTTCCTGCTGCTTTACAGCCGTTAGTCGAGGTCGGCCCCGTTGCTGGCGATCACTTTCTTATACCACCAGAACGAGTCTTTACGCAGACGTTCCAGCGAGCCATTCCCTTCATCATCCTGATCCACATAGATAAAACCATAGCGCTTGGACATTTGTGACGTTCCGGCGCTGATAATGTCAATCGGCCCCCAGGTGGTAAAGCCCATCACCTCCACCCCTTCGTTGATTGCCGCCAGCGTCTGCGCGAAATGGGCGCGGAAATAGTCGATACGGTAGTCGTCATGAATTTCACCGTTTTCTACCACATCTTTTGCCCCGAGGCCGTTTTCGACGATAAACAGCGGTTTTTTATAGCGATCGTAAAGCTCCAGCAGGGAAATTTTTAGCCCTACCGGATCGATCTGCCAGCCCCACTCGGACGCCGGAAGATACGGGTTCTTCACGCCAAGAATGGTGTTGCCCGGCGTGCGCTCGACGTCTGGCTGGGTGGTTTCGGCAAGGGACATGTAATAGCTGAACGACACAAAATCTACGGTGTGTGCTTTAAGGATCGCCTTATCGTCCGGCTGCATAGCGATGTGAATGTCGCGGCGTTCGAGGTCGCGCAAAATCAGCGGCGGGTATTCACCCAACACCTGCACATCAGCATAGAAGTAGTTTTCAAGGTTTTTCTTCAGCGTCGCCTCTACATCTTCCGGGCGGCAACTGTAAGGATAAGTGGTGAGTTTAGTGAGCATACAGCCTACCTGGCTGCCGGGGATTTTGGCGTGGCAATCGCGTGTCACCAGCGCCGAGGCGACAAACTGGTGATGCAGCCCCTGATAAATGTCCTGCTTCGCCTTGCCCGGCGCGCTTTTATCCTCGCGGATCCCCGCCGTGGTAAAGGGGTGGCGATGAATGCTGTCGATTTCGTTAAACGTCAGCCAGTAGCGCACCTGATCTTTGTAGCGGTCGAAACAGACATTCGAGAAGCGCACAAAGGCGTCCAGCACGTTACGGTGCACCCAGCCGTTATATTTTTCGCTCAGCGCCAGCGGCATTTCATAATGCGAAAGCGTCACCAGCGGTTCAATGTTGTAGTGGCGCAGCTCGCGGAACAGATCGTCGTAAAATTGCAGGCCAGCTTCGTTAGGCCCGGCATCTTCACCGGTGGGGAAAATGCGCGACCAGGCAATGGACACGCGCAGCACTTTAAAGCCCATCTCGGCGAACAGCGCGATGTCGCTTTTATAACGATGGTAAAAGTCGATGCCGCGCCGTTTCGGGTACAGGGCATCGTTTTTGCCGGTCAAGGCATCACTGACGTTTTCGTCGCTCAGCGCCAAATGACCATCATAGCTCTTCAGGGAAAGGTTCGGTTTCCAGGTGATGGCGTCGGCAACGGATGGTCCTTTGCCGTCGACGTTCCAGGCACCTTCCGCCTGATTGGCGGCAATGGCGCCGCCCCATAAAAAACCTTGCGGAAAGCGAAGAGATTTATCCATTACACGGACTCCTTTAACGTCATGATGATATGAGGATGAGTGGGTTGTGCGGCAGGCGCGATGGCAAAGCGTTCGCTGTTAGTGACGATCATCATCACCACCGGATCGAATCCGGCCGCCACGATGGCATCGAGATCAAAACGGACCAGCAGATCGCCGGTGCTGACGTGCTGGCCTTCGCTCACCTGCGGGTGAAAGCCCTGGCCGTTAAGTTTGATGGTGTCGATGCCGATATGAAAAATCAGCTCCACGCCGTCATCGGTCAGCAGACTGACCGCATGGCCGGTGTCAAAAACGTTCATGATGGTGCCGCTGGCGGGCGCGCGCAGTATGCCCTGCGAGGGAATAATGGCGATGCCATCGCCCATAATGCGTTTTGAGAACACATCGTCCGCGACGCTTTCCAGCGGAACAGATTTCCCTTCCACCGGCGGCGCAAACTCAAACTGACGATCAGCGGCCTGCGGGGTGTGATCCCGCCACAGCAGCAGCGCGGCGAGAAAGGCAATGGCGAATGACAGGCCGCCACCGGCAAAGGCCCAGAGAATATTCATGGGATTGGTTGGTGAGACGAACATGGAAATGCTGGCAAGCCCGGGGCCGACCAGCGCGAAGGCTTCAATCGCCATCCAGCCGATAAACGCACCACCGACAACGCTGCCGGCAATCACGCTGTAGAGCGCTTTTTTATGCAGCAACGTGACGCCGTAAAGCGCCGGCTCCGTAATGCCGAACAGGGCAGAGATCCCGGCGGAAATCGCCGTGGATTTCAGGGCCTTGTCTTTGCTTTTTAAGGCGATAGCAAAACAGGCACCGGATTCGGCGATGTTATGCGCCAGCGAAGCGGGCAGGTAGAGCATCTCACGGCCAAACTGGCTCATCGACGCCACGGCGTAGGGCAGCATGGGTTTGTGCATTCCCGCAGCCACCATAAAGGGTAACGCCGCCGCCAGCAGACCCGTCGCCACAAACCCCAGTTTGCCGTAGAGCCATAAGATCACCGTGGCCAGTCCGGCTCCCAGTTCGTAACCCAGCGGGCCTAAAATCAGCAGCGTGACGGGTACGGTGACCAGCAGTGACAGCATTGGCGAGAGGAAAATACGCAGCGCGCCGGGGGAGTAGCGGTTAAAAAGCTTTTCCGTCTGCGCATAAAACAGGACGCAAAGGATCGCCGGGAAAACCTGCGAGGCGTAGGCGACGTTCTGCAAATCGAAGGATAAAAATGCCGCGCCTTCCGCCAGCTGCTTCGACATGGCGGGCAGCACCATCACCGACACCGCCGATACGGCCACCAGCACGTTCACCTTCAGCTTCATGGCCGTGGTAATGGCAACGAGAACAGGCAGGAAATAGAGCGGCGCGGAACCAATGTTATCCAGCACTTTATAGGTGGAGGAATCCCGCGTCAGCCAGCCCATCAGATCCAGCAATAGCAGTAATGATTTCAGGACACCGCCGCCCGCGATGGCAGGTACCAGCGGTTGAAAGACACCAATCACGAAATCCACTATCTTTGCGCCGCGGCTGACGTTGTTGCTTTCCGACGGTGTGGCATGTTGCGGCGCACCCACCAGCGATCTCACCGCTTCGTAAACCTGGATAACCTCGTGGCCGATGATCACCTGGCACTGCACGTTAACGCGCACACCCAGCACGCCGGGAAGACTTTCCAGCGCGGGTTGATCCACGTTGGCGTTATCGTGCAGGCTAAGACGTAATCGCGTGGAGCAGTGTTCAATATGGGCAATATTTTCTGCGCCCCCAACGTGGGCGATGATATCCAGGGCAGTCTGCAAGTGATTCATATCAGGCCTCATTTATTTGGCGCAAAAAAAAACCTGAAGCCTTCCCCCACTGTGCAGAGAGGGAAGGCTTCAGGTCTTGCCTACGTAACGTAGTAACACGCCTTAGCCTTTTATATCGTCGCAGAACGTCCTGAAAGTCAAACATCCACCGCGCGAACGATGCATAACTGTGAGCTGATTAACAACTCGCCGCCTTTTTGTGAACAGGCGACGAGGTGCAGTTTTAGCTTTTTTTAGCGCCGTAGCGTTCGAACCAGGTCAGCATACGCTGCCAGCCATCCTGCGCGGATTCGGCGTGGTAGCTCGGACGGTAATCGGCGTTAAAAGCATGCCCGGCATCGGGATAAACTACGATTTCCGCGGTGGCATTAGCCGCCCGCAGTGCCTGACGCATGGTGTCGACGGTGTCCTGCGGAATGCTGGTGTCTTGCGCGCCGTAGAGGCCGAGCACCGGGGCGGTGAGTTCAGTCGCAATATCCACCGGATGTGTTGGCGAGTTGATGGTTTTATCACCCACCAGTTTGCCATACCACGCTACCGCCGCTTTCAGCTGCGGATTATGCGCAGCGTACAGCCAGGCAATGCGACCACCCCAGCAAAAACCGGTCGCCAGCAGGCGATGCGGATCGCCGCCGTTGCGTGCGGCCCAGTTCGCCACGTGATCCAGATCGGCCAGCACCTGCGCGTCCGGCACCTTCGATACCAGCTCGCTGAACAGCGTCGGGATATCGTCATACTCATTTGGATCGCCCTGACGGAAATAGAGCTCCGGGGCGACGGCAAGATAACCTTCCTGCGCCAGGCGACGGCAGAGATCGCGGATGTGCTCATGCACGCCAAAAATTTCCTGGATCACGATCACCACCGGCAGCGCACCGGCGGCCTCTGCCGGGCGGGCGTGATAAGCAGGCATGTTGTCTCCCCGGGAGGGGATGGACGTCAGACCCGCGACGATATTGTCGTCGGCGGTGGTAATGGCAGTGGATGCATGGGGCGAAGCAGCAGGGGCAAAGCCGGGTTGTTTGTCAGTGGTCATGGCGATCTCCGTACCCTTGTAGTGATGCAAAAAAGTAGCGCAATAAATAACTATAGTCAGCCGACCAAAATACAGCATTCACGAAAGCGGCTATCTTTTGAGAAGTGCCCGCCCGCTGAACATGTTAATGTGACGAATATCACTATTTTATGGAAAACCACTGCAAACAATTTTATTGGCGGTGATGAGTGTCACGAAATTTAACGTGCAGCTTCTGTAAAGTACCTTTTTGCTACTTCTGATAAACCGATCTACAGAGGAGTCACCTATGTCACAGTCTGATGTTTTTCACCTCGGCCTCACCAAAAATGATTTACAAGGGGCCACGCTTGCCATTGTCCCTGGCGACCCGGAGCGAGTGGAAAAGATCGCCGCGCTGATGGATAAGCCGGTTAAGCTGGCATCACACCGCGAATTCACCTCCTGGCGTGCAGAGCTGGACGGCAAGCCGGTGATCGTGTGCTCCACCGGTATCGGTGGCCCGTCTACTTCTATCGCAGTGGAAGAGCTGGCGCAGCTTGGTATCCGTACTTTCCTGCGCGTCGGTACTACCGGTGCGATCCAGCCGCATATTAACGTCGGTGACGTGCTGGTAACGACCGCGTCTGTGCGCCTTGACGGTGCCAGCCTGCACTTTGCACCGATGGAATACCCGGCAGTCGCTGATTTTGCCTGCACCACCGCGCTGGTCGAGGCGGCAAAATCCGTGGGTGCCACTACGCACATCGGCGTGACCGCCTCTTCTGACACCTTCTATCCGGGTCAGGAACGCTACGACACCTTCTCTGGCCGCGTGGTAAAACGCTATAAAGGCTCTATGGAAGAGTGGCAGTCCATGGGCGTGATGAACTACGAAATGGAATCTGCGACGCTGCTGACCATGTGCTCAAGCCAGGGTCTGCGTGCCGGTATGGTGGCAGGCGCGATCGTCAACCGTACCCAGCAAGAGATCCCGAACGCGGAAACCATGAAACAGACCGAAAGCCATGCGGTGAAAATCGTGGTGGAAGCCGCGCGTCGCCTGCTGTAGTCCTCCTTTTTATCGTCATTGCAAAGGCCGGGCTTCCCGGCCTTTGCTTTTTGCGTAGCGCCTCGCAGGAAATCCCTTTCCAGCTGGACATCTGTACAGCACAATCATACTTTGCACCGGTCAGTGATTTTTGCAGGGGAAAATGTGGATATTTCAATACTGTTAAGCGTGGCGGCGGCGCTGCTGGGTGGCGTACTGCTTGGGTGGTTAGCCATGAAATCACGCGCCGACCAGCTACGGGCCGATCTGCTGGAAGAACGACGCGAACTGGATATTGAACTGAGTGCGGCCAGACAGCAGCTCACGCAACATCAGCACTGGCGCGACGAGTGCGAATTGCTGAATAACGAACTGCGCAGCCTGCGGGAGATTAACACCTCGCTGGAGGCTGATCTGCGTGAAGTCACCACCCGCCTTGAATCCACCCAACTGCATGCGGAAGATAAAATCCGCCAGATGATCAACAGCGAACAGCGCCTTAGCGAGCAGTTCGAAAACCTCGCCAACCGTATTTTTGAACAGAGCAACCGCCGGGTGGATGAGCAGAACCGCCAGAGCCTCGGCAGTTTGCTGACGCCGCTGCGCGAACAGCTGGATGGCTTTCGCCGTCAGGTGCAGGACAGTTTCGGGCAGGAGGCGCGCGAGCGGCATACGCTGGCGCATGAGATCCGCAATCTTCAGCAACTGAACGCGCAAATGGCACAGGAAGCGGTGAACCTTACCCGCGCCCTGAAAGGCGATAACAAAACCCAGGGCAACTGGGGCGAAGTGGTGCTGACCCGCGTACTGGAAGCGTCCGGCTTACGGCATGGCTATGAGTATGAAACCCAGGTCAGCATTGAAACCGAAACACGTGCGCGTATGCAGCCTGATGTCATCGTGCGGCTGCCGCAGGGCAAAGATGTGGTCATTGACGCCAAAATGACGCTGGTGGCCTACGAGCGCTATTTTAACGCCGACGACGAGTACACCCGCGAAAGCGCGCTACAGGAACATCTTGTCTCAGTGCGTAATCACATCCGTCTGCTGGGCCGCAAGGATTACCAGCAACTGCCGGGACTGCGATCGCTCGACTACGTGCTGATGTTTATCCCCGTTGAACCGGCGTTTTTACTGGCGCTGGATCGGCAGCCGGAGCTGATCAACGAAGCGCTGAAAAACAACATCATGCTGGTCAGCCCCACCACGCTGCTGGTGGCGCTGCGCACGATTGCCAATCTCTGGCGTTACGAACATCAAAGTCGCAACGCCCAGAAGATCGCCGACCGTGCCAGCCGCCTGTACGACAAAATGCGCCTGTTTGTGGATGATATGTCGGCCATCGGCCAGGGGCTGGATAAAGCGCAGGATAACTACCGGCAAGCGATGAAAAAATTGACGTCCGGACGCGGCAATTTGCTGGCGCAGGCCGAGGCGTTTCGCGGCCTGGGCGTGGAGGTGAAACGCGAGATTAATCCGGATTTAGCTGAACAGGCTACCGCTCAGGACGAGGAGTTTCGTTTGCGGGCTGGTGCGCTGAGTGCAGAAGAATCTCAGGAAGACAATGAATTAGCGACGCGGGACGCGGTTAATGACAGCCCGGAGCACGTGTCGCAAGGCGGTTGAAACATAGGGCAATTGCGCCCAATCTGTTACACTTCACGAACAATTTCTTGATAAGCAGGCACTGAGATGGCGGAAGATCCACAAGAAACTTCACAGGACACGACTCACTTTGGTTATCAGACCGTCGCCAAAACGCAGAAAGCTGACATGGTGGCGCACGTCTTTCATTCCGTGGCGGCAAAATATGATGTCATGAACGATCTGATGTCGTTTGGCATCCACCGTTTATGGAAGCGTTTTACGATCGATTGCAGCGGCGTGCGCCGTGGGCAGAAAGTTCTCGATCTGGCTGGCGGTACCGGCGATCTGACGGCGAAATTCTCGCGTCTGGTAGGGGAAACCGGGCAAGTGGTGCTGGCGGATATTAACGACTCGATGCTGAAAGTAGGCCGCGAGAAACTGCGTAATATCGGCGTGATCGGTAACGTTGAATACGTCCAGGCCAATGCCGAAGCGCTGCCGTTCCCGGATAACACCTTTGACTGCATTACTATCTCCTTCGGTCTGCGTAATGTGACCGACAAAGAGAAAGCGCTGCGTTCGATGTTCCGTGTGCTCAAGCCGGGCGGTCGTCTGCTGGTGCTGGAATTTTCTAAACCGGTTATCGAGCCGCTGAGTAAAGCGTATGACGCCTACTCATTCCATATTCTGCCGCGCATTGGCGAACTGGTCGCCAGCGATGCCGGCAGCTATCGTTACCTGGCGGAATCCATTCGTATGCATCCTAATCAGGATACGCTGAAGGCGATGATGCAGGACGCTGGCTTTGAAAACGTCGATTACTACAATCTGACCGCCGGTATTGTTGCTCTGCATCGCGGTTATAAGTTCTGACAGGAGTCTGCGTATGCCCTTTAAGCCGTTAATGACCGCCGGGATAGAGCGTGTCCTCAATACGTTTTTATACCGCCCCCAGGCCCTGAAGCCTGCACGTCAGCGCTTGCAGGGCAAAGTACTGCGTATTGTCGTCAAAGAGCTTTCCACCCCGCTGGTGCTGGCATTCAGCGAGCGTCAGCTCGATGTGCTGGGCGAGTGGGAGGGCGAAGCAGACTGTACGGTCATTACCCAACTGCGTGTCCTGCCCACGCTGCGCGACCGTAAGCAACTCACCACGCTTATCCGCAGCGGCGAGCTGGAAGTGCAGGGCGATCTGCAGGTGGTGCAAAACTTTGGGGCATTAATGGATCTGGCGGAGTTTGATGCGGCAGAACTGTTAGCGCCCTGGACCGGTGATATTGCCGCTGAAGGTATCAGCCAGGTGCTGCGCGGCGGAACGGCGTTTGTGCGCAAGAACGTTCAGCGTCAGCAACAGTATGTCGCTGAGACCCTGACCCAGGAGTGGCGTATGGCCCCTGGCGGGCTGGAAGTGGCCTGGTTCGCAGAAGAAACCGCAGCTATCGCGCGTTCGGTGGACGCGTTAACCCACCGACTGGAAAAACTGGAGGGCAAATGACGCCAGGTGAAATTCGGCGCCTTTACTTCATCATCCAAACTTTTTTGAGTTACGGCCTTGATGAGCTGATCCCCAGAATGCGCCTCACCATGCCGCTTCGCCTCTGGCGTCGCACGCTGTTCTGGATGCCAAACCGCCACAAAGACAAAGAATTAGGTCATCGCCTGCGCCTCGCATTACAGGAATTAGGCCCGGTGTGGATCAAGTTCGGACAGATGCTGTCCACCCGCCGCGATCTTTTCCCGCCGGTCATTGCCGATCAGCTCGCCATGTTGCAGGACCGTGTTGCCCCCTTCGATGGTGCGCTGGCTAAGCGACAGATCGAAAAAGCGATGGGCGATCTGCCCGTTGAAACCTGGTTTGATGATTTCGACATTACCCCGCTGGCATCGGCATCGATTGCCCAGGTGCATACCGCCCGGCTGAAAGAGAACGGCAAAGAGGTGGTCATCAAAGTGATCCGCCCGGACATTCTGCCGGTGATCAAAGCGGATATGCGCCTTATCTATCGTCTTGCACGCTGGGTACCGCGTCTGCTGCCGGATGGCCGCCGTCTGCGTCCGCTGGAAGTGGTGCGTGAGTATGAAAAAACGCTGATCGATGAGTTGAATCTGCTGCGCGAAGCGGCGAACGCCATCCAGCTGCGCCGTAACTTTGAAGACAGCCCGATGCTGTATGTGCCGGAGATTTACTCCGACTATTGCAGCCAGGACATGCTGGTGATGGAGCGCATCTACGGTATTCCTATCAACGACATTGCGGCGCTGGAGAAAAACGGCACCAATATGAAGTTGCTGGCCGAGCGGGGCGTACAGGTGTTCTTCACCCAGGTATTCCGCGACAGCTTCTTCCATGCGGATATGCACCCTGGCAACATTTTTGTCAGCTATGAGCACCCTGACGATCCGCAGTATATCGGTATCGACTGCGGCATCGTGGGATCGCTGAATAAAGAAGATAAGCGTTATCTGGCGGAGAACTTTATCGCCTTCTTCAACCGCGATTACCGCAAAGTGGCAGAGCTACATGTGGATTCGGGCTGGGTACCGCCGGATACCAACGTGGAAGAGTTTGAGTTCGCCATTCGTACCGTTTGCGAACCCATTTTCGAGAAGCCGCTGGCGGAGATCTCCTTTGGTCACGTGCTGTTAAACCTGTTCAACACCGCGCGTCGCTTCAATATGGAAGTGCAGCCGCAGCTGGTGCTGCTGCAAAAGACGCTGCTGTATGTGGAAGGCGTGGGCCGTCAGCTCTATCCACAGCTCGATTTATGGAAAACCGCGAAACCTTTCCTTGAATCCTGGATCAAAGATCAGGTCGGTATTCCGGCGCTGATCCGCTCGCTGAAAGAAAAAGCACCGTTCTGGGTGGAAAAAATGCCCGAGTTGCCGGAGCTGATTTACAACAATCTGCGCCAGAGCAAGCAGTTGCAGCACAGCGTTGAACAAATTTCCCGTGACCTGCACGTTAACCATATGCGTCAGGGACAATCGCGTTATTTGTTCGGCATTGGGGCAACGTTGATACTCAGTGGTACATTATTGCTGATTAACCGCCCGGAATGGCAGTCGGCTCCGGCCTGGCTGATGGCGGGTGGACTGGTTATCTGGCTGATCGGCTGGCGTAAAACACGCGCAATTTGATCGCTCACCGCGGGCCCCTTAACGTATACTGGGGCCCGGTTAATTCATCATCTATTACTGGGGATAATGTATGGGTGGTATCAGTATCTGGCAGTTACTCATCATCGCCGTCATCGTTGTGCTGCTGTTTGGCACCAAAAAACTCGGTTCGATTGGCTCGGATTTAGGCGCATCGATTAAGGGCTTTAAAAAGGCCATGAGTGATGATGATAAGCACGAAAAACCGACGGAAGACGCGGATTTTACGGCTAAATCCATTGCTGAAAAGCAGGATGAAGTGAAGAAAGAAGACGCAAAGCGTCACGATAAAGAGCAGGTGTAATTCGTGTTCGATATTGGTTTTGGTGAATTAGTTCTGGTTTTTGTTATCGGTCTCATTGTTCTGGGGCCGCAACGTCTGCCGGTGGCGGTTAAAACGGTTGCAGGCTGGGTACGCGCGCTGCGCTCTCTGGCCTCGACCGTGCAAAATGAACTGGCCCAGGAGCTGAAGCTCCAGGAGTTTCAGGACAGCCTGAAGAAAGTTGAAAAAGCGAGTCTGGATAATCTGACGCCGGAACTGAAAGCCTCCATGGAAGAGCTGCGCGAAGCGGCAGAGTCGATGAAGCGCACCTATACGGCTAACGATCCGGAAAAAGAGAGCGATGTTGCGCACACCATCCATAATCCGCTGGTAAAAGATAACGAAGCGCAGCACGAGGGCATTACCCCTGCCACCGCGGAACACCAGGCCAGCGCGCCGGAGCAAAAGCCGTCGACGGAGCCTGAAATCAACATTCCGCAGCCGAATGAGCCAGCGGTGGTGAAAAGCACCGTTCCGCCAGCGGCCCCGACGTCCGATTCAACTCCTTCGACAAGTGGTAAATCTTAAACATGGCTGTAGAAGATACCCAACCGCTGATCGCGCACCTGATTGAGCTGCGCAAGCGCCTGCTGAACAGCATCATTGCCGTGCTGTTGATTTTTCTGGCGCTGGTCTATTTTGCCAATGATATTTATCAACTGGTGTCGGCCCCGCTGATCAAGCAGATGCCGGAAGGCGCAACCATGATCGCCACCGATGTGGCATCGCCGTTTTTCACGCCGATCAAGCTGACCTTTATGGTGTCGCTGATCCTTTCAGCGCCGGTCATTCTTTATCAGGTATGGGCATTTGTGGCCCCTGCGCTGTACCGGCATGAACGTCGTCTGGTGATCCCGCTGCTGGTTTCCAGTTCGCTGCTGTTCTACATCGGTATGGCCTTCGCCTATTTCGTGGTGTTCCCGCTGGCGTTTGGTTTCCTGACGCACACCGCGCCGGTTGGCGTACAGGTATCGACGGATATTGCCAGCTACCTCGACTTCGTGATGGCGCTGTTTATGGCCTTTGGCGTCTCCTTTGAAGTGCCGGTCGCCATCGTGCTGATCTGCTGGATGGGCGTCACCACGCCGGAAGAGCTGCGCAAGAAACGCCCTTACGTGTTAGTGGGTGCGTTTGTGGTCGGGATGCTGTTGACGCCGCCGGATGTGTTCTCGCAGACGTTGCTGGCGATCCCGATGTACTGCCTGTTTGAAATCGGCCTGTTCTTCTCGCGGTTCTACGTCGGCAAGCGGCGTTTTCGCAGCGACGAGAGCGACGAAGACGACACCGAAAGCACAAAAGAGTAACCGATGACCGCCCGTAAGGGCGGTTTTCATATGGAGGATGGCATGTTTGATATTGGGGTTAATCTGACCAGCCCGCAGTTTGCCAGCGACAGCGACGACGTCGTGGCACGGGCGTTTGCCGCCGGCATCAACGGCATGCTGTTGACGGGTACGAATCTGCATGAAAGTCAGCAGGCGCAGCAACTGGCTCAGCGTCATAGGCGTTGCTGGTCAACGGCGGGCGTACATCCCCACGACAGCAGCCAGTGGGAGGCGGCTACCGCAGAGGCGATCTTTGCGCTGGCCCGTCAGCCGGAAGTGGTGGCGATTGGCGAATGCGGGCTGGATTTCAATCGTAATTTTTCCCCGGTGGCGGATCAGGAAGCAGCCTTTACCGCACAGTTGGCGATTGCCGCTGAACTGTCGATGCCGGTGTTTTTACACTGTCGCGATGCTCATGAGCGTTTTCTGACGCTGCTGACGCCGTGGCTGGATCGGCTGCCGGGCGCGGTGCTGCACTGTTTTACCGGATCGCAGGCCGAGGCGGAGGAGTGTCTGGCGGCGGGATTATATCTGGGTATCACCGGCTGGGTGTGCGATGAGCGCCGTGGTGCGGAGCTGTGCGCCGTCGTGCCGCATATTCCGGCTGACAGGCTGATGGTGGAAACGGACGCACCTTATCTGTTGCCGCGCGATCTCAAACCAAAACCCGCCTCGCGGCGCAATGAACCTGCGTATCTGGGCCATATTGTCGAACGTATCGCGGCACTGCGCGGTGAAACGGCAGAGGCGGTAAGCAACGCCACGGACGCGAATGTAAAACGCGTTTTTGGTGTGGCGTTTTAAGCGGGATCGGCTTTGCGGAACTCGGTGTTTTTGACGCTTTGCAGCACTTGCTTGTTGAGAAAGTTGAGCAGCAGCATTGAACGCGCTTCCCCATCCGGCTCGGTAAAGATCGCCTGCAGGCCGGTAAACGCGCCTTCGGTGATCACCACGTTGTCGCCTGCGTAAGGGGTATCGGGATCGGTGATCCCTTCCGGCTGGCAGGTCGAGAGCTGTTCAATCACCGTAGCGGGCACCACTGCCGGGCTGGCACCAAAACGCACGAAATGGCTGACGCCGCGGGTGGCGCTGATGGTAGTGGTATGAATGATTTCCGGGTCGAACTGTACGAACAGGTAGTTAGGGAAAAGCGGTTCATTGACGCGGGTTCGTTTACCGCGCACCATCTTTTCCAGTTCGATCATCGGCGTCAGGCAGTTGACGGCCTGGCGTTCAAGATGTTCCTGAGCGCGCTGAAGCTGTCCCCGTTTGCAATACAATAAATACCAGGCTTGCATCATCATCTTCCCTTGTGTTCGGGCGCAAGGATACCAAAATCGACACAGGATCGCTAAGTTCATTATACCCGGTGGTGGCGACGCGTTTGCCGTGAGTTTTACGCTTATTTAACAAAATTACAGCATCACGCGGGCGTTCGCCGTATAATAACCGGCTTACTGAGAGGCCATGATTAACTGCATGAAATACCACGACCTACGCGACTTTATGGCGCTGCTCGAACGGCAGGGCGAACTCAAACGCATCACGTTTCCGGTTGATCCTCATCTGGAAATTACCGAGATAGCCGACCGCACTCTGCGTGCTGGTGGCCCGGCGCTGTTATTCGAAAACCCCAAAGGTTACTCCATGCCCGTGCTGTGCAATTTATTTGGCACGCCGCGCCGCGTGGCATTAGGCATGGGGCAGGAAGAGGTGACTGCGCTGCGTGAAGTGGGCAAGCTGCTGGCCTTTTTAAAAGAGCCGGAGCCACCGAAAGGGTTCCGCGATCTGTTTGATAAACTGCCGCAGTTTAAGCAGGTGCTTAACATGCCGACGAAACGGCTGCGTGATGCGCCGTGCCAGCAAAATGTGGTGCAGGGCGAGGCGGTGGATCTGACGCAGATCCCTATCATGCAGTGCTGGCCGGACGATGTCGCGCCGCTGATCACCTGGGGACTGACCATCACCCGTGGTCCGCACAAAGAGCGGCAGAATCTGGGGATTTATCGCCAGCAGTTAATCGGCAAAAACAAACTCATTATGCGCTGGCTGTCGCATCGTGGCGGCGCGCTGGATTATCAGGAATGGTGTAAAGCCCGGCCTGGCGAGCGTTTCCCGGTGGCGGTGGCCTTAGGTGCCGATCCAGCAACCATTCTTGGCGCGGTCACGCCTGTGCCGGACACGCTTTCTGAGTATGCGTTTGCGGGCCTGCTGCGCGGGACTAAAACCGAAGTGGTGAAGTGTATTTCCAGCGATCTGGAAGTGCCCGCCAGCGCGGAAATCGTCCTTGAAGGCTATATTGAAGCGGGCGAAATGGCACCGGAAGGGCCGTATGGCGATCATACGGGCTATTATAACGAAGTGGATAATTTCCCGGTCTTCACGGTGACGCACATTACCCAGCGTAACGATGCGATTTACCATTCGACCTACACCGGCCGTCCGCCTGATGAACCGGCGGTGCTCGGCGTGGCGCTGAACGAAGTGCTGGTGCCCATTCTGCAAAAGCAGTTCCCGGAGATCGTTGATTTCTATCTGCCGCCGGAAGGGTGTTCCTACCGCCTGGCGGTAGTGACCATGAAAAAGCAGTACGCCGGACATGCCAAGCGCGTGATGATGGGCGTGTGGTCATTTTTACGGCAGTTTATGTACACCAAATTTGTGATCGTGTGTGATGACGACGTTAACGCGCGCGACTGGAATGATGTGATTTGGGCGATCACTACCCGTATGGACCCGGCGCGGGATACGGTGCTGGTAGAGAACACGCCGATAGATTATCTGGACTTTGCCTCGCCGGTCTCCGGTCTTGGTTCAAAAATGGGCCTGGATGCCACCAACAAATGGCCCGGCGAAACCCAGCGTGAATGGGGACGACCGATAGTTAAGGATCCTGCGGTGACGGCGCGTGTCGACGCCATCTGGGATGAACTGGCCATCTTTAATGACGAGAACAGACCCGACAGAGGGAGCGCATGACAACCTTAAGCTGTAAAGTGACCTCGGTAGATGCTATCACCGATACGGTATATCGCGTCCGTTTAGTGCCGGAAGCTGACGTTTCCTTCCGCGCGGGACAGTATCTGATGGTGGTGATGGACGAGCGCGATAAACGCCCTTTTTCGATGGCTTCTACGCCCAATGAGCGTGAGTTTATTGAGCTGCACATCGGCGCTTCCGAGCTCAATCTGTATGCCATGGCAGTGATGGACCGTATCCTCAAAGAGAATGAAATTCTGGTCGATATGCCGCATGGCGACGCGTGGCTGCGCGACGACGAAGAGCGTCCGCTGATTTTGATCGCTGGCGGCACCGGGTTCTCCTATGTGCGTTCGATTCTGCTGACGTCGCTGGCGCGCAATGCGAACCGCGATATTACCCTCTACTGGGGCGGCCGCGAGGAGAAACACCTGTACGATCTGGCCGAGCTGGAAGCGCTGTCGGTCAATCACCCGAACCTGCGTATTGAAGCCGTTGTTGAGCAGCCGGAAGAAAACTGGCGCGGCCGCAGCGGCACGGTGTTAACGGCGGTATTGCAGGATCACGGAACGCTGGCCGGGCACGATATTTATATCGCCGGACGTTTTGAGATGGCAAAAATCGCCCGCGACCTGTTCTGTAACGAACGTGGTGCGCGTGAAGATCGCCTGTTTGGTGATGCGTTCGCGTTTATTTGATGTTATCCCCTCACCCCGGCCCTCTCCCCAGGGAGAGGGAGAAGGACAGGTCCACAAACTGTTCCCTCTCCCTCCGGGAGAGGGTTAGGGTGAGGGGGAAATCACCAATAAAAAACCCGCCCCTGACAGGCGGGAAAAACGGCAACTAAAACGCTTTTACTTTACTCAGACTCGCTCAAACACCGTTGCGATGCCCTGACCTAAACCGATACACATGGTGGCCAGGCCAAACTGCGCGTCTTTGCGTTCCATCAGATTCAACAGTGTGGTGCTGATACGCGCACCGGAACAACCCAGCGGGTGACCGAGAGCGATCGCGCCGCCGTTAAGGTTGATCTTCTCATCGATCTGCTCCATCAGCCCCAGATCTTTAATGCACGGCAGGATCTGTGCGGCAAAGGCTTCGTTCATCTCAAACAGATCGATATCGCTGGCAGTCAGGCCGGCTTTTTTCAGCGCCAGTTTTGACGCCGGAACCGGGCCGTAACCCATAATCGACGGATCGCAGCCAACCACCGCCATCGAACGAATACGGGCGCGGGGTTTCAGACCCAGTTCACGGGCGCGGCTTTCGCTCATCAGCAGCATGGCGGCGGCTCCGTCGGACAGGGCGGAAGAGGTGCCCGCCGTGACCGTACCGTTCGCCGGATCAAACGCCGGTCGGAGGGTGGAAAGGGTCTCAACCGTGGTTTCCGGGCGGATCACTTCGTCGTAATTAAACTGTTTCAGCACGCCGTCTGCGTCGTGGCCGCCGGTGGGGATGATTTCATTTTTAAACGCGCCGGACTGTGTTGCTGCCCAGGCGCGGGCGTGAGAGCGGGCGGCAAACTGATCCTGCATTTCACGGCTGATGCCATGCATGCGGGCCAGCATTTCGGCGGTTAAGCCCATCATGCCCGCCGCTTTCGCCACGTTACGGCTGAGGCCGGGGTGAAAATCGACGCCGTGATTCATCGGCACATGGCCCATGTGTTCGACACCGCCAATCAGACAGGCCTGCGCATCGCCGGTCATGATCATACGCGCGGCATCGTGCAGCGCCTGCATGGACGAACCGCACAGACGGTTGACGGTGTTCGCCGGTACCGAATGCGGGATCTCCGCCAGCAGCGCGGCGTTACGGGCGATGTTAAAACCTTGCTCCAGCGTCTGCTGTACACAGCCCCAGTAAATATCGTCGAGGGCGGTGGCTTCCAGCTGCGCATTGCGTGACAGCAGGCTGCGCATCAAGTGGGCAGAAAGATCTTCCGCACGTACATGGCGGAATGCGCCCCCTTTTGAACGGCCCATCGGGGTACGAATTGCATCAACAATGACTACCTGTTCCATCGTCACTCCTTAAGCCGTTTGTGTTTCAATCACCGGGCGAGCAGGCTCAGCCAGGGGATAATAGGGTTCGTTATGGCGCGCTTTCTCATGCAGCCCTTCCGGCACCTGATAGAGCGGGCCGAGATGCTGATACTGCTGGGCCATATCGAGATATTTTGCGCTGCCCTGAGTATCCAGCCAGCGGAACGCGCCGCCGTGGAACGGCGGGAAGCCAAGGCCATAAACCAGCGCCATATCGGCTTCCGCAGGGCTGGCGATAATGCCTTCTTCCAGACAACGCACCACTTCGTTAACCATCGGGATCATCATGCGGGCGATAATTTCTTCATCGGAGAAATCACGCTTTGGCTGACTGATGCCAGCCAGCAGGTCATCCACTGCGCTGTCTTCTTCTTTCTTCGGCTTGCCCTTGCTGTCTGCTTTGTACCGCCAGAAGCCCTGACCGTTTTTCTGCCCGAAACGACCGGCGTCAAACAGCGCGTCGATAGCATCACGGTAATCTTTCTGCATACGCTGCGGGAAGCCTTCTGCCATCACCGCCTGGGCGTGGTGCGCGGTATCAATACCGACGACATCCAGCAGGTATGCCGGACCCATCGGCCAGCCAAACTGTTTCTCCATCACTTTGTCGATTTTGCGGAAGTCCGCGCCATCGCGCAGCAACTGGCTAAAACCGGCAAAATAGGGGAACAGCACGCGGTTGACGAAAAAGCCCGGGCAGTCGTTAACCACAATCGGGGTTTTACCCATTTTGCTGGCCCAGGCGACCACTTTGGCGATAGTGCTGTCGGCCGTTTTCTCGCCGCGAATGATCTCGACCAGCGGCATGCGGTGCACCGGGTTGAAGAAATGCATACCACAGAAGTTTTCCGGGCGTTGCAGCACGCTGGCCAGTTCGCCGATTGGAATAGTAGAGGTATTGGACGCCAGTACGGTATCCGGGCGCACGCGGCTTTCCGTTTCGGTGAGCACGGCTTTTTTCACCTTCGGATTCTCAACGACCGCTTCGACAACCACATCAACGCGCTCGAAACCGGCGTAATCCAGCGTCGGATGGATAGTCCCGATCACCCCGGCCAGCTTCAGTCCGTCAATTTTTCCGCGCTCAAGCTGCTTATTCAGCAGCTTCGCGGCTTCGTTCATGCCGAGCGTAAGGGATTTGTCGTTGATATCTTTCATGATCACCGGCACGCCTTTCCAGGCGGACTGGTAAGCGATGCCGCCACCCATAATGCCCGCACCGAGCACGGCAGCCTGTTTCGGAGTCTCTGTATCTTTGGTCAGCTTTTTGGCCTGGCCTTTGACGTACTGATCGTTAAGGAAGATACCGACCAGCGCCCGGGCTTCATTGGTATGGGCCAGCGGCACAAAGCTCTGGTTCTCCAGCTTCAGCGCCTCTTCACGGCCATATTTTGCTGCGGCCTCAATGGTTTTTACCGCCGTGAGCGGTGCCGGATAGTGTTTTCCGGCGGTCTGCATGACCATCGCTTTGGCAATGGAGAAGCTCATGGCGGCTTCAATTTTGCTTAATTTAAGCGGCTCGAGCTTCGGCTGACGTTTGGCTTTCCAGTCGAGATCGCCATTGATGGCCTGACGCAGGATCGCCACCGCGCCGTCGCGGAGTTTTTCCGGCTTCACGATGCCATCCACCAGGCCAATCTTCAGCGCCTGCACGGCATCGACATCTTTACCGGCGGCAATGATTTCCAGCGCGCTGTCCGCTCCGAGCAGGCGGGGCATACGTACTGATCCCCCAAAGCCCGGCATGATGCCCAGTTTAGTTTCCGGCAAGCCGATACGCAGTTCTGGCGTGGCAAGACGGTAATCGGTCGCCAGCACACATTCGCAGCCGCCGCCGAGGGCGTAACCGTTCACAGCCGAGATCGTCGGCACCGGCAAATCTTCCAGACGGTTGAATACGCTGTTGGCAAAATGCAGCCACTGGCTGAGCTGTTCCTGCGGCACCTGGAACAGAGAAAGGAATTCAGTGATGTCGGCACCGACAATAAAGGCCGCTTTGTCAGAACGCAGCAGCAGCCCTTTTAAATTCGTTTGTTTTTCCACTACGCCAAGCGCCTCGCCGAGGCTGGCGACGGTGGCGGTGTCGAGCTTGTTGACTGAGCCGGGTGCACTGAACACCAGTTCGGCAATGCCGTCTTCCAGCCAGTCGAGGTACAGGGTATCGCCTTTGTAGAGCATGTCAGTCTCCTGAATCCAGCATCATTACTGGTCTTACCAGATGAGACGGAGTGTGGTTTTTATGTTAATAAATTGCAAATAACTCTTTAAAAAGTTGCAGCGCCGATCACGCTTAGCGGAAATCACGCAGCCTTTCGCTCCTGTGCTAAGATGCGAACAATTCAGGCTTAAACTAGCGAAGGGAAGATCATGGAATCATTGGCCGCACTTTATAAAAATCATATCGTTACGTTACAGGAACGCACCCGCGATGTTCTGGCCCGTTTCAAGCTGGATGCGCTGCTCATCCACTCTGGCGAGCTGATGAATGTCTTCCTTGATGACCATGCGTACCCGTTTAAGGTCAACCCTCAGTTCAAGGCCTGGGTGCCGGTGACGCAGGTGCCCAACTGCTGGTTGCTGGTGGACGGCGTGAACAAACCTAAACTGTGGTTCTATCTGCCGGTAGATTACTGGCACAACGTTGAACCGTTACCGGTGTCTTTCTGGACGGAAGAAATCGACATCATTGCGCTGCCAAAAGCCGACGGTATCGCCAGCCAGCTCCCTGCGGCACGGGGCAACATCGCCTATATCGGACCGGTAGCAGAACGTGCCGCTGCGCTTGAAATCAAAGCGGAACATATCAATCCGAAAGGGGTGATCGACTTCCTGCATTATTATCGCGCCTACAAAACTGACTATGAACTGGCCTGTATGCGCGAAGCGCAGAAGACAGCAGTAATGGGGCATCGTGCGGCGCATGAAGCTTTCCAGTCGGGGATGAGCGAGTTCGATATCAACCTTGCCTACCTGACGGCTACCGGTCATCGCGATACGGACGTGCCCTACAGCAATATTGTGGCGCTGAATGAACACGCGTCTGTGCTGCACTATACGAAGCTGGATCACCGCGCGCCGTCTGAAATGCGCAGCTTCCTGCTGGATGCGGGCGCGGAATACAACGGTTATGCCGCGGATCTGACCCGTACCTGGGCTGCGAATGGCGACACCGATTTTGCGCAGTTGATCAAAGATGTTAATGAAGAACAACTGGCACTGATCGGCACCATGAAAGCGGGCGTCAGTTACGTGGAGTATCACGTCCAGTTCCATCAGCGCATCGCGAAACTGCTGCGTCGTCATCAGATCGTGACCGATATCAGCGAAGAAGCGATGGTGGAAAATGATCTGACCGGGCCGTTTATGCCGCACGGTATTGGTCATCCGCTGGGTCTGCAGGTGCACGATGTCGCCGGGTTTATGCAGGACGAAAGCGGCACACATCTGGCTGCGCCGTCGAAATACCCTTATCTGCGCTGCACGCGCGTCATGCAGCCGCGCATGGTAGTGACTATCGAGCCGGGGATTTACTTTATTGATTCCCTGCTGGCACCGTGGCGTGAAGGGGCGTTCAGCAAGCACTTCAACTGGCAGAAGATTGAAGCGCTTAAACCGTTCGGCGGCATCCGTATCGAAGACAACGTGGTGATCCATGAAAACGGTGTGGAAAACATGACGCGGGATCTGAAGCTGGCGTAATGGAAAGCTGGCCGATACCGGCGGAGCCGGTCACCGTCGTTGAAGAGATCAAAAAGAGCCGCTTTATCACGCTGCTGGCCCATACCGATGGCGTAGAAGCGGCAAAGGCCTTTGTTGAGTCGGTGCGGGCGGCGCACCCGGATGCGCGGCACCATTGTGTCGCGTGGGTGGCTGGCGCGCCGGATGATTCTCAGCAACTGGGTTTCTCGGATGATGGCGAACCGTCGGGCACGGCCGGCAAACCGATGCTGGCGCAGCTGATGGGCAGCGGCGTCGGCGAAATCACCGCGGTAGTGGTACGCTACTATGGCGGTGTTTTATTAGGCACGGGCGGGCTGGTGAAAGCCTATGGTGGCGGGGTGCAGCGTGCGCTGAATCAGCTGACAACTGTCCGCAAAATGCCGTTGACCGCATATACTTTGAGCTGTGATTACGCCCAACTGGCAGGGATTGAGTCGCTGCTTTTACAGTTCGAAGGAAAGATTGTCGAAAGTCGATATCAGGATCTGGTGCATCTGCGTGTGGCGCTTCCCCACAGCAGATTGGCTGAATTTTCGGCAAAGCTGGCGGATTTTAGCCGTGGTTCATTGCAATTACTGGCGATTGAAGAATAATCCCCACCTCATTTATTACTACCTAAGGACGCGGCAGAGATGCATTTCCGTGCCATAACCCGAATTGTTGGACTGCTGGTCATCTTATTTTCCGGGACCATGATCCTGCCCGGACTGGTCGCTCTCCTTTACCGTGACGGTGCGGGGCGCGCATTTACACAGACGTTTTTCGTGGCGCTGGCGATTGGTTCACTGCTGTGGTGGCCCAACCGCCGCCAGAAGGGCGAGCTGAAATCACGGGAAGGCTTTCTGATCGTCGTACTGTTCTGGACAGTGCTGGGCAGCGTGGGGGCATTGCCCTTTATCTTCTCGGAACGTCCGAACCTGACGGTCACCGATGCGTTTTTTGAATCTTTCTCCGGCTTAACTACCACCGGCGCGACGACGCTGGTGGGTCTGGACTCGCTGCCGCATGCCATCCTGTTCTACCGACAGATGCTACAATGGTTCGGCGGTATGGGGATCATCGTGCTGGCGGTAGCCATTCTGCCTATCCTTGGCGTTGGGGGGATGCAGCTCTATCGCGCGGAAATGCCGGGGCCGTTGAAAGATAACAAGATGCGTCCACGTATTGCGGAAACAGCGAAAACCCTGTGGCTTATCTATGTTCTGCTGACGGTGGCCTGTGCGCTGGCATTATGGTTTGCGGGGATGCCTGCTTTCGATGCCATTAGCCACAGTTTTGCGACCATTGCGATTGGCGGTTTTTCCACACACGATGCCAGCGTCGGTTACTTTGACAGTCCGACAATTAACACCATTATCGCCATCTTCTTGCTTATCTCCGGCTGTAACTATGGTCTGCACTTCTCTTTATTAAGCGGTCGTAACCTGAAAGTGTACTGGCGCGATCCGGAATTCAGGATGTTTATCGGCGTGCAGTTGACGCTGGTGTTCATCTGTACGCTGGTGCTGTGGTTCCACGATGTGTACGACTCGGCGGTAACCACCCTGAACCAGGCATTCTTCCAGGTGGTGTCGATGGCGACGACCGCCGGATTTACCACTGACAGCATTGCTCGCTGGCCGCTGTTCCTGCCGGTGCTACTGCTCTGTTCGGCATTTATTGGGGGTTGCGCGGGTTCAACGGGCGGCGGACTGAAAGTGATCCGTATCCTGTTGCTGTTTAAGCAGGGCAACCGTGAGCTGAAACGTCTGGTTCACCCGAATGCGGTTTACAGCATCAAGTTGGGAAATCGTGCGTTGCCGGAGCGTATTCTGGAAGCCGTATGGGGATTCTTCTCCGCGTATGCGCTGGTGTTTATCGTCAGTATGCTGGCGATCATCGCCACCGGCGTGGATGACTTCTCGGCGTTCGCCTCTGTGGTGGCTACGCTGAATAACCTCGGCCCGGGGCTAGGTGTGGTGGCCGATAACTTTGCCAGCATGAACCCCATCGCGAAATGGGTGCTCATCGCTAATATGCTGTTTGGTCGTCTTGAAGTCTTTACGCTGCTGGTACTCTTTACCCCCACCTTCTGGCGTGAATAAGGAAGCTGTTTGTGAAAACGTTAATATTGTTCTCCACCCGGGACGGGCAAACGCGTGAAATTGCCTCTTATCTGGCATCCCAGCTTAACGAACTGGGCGTGTATGCGGATGTGGTGAATCTTAACCGTACCGGGGAGATCGACTGGTCTGCCTATAATCGTGTCGTGATTGGCGCCTCAATTCGCTATGGGCATTTTCATCCTGTGCTCGATCGCTTTGTGAAAAAGCACCTGCAGGAGCTGAATGCCCGACCGGGGGCATTTTTCTCGGTGAACCTGGTGGCGCGTAAACCTGAGAAGCGTACGCCGCAGACCAATAGCTATACGCGCAAGTTCTTGCTTAACTCGCCCTGGCAGCCTGACCAGTGTGCGGTGTTTGCCGGCGCGCTTCGTTATCCGCGTTATGGCTGGCTTGATCGTGTCATGATCCGTCTGATTATGAAAATGACCGGCGGCGAAACGGATACCAGTAAAGAAGTGGTGTATACCGACTGGGATAATGTGGCCGCTTTTGCCCGTGATATTGCTCATTTAACCCACAAATCGCCGTTAAATCAGGCGTAACGCCTGGAAATTGAGCGCTTAAAAAGTTTTTTGCATATTAGACTTGTCAGCCCGGAATAACTCCCTATAATGCGCCTCCACTGACACGGAACAACGGCTTACAGGCCAGCGGGTCAGAAGGTCTTCCTCCGGGAATGACCGGCAGAGAAAAGCAAAATAATCGCTTGACTCTGAACGAGGAAAACGTAATATACGGGACCTCGCGACACAGCGCTAAAGCGCGTCGCAACTGCTCTTTAACAATTTATCAGACAATCTGTGTGGGCACTCAAGGACATGGATTCTTAAACGTCTTCGGACGCTAAATGAATACCAAGTCTCTGGAGTGAACATACGTAATTCATTACGAAGTTTAATTCACGAGCATCAAACTTAAATTGAAGAGTTTGATCATGGCTCAGATTGAACGCTGGCGGCAGGCCTAACACATGCAAGTCGAGCGGTAGCACAGAGAGCTTGCTCTCGGGTGACGAGCGGCGGACGGGTGAGTAATGTCTGGGAAACTGCCTGATGGAGGGGGATAACTACTGGAAACGGTAGCTAATACCGCATAACGTCGCAAGACCAAAGAGGGGGACCTTCGGGCCTCTTGCCATCAGATGTGCCCAGATGGGATTAGCTAGTAGGTGGGGTAACGGCTCACCTAGGCGACGATCCCTAGCTGGTCTGAGAGGATGACCAGCCACACTGGAACTGAGACACGGTCCAGACTCCTACGGGAGGCAGCAGTGGGGAATATTGCACAATGGGCGCAAGCCTGATGCAGCCATGCCGCGTGTATGAAGAAGGCCTTCGGGTTGTAAAGTACTTTCAGCGGGGAGGAAGGTGTTGTGGTTAATAACCACAGCAATTGACGTTACCCGCAGAAGAAGCACCGGCTAACTCCGTGCCAGCAGCCGCGGTAATACGGAGGGTGCAAGCGTTAATCGGAATTACTGGGCGTAAAGCGCACGCAGGCGGTCTGTCAAGTCGGATGTGAAATCCCCGGGCTCAACCTGGGAACTGCATTCGAAACTGGCAGGCTAGAGTCTTGTAGAGGGGGGTAGAATTCCAGGTGTAGCGGTGAAATGCGTAGAGATCTGGAGGAATACCGGTGGCGAAGGCGGCCCCCTGGACAAAGACTGACGCTCAGGTGCGAAAGCGTGGGGAGCAAACAGGATTAGATACCCTGGTAGTCCACGCTGTAAACGATGTCGACTTGGAGGTTGTGCCCTTGAGGCGTGGCTTCCGGAGCTAACGCGTTAAGTCGACCGCCTGGGGAGTACGGCCGCAAGGTTAAAACTCAAATGAATTGACGGGGGCCCGCACAAGCGGTGGAGCATGTGGTTTAATTCGATGCAACGCGAAGAACCTTACCTACTCTTGACATCCACGGAACTTGGCAGAGATGCCTTGGTGCCTTCGGGAACCGTGAGACAGGTGCTGCATGGCTGTCGTCAGCTCGTGTTGTGAAATGTTGGGTTAAGTCCCGCAACGAGCGCAACCCTTATCCTTTGTTGCCAGCGGTTCGGCCGGGAACTCAAAGGAGACTGCCAGTGATAAACTGGAGGAAGGTGGGGATGACGTCAAGTCATCATGGCCCTTACGAGTAGGGCTACACACGTGCTACAATGGCATATACAAAGAGAAGCGACCTCGCGAGAGCAAGCGGACCTCATAAAGTATGTCGTAGTCCGGATCGGAGTCTGCAACTCGACTCCGTGAAGTCGGAATCGCTAGTAATCGTGGATCAGAATGCCACGGTGAATACGTTCCCGGGCCTTGTACACACCGCCCGTCACACCATGGGAGTGGGTTGCAAAAGAAGTAGGTAGCTTAACCTTCGGGAGGGCGCTTACCACTTTGTGATTCATGACTGGGGTGAAGTCGTAACAAGGTAACCGTAGGGGAACCTGCGGTTGGATCACCTCCTTACCTGAAAGAACCTGCCTTGCAGTGTCCACACAGATTGTCTGATAGAAAGTAAAAAGCAAGGCGTCTTGCGATTGAGACTTCAGTGTCCCCTTCGTCTAGAGGCCCAGGACACCGCCCTTTCACGGCGGTAACAGGGGTTCGAATCCCCTAGGGGACGCCACTTGCTGGTTTGTGAGTGAAAGTCACCGGCCTATATATCTCAAAACAGACTTCCGAGTCTCGTTTGAGATATTTGCTCTTTAAAAATCTGGATCAAGCTGAAAATTGAAACGACACACTGTTTCTTTTCTCCGTAATAAGAAAAGAAAAATGGTGTGTTCGAGTCTCTCAAATTTTTGCAATCAGAAGTGAAACATCTTCGGGTTGTGAGGTTAAGCGACTAAGCGTACACGGTGGATGCCCTGGCAGTCAGAGGCGATGAAGGGCGTGCTAATCTGCGATAAGCGCCGGTAAGGTGATATGAACCGTTATAACCGGCGATACCCGAATGGGGAAACCCAGTGCAATCCTTTGCACTATCATGTCATGAATACATAGTGGCATGAGGCGAACCGGGGGAACTGAAACATCTAAGTACCCCGAGGAAAAGAAATCAACCGAGATTCCCCCAGTAGCGGCGAGCGAACGGGGAGGAGCCCAGAACCTGAATCAGCATGTGTGTTAGTGGAAGCGTCTGGAAAGTCGCAGGGTACAGGGTGATACTCCCGTACACAAAAATGCATATGTAGTGAGTTCGAAGAGTAGGGCGGGACACGTGGTATCCTGTCTGAATATGGGGGGACCATCCTCCAAGGCTAAATACTCCTGACTGACCGATAGTGAACCAGTACCGTGAGGGAAAGGCGAAAAGAACCCCGGCGAGGGGAGTGAAACAGAACCTGAAACCGTGTACGTACAAGCAGTGGGAGCCTCTTTTATGGGGTGACTGCGTACCTTTTGTATAATGGGTCAGCGACTTATATTCTGTAGCAAGGTTAACCGTATAGGGGAGCCGAAGGGAAACCGAGTCTTAACTGGGCGTTAAGTTGCAGGGTATAGACCCGAAACCCGGTGATCTAGCCATGGGCAGGTTGAAGGTTGGGTAACACTAACTGGAGGACCGAACCGACTAATGTTGAAAAATTAGCGGATGACTTGTGGCTGGGGGTGAAAGGCCAATCAAACCGGGAGATAGCTGGTTCTCCCCGAAAGCTATTTAGGTAGCGCCTCGTGAATTCATCTTCGGGGGTAGAGCACTGTTTCGGCTAGGGGGTCATCCCGACTTACCAACCCGATGCAAACTGCGAATACCGAAGAATGTTATCACGGGAGACACACGGCGGGTGCTAACGTCCGTCGTGAAGAGGGAAACAACCCAGACCGCCAGCTAAGGTCCCAAAGTCATGGTTAAGTGGGAAACGATGTGGGAAGGCACAGACAGCCAGGATGTTGGCTTAGAAGCAGCCATCATTTAAAGAAAGCGTAATAGCTCACTGGTCGAGTCGGCCTGCGCGGAAGATGTAACGGGGCTAAACCATGCACCGAAGCTGCGGCAGCGACACTTATGTGTTGTTGGGTAGGGGAGCGTTCTGTAAGCCGTTGAAGGTGGACTGTGAGGTCTGCTGGAGGTATCAGAAGTGCGAATGCTGACATAAGTAACGATAAAGCGGGTGAAAAACCCGCTCGCCGGAAGACCAAGGGTTCCTGTCCAACGTTAATCGGGGCAGGGTGAGTCGACCCCTAAGGCGAGGCCGAAAGGCGTAGTCGATGGGAAACAGGTTAATATTCCTGTACTCGGTGTTACTGCGAAGGGGGGACGGAGAAGGCTATGTTGGCCGGGCGACGGTTGTCCCGGTTTAAGCGTGTAGGTGGAGCAATTAGGTAAATCCGGTTGCTTATTAACACTGAGGCGTGATGACGAGGCACTACGGTGCTGAAGTGACAAATGCCCTGCTTCCAGGAAAAGCCTCTAAGCATCAGGTAACACAGAATCGTACCCCAAACCGACACAGGTGGTCAGGTAGAGAATACCAAGGCGCTTGAGAGAACTCGGGTGAAGGAACTAGGCAAAATGGTGCCGTAACTTCGGGAGAAGGCACGCTGGTGCGTAGGTGAAGTGACTTGCTCACGGAGCTGAAACCAGTCGAAGATACCAGCTGGCTGCAACTGTTTATTAAAAACACAGCACTGTGCAAACACGAAAGTGGACGTATACGGTGTGACGCCTGCCCGGTGCCGGAAGGTTAATTGATGGGGTTAGCGGCAACGCGAAGCTCTTGATCGAAGCCCCGGTAAACGGCGGCCGTAACTATAACGGTCCTAAGGTAGCGAAATTCCTTGTCGGGTAAGTTCCGACCTGCACGAATGGCGTAATGATGGCCAGGCTGTCTCCACCCGAGACTCAGTGAAATTGAAATCGCTGTGAAGATGCAGTGTACCCGCGGCAAGACGGAAAGACCCCGTGAACCTTTACTATAGCTTGACACTGAACACTGGTCCTTGATGTGTAGGATAGGTGGGAGGCTTTGAAGCGTGGACGCCAGTCTGCGTGGAGCCAACCTTGAAATACCACCCTTTAATGGCTGGTGTTCTAACGTAGACCCGTAATCCGGGTTGCGGACAGTGTCTGGTGGGTAGTTTGACTGGGGCGGTCTCCTCCTAAAGCGTAACGGAGGAGCACGAAGGTTAGCTAATCCTGGTCGGACATCAGGAGGTTAGTGCAATGGCATAAGCTAGCTTGACTGCGAGCGTGACGGCGCGAGCAGGTGCGAAAGCAGGTCATAGTGATCCGGTGGTTCTGAATGGAAGGGCCATCGCTCAACGGATAAAAGGTACTCCGGGGATAACAGGCTGATACCGCCCAAGAGTTCATATCGACGGCGGTGTTTGGCACCTCGATGTCGGCTCATCACATCCTGGGGCTGAAGTAGGTCCCAAGGGTATGGCTGTTCGCCATTTAAAGTGGTACGCGAGCTGGGTTTAGAACGTCGTGAGACAGTTCGGTCCCTATCTGCCGTGGGCGCTGGAGAATTGAGGGGGGCTGCTCCTAGTACGAGAGGACCGGAGTGGACGCATCACTGGTGTTCGGGTTGTCATGCCAATGGCATTGCCCGGTAGCTAAATGCGGAAGAGATAAGTGCTGAAAGCATCTAAGCACGAAACTTGCCCCGAGATGAGTTCTCCCTGACCCTTTAAGGGTCCTGAAGGAACGTTGAAGACTACGACGTTGATAGGCCGGGTGTGTAAGCGCAGCGATGCGTTGAGCTAACCGGTACTAATGAACCGTGAGGCTTAACCTTACAACGCCGAAGATGTTTTGGCGAATTTGAGAGATTTTCAGCTGATACAGATTAGCGTTTAATGCCGCAGGGCGTTAGACGAACAGAATTTGCCTGGCGGCACTAGCGCGGCGGTCCCACCTGACCCCATGCCGAACTCAGAAGTGAAACGCCGTAGCGCCGATGGTAGTGTGGGGTCTCCCCATGCGAGAGTAGGGAACTGCCAGGCATCAAATCAAGCGAAAGGCCATCCTCACGGATGGCCTTTTTGCGTTTGCCTCCCCCTCAACGACGTTCCCCTGACGACTAACCACAAGCGATCCCGCCATATATACGGTAAACTAGCCGTGTTTTTGTCTCTGGATAGCGTCTATGAATCACTCCCTCAAGCCCTGGAATACGTTTGGTATTGCACATCAGGCCGCACACATTGTTCGTGCAGAGAATGCGCAGCAATTACTCTCTGCCTGGCAGGAAGCGGTAAAAAATCAGCACCCGGTGCTGCTACTGGGAGAAGGCAGTAATGTTCTCTTCCTGGAAGACTTTGCCGGCACCGTCATCGTGAATCGTATTATGGGCATTGATGTCGTCGAGCAGCCGGAAGCCTGGCATCTGCACGTTGGGGCGGGGGAAAACTGGCACCAGTTTGTCCAGTACACGCTCGATAATGGTATGCCTGGTCTTGAAAACCTCGCGTTGATCCCCGGCTGTGTGGGTTCATCCCCTATTCAGAACATCGGTGCCTATGGCATCGAACTGCAACGCGTCTGTGAATACGTCGACTGTCTTGAGCTCGAAACGGGCAACACGCTACGTCTTAGCGCTGAAGAGTGTCGCTTCGGGTATCGTGACAGTGCATTCAAACATCAGTATCAGGACCGTTATGCCATTGTCGCCGTCGGTTTTCGTCTGTCGAAAACCTGGCAGCCGATCCTGACCTACGGCGATTTGACCCGCCTCGATCCGCGTACGGCCACTCCTCAGGATGTATTTAATTCAGTGTGCCATATGCGTATGACGAAGCTTCCTGATCCCCGGGTGAATGGTAATGCCGGCAGCTTCTTTAAGAACCCGGTTATCACCGCTCAACAAGCGCAGGCGTTGCTGGCACAGTTTCCCGCCGCCCCGCATTATCCGCAGGCAGATGGCAATGTGAAACTTGCCGCAGGCTGGCTCATCGATCAGTGCGAGTTAAAAGGGACGACGCTGGGTGGTGCAGCAGTGCATCGTCAGCAAGCACTCGTGCTGATTAACACCGGCGATGCCACCAGTAAGGATGTTGTGCAGCTTGCCCATCACGTTCGCCAGCAGGTCGGTGAGAAATTCAATGTCTGGCTGGAGCCGGAAGTACGATTTATTGGTCAGCGTGGTGAAGTGAATGCCGTGGAGGTGATCGCGTGAAAGACAATACCATTCCATTAACGCTGATATCCATTCTGGCGGACGGTGAATTTCATTCTGGCGAACAGCTGGGTGAACGACTCGGTATGAGCAGAGCAGCGATTAATAAACATGTCCAGACCTTACGCGACTGGGGCGTGGACGTATTTACCGTGCCAGGGAAAGGGTACAGCCTGCCTGAACCTGTCCAGCTGCTTGATGAGGCTTTTATCAAAGGGCAGTTTACTGAGGGTACTATTGCCGTTCTGCCGGTGATCGACTCAACGAACCAGTATCTGCTGGATCGCATGGACGCCTTACACTCAGGCGATACCTGTGTGGCTGAATACCAGCAGGCCGGCCGCGGACGACGCGGGCGGAAGTGGTTTTCTCCCTTTGGTGCTAATCTCTATCTCTCCATGTACTGGCGTCTTGAACAGGGGCCGGCTGCCGCGATGGGCTTGAGTCTGGTCATCGGGATTGTCATGGCTGAGGTACTACAGTCCCTGGGGGCTGAAGAGGTGCGCGTAAAATGGCCCAACGATTTATATCTGCAGGACAGAAAGCTCGCGGGTATTCTGGTTGAACTGACAGGTAAAACGGGGGATGCCGCCCAGATAGTCATCGGTGCAGGTATTAACCTTGCCATGCGGACCGTTGGGGCAGACGTCATCAACCAGGGGTGGATCAACCTGCAGGAGGCTGGGATCGCTGTGGATCGTAACCAGCTGGCGGTACGACTCATCAGTGAATTACGCGATGCATTACGTCTGTTTGAACAAGAGGGATTAAGCCCTTATCTGACACGCTGGAAGAAGCTGGATAACTTTATTAACCGGCCAGTAAAATTAATTATCGGTGATAAAGAGATCTATGGCATCTGCCGGGGCATTGATGCTCAGGGAGCATTGTTATTGGATCAGGATGGTATTATCAAACCGTGGGTAGGCGGTGAAATATCATTAAGAAGTGCCGGATAGAATAGGGAGAGCATAGGCTCTCCCTTTTTACTTATTTACGTAAGCGTACTTGCTCTACAGCATGATCGGCGCTCTTGGTCATAATTAGACTGGCACGTTCACGAGTTGGTAGTATATTTTCTTTCAAATTCAGCCAGTTAATTTCTTTCCATAAGGAAGTTGCGATATTGACCGCTTCTTCAGTGGATAACTTGGCATAGTTATGGAAATAAGAATCTGGATTACTGAACGCGCCTTCACGGAATTTCAGGAAGCGGTTGATATACCAGGTCTGTAATAGATCTTCCGGCGCATCAACATAAATAGAGAAGTCGACAAAGTCCGATACAAATACATGATGCGGATCGTGTGGGTAATCCATACCGCTTTGCAGCACGTTTAACCCTTCGAGAATGAGGATGTCCGGCTGCGTTACCGTCTTATCGCCATCGGGGATGACATCATAGATAAGATGGGAATAGACCGGTGCTTTGACATTAGGTACGCCAGATTTGAGATCGGATACGAATTTCACCAACCGGTGCATATCATAAGACAGCGGGAAACCCTTCTTCTTCATTAACCCGCGCTCTTTTAACACCTCATTAGGGTGAAGAAAGCCATCGGTGGTAATCAGCTCAACGCGGCGATGCTCAGGCCAGCGGCTCAACAGCGCCTGCAACACGCGGGCGGTAGTACTCTTACCCACGGCCACGCTGCCGGCAATGCTGATGATATAGGGAATGCGTTCTCCGTTGGTACCGAGGAACTGCTCCAGAACGGCCTGACGACGTAAATTCGAACTGATATAGAAATTGAGTAAACGTGACAACGGTAAATAGATCTCTGCAACTTCTTCCAGAGAAAGGTCTTCATTGATGCCTTTTAACCGCGCGATTTCACCTTCTGTCAGGGTCATCGGCACTGAATCACGAAGTGCAGCCCACTGGCTGCGGTTGAACTCAAGGTAAGGCGTCATTAACGATTGCTCTTTTTTACTCATAAGCACATTTCTGCCTGCCATGCTCATTCACCGCTCAATGACTGACCGATCGGTGAGATGCCGACTTTTCAGACCGCAAGAATGGCACGCCGCATGTAAGTTAAATTTGGACAATACGCAGGAGGGTAACACCAGATGAAAAGGAATAATAAGAAAAAATCACCTTCATTGACGGATTCAAAGGTCAGCGTCACGAAAGCAGGAATCAGAGGATAGCGCGTCAGAAAAGAGAGAAAGACATGCTTCTCTATATAAAGGCGTGCATCGCAGCAGGCCCATCCTTCTTCAACCCACCGACCCCTGCCTGACAATCATTTATATACGCAGCGGTTTTTCTCACTGACTTACACACTAAAGTGCTGAATAATTGTTCTGCTCTGCATGAAATTACAGCATTTTTATATGTCAGCGCACAAAATGTGAGCGATAGAACGTTTTCTGCGATTTTTTTGTTGCATGCAGGCGCAGGTCTACCTAGAATGCGCGCTACTTGATGCCGACTTAGCTCAGTAGGTAGAGCAACTGACTTGTAATCAGTAGGTCACCAGTTCGATTCCGGTAGTCGGCACCATCAAGTCCGGTGGGGTTCCCGAGCGGCCAAAGGGAGCAGACTGTAAATCTGCCGTCACAGACTTCGAAGGTTCGAATCCTTCCCCCACCACCACTTTCTGGCAGCGTAGTTGCTGTCTGGGCTGGTTGAAAGATTAACCGGCTCAAGCGAAAAAGAGACATGTCTCTTTTTTTGTCACAGAAAGAACTGGGTAGCCGAGTTTCAGGATGCGGGCATCGTATAATGGCTATTACCTCAGCCTTCCAAGCTGATGATGCGGGTTCGATTCCCGCTGCCCGCTCCAGACGTGCTGATATGGCTCAGTTGGTAGAGCGCACCCTTGGTAAGGGTGAGGTCCCCAGTTCGACTCTGGGTATCAGCACCACTTCACTTCTCCTTCCCGTTTCTCTCTGTGTAAGCTTAAATATTCAACATTTCAGGCATATCGCCTGGTTGATGTGGTGATATCACCGATTTATCCGTGTCTTAGAGGGACAATCGATGTCTAAAGAAAAGTTTGAACGTACAAAACCGCACGTTAACGTCGGTACTATCGGCCACGTTGACCATGGCAAAACAACACTGACTGCTGCAATCACTACCGTTCTGGCTAAAACCTACGGTGGTTCTGCTCGTGCATTCGATCAGATCGATAACGCGCCGGAAGAAAAAGCTCGTGGTATCACCATCAACACTTCTCACGTTGAATATGACACCCCGACTCGCCACTACGCACACGTAGACTGCCCGGGCCACGCCGACTATGTTAAAAACATGATCACCGGTGCTGCTCAGATGGATGGCGCAATCCTGGTTGTTGCTGCGACTGACGGCCCGATGCCGCAGACCCGTGAGCACATCCTGCTGGGTCGCCAGGTAGGCGTTCCGTACATCATCGTGTTCCTGAACAAATGCGACATGGTTGATGACGAAGAGCTGCTGGAACTGGTAGAGATGGAAGTTCGTGAACTGCTGTCTCAGTACGATTTCCCGGGCGACGACACCCCGATCGTACGTGGTTCTGCACTGAAAGCGCTGGAAGGCGAAGCACAGTGGGAAGAGAAAATCATCGAACTGGCTGGCTACCTGGATTCTTACATCCCGGAACCAGAACGTGCGATTGACAAGCCGTTCCTGCTGCCTATCGAAGACGTATTCTCCATCTCCGGCCGTGGTACTGTTGTAACCGGTCGTGTAGAGCGCGGTATCGTTAAAGTGGGTGAAGAAGTTGAAATCGTTGGTATCAAAGATACTGCGAAATCAACCTGTACTGGCGTTGAAATGTTCCGCAAACTGCTGGACGAAGGCCGTGCTGGTGAGAACGTTGGTGTTCTGCTGCGTGGTATCAAACGTGAAGAAATCGAACGTGGTCAGGTACTGGCTAAGCCGGGTTCAATCAAGCCGCACACCAAATTCGAATCTGAAGTTTACATTCTGTCCAAAGATGAAGGCGGCCGTCATACTCCGTTCTTCAAAGGCTACCGTCCGCAGTTCTACTTCCGTACAACTGACGTGACTGGCACCATCGAACTGCCGGAAGGCGTTGAGATGGTAATGCCGGGCGACAACATCAAAATGGTTGTTACCCTGATCCACCCGATCGCGATGGATGACGGTCTGCGTTTCGCAATCCGTGAAGGCGGCCGTACCGTTGGCGCGGGCGTTGTTGCTAAAGTTATCAGCTAATCGCGGATAACATTTGACGCAATGCGCAATAAAAGGGCATCATTTGATGCCCTTTTTGCACGCTTTCGAACCAGAACCTGGCTCATCAGTGATTTTATACGTCATAATCATTGCTGAGACAGGCTCTGTAGAGGGCGTTAAGTCCGAAGCGCAATAGAGCATTTCGGTTTGGTTGCCTCGCCATGGCGGGGCAAAAATGTTTGTCTGAATTCTTGTGACAGGTTGGTTTATGAGTGCGAATACCGAAGCTCAAGGGAGCGGGCGCGGCCTGGAAGCGATGAAGTGGGTTGTTGTTGCTGCGCTGCTGATCGTGGCTATCGTTGGCAACTACCTTTATCGTGACATGATGCTGCCGTTACGCGCGCTGGCAGTCGTTATTTTAATTGCTGCAGCGGGTGGTGTCGCGCTGTTGACGACGAAGGGTAAAGCGACCGTTGCTTTTGCCCGTGAAGCGAGAACCGAAGTCCGTAAAGTGATTTGGCCAACTCGCCAGGAAACATTGCACACCACGCTGATTGTGGCAGCAGTTACTGCTGTTATGTCACTGATCCTGTGGGGACTGGATGGTATTCTGGTTCGCCTGGTATCCTTTATCACTGGCCTGAGGTTCTGAGATGTCTGAAGCCCCTAAAAAGCGCTGGTACGTCGTTCAGGCGTTTTCCGGTTTTGAAGGCCGCGTAGCTACATCGCTGCGTGAGCATATCAAATTACACAACATGGAAGAGCTGTTTGGCGAAGTCATGGTGCCGACCGAAGAAGTGGTCGAAATCCGTGGTGGCCAGCGTCGCAAGAGCGAGCGCAAATTCTTCCCGGGTTACGTTCTGGTTCAGATGGTCATGAACGATGCGAGCTGGCACCTGGTGCGCAGCGTACCGCGCGTGATGGGCTTTATCGGTGGGACGTCCGATCGTCCGGCGCCGATCAGCGACAAAGAAGTCGATGCCATCATGAATCGTCTGCAGCAGGTTGGCGACAAGCCACGTCCGAAAACGCTGTTCGAGCCGGGTGAAATGGTTCGCGTCAGCGACGGTCCGTTTGCAGACTTTAACGGTGTGGTTGAAGAAGTGGACTACGAGAAGTCCCGTCTCAAGGTTTCTGTTTCTATCTTTGGCCGTGCAACCCCAGTTGAACTGGACTTTGCACAGGTAGAGAAAGCCTAACCTGCCGACCAAAAAAGCGGCGATTTAATCGTTGCACAGGGCGCGAAATTGACATACAATTTCGCGCCTTTTGTTTTTATGGGTCATGAGCCCGTAAGACACAGTATTAATCACGGGGAGCCTTTTTAAGGCGCTATACCCACACGAGGAAATTGCAATGGCTAAGAAAGTCCAGGCCTACGTCAAGCTGCAGGTTGCAGCTGGCATGGCAAACCCGAGTCCGCCAGTAGGTCCGGCTCTGGGTCAACAGGGTGTTAACATCATGGAATTCTGTAAAGCGTTCAACGCGAAAACTGATTCCATGGAAAAAGGTCTGCCGATCCCGGTTGTTATTACCGTTTACGCTGACCGTTCTTTCACTTTCGTTACCAAAACGCCTCCGGCAGCCGTTCTGCTGAAGAAAGCCGCTGGTATTAAGTCTGGTTCCGGCAAGCCGAACAAAGACAAAGTGGGCAAGATCTCCCGCGCTCAGCTGCAGGAAATCGCGCAGACTAAAGCCGCGGACATGACTGGTGCAGACGTTGAAGCGATGACTCGCTCCATCGAAGGTACCGCGCGTTCCATGGGCCTGGTAGTGGAGGATTAAGAAATGGCTAAACTGACCAAGCGTATGCGCGTGATCCGTGAGAAAGTTGATGCGACCAAACAGTACGACATCAACGAAGCCATTGCTCTGCTGAAAGAGCTGGCCACTGCGAAATTCAACGAAAGCGTAGATGTTGCTGTTAACCTCGGCATCGATGCTCGTAAATCTGACCAGAACGTACGTGGTGCAACTGTACTGCCGCACGGTACTGGCCGTTCAGTTCGCGTAGCCGTATTTGCCCAGGGCCCGAACGCCGAAGCAGCTAAAGCTGCTGGCGCTGAGCTGGTAGGTATGGAAGATCTGGCTGAACAGATCAAGAAAGGCGAAATGAACTTTGACGTTGTTATTGCTTCCCCGGATGCAATGCGCGTTGTTGGCCAGCTGGGCCAGGTTCTGGGTCCGCGTGGCCTGATGCCAAACCCGAAAGTTGGTACTGTAACCCCTAACGTTGCTGAAGCGGTTAAGAACGCTAAAGCAGGTCAGGTTCGTTATCGTAACGACAAAAACGGCATCATCCACACCACCATCGGTAAAGTGGACTTTGACGCTGACAAACTGAAAGAAAACCTGGAATCTCTGCTGGTTGCGCTGAAAAAAGCTAAACCGACTCAGGCGAAAGGCGTGTACATCAAGAAAGTTAGCATCTCCACCACTATGGGTGCAGGTGTTGCAGTTGACCAGTCTGGTCTGTCTGCGGTGGCGAACTAATATTCGCCTTTACGTGGGCGGTGGATTTGTCTACAATCTTCGCCCACGAAAAGATTTTCGGTTGGAGCCTGGCCTAATCCAGGCCTCCGTCCAAGACCGCAGGTGTTTCGCAAGAAACTTAATTCCCTGCGTAGACGGTGACAGAACCTGAAGACATTTTAATAAGTATCTTTGGCTTGTTTCTGCTCACCGTATTAAGACGCTCTTTTCTTTGAGAAGAGTGAAGTGAGTTCCAGGGCATAAGCCCTGGCAAACATCCAGGAGCAAAGCTAATGGCTTTAAATCTTCAAGACAAACAAGCGATTGTTGCTGAAGTCAGCGAAGTAGCCAAAGGCGCGCTGTCTGCGGTTGTTGCGGATTCCCGTGGCGTTACCGTAGATAAAATGACTGAACTGCGTAAAGCAGGTCGCGAAGCCGGCGTATACATGCGTGTTGTTCGTAACACCCTGCTGCGCCGTGTTGTTGAAGGTACTCAGTTCGAGTGCCTGAAAGACGCGTTCGTTGGTCCGACCCTGATTGCATATTCTATGGAACACCCGGGCGCTGCTGCTCGTCTGTTCAAAGAATTCGCGAAAGCGAATGCAAAATTTGAGGTCAAAGCCGCTGCCTTTGAAGGTGAGTTGATTCCGGCGTCGCAGATCGATCGCCTGGCAACTCTGCCGACTTACGAAGAAGCAATTGCACGCCTGATGGCAACCATGAAAGAAGCTTCGGCTGGCAAACTGGTTCGTACTCTGGCTGCTGTACGCGATGCGAAAGAAGCTGCTTAATCGCAGATATCTTTCTAAAGCATTTGCTTACGTATAAACTTATTCTGATATTCAGGAACAATTTAAATGTCTATCACTAAAGATCAAATCATTGAAGCAGTATCCGCTATGTCCGTAATGGACGTTGTAGAACTGATCTCTGCAATGGAAGAAAAATTCGGTGTTTCTGCTGCTGCCGCTGTAGCTGTTGCTGCTGGCCCGGCTGAAGCTGCTGAAGAGAAAACTGAATTCGACGTTATTCTGAAAGCTGTTGGCGCTAACAAAGTTGCTGTGATCAAAGCAGTACGTGGCGCAACTGGCCTGGGTCTGAAAGAAGCTAAAGACCTGGTAGAATCTGCTCCGGCCTCTCTGAAAGAAGGCGTGAGCAAAGATGACGCTGAAGCTCTGAAAAAATCTCTGGAAGAAGCTGGCGCTGAAGTTGAAGTTAAATAAGCCAACCCTTCCGGTTGCAGCCTGAAAAATCAGGCTGATGGCTGGTGACTTTTTGGTCACCAGCCTTTTTGCGCTGTAGGGCGTTGGTAGTGTTTCACACTGTTTAACTACTGGCTTCCCCTCACAATGCTTGTTTCTATCGACGACTTAATATATTGCGACAGGGCTCGCGCTTTGTGTAAATCGCAACGAAATGGTTTAAGCGTGATAGCAACAAGCATTGCGGAAAGTGCCCCACTTTCCGGTCAACAAAATAGTGTTGCACAAACTGTCCCTTTCGTCGGGCAGATGGGTCGACTTGTCAGCGAGCTGAGGAACCCTAATGGTTTACTCCTATACCGAGAAAAAACGTATTCGTAAGGATTTTGGAAAACGTCCGCAAGTGCTGGACATTCCATATCTCCTTTCTATCCAGCTTGACTCGTTCCAGAAGTTTATCGAGCAAGATCCTGAAGGGCAGTACGGTCTGGAAGCAGCATTCCGTTCCGTGTTCCCGATCACGAGCTACAGCGGCAATTCGGAACTGCAGTACGTCAGTTACCGTCTTGGCGAGCCTGTCTTTGATGTAAAAGAATGCCAGATCCGTGGCGTGACCTACTCGGCACCGCTGCGTGTAAAACTGCGTCTGGTGATCTACGAGCGCGAAGCGCCGGAAGGCACCGTTAAAGACATCAAAGAGCAAGAAGTTTACATGGGCGAAATTCCGCTCATGACCGATAACGGTACCTTTGTTATTAACGGTACTGAGCGCGTCATCGTGTCTCAGCTTCACCGTAGTCCTGGCGTATTCTTTGACAGCGACAAAGGTAAAACTCACTCTTCAGGTAAAGTGCTGTATAACGCGCGTATCATTCCTTACCGCGGTTCATGGCTGGATTTCGAGTTCGATCCGAAAGACAACCTGTTTGTACGTATTGACCGTCGCCGCAAACTGCCAGCGACCATCATTCTGCGTGCACTGAATTACACCACTGAACAGATCCTTGACCTGTTCTTTGAAAAAGTCATCTTTGAAATTCGTGACAACAAGCTGCAGATGGAACTGGTGCCGGAACGCCTTCGTGGTGAAACCGCCTCCTTCGACATCGAAGCTAACGGCAAAGTGTATGTGGAAAAAGCGCGTCGTATTACCGCGCGTCACATCCGCCAGCTGGAAAAAGATGACATCAAACTGATTGAAGTCCCGGTTGAGTACATTGCAGGCAAAGTTGCCGCTAAAGACTATGTTGATGAGTCTACTGGCGAACTGATTTGCCCGGCAAACATGGAACTCTCTCTGGATCTGTTGGCGAAACTGAGCCAGGCCGGTCACAAGCGTATCGAAACGCTGTTTACCAACGACCTGGATCACGGTGCCTACATTTCTGAGACCATCCGTGTCGACCCAACCAACGACCGTCTGAGTGCGCTGGTTGAAATCTACCGCATGATGCGTCCTGGTGAACCACCGACGCGTGAAGCGGCTGAAAGCCTGTTCGAGAACCTGTTCTTCTCCGAAGACCGCTATGACTTGTCTGCGGTTGGTCGTATGAAGTTCAACCGTTCTCTGCTGCGCGACGAAATCGAAGGTTCCGGTATCCTGAGCAAAGACGACATCATTGAAGTGATGAAGAAGCTCATCGGTATCCGTAACGGTAAAGGCGAAGTGGATGATATCGACCACCTCGGCAACCGTCGTATCCGTTCCGTTGGCGAAATGGCGGAAAACCAGTTCCGCGTTGGCCTGGTACGTGTAGAGCGTGCGGTGAAAGAGCGTCTGTCTCTGGGCGATCTGGATACCCTGATGCCTCAGGATATGATCAACGCCAAGCCGATTTCTGCAGCAGTGAAAGAGTTCTTTGGTTCCAGCCAGCTGTCTCAGTTTATGGACCAGAACAACCCGCTGTCTGAGATTACGCACAAACGTCGTATCTCTGCACTCGGCCCAGGCGGTCTGACCCGTGAGCGCGCAGGCTTCGAAGTTCGAGACGTACACCCGACTCACTACGGTCGCGTATGTCCAATCGAAACGCCTGAAGGTCCGAACATCGGTCTGATCAACTCCCTGTCCGTTTATGCACAGACTAACGAATACGGTTTCCTTGAGACCCCGTACCGTAAAGTCACTGACGGTGTGGTAACTGACGAGATCCATTACCTTTCTGCGATTGAAGAAGGTAACTACGTTATCGCTCAGGCGAACACCAACCTGGACGACGATGGTCGCTTTGTTGATGATCTCGTAACCTGCCGTAGCAAAGGCGAATCCAGCTTGTTCAGCAACGACCAGGTTGACTACATGGACGTTTCCACCCAGCAGGTGGTTTCCGTCGGTGCGTCCCTGATCCCGTTCCTGGAACACGATGACGCCAACCGTGCATTGATGGGTGCGAACATGCAACGTCAGGCCGTTCCGACTCTGCGCGCTGACAAGCCGCTGGTTGGTACCGGTATGGAACGTGCTGTTGCCGTTGACTCCGGTGTAACCGCAGTTGCTAAGCGTGGCGGTACTGTTCAGTACGTGGATGCTTCCCGTATCGTTATCAAAGTTAACGAAGACGAGATGTACCCGGGCGAAGCAGGTATCGACATCTATAACCTGACCAAATACACCCGTTCTAACCAGAACACCTGTATCAACCAGATGCCGTGTGTGTCTCTGGGTGAGCCAATTGAGCGCGGCGACGTGCTGGCAGACGGTCCGTCCACCGACCTCGGTGAACTGGCGCTCGGTCAGAACATGCGTGTAGCGTTCATGCCGTGGAATGGTTACAACTTCGAAGACTCCATCCTCGTCTCCGAGCGTGTGGTTCAGGAAGATCGTTTCACCACCATCCATATTCAGGAACTGGCGTGTGTGTCCCGTGACACCAAGCTGGGGCCGGAAGAGATCACCGCCGACATCCCGAACGTGGGTGAAGCAGCGCTCTCCAAACTGGATGAATCCGGTATCGTTTACATCGGTGCAGAAGTGACCGGCGGCGACATTCTGGTGGGCAAGGTTACGCCGAAAGGTGAAACCCAGCTGACGCCGGAAGAAAAACTGCTGCGCGCGATCTTCGGTGAGAAAGCGTCTGACGTTAAAGACTCTTCTCTGCGCGTACCGAACGGCGTTTCCGGTACCGTTATCGACGTTCAGGTCTTTACCCGCGATGGCGTGGAAAAAGACAAACGTGCGCTGGAAATCGAAGAGATGCAGCTGAAGCAGGCGAAAAAAGACCTGTCTGAAGAATTGCAGATCCTCGAAGCTGGCCTGTTCAGCCGTATCCATGCTGTGCTGGTTTCCGGTGGTGTTGAAGCTGAGAAGCTGGACAAACTGCCGCGCGATCGCTGGCTGGAACTCGGCCTGACCGACGAAAGCAAACAAAATCAGCTGGAACAGCTGGCTGAGCAGTATGACGAACTGAAGCACGAGTTCGAGAAAAAACTCGAAGCGAAACGTCGCAAAATCACACAGGGCGATGACCTGGCACCGGGCGTGCTGAAAATCGTTAAAGTGTATCTGGCCGTTAAACGTCAGATCCAGCCTGGTGACAAAATGGCGGGTCGTCACGGTAACAAGGGTGTTATCTCTAAGATCAACCCGATCGAAGATATGCCTTACGATGAAAACGGCACGCCGGTAGACATCGTACTGAACCCGCTGGGCGTACCGTCTCGTATGAACATCGGTCAGATCCTGGAAACTCACCTGGGTATGGCTGCTAAAGGTATTGGCGATAAGATCAACGCCATGCTGAAACAGCAGCAGGAAGTCGCGAAACTGCGCGAATTCATCCAGCGTGCCTACGATCTGGGCTCCGACGTTCGTCAGAAAGTTGACCTTAACACCTTCACTGATGAAGAAGTTCTGCGTCTGGCTGAGAACCTGCGTAAAGGTATGCCGATCGCAACGCCGGTATTCGACGGTGCGAAAGAGTCTGAAATCAAGGAACTGTTACAGCTGGGTGGCCTGCCGACTTCTGGTCAGATTACCCTGTTCGACGGCCGTACTGGTGAGCAATTCGAGCGCCAGGTTACCGTTGGCTATATGTACATGCTGAAACTGAACCACCTGGTTGATGACAAGATGCATGCGCGTTCTACCGGTTCTTACAGCCTGGTTACTCAGCAGCCGCTGGGTGGTAAGGCGCAGTTCGGTGGTCAGCGCTTCGGGGAGATGGAAGTGTGGGCGCTGGAAGCATATGGCGCAGCATACACCCTGCAGGAAATGCTCACCGTTAAGTCTGATGACGTTAATGGTCGTACCAAGATGTATAAAAACATCGTGGACGGCAACCATCAGATGGAACCGGGCATGCCGGAGTCCTTCAACGTACTGTTGAAAGAGATCCGTTCGCTGGGTATCAACATCGAACTGGAAGACGAGTAACTCTCGCTCAAACAGGTCACTGGTGCCGGAGTCACTCCCGGCACCAGATTGTGCTAACTCCGACGGGAGCAAATCCGTGAAAGATTTATTAAAGTTTCTGAAAGCGCAGACTAAAACCGAAGAGTTTGATGCGATCAAAATTGCGCTGGCCTCGCCAGACATGATCCGTTCATGGTCTTTCGGTGAAGTTAAGAAGCCGGAAACCATCAACTACCGTACGTTCAAACCTGAGCGTGACGGCCTTTTCTGTGCGCGTATTTTCGGGCCAGTAAAAGACTATGAGTGCCTGTGCGGTAAGTACAAGCGCCTGAAACACCGTGGTGTGATCTGTGAGAAGTGCGGCGTTGAAGTGACCCAGACTAAAGTGCGCCGTGAGCGCATGGGCCACATCGAACTGGCATCTCCGACTGCGCACATCTGGTTCCTGAAATCCCTGCCGTCCCGTATCGGTCTGCTGCTGGATATGCCGCTGCGTGATATTGAACGTGTTCTGTACTTCGAATCTTATGTTGTGATCGAAGGCGGTATGACCAATCTGGAACGTAACCAAATCCTGACCGAAGAACAGTATTTGGACGCGCTGGAAGAGTTCGGTGACGAATTCGACGCGAAAATGGGTGCGGAAGCGATCCAGGCCCTGCTGAAAAGCATGGATCTGGAGAAAGAGTGCGAGCAGCTGCGTGAAGAGCTGAACGAAACTAACTCCGAAACCAAGCGTAAAAAGCTGACCAAGCGTATCAAGCTGCTGGAAGCATTCGTGATGTCTGGCAACAAGCCAGAGTGGATGATCCTGACCGTTCTGCCGGTTCTGCCGCCAGATCTGCGTCCGCTGGTACCGCTGGATGGTGGTCGTTTCGCAACGTCAGATCTGAACGATCTGTATCGTCGCGTGATCAACCGTAACAACCGTCTGAAACGTCTGCTGGATCTGGCTGCGCCGGACATCATCGTACGTAACGAAAAACGTATGCTGCAGGAAGCAGTAGATGCCCTGCTGGATAACGGTCGTCGCGGTCGTGCGATCACTGGTTCTAACAAACGTCCTCTGAAATCTTTGGCCGATATGATCAAAGGTAAACAGGGTCGTTTCCGTCAGAACCTGCTCGGTAAGCGTGTTGACTACTCCGGTCGTTCGGTTATCACCGTAGGTCCATACCTGCGTCTGCATCAGTGCGGTCTGCCGAAGAAAATGGCCCTGGAGCTGTTCAAACCGTTCATCTACGGCAAGCTGGAACTGCGTGGTCTTGCTACCACCATTAAAGCCGCCAAGAAAATGGTTGAGCGTGAAGAAGCTGTCGTTTGGGATATCCTGGACGAAGTTATCCGCGAACACCCGGTACTGCTGAACCGTGCACCAACCCTGCACCGTTTGGGTATCCAGGCATTTGAACCGGTCCTGATCGAAGGTAAAGCTATCCAGCTGCACCCGCTGGTTTGTGCGGCATATAACGCCGACTTCGATGGTGACCAGATGGCAGTACACGTTCCGCTGACGCTTGAAGCGCAGCTGGAAGCGCGTGCGCTGATGATGTCTACCAACAACATTCTGTCTCCGGCGAACGGCGAACCAATCATCGTTCCGTCTCAGGACGTTGTACTGGGTCTGTACTACATGACCCGTGACTGTGTTAACGCCAAAGGCGAAGGCATGGTGCTGACTGGCCCGAAAGAAGCTGAGCGTATTTATCGCGCTGGCCTGGCCTCTCTGCATGCGCGTGTAAAAGTGCGTATCACCGAATATGAAAAAGATGCGCAGGGCGAATTCGTTGCGAAAACCAGCCTGATTGATACGACCGTTGGTCGTGCGATCCTGTGGATGATCGTACCGAAAGGTCTGCCTTTCTCCATCGTCAACCAGGCGCTGGGTAAGAAAGCGATCTCCAAAATGCTGAACACCTGTTACCGCATTCTGGGCCTGAAACCGACAGTTATCTTTGCTGACCAGACGATGTACACCGGCTTTGCTTATGCAGCGCGTTCAGGTGCATCCGTTGGTATCGACGATATGGTGATCCCTGAGAAGAAAACTGAAATCATCAGCGAAGCGGAAGCGGAAGTTGCTGAAATTCAGGAACAGTTCCAGTCTGGTCTGGTTACTGCGGGCGAACGCTATAACAAAGTTATCGATATCTGGGCTGCGGCGAACGATCGTGTATCTAAAGCGATGATGGACAACCTGCAAACCGAAACCGTTATTAACCGTGACGGCGTCGAAGAGCAGCAGGTTTCCTTCAACAGCATTTACATGATGGCCGACTCCGGTGCGCGTGGTTCTGCGGCACAGATTCGTCAGCTGGCAGGTATGCGTGGTCTGATGGCGAAGCCGGATGGCTCCATCATCGAAACGCCGATCACCGCGAACTTCCGTGAAGGTCTGAACGTACTCCAGTACTTCATCTCCACGCACGGTGCGCGTAAAGGTCTTGCGGATACCGCACTGAAAACGGCGAACTCCGGTTATCTGACGCGTCGTCTGGTTGACGTTGCGCAGGATCTGGTTGTTACCGAAGACGATTGTGGCACCCTCGAAGGTATCACCATGACCCCGGTTATCGAGGGTGGTGATGTTAAAGAACCGCTGCGCGATCGCGTTCTGGGTCGTGTGACTGCTGAAGACGTACTGAAACCGGGTACCGCGGACATTCTGGTTCCACGCAACACGCTGCTGCATGAGCAATGGTGTGACCTGCTGGAAGCGAACTCCGTAGACAGCGTGAAAGTGCGTTCCGTCGTATCCTGTGACACCGACTTTGGTGTATGTGCACACTGCTATGGTCGTGACCTGGCGCGTGGCCACATCATCAACAAAGGTGAAGCAATCGGCGTTATCGCAGCACAGTCCATCGGTGAGCCGGGTACACAGCTGACGATGCGTACGTTCCACATCGGTGGTGCGGCATCTCGTGCGGCTGCTGAATCCAGCATCCAGGTGAAAAACAAAGGTAGCATCCGTCTTAGCAACGCGAAATCGGTTGTGAACTCCAGCGGTAAGCTGGTGGTGACCTCCCGTAACACCGAGCTGAAACTGATCGACGAATTCGGTCGTACCAAAGAAAGCTATAAAGTGCCTTACGGTGCGGTAATGGCGAAGGGTGATGGCGAGCAGGTTGCAGGCGGCGAAACCGTAGCAAACTGGGATCCGCATACCATGCCGGTTATCACCGAAGTGGCTGGTTTCATCCGCTTCACCGATATGATCGACGGCCAGACGATTACTCGTCAGACCGACGAACTGACCGGTCTGTCTTCGCTGGTGGTTCTGGATTCTGCAGAACGTACCGCGGGCGGTAAAGATCTGCGTCCGGCACTGAAAATCGTTGATGCCAACGGTAACGACGTTCTGATCCCTGGTACCGATATGCCAGCTCAGTACTTCCTGCCAGGTAAAGCGATTGTGCAGCTGGAAGACGGCGTACAGATCAGCGGTGGTGACACCCTGGCGCGTATTCCGATGGAATCCGGCGGTACTAAAGACATCACCGGTGGTCTGCCGCGTGTTGCTGACCTGTTCGAAGCACGTCGTCCGAAAGAGCCGGCAATCCTGGCTGAAATCAGCGGTATCATTTCCTTCGGTAAAGAAACCAAAGGGAAACGTCGTCTGGTTATCACCCCGGTTGATGGCAGCGAGCCGTACGAAGAGATGATCCCGAAATGGCGTCAGCTCAACGTGTTCGAAGGTGAACGTGTAGAACGTGGTGATGTGGTTTCGGATGGTCCGGAAGCGCCGCACGACATTCTGCGTCTTCGTGGTGTTCACGCGGTTACGCGTTATATCACCAACGAAGTACAGGACGTTTACCGTCTGCAAGGCGTTAAGATCAACGATAAGCACATCGAAGTTATCGTGCGTCAGATGCTGCGTAAAGCCACCATCGAAAACGCAGGAAGCTCTGACTTCCTGGAAGGTGAGCAGGCTGAATACTCTCGCGTCAAGATCGCTAACCGCGAACTGGAAGCGAACGGCAAAATTGCAGCGACCTACGCTCGCGATCTGCTGGGTATTACCAAAGCGTCTCTGGCAACCGAGTCCTTCATCTCCGCGGCATCGTTCCAGGAGACCACTCGTGTGCTTACCGAAGCAGCCGTTGCGGGCAAACGCGACGAACTGCGCGGTCTGAAAGAGAACGTTATCGTGGGTCGTCTGATCCCGGCTGGTACCGGTTACGCGTACCATCAGGATCGCATGCGCCGCCGTGCTGCGGGTGAAATCCCGGCTGCACCGCAGGTAACTGCTGAAGATGCGTCTGCCAGCCTGGCAGAACTGCTGAACGCAGGCCTGGGCGGTTCTGACAACGAGTAATCGTTGAGAGCCCGATAATAAAAAACCCGCTTCGGCGGGTTTTTTTTTGCGTTTAAAACAGGAATTAATTCAACGGCGGTAGACGGCGATACAGCTCAATCATGTCACCTGCCAGATCCTGAATCACCATCGCGTTCATCAGATGATCCTGTGAATGCACGGTGATCAGATTTACCGGCAGTTTGCCTTCACCTTCATCAAGACCAATCAGTTGCGTCTGGATTTTATGCGCGTGCTTAACGTATTCCCGCGATTCCGTCATCGCGGCTTCTGCCCCTGCGAAATCACCTTTTCTTGCCAGCTGCAGTGCCGTTAACGCTTCGCTGCGTGCTGCGCCTGCGTTAACCAGCAATTCCATGATGATAGTTTCCAAATCTTCCATGCGATCACTCCAGCAGCTTAAGGGCTTTTTCCAGTACGACATCACCTTTCATCATGCCGTAATCCATCATATCGATAACGGCGACTTTTTTGCCCAGCGGCTCAGCCTGCGCCTGGAGTTTGGCCAGCTCGTATTTCACCTGTGGCCCCAGCAGCACAATATCTGCGGCCGCGATATTGTCTTTGAACTCTGCCACCGGCACGGCTTTGATGGTCACCTCGACGCCTTTTTTCTGCGCCGCATCTTTCATACGTTGAACCAACATGCTGGTGGACATACCTGCAGCACAGCATAAAACGATGTTTTTCATAGTTAGCCTCGATGTAGATGGGATAACTGATAATTATCCCGCACCCCGGGATCAACAACCGCTTTGCGATGATTGTGTGTCGGGCATCACAAAGAAAGCCACGAAGGGTGAAACCGGTTACAGATTGCGCCCCAGCCAGCTGTCCCAGTCTTTCCATACCGGTTGCAACCCACGACGCATCAGTGCGCTTGCCACCTCGTCGGGTCGACGCCCGTCATGGGGTGCGAACTGCTCCAGTTCCGGATGGTCATCCGCATAGCCGCCGGGCTGCGTTTTCGAAAACGCACTCACATTGTTTACCGCCAGCGGGATCACATTGTCGCGGAACCACGGCGATTCCCGCGTCGATAACGACAGTTCCACTTCAGGCGCGAACAGGCGAAACGCGCACAGGGCTTGCACCAGTTGACGCTCATCCATAATGGAGGCGGGCTCAATGCCCCCGGTGCAGGGGCGCAGACGCGGAAACGAGATCGAGTAGCGGCTTTGCCAGTACTGTTTTTGCAGCCATAGCAGATGCTCCGCCACCATAAAGCAATCCACACGCCAGTCATCAGACAAACCGATCAATGCGCCAAGCCCGATTTTATCAATGCCCGCGCGACCCAGCCGGTCGGGGGTTTCCAGCCGCCAGAAGAAATCCTGCTTCTTGCCCTTCAGATGGTGCTGCGCATAAATCCCCTCGTGATAGGTTTCCTGATACACCATCACGCCATCAAGGCCGAGGGTTTTCAGCTCCGCATACTCTGCCTGCGACAGCGGCTGCACTTCCATGTGCAGTGAGGCGAACTGGCGGCGTATAGCCGGGATCTGCTGGCGGAAATAGTCCATACCGGTTTTCTTTTCATGCTCGCCGGTTACCAGCAAAATGTGCTCAAAGCCCATCTGGCGGATGGCGGCGCACTCCCGGGCGATCTCATCGTCATCGAGCGTCTTGCGCTTAATACGGTTGCTCATCGAAAAGCCGCAGTAGGTGCAGTCGTTAGCGCAGAGGTTTGACAGGTACAACGGCACGTAAAAGCTGACCGTGTTGCCAAAACGTTGACGGGTCAGTTGCTGCGAACGTTGTGCCAGCGGCTCCAGATACGCGCTGGCGGCGGGGGAGAGCAGCGCCATCATGTCTTCGCGCGTCGGGTGCGTGGCCGCGAGCGCCTGTTCGACATCCCGGGCGGTTTTGCTGTGAATACGCAGCCGGATGTCATCCCAGTTCAGTTGCCGCCAGCGATCGGTAAAGGTGTTCATGGCTGCGCCTCCAGAAAACCGGTCAGCGGGCTGGTGGCCTGCGCGAAAGACTGACGGACGCCTGGCACAGCGGCACGTGCCAGCACGCCTGCTTCCACTGCGAGGCGGAAAGCACAGGCCATCTTTACCGGATCGTCGGCCACAGCAATGGCGGTATTCACCAGCACCGCATCCGCGCCCATTTCCAGCGCCTGTGCTGCGTGACTGGGCGCGCCAATCCCGGCATCCACCACCACGGGCACACCTGCCTGGGCGATGATAATTTCCAGCATCGCGCGGGTTTCCAGCCCCTGATTGGAGCCGATGGGGGCGCCCAACGGCATCACCGCCGCGCAGCCCGCTTCCTCCAGCCGTTTGCATAACACCGGATCGGCGCTGCAATAGGGCAGCACGGTAAAACCCTGCTTCACCAGTATCTCTGCCGCTTTCAGGGTTTCGATGGGATCGGGCAACAGCCAGCGCGGATCCGGATGGATCTCCAGCTTCAGCCAGAGTGTACCGAGCGCTTCCCTTGCCAGCTGGGCGGCAAACACGGCTTCTTCGGCATTTTTTGCGCCTGAAGTATTGGGGAGCAACGTGACGCCGGCTGCCAGCAGCGGTGCCAGTAGATCATCACTGCGCTGGCGCAAATCGACGCGCTTCATCGCCAGGGTAACCAGCTGGCTACCGGAGGCGCGGATCGCTTCTGTCATCAGTGCCGGGGAGGCGAATTTCCCCGTACCAGTAAAAAGGTGCGAATCAAAGGTTTTATCAGCAATGCGTAACATATCAGCCTCCGGCGATGACCTGGAAAAGCAGGATCCGATCGCCATCCTGCAACAGTTGTTGATCCCAGCGATCCCGCGGGAGGATGTGCTGATTGAGCGCCAGCGCCACGCCCGGCGTGAGCTGATTAAGCTGCGTCAGCAGGGCGCTGACGGTCAGCGCGTCGGCGCACTGCATCGGCTCATCATTAAACAGAATGCGCATGGCGGCCTCCGCATGTCGGGCAGCTTACCGATCGCTGAAGGGCGATGGTGCGCCAGTGATGGCTGCGGGCATCGAACAGGCGCAGCTCGCCCCGGGCAGGCTCCATGCCGGTTAACAGCTTGATGGCTTCCAGCGCCTGCAGGCTGCCCATCACGCCCACCACCGGCCCGATGACGCCAGCAGTGCGGCAGTTGCGCTCAGGCTCTGCATCGTCCGGCCACAGGCAGCGATAGCAGCCCTGTGCCCACGGCGGCGTCAGGACCATTAACTGCCCGCCAAAGCCCACGGCGCTGGCGCTGATGAGCGGTGTATTGCTCGCCACGCAGGCGGCGTTGATCGCCTGCCGGGTGGTCATGTTATCGCTGCAATCCAGCACCACATCGGCGCGGGCAACTTCCTGATGCAGCAGATCCCCCGCCAGACGCTGATTCAGGGCGATCAGGTCAATGTCCGGATTGAGTTGCTGTAAGCGCTGTGCCGCAGCCTGTGATTTTGGTCGGGCAATATCGTCCATGGTGAACAGGATCTGCCGTTGCAGATTACTGAGATGCACCGCATCGTCATCGGCAAGCACCAGCGTCCCGACACCGGCTGCCGCCAGATACAGCGCCGCCGGAGAACCCAGGCCGCCAAGCCCGATAATCAGTACCCGGCTGGCGAGCAGCTTTTGTTGTCCGTCGATGGCGATGTCTTCCAGCAAGATCTGGCGACTGTAGCGCATGAAATCGTTGTCATCCATCACCCACCCCCGCCAGATCCAGTAACTGCCGTGTTGCCGCCTGCCAGTCATCAGCCGCGGTAATAGCGCTGACCACCGCGATGCTGCCCACGCCGGTTGCCAGCACGTCGGGTGCGCGTTCAAGGCTGATGCCGCCGATGGCCACCGTCGGATAATCCGCCAGCCGGGCAATATGCCGCGCCAGCTGTGCCAGCCCCTGCGGGGCAGAGGGCATCTGCTTGGTTTGCGTCGGGAAGACATGGCCAAGGGCGATATAGGACGGTTTCGCCGCCAGCGCGACGTCAATTTCCATATCGTCGTGGGTCGATACCCCAAGGCGTAAACCCGCCGCGCGGATCGCCTGCAAATCGGTATCCTGCAAATCCTCCTGCCCCAGATGCACGCCGTATGCGTCATGTTTGATCGCCAGCCGCCAGTAATCGTTGATAAACAGTCGCGCCTGGTAGCGGCGACCCAGGGCGATAGCGGCGATGACATCGGCCTCAACCTCATCGTCGCGCTTATCTTTGATGCGCAGTTGCAGCGTTCGCACCCCGGCGCCGAGCAGACGCTCGATCCAGACCACGCTGTCGACCACCGGATAAAGCCCGAGCCGGAAGGGCACCGGCGGAAAATCAGGCTGGTACATTACACCTCCTCCTGCTTGAGATAGATTTCGCCACCCCGGGCGCGGAAGTCGTTGGATTTATCCGCCATGCCGGCATCAACCGCCTGCTGTGCCGCGAAGTCGCGCACTTCCTGACTGATTTTCATCGAGCAGAATTTCGGGCCGCACATCGAGCAGAAGTGCGCCACTTTGCCGGACTCCTGCGGCAGCGTCTCATCGTGGTAAGCGCGGGCGGTGAAGGGATCGAGCGCCAGGTTAAACTGGTCTTCCCAGCGGAATTCAAAGCGCGCTTTTGACATGGCGTTATCGCGGATCTGCGCCCCCGGATGGCCTTTGGCTAAATCGGCGGCGTGAGCAGCGATCTTATAGGTGATTAATCCCTGCTTAACGTCCTCTTTGTTTGGCAGGCCGAGGTGCTCTTTTGGCGTCACATAGCAGAGCATCGCGCAGCCAAACCAGCCGATCATCGCCGCGCCAATACCGGACGTGAAATGGTCGTAGCCGGGCGCAATATCGGTCGTCAGCGGGCCGAGGGTGTAGAACGGCGCTTCGTGACAGTGCTCCAGCTGTTCGGTCATATTGCGGCGGATCATATGCATCGGCACATGGCCCGGGCCTTCGATCATCACTTGGACGTCATATTCCCAGGCGATTTTCGTCAGCTCGCCCAGCGTATGCAGCTCGGCAAACTGGGCCTCGTCGTTGGCATCCTGAACAGAGCCGGGACGCAGGCCGTCGCCCAGAGACAGGGAGACGTCATAGGCCGCGCAGATTTCGCAGATGTCGCGGAAACGTTCGTACAGGAAGTTTTCCCGATGGTGTGACAGGCACCATTTGGCCATAATCGAGCCGCCGCGCGAGACGATGCCCGTCAGACGTGCCGCCGTCATCGGCACATAGCGCAGCAGCACACCGGCGTGAATGGTAAAGTAATCGACGCCCTGTTCCGCCTGCTCCAGCAGCGTCTCACGGAATACCTCCCAGCTTAGGTTTTCGGCAATGCCGTTGACCTTCTCCAGCGCCTGGTAGACGGGCACTGTGCCGATGGGGACCGGACTGTTACGCAGGATCCATTCGCGGGTTTCATGAATATTACGGCCAGTGGAGAGATCCATTACCGTGTCAGCGCCCCAGCGCGTCGCCCACACCAGCTTTTCCACTTCCTCTTCGACAGACGAGCTCACCGCCGAATTACCGATATTGGCGTTAACTTTTACCAGGAAGTTGCGACCAATGATCATCGGCTCGGATTCCGGATGATTAATATTGGCGGGAATAATGGCGCGTCCGGCGGCCACTTCATCACGCACAAATTCAGGCGTGATGTTTTCCGGCAGGCGTGCGCCAAAGCCTTCGCCCTGGTGCTGGTGGCGCAGGACGTCAGCGCGAATGCGCTCGCGGCCCATGTTTTCGCGAATGGCGATAAATTCCATCTCCGGCGTCACTATCCCCTTGCGGGCATAGTGCAACTGGGTCACGCACTGGTTTGCGGTGGCACGGCGGGCGGCAATCCATGGAGTTCGCAGCTTCGCCAGCCCCTGCTGCACGTTAATGGCGATGTCGGGATCGCCGTACGGGCCGGAGGTGTCATAGACCGGGATCGCCTCGTTTTCTTCAAAACGTGGCGCGTCTTTTGTGCCGCCGACAGGGGTCGGGCTAAGCTGGATTTCGCGCATTGGTACACGAATATCCGCCTGTGATCCCTGAATGTAGATGCGTCGGGAGCCGGGAAAGGCAGTGCCTTCCAGGGTATCGATAAAGCGCTGGGCATGTTCGCGTTGTTCGCGACGGGTAGGTTTAGTTGCAGACATAGCTCATTCCATAACGTTAAGGACGTGGCTTGTCAGAACGACGGATCGAAGCAAGAGGGCGATCGCCGAATACAGCGATGCCGTGCAGATGAACTCTTGTTCCCTTCGCAGGTACTAACCTGATCAGGTTCCGCGGATCCCGAATTAACGGTCTCAGCCGGTACTTTCGTACGCGGCACTCCGACAAGAAATAACCCCTCTACACTGCACTGCATCCTTCAGGCTTGCCGCCTGGATGCAACTTAAATGCTTTGTGTAGTTATAGGGGCAGTGGAAATAAATTACGCGTTACTTTCGCAGAACTCAAGCAGGACGAGCCATCTCGCTTGCGTCATTGGCGCTCTCCGCCAGATTGAAATCAAAGGCCAGAACAATCAGTTGATCTTCCAGGGTAAAGCGTTGTGCCAGCGCTTCGCCAATGCCGGACAGGGCGTTCTGGAACTCAATGCAGTTGCTGTCATCAATGGCGTTTTCCAGGCTGGTATCATAGTAATTCATGATCTGCTGCGTGTTCGCTTCCAGCAGAGGATAGATCTGCGTGGCGGCGAAAAGTGGGCTGGTCCCTTCCATTTCACTGATAATCCGTTCATAAATACTAAAGTGACCGGCGGAAAGATAATCGACCAGGCTATGACAGAAATCATCCAGCGCTTTTTCATCGAGCTCGGTAAAGGATTCTCTGCCAGGCTTCATGCCGACCAGATCGTAATAGGAGACAAGCAGGTGCTTACGCACATGTAACCAATGGTCGACAAGTTTATTACTTCCTCCCACTCGCTCTGTCAGGCTTTGTAGCTGGTTTAGCATGATCAACTCCGAAATATTAAGATTAAAAAATACTTACCCAAAATTTGTAAAAATGATGTTACCAACATGCCAGTGTCGCTAAGGTAGTGCAACAGATTATGGAACGTGTGATTGAATTAACCGATCAAGGCTGGTGGATCATCAGTCATGAACAAAAATTATGGCTGCCCGCCGGAGAATTACCACATGGTGAGGCAGGAAATTTCGATCTTGTGGGCCAGCGCGGTCTGACTATCGGCGAATGGCAGGGGGAGCCCGTCTGGCTGGTGCGCCAGAATCGCCGTCACGACATGTCGTCCGTCCGGCAACTGATGGATCAGGATGTCGGTCTGTTCCAGCTCGCCGGGCGCGGCGTGCAACTGGCCGAGTTTTACCGCTCACACCAGTTCTGCGGCTACTGCGGGCACACTATGCACACCAGCAAAAGCGAATGGGCGATGCTGTGCGGCAACTGCCGTGAACGTTATTACCCGCAAATCGCGCCGTGCATCATTGTCGCTATTCGTCGGGAAGATAAAATCCTGCTCGCCCAGCACACGCGCCATCGCAACGGCATCTACACCGTACTGGCCGGTTTTGTCGAAGTCGGCGAGACGCTGGAGCAGACGGTGGCCCGCGAAGTTATGGAAGAGAGCGCGATCCGCGTGAAAAACCTGCGCTACGTTACTTCACAACCCTGGCCGTTCCCGCAATCGCTGATGACCGCCTTTATGGCTGAGTATGACAGCGGTGAAATTAATATCGATCCTAACGAACTGCTGGACGCCGGCTGGTATCGCTATGATGCGCTGCCGCTGTTACCGCCGCCGGGCACCGTCGCGCGCCGTTTGATCGAGGACACCGTGGCTTTGTGTCGGGCAGAGTATGAGTGACATGTTACAATGACGGTCTGACGCATTGAGGAACTGCAAAATGACCGAACTGAAAAACGATCGTTACCTGCGCGCGCTCCAGCGCCTGCCGGTTGATGTCACCCCGGTATGGATGATGAGACAGGCTGGCCGCTATTTACCGGAGTACAAAGCCACCCGCGCGCAAGCCGGGGACTTTATGTCGCTGTGTAAAAACGCGGAGCTGGCGTGCGAAGTCACCCTGCAACCGCTGCGCCGTTTCCCGCTTGATGCGGCGATCCTTTTTTCGGACATTCTGACCATTCCTGATGCGATGGGTCTGGGTCTCTATTTTGAGGCTGGCGAAGGCCCGCGTTTCACCTCGCCCATTACCTGTAAAGCCGATGTCGATAAACTGCCGGTACCGGATCCGGAAGATGAACTGGGTTACGTGATGAACGCAGTGCGTACTATTCGCCGCGAACTGAAAGGTGAAGTGCCGCTGATTGGCTTCTCCGGTAGCCCCTGGACTCTGGCGACCTATATGGTGGAAGGCGGCAGCAGCAAGGCCTTCACCCTGATCAAAAAGATGATGTACGCCGAGCCGCTGACTTTACATGCGCTGCTCGATACGCTGGCGAAAAGCGTTACGCTCTATCTTAACGCGCAGATCCGCGCGGGTGCCCAGTCGGTGATGATTTTCGACACCTGGGGCGGCGTGCTGACCGGGCGCGATTATCAGCAATTCTCTCTCTACTACATGCACAAGATTGTCGATGGCCTGCTGCGTGAAAACGAAGGCCGCCGCGTGCCGGTGACGCTGTTTACAAAAGGCGGCGGTCAGTGGCTGGAGGCGATGGCGGAAACCGGCTGCGATGCGCTCGGTCTCGACTGGACTATCGATATTGCCGACGCGCGTCGTCGCGTGGGACACAAAGTCGCGTTGCAGGGCAACATGGACCCGTCCATGCTTTATGCACAGCCTGCACGCATTGAAGAGGAAGTGGCGACTATCCTGGCCGGCTTTGGTCAGGGGGAAGGCCACGTGTTTAACCTCGGTCACGGTATCCATCAGGATGTTCCTCCGGAGCATGCAGGTGCCTTTGTGGAGGCGGTTCACCGTCTTTCACAGCCCTATCATCAATAAGGAGCAGGTATGGATCTGGCGTCATTACGCGCACAACAACTGAAACTGGCTTCCTCGGTATGCCGGGAAGATCGTTTTATTACCGATCCGCCGAGGCTAATCGGCGGGGCAGACGTAGGATTTGAGCAGGGCGGTGAAGTGACCCGCGCGGCGATGGTGCTGCTGACGTATCCGGAACTTGAACTGGTTGAATATCAGATCGCGCGTATCGCCACCACCATGCCCTATATTCCCGGTTTCCTGTCGTTTCGCGAATATCCTGCGCTGCTGGCGGCGTGGGATATGCTGTCGCAAAAACCCGATCTGCTGTTCGTCGACGGACATGGCATCTCGCATCCGCGTCGTCTGGGCGTGGCCAGTCATTTTGGTCTGCTGGTCGATGTACCGACCATTGGCGTGGCGAAAAAACGCCTGTGCGGTAAGTTTGAGCCGCTGTCAGACGAACCAGGCGCGCTGGCGCCACTGCGTGATAAAGGCGAGGATCTGGCGTGGGTATGGCGCAGCAAAGCGCGCTGTAACCCGCTGTTTATCGCTACCGGCCATCGCGTCAGTCAGGACAGTGCGCTGGCCTGGGTGCAGCGCTGTACGAAAGGCTACCGTTTACCGGAGCCAACGCGCTGGGCGGATGCCGTCGCCTCGCGTCGTCCGGCGTTTCTGCGCTGGCAGGAAATTCACCCCTGATTCAGGTACACTGCGGCTAATTTCCGATATTGAGAACTCATCATGTTACAAAACCCGATTCACCTGCGGCTGGAGAAGCTGGAAAGCTGGCAGCACGTCACTTTTATGGCCTGTCTTTGCGAGCGGATGTATCCGAACTACGCCATGTTCTGCCAGCAAACCGGCTTTGGTGACGCGCAGCTCTATCGCCGTATGGTCGATCTCGTCTGGGAAATGCTGACGGTAAAAGACGCGAAGATCAATTTCGACAGCCAACTGGAAAAGCTGGAAGAAGCGATCCCCTCAGCGGACGATTACGATATGTATGGCGTTTACCCGGCCATCGATGCCTGTGTGGCGTTGAGTGAAATGCTGCATTCGCTTTTAAGCGGCGACACGCTGGAACATGCCATTGAAGTCAGTAAGACGTCTATCACTACGGTAGCGATGCTCGAAATGACTCAGGCTGGTCGGGAAATGACCGATGAAGAGCTGAAACTGAACCCGGCTGTTGAGCAAGAATGGGACATTCAGTGGGAGATTTTCCGTCTGCTGGCCGACTGTGAAGAGCGCGACCTGGAACTGATCAAAGGTCTCCGTGCGGACCTGCGCGAGGCGGGTGAGAGCAATATCGGTATAAATTTGCAGCAATGAGACAAGAAAACGTGATTTAACGCCTGATTTGTCATACTGCAAGGCTTCCCATTAGCCCCCCGTCTGGTCTACATTTGGGGGGCGAAAAAAAGTGGCTATCGGTGCGTGTATGCAGGAGGGCGCTTTTTTGGCATTTCCGTCGCACTCGATGCTTAGCAAGCGATAAACACATTGTAAGGATAACTTATGAACAAGACTCAACTGATTGATGTAATTGCGGACAAGGCTGATCTGTCTAAAGTGCAGGCGAAAGCTGCTCTGGAATCCACCCTGGCTGCTATTACTGAGTCTCTGAAAGAAGGCGATGCTGTACAACTGGTTGGTTTCGGTACCTTCAAAGTGAACCACCGCGCTGAGCGTACTGGCCGCAACCCGCAGACCGGTAAAGAAATCAAAATCGCCGCAGCTAACGTGCCGGCATTTGTTTCTGGTAAAGCACTGAAAGACGCCGTTAAGTAAGACCGCGTGGCAGCGAACAGTTTTAACGAGGGGGCGTTTTCGCCCCTTTTGTCATTCTGGTGCCGTCCACTGGCGCTGGCGGGTGCTTTATTGCTGACTGCCTGTAGCCATGACTCGTCACCGCCGCCCTTTACCGCCAGCGGTTACGCAGGCGATCAGGGTGCCGTACGCCTGTGGCGTAAAGATGTCGATGACGACGTCCATATTCTCTCTGCCTTCAGCCCGTGGCGAAGCGGAGACACCTCAACCAGCGAGTACCGCTGGCAGGGCGATACGCTTGCCCTTATCGAACTCAACATCTACGGCAAACAGCCGGAACATATTCGCGTGCGTTTTGATGACCACGGCGAACTCAGTTTTATGCAGCGGGAAGTGAACGGTCAGAAGCAGCAGCTCTCCAGTGACCAGATCGCGCTGTACCGCTATCGTGCCGACCAGATCCGCCAGACCAGCGATGCGCTGCGTCAGGGGCAGGTTGTACTGCGTCAGGGCCGCTGGCATGCCGACCACAGCGTCAGCACCTGCGAAGGACAGACGGTAAAACCGGAATTTGATGAGCAGGCGTTAAGCCATATAGAACGCCGTCAGCGCCATTCTTCAGCGGATGTGAGTATTGCGTGGCTGGAAGCGCCTGAGGGCGCACAACTGCTGCTGGTGGCGAATGAGGATTACTGCACCTGGCAGCCGCAGGAAAAGAATTTCTGAGTAAACCCTCTCCTGAAGGAGAGGGTCAAGGTGAAGGGGAAATTACTCCCCCTGTTCGCGAGCAATCGCGCGATAACCAATATCCCGGCGGCTGAAGCTACCATCCCAGTGAATATCCGCCATTAACGCATAGGCGTTTTTCTGCGCTTCCGCCACGGTATGACCCAGCGCCGTAGCGCACAGCACACGCCCACCATTGGTCAGTACCCGGTCGTCGTCCGCAAGCGCTGTGCCTGCATGGAACACCTTACCGCCCACTTCTTCCAGCGGCAGGCCGTGGATGACGTCACCGGTACGATAATCACCCGGATAGCCGCCCGCGGCGATCACCACGCCCAGCGATGCGCGTTCATCCCACTCCGAGGTTTTCTTATCGAGCTTGCCTTCGCAGGCCGCCAGACAGAGTTCAACCAGATCGGACTTCATGCGCAGCATGATCGGCTGGGTTTCCGGATCGCCGAAGCGGCAGTTAAACTCGATGACCTTCGGATTGCCCTGCTTGTCGATCATCAGACCGGCGTACAGGAACCCGGTGTAGGTATTGCCTTCCGCCGCCATTCCACGCACCGTAGGCCAGATCACACGATCCATGGTGCGCTGGTGGACTTCATCGGTCACCACGGGGGCCGGAGAATATGCGCCCATACCGCCGGTGTTTGGTCCGGTATCGGCATCGCCAACGCGCTTGTGATCCTGGCTGGTGGCCATTGGCAAGACATGCTCGCCATCCACCATCACGATAAAGCTGGCTTCTTCACCATCCAGAAACTCTTCAATCACGATCCGATGACCTGCATCGCCAAAGGCGTTACCAGCCAGCATATCGTGAACCGCGGCTTCCGCTTCCTCCAGCGTCATGGCGACAATCACCCCTTTACCCGCTGCCAGACCATCCGCTTTGATGACGATCGGCGCGCCTTTCTCGCGCAGATACGCCAGCGCAGGCTCGATGTCAGTAAAGTTCTGGTATTCCGCCGTCGGAATATTGTGACGGGCGAGGAAGTCTTTGGTGAAAGCTTTGGAGCCTTCCAGTTGGGCGGCGCCCTGGGTCGGACCAAAGATGGTCAGGCCGGCCGCGCGGAAGGCATCGACCACGCCCAGCACCAGCGGGGCCTCCGGGCCAACGATCGTCAGGTCAATATGTTCACTTTGGGCAAAATTCAACAGCGCCGGAATATCGGTCGCGCCAATAGCCACGTTTTGCAGCATCGGCTCCAGCGCCGTACCGGCGTTACCCGGTGCGACAAAAACGGTTTTGACTAAGGGTGACTGGGCGGCTTTCCACGCCAGCGCGTGTTCGCGTCCGCCGTTACCAATAACTAATACTTTCATTATCTGCTCCGGGATTAATGGCGAAAGTGGCGCATGTCAGTGAAGATCATAGCGATACCGTGCTCGTCGGCCGCCGCGATAACTTCATCATCACGAATGGAACCGCCAGGCTGGATCACGCAGCTTACGCCAACGGCCGCAGCGGCATCAATACCATCGCGGAACGGGAAGAAGGCGTCGGAGGCCATCGCGGAGCCTTTCACTTCCAGTCCTTCATCACCTGCTTTAATACCGGCGATTTTCGCGGAGTACACGCGGCTCATTTGACCTGCGCCAATGCCGATGGTCATATTCTCTCTGGCATAAACAATGGCGTTAGATTTAACGAATTTGGCGACTTTCCAGCAGAACAGTGCATCACGCAGTTCCTGCTCGCTCGGCTGGCGTTTGCTGACCACGCGCAATTCCGCTTCGCTCACCATGCCCAGATCGCGATCCTGAACCAGCAGACCGCCGTTCACACGTTTGAAATCCAGACCCGCGACGCGGGCAGACCATTCACCGCAAACCAGCACGCGCACGTTCTGTTTGGCGGCAGTGATTTTCAGCGCCTCTTCCGTTGCCGACGGGGCGATGATCACTTCAACAAACTGACGGGAGATAATGGCCTGTGCCGTTTCCGCATCCAGTTCGCGGTTAAAGGCGATGATGCCGCCGAACGCGGAAGTCGGGTCAGTTTTCCAGGCGCGATCGTAAGCGTCTAGGAGCGAATCGCTGACCGCCACGCCGCACGGGTTGGCATGTTTGACAATCACACAGGCCGGTTCGCTGAACTCTTTCACACATTCCAGCGCAGCGTCTGTGTCGGCGATATTGTTATAAGAGAGCGCTTTGCCCTGCACCTGTGTTGCGGTGGCAACCGAGGCTTCTTTAATTTCTTCTTCTATATAGAAGGCGGCCTGCTGGTGGCTGTTCTCACCGTAGCGCATATCCTGCTTCTTAATGAAGTTCAGATTCAGCGTGCGCGGGAAGCGGCCGGCAGGTTCTTTGCTGTCGCCGTGATAAGCAGGTACCAGGCTACCGAAGTAGTTGGCGATCATGCTGTCGTAGGCGGCAGTGTGTTCGAAGGCTTTAATGGCGAGGTCAAAACGGGTAGCAAGGGTCAGGGAGCCGTCGTTAGCATCCATCTCATTAATAATGGCGTGGTAGTCGCTGCTCTTAACCACGATAGCCACGTCTTTATGGTTCTTGGCAGCAGAGCGCACCATGGTCGGGCCGCCAATATCAATGTTCTCTACGGCGTCTTCCAGCGTACAGCCTTCGCGTGCGACGGTAGCGGCGAACGGGTAAAGGTTCACAACAACCATATCGATAGGAGAGATGTCGTGCTGCGCCATGATTTCATCATCTTGTCCGCGACGACCCAGAATACCGCCATGCACTTTCGGGTGCAGTGTCTTGACGCGTCCATCCATCATTTCCGGGAAGCCGGTGTAGTCAGATACTTCGGTGACCGGCAGGCCTTTCTCTGCCAGCAGGCGTGCGGTACCGCCGGTGGATAGCAGCTCCACGCCACGCGAGGAGAGAGCCTGTGCAAATTCGATGATACCGGCTTTGTCAGAAACACTGAGCAGGGCGCGGCGAACTGGACGACGTTGTTGCATGGTATTAAATCCCCAGGATTTGAACATTACAGAGAGCGTTAGCTGAATTTTCGGTCTTCTTTCTTCCCAAAATTCAGCTAACGCCCCAGACGGGGCATCCTTGTTTTAGCGCGGGCATTGTAACGAAAACGTTTGCGCAACGCTCGCGAATTTTTAGCGTTTCACCGCTTTGTGGATAACTCTGTGCGTAAATGGGTATAAGGCGGGGTTTTGCTGTGGAATGCAGCAGTCAGTCATTTTTCTGTCATTTAGGTATTGCGGTGCCTTCAGAACTCCCTATAATGCGCCTCCATCGACACGGCGGATGTGAATCACTTCACACAAACAGCCGGTTCGGTTGAAGAGAAAAAATCCTGAAAATGAGGGTTGACTCTGAAAGAGGAAAGCGTAATATACGCCACCTCGCAACGGTGAGCGAAAGCCGCGTTGCACTGCTCTTTAACAATTTATCAGACAATCTGTGTGGGCACTCAAGGACATGGATTCTTAAACGTCTTCGGACGCTAAATGAATACCAAGTCTCTGGAGTGAACATACGTAATTCATTACGAAGTTTAATTCACGAGCATCAAACTTAAATTGAAGAGTTTGATCATGGCTCAGATTGAACGCTGGCGGCAGGCCTAACACATGCAAGTCGAGCGGTAGCACAGAGAGCTTGCTCTCGGGTGACGAGCGGCGGACGGGTGAGTAATGTCTGGGAAACTGCCTGATGGAGGGGGATAACTACTGGAAACGGTAGCTAATACCGCATAACGTCGCAAGACCAAAGAGGGGGACCTTCGGGCCTCTTGCCATCAGATGTGCCCAGATGGGATTAGCTAGTAGGTGGGGTAACGGCTCACCTAGGCGACGATCCCTAGCTGGTCTGAGAGGATGACCAGCCACACTGGAACTGAGACACGGTCCAGACTCCTACGGGAGGCAGCAGTGGGGAATATTGCACAATGGGCGCAAGCCTGATGCAGCCATGCCGCGTGTATGAAGAAGGCCTTCGGGTTGTAAAGTACTTTCAGCGGGGAGGAAGGTGTTGTGGTTAATAACCACAGCAATTGACGTTACCCGCAGAAGAAGCACCGGCTAACTCCGTGCCAGCAGCCGCGGTAATACGGAGGGTGCAAGCGTTAATCGGAATTACTGGGCGTAAAGCGCACGCAGGCGGTCTGTCAAGTCGGATGTGAAATCCCCGGGCTCAACCTGGGAACTGCATTCGAAACTGGCAGGCTAGAGTCTTGTAGAGGGGGGTAGAATTCCAGGTGTAGCGGTGAAATGCGTAGAGATCTGGAGGAATACCGGTGGCGAAGGCGGCCCCCTGGACAAAGACTGACGCTCAGGTGCGAAAGCGTGGGGAGCAAACAGGATTAGATACCCTGGTAGTCCACGCTGTAAACGATGTCGACTTGGAGGTTGTGCCCTTGAGGCGTGGCTTCCGGAGCTAACGCGTTAAGTCGACCGCCTGGGGAGTACGGCCGCAAGGTTAAAACTCAAATGAATTGACGGGGGCCCGCACAAGCGGTGGAGCATGTGGTTTAATTCGATGCAACGCGAAGAACCTTACCTACTCTTGACATCCAGAGAACTTTGCAGAGATGCATTGGTGCCTTCGGGAACTCTGAGACAGGTGCTGCATGGCTGTCGTCAGCTCGTGTTGTGAAATGTTGGGTTAAGTCCCGCAACGAGCGCAACCCTTATCCTTTGTTGCCAGCGGTTCGGCCGGGAACTCAAAGGAGACTGCCAGTGATAAACTGGAGGAAGGTGGGGATGACGTCAAGTCATCATGGCCCTTACGAGTAGGGCTACACACGTGCTACAATGGCATATACAAAGAGAAGCGACCTCGCGAGAGCAAGCGGACCTCATAAAGTATGTCGTAGTCCGGATCGGAGTCTGCAACTCGACTCCGTGAAGTCGGAATCGCTAGTAATCGTGGATCAGAATGCCACGGTGAATACGTTCCCGGGCCTTGTACACACCGCCCGTCACACCATGGGAGTGGGTTGCAAAAGAAGTAGGTAGCTTAACCTTCGGGAGGGCGCTTACCACTTTGTGATTCATGACTGGGGTGAAGTCGTAACAAGGTAACCGTAGGGGAACCTGCGGTTGGATCACCTCCTTACCTGAAAGAACCTGCCTTGCAGTGTCCACACAGATTGTCTGATAGAAAATAAAGCAGTAAGAAATCTCTGCAGGCTTGTAGCTCAGGTGGTTAGAGCGCACCCCTGATAAGGGTGAGGTCGGTGGTTCAAGTCCACTCAGGCCTACCAAATTCCTCCTGATACTGCGTTGTAAAACGCCCTGTCTCAGAAAGAATACCGGTAACGAGATTTGCAATTACGATGGGGTTATAGCTCAGCTGGGAGAGCGCCTGCCTTGCACGCAGGAGGTCTGCGGTTCGATCCCGCATAGCTCCACCATCCTTTACTGCTGAAAACAAGAAAACTTCAGAGTGTACCTGCGAAGGTGCGCTGCGAAGTTTTGCTCTTTAAAAATCTGGATCAAGCTGAAAATTGAAACGACACACTGTTTCTTTTCTCCGTAATAAGAAAAGAAAAACGGTGTGTTCGAGTCTCTCAAATTTTTGCAATCAGAAGTGAAACATCTTCGGGTTGTGAGGTTAAGCGACTAAGCGTACACGGTGGATGCCCTGGCAGTCAGAGGCGATGAAGGGCGTGCTAATCTGCGATAAGCGCCGGTAAGGTGATATGAACCGTTATAACCGGCGATACCCGAATGGGGAAACCCAGTGCAATCCGTTGCACTATCATGTCATGAATACATAGTGGCATGAGGCGAACCGGGGGAACTGAAACATCTAAGTACCCCGAGGAAAAGAAATCAACCGAGATTCCCCCAGTAGCGGCGAGCGAACGGGGAGGAGCCCAGAACCTGAATCAGCATGTGTGTTAGTGGAAGCGTCTGGAAAGTCGCAGGGTACAGGGTGATACTCCCGTACACAAAAATGCATATGTTGTGAGTTCGAAGAGTAGGGCGGGACACGTGGTATCCTGTCTGAATATGGGGGGACCATCCTCCAAGGCTAAATACTCCTGACTGACCGATAGTGAACCAGTACCGTGAGGGAAAGGCGAAAAGAACCCCGGCGAGGGGAGTGAAACAGAACCTGAAACCGTGTACGTACAAGCAGTGGGAGCCTCTTTTATGGGGTGACTGCGTACCTTTTGTATAATGGGTCAGCGACTTATATTCTGTAGCAAGGTTAACCGTATAGGGGAGCCGAAGGGAAACCGAGTCTTAACTGGGCGTTAAGTTGCAGGGTATAGACCCGAAACCCGGTGATCTAGCCATGGGCAGGTTGAAGGTTGGGTAACACTAACTGGAGGACCGAACCGACTAATGTTGAAAAATTAGCGGATGACTTGTGGCTGGGGGTGAAAGGCCAATCAAACCGGGAGATAGCTGGTTCTCCCCGAAAGCTATTTAGGTAGCGCCTCGTGAATTCATCTTCGGGGGTAGAGCACTGTTTCGGCTAGGGGGTCATCCCGACTTACCAACCCGATGCAAACTGCGAATACCGAAGAATGTTATCACGGGAGACACACGGCGGGTGCTAACGTCCGTCGTGAAGAGGGAAACAACCCAGACCGCCAGCTAAGGTCCCAAAGTCATGGTTAAGTGGGAAACGATGTGGGAAGGCACAGACAGCCAGGATGTTGGCTTAGAAGCAGCCATCATTTAAAGAAAGCGTAATAGCTCACTGGTCGAGTCGGCCTGCGCGGAAGATGTAACGGGGCTAAACCATGCACCGAAGCTGCGGCAGCGACACTTATGTGTTGTTGGGTAGGGGAGCGTTCTGTAAGCCGTTGAAGGTGGACTGTGAGGTCTGCTGGAGGTATCAGAAGTGCGAATGCTGACATAAGTAACGATAAAGCGGGTGAAAAACCCGCTCGCCGGAAGACCAAGGGTTCCTGTCCAACGTTAATCGGGGCAGGGTGAGTCGACCCCTAAGGCGAGGCCGAAAGGCGTAGTCGATGGGAAACAGGTTAATATTCCTGTACTCGGTGTTACTGCGAAGGGGGGACGGAGAAGGCTATGTTGGCCGGGCGACGGTTGTCCCGGTTTAAGCGTGTAGGTGGAGCAATTAGGTAAATCCGGTTGCTTATTAACACTGAGGCGTGATGACGAGGCACTACGGTGCTGAAGTGACAAATGCCCTGCTTCCAGGAAAAGCCTCTAAGCATCAGGTAACACAGAATCGTACCCCAAACCGACACAGGTGGTCAGGTAGAGAATACCAAGGCGCTTGAGAGAACTCGGGTGAAGGAACTAGGCAAAATGGTGCCGTAACTTCGGGAGAAGGCACGCTGGTGCGTAGGTGAAGTGACTTGCTCACGGAGCTGAAACCAGTCGAAGATACCAGCTGGCTGCAACTGTTTATTAAAAACACAGCACTGTGCAAACACGAAAGTGGACGTATACGGTGTGACGCCTGCCCGGTGCCGGAAGGTTAATTGATGGGGTTAGCGGCAACGCGAAGCTCTTGATCGAAGCCCCGGTAAACGGCGGCCGTAACTATAACGGTCCTAAGGTAGCGAAATTCCTTGTCGGGTAAGTTCCGACCTGCACGAATGGCGTAATGATGGCCAGGCTGTCTCCACCCGAGACTCAGTGAAATTGAAATCGCTGTGAAGATGCAGTGTACCCGCGGCAAGACGGAAAGACCCCGTGAACCTTTACTATAGCTTGACACTGAACACTGGTCCTTGATGTGTAGGATAGGTGGGAGGCTTTGAAGCGTGGACGCCAGTCTGCGTGGAGCCAACCTTGAAATACCACCCTTTAATGGCTGGTGTTCTAACGTAGACCCGTAATCCGGGTTGCGGACAGTGTCTGGTGGGTAGTTTGACTGGGGCGGTCTCCTCCTAAAGCGTAACGGAGGAGCACGAAGGTTAGCTAATCCTGGTCGGACATCAGGAGGTTAGTGCAATGGCATAAGCTAGCTTGACTGCGAGCGTGACGGCGCGAGCAGGTGCGAAAGCAGGTCATAGTGATCCGGTGGTTCTGAATGGAAGGGCCATCGCTCAACGGATAAAAGGTACTCCGGGGATAACAGGCTGATACCGCCCAAGAGTTCATATCGACGGCGGTGTTTGGCACCTCGATGTCGGCTCATCACATCCTGGGGCTGAAGTAGGTCCCAAGGGTATGGCTGTTCGCCATTTAAAGTGGTACGCGAGCTGGGTTTAGAACGTCGTGAGACAGTTCGGTCCCTATCTGCCGTGGGCGCTGGAGAATTGAGGGGGGCTGCTCCTAGTACGAGAGGACCGGAGTGGACGCATCACTGGTGTTCGGGTTGTCATGCCAATGGCATTGCCCGGTAGCTAAATGCGGAAGAGATAAGTGCTGAAAGCATCTAAGCACGAAACTTGCCCCGAGATGAGTTCTCCCTGACCCTTTAAGGGTCCTGAAGGAACGTTGAAGACTACGACGTTGATAGGCCGGGTGTGTAAGCGCAGCGATGCGTTGAGCTAACCGGTACTAATGAACCGTGAGGCTTAACCTTACAACGCCGAAGATGTTTTGGCGTAATTTGAGAGATTTTCAGCTGATACAGATTAGCGTTTAATGCCGCAGGGCGTTAGACGAACAGAATTTGCCTGGCGGCACTAGCGCGGCGGTCCCACCTGACCCCATGCCGAACTCAGAAGTGAAACGCCGTAGCGCCGATGGTAGTGTGGGGTCTCCCCATGCGAGAGTAGGGAACTGCCAGGCATCAAACAAGCAGAAGGCCATCCTCACGGATGGCCTTTTTGCGTTTTTATCCTTCCTGCCCGTGCCCGCGCATTTCATAGATCTCGACTAAAATAGTCTTATCCCTTTCAGCCGGAGCACGTTTTTTGCCGAACCCGCCTTTCAACTACGAACAAGATTTCAACAGCACGGACTTCCGTGAACACCCGGAGCGCTACCAGGTAGGTCGGGGCGAACAGGGTGTACTGCTCGTTGAACCCTATAAAAGCGAAATCCTTCCCCTGTGGCGCTTCAAAACCCCGGAAATAGCAGCGCGCTCCGCACAGCAAATCATGGAAAAATTCGAGGAGTATCGCCAGCAGGATGATTTTGTCGGCATGGACATGGCCCGAAAATTCATTCAGATGGGCTATACGCGTGCCAGACGCTACGCGAATCACCCCGGCGGACGAAAATACGATGAAGATAAAAACGTTCTGCCGCGTGAAAACGACCCCATAAAAGCCGAAGCCGCGACCATCTTCAAGAAATACTGGGATAACCTGCGCGCCGATGACGATTACCTGCGTCGTAAAAAAGCCCATCAGCAAAAATACGGCTGATCCTCAGTCGCTTATTCCATACGCTACCTGAAACTTTCTCAACTGGCATATGCAGGCTCGACATTTCCCGCATTCCTGGTTATTGTCAGCTGTCTGGATGTCTAAACGTTTAAACGTATGCAGTGAGGATATAAGGTTATGCCGATTCGGGTACAGGACGAGCTGCCAGCCGTCAATTTCTTACGTGATGAAAACGTCTTCGTCATGACGACATCCCGTGCAACAGGTCAGGAGATCCGCCCGCTGAAGGTGCTGATCCTCAATCTGATGCCAAAGAAAATCGAAACGGAAAACCAGTTTCTGCGCCTGCTCTCCAACTCCCCCTTGCAGGTCGATATCCAGCTGCTGCGCATTGATGCCCGTGAATCACGCAATACGCCCACGGAACATCTGAACAACTTCTACTGCAATTTCGATGAGATCTGTAACGATAACTTCGATGGGTTGATCGTCACCGGCGCGCCACTGGGCCTGGTTGAATTTAATGATGTTGCCTACTGGCCGCAGATCAAACAGGTGCTGGAGTGGGCCAAAGATCATGTCACCTCGACGCTGTTTGTCTGTTGGGCGGTACAGGCCGCTCTCAATATTCTCTATGGCATCCCTAAGCAGACCCGCAAAGACAAACTCTCCGGCGTTTATGAACACCACATCACCCAACCCCATGCGCTGCTGACCCGCGGCTTTGATGATGTCTTTCTGGCACCGCACTCCCGCTTTGCCGATTTCCCGGCGGCGCTGATCCGTGATTACACCGATCTGGAGATCCTCGCCGAGACCGCTACCGGCGATGCCTACCTGTTCGGCAGCAAAGACAAGCGTATCGCGTTTGTCACCGGCCATCCGGAATATGACGCCGACACGCTGGCTGGCGAGTATTTCCGCGACGTGGAAGCCGGGCTTAATCCTGATGTGCCGTACAACTACTTTCCGGATAACGATCCGCAGAACGTGCCGCGCGCCAGTTGGCGCAGCCACGGCAATTTGCTGTTCACCAACTGGCTTAACTACTACGTCTACCAGATCACGCCGTTCGATCTGCGCCATATGAACCCCACGCTGGATTAAGCGTTTCAGCTTCTCTAAAAGCACCTGCGGGTGCTTTTTTTATTTCTGAAAAACACTTCACACTCCTATCGAATTTTAATCCTTTTGTTATCAACTGGTTAATACATTATTAATTAAAAAATGGAAATTGTTTTTGATTTTGTATTTTCGTTGAGTAATCTTAAACGTGCTGAACGAAAACTGCACAGTCTGAATTTCATCAGCGATGAGGATCATTCTGGATCAACAACGAGGAGCCATGGCATGACACAACAGGCAACCACTACCGAAGAACTGGCCTTCAGCCAGCCACATGGCGAGCAGGAAACCCAGATCCTGACGCCCGATGCGGTGGAATTTCTTAGTGAACTGGTGACGCGCTTTACGCCCAAACGCAACGCCTTACTGGCTGCACGCCTGCAACAGCAGCAGAAAATTGATAACGGCACGCTGCCTGACTTTATTTCGGAAACAGCTTCCATTCGTGAAAGTGACTGGAAAATTCGCGGCATTCCGGCGGATTTACGTAACAGACGCGTCGAGATCACCGGGCCGGTCGAACGCAAAATGGTGATTAACGCCCTCAACGCCAATGTGAACGTCTTTATGGCCGACTTTGAGGATTCGTTGGCACCGAACTGGCACAAAGTGATCGAAGGCCAGATCAACCTGCGCGACGCGGTTAACGGCACCATCAGCTACACCAATGAAAGCGGTAAAATCTATCAGCTTAAGCCTGACCCGGCCGTACTGTTTTGCCGTGTGCGCGGTCTGCACCTGCCGGAAAAACACGTCACCTGGCGCGGCGAGCCGATCCCCGGCAGCCTGTTCGACTTTGCGCTCTACTTCTTCCATAACCATAAAAACCTGCTCGCTAAAGGCAGCGGCCCCTATTTCTATCTGCCGAAAACGCAGGCCTGGCAGGAAGCAGCATGGTGGAGCGAGGTGTTCAGCTATACCGAAGACCATTTTACTCTGCCGCGCGGCACCATCAAAGCCACGCTGCTGATTGAAACGCTGCCCGCGGTTTTCCAGATGGACGAGATCCTGCACGCGCTGCGTGACCATATCGTCGGCCTCAACTGCGGTCGCTGGGATTACATCTTCAGCTATATCAAAACGTTGAAAAACTATCCGGATCGCGTGCTGCCGGATCGCCAGCAGGTGACGATGGATAAGCCATTCCTCAGCGCCTACTCACGGCTGCTGATCAAGACCTGTCACCGTCGCGGTGCCTTTGCCATGGGCGGCATGGCTGCGTTCATTCCCAGCAAAGATCGCGAACGCAATGAGTGGGTGCTCAACAAGGTCAAAGCCGACAAAGAGCTGGAAGCCAAAAACGGGCACGACGGTACCTGGATCGCGCACCCCGGTCTGGCTGACACGGTGATGGACATCTTTAACCGCGCACTCGGCGATAACCCCAACCAGTTACAAGTGACCCGCGCCGACGACGCGCCAGTCACCGCCGCCGAACTGCTTGCCCCTTGTGACGGTGAGCGTACCGAAGAGGGCATGCGCGCCAACATTCGCGTGGCGGTGCAGTACATCGAAGCCTGGATCTCCGGCAACGGCTGCGTGCCGATTTATGGCCTGATGGAAGATGCCGCGACGGCAGAAATATCGCGCACCTCAATCTGGCAATGGATCCACCACGAAAAAACGCTCAATGACGGCACGCCGGTAACCAAAGCATTGTTCCGCCGTATGCTGGCCGAAGAGATGCAGGTGATCCAGGAGGAACTGGGTGAACACCGATTCAGCAGTGGACGCTTCAGCGATGCCGCGCGCCTGATGGAGCAAATCACCACGTCCGACGAGCTGATCGACTTCCTGACCCTGCCGGGTTACCGCCTGCTGGCGTGATCCCCACATAATAAAAATGGAGCATCTGCGATGAAAACCCGTACCCAACAAATCGAACAACTACAACAAGAATGGACTGACCCGCGCTGGGAGGGCATCCGTCGCCCGTACAGCGCTGATGAAGTGGTGAAGCTGCGCGGCTCGGTTAACCCCGAATGTACGCTCGCTCAACTGGGTGCCGCCAGAATGTGGCGTCTGCTGCACGGCGAATCGAAAAAAGGCTATATCAACAGCCTGGGCGCGCTGACCGGCGGTCAGGCCCTGCAACAGGCGAAAGCCGGTATCGAGGCGATTTATCTCTCCGGCTGGCAGGTAGCGGCCGATGCCAACCTCGCCTCCAGCATGTATCCGGATCAGTCACTCTATCCGGCGAACTCCGTACCGGCGGTGGTGGATCGGATCAACAATACCTTCCGTCGCGCGGATCAGATCCAGTGGGCGGCGGGCATTGAGCCGGGGGATCCGCGCTATGTGGATTATTTCCTGCCGATCGTGGCGGATGCCGAAGCCGGTTTCGGTGGCGTGCTTAACGCTTTTGAACTGATGAAATCGATGATCGCTGCCGGTGCCGCCGCCGTGCATTTTGAAGATCAGCTCGCCTCGGTAAAAAAATGCGGGCATATGGGCGGCAAAGTGCTGGTGCCGACGCAGGAGGCTATTCAGAAACTGGTAGCGGCACGTCTGGCGGCTGACGTGATGGGCGTCCCGACGCTGCTCATCGCCCGTACCGATGCGGACGCGGCCGATCTCATCACCTCCGACTGCGATGAATACGACCGGGAATTTATTACCGGTGAACGCACCAGCGAAGGCTTCTACCGTACCCGGGCGGGCATTGAGCAGGCGATCAGCCGTGGCCTTGCCTATGCGCCTTATGCCGATCTGGTGTGGTGCGAAACCTCGAAACCGGATCTGGAGCAGGCGAAGCGTTTTGCCGACGCCATTCATGCCCGCTTCCCCGGCAAACTGCTGGCCTATAACTGCTCGCCGTCGTTCAACTGGCAGAAAAACCTCGACGACACCACCATCGCCAGCTTCCAGCAACAACTGGCGGAAATGGGCTACAAATACCAGTTCATCACCCTCGCCGGGATCCACAGCATGTGGTTCAACATGTTCGACCTGGCCCACGCCTACGCACAGGGTGAGGGCATGAAGCATTATGTTGAAAAGGTCCAGCAACCAGAATTCGCCGCCGCGAAAGAGGGTTACACCTTTGTGTCCCACCAGCAGGAGGTGGGCACCGGTTACTTTGATAAGGTGACGACCATTATTCAGGGCGGCGCATCTTCCGTCACCGCGCTGACCGGTTCCACAGAAGAACAGCAGTTCTGATGTGCTGTTGCCCGGTGGCGCGAGGCGTTCCGGGCCTATGGATCCTATTGTTGTGTAGGCCGGATAAGCGAAGCGCCATCCGGCAACTCCTATTTTGAACGAGGGCAAAAGATGTCCCGTGACCTGGAACTGTTAATCGCCCAAACCATTCTCCAGGGCTTTGACGCGCAATATGGGCGCTTCCTGGAAGTCACCTCCGGCGCACAGCAGCGTTTCGAGCAGGCAGACTGGCACGCCGTGCAGCAGGCGATGAAAAACCGTATCCATCTCTACGATCACCACGTTGGCCTGGTGGTCGAGCAGTTGCGCTGTATTGCGGATAACCAGACCCTCACCGCCGGATTTCTGCTGCGCGTTAAAGAGCAGTACACCGCCTTGCTGCCCGATTACCCGCGTTTTGAAATCGCGGAAAGCTTCTTTAACTCCGTCTACTGCCGTCTGTTCAGCCACCGCCAGCTGACACCTGAACGCTTGTTCGTGTTCAGCTCGCAGCCTGCGCAGCGCCTGCACGTCACGCCGCGCCCACTGGCAAAAGACTTTACGCCACACCATGGCTGGCACGCGCTGCTCCATAACGTGCTGGAGGATTTATCCCTGCGCCTGCCGTGGCAAAACCAGGCGCGTGATGTGGGCTATATCGTGGCGCATCTGCTGGAAAATCTTGGTGAAGATCGATTAGGGCAGGCGCGTTTGCAGGTGGCTAACGAGCTTTTCTATCGCAACAAAGCCGCGTGGCTGGTGGGAAAGCTGATCCTGCCTGACGCCACCGTGCCGTTTTTACTGCCGATCCACCGCTCCGATGACCACCGGCTGTTCGTCGATACCTGCCTGACCACCAGCGCCGAAGCCAGTATCGTCTTTGGCTTTGCCCGCTCGTACTTTATGGTTTACGCCCCCTTTCCCGGCGCGCTGGTGGAATGGCTGCGGGAGATCCTGCCCGGCAAAACTACCGCCGAGCTGTATATGGCCATCGGCTGCCAGAAGCACGGTAAAACCGAAAGCTACCGGGAATATCTGCACTATATTGCCGACAGCGATGAGCAATTTGTTGAAGCGCCCGGCATTCGCGGCATGGTGATGCTGGTGTTTACCCTGCCGGGATTCGACCGGGTGTTTAAGGTCATTAAAGATCGCTTTGCGCCGCAGAAAGAGATGGATGCTGCCCACGTGCGCGCCTGTTACCAGCTGGTGAAGGAGCATGATCGCGTCGGGCGCATGGCCGACACCCAGGAGTTTGAAAATTTTGTGCTGGAGAAGCGGCGAATCGATCCGGCGCTGATAGCGCTGCTGATGCAGGAAGCGCCGGGCAAAATAACCGACCTGGGCGATAACATCGCCATCAGCCATCTCTATATCGAACGGCGCATGGTGCCGCTGAACCTGTGGCTGGAGCAGGTTGACGGTCAGGCGCTGCACGACGCCATCGAAGAGTACGGCAACGCCATCCGCCAGCTGGCCGCCGCCAATATTTTCCCCGGCGACATGCTGTTTAAAAATTTCGGCGTGACGCGCCACGGGCGAGTGGTGTTCTATGACTACGATGAAATCTGCTACATGACGGAAGTGAATTTCCGTGACATTCCGCCCGCGCGTTATCCGGAAGATGAGATGAGCGCCGAGCCATGGTACAGCGTGGCACCGGGCGACGTTTTCCCGGAGGAGTTCCGCCACTGGCTTTGCGCCGATCCGCGCTGCCGGGTGCTATTTGAAGAGATGCACGCCGATCTCTTTCGCGCCGGGTACTGGCGTGGTCTGCAAAAGCGTATCAGGGAAGGCTATGTGGAAGACGTTTACGCCTATCGCCGCCGCCAGCGTTTCAGTGTGAGATTTTCACAGACCGGGTAAGGCGCAGTATTTGTAGGCCGGTGTAAGCGAAGCGCCACCCGGCGCAATCCTGTTACTTTGTTCCACCGTACGCCAGCGTCACTTCTTTCGCCGCTTTGATCACCAGTGCGCCCAGCTCCGTCACGCGGTCATCGGTAATACGCGAAATCGGCCCGGAAATAGAAATCGCCGCAAAAGGCTCGCGATGCTCATCGTAAATACAGGCCGCCACACAGCGCAGACCCAGCGCGTGCTCTTCATCATCCAGCGAATAACCGCGCTTGCGCGTCTGGGCCAGATCTTCTTTCAGGTGCAGCGGCGACACCAGCGTGGCGTGGGTATAAGCATGCAGCCCCTGGCGGTGCAGCAGTCCGGTGACCTGCTCCTCAGAAAGCTGCGCCAGAAAGGCTTTCCCCGCGCCGGAGGCATGCATCGGCAGCTTGCCGCCAATCGGGGCCGACATGCGCATTAACTGCGTACACTGCACCTGATCGATAATAATCGCCTGATGATCGCTTTGGTCGAGCACCGCCAGATTCACCGTCTCGCCGGAATCCTCCATCAGTTTGCGCAGGACAGGATGCACAATCGCCAGCAAATTACGGCTTTGTAAGAAACTGCTGCCGACGACGAACGCATGTGCGCCCACCGACCAGTGCCCCAGATCGCCCACCTGACGGACAAAGCCCAGCTGCTGCATGGTGGTCAGCAAGCGGTGAGTCGTGGAATTCGGCAAGCCAGCCTGCTGCGCCAGCTCTGTCAGGGCCACGCTGCCATGTGATTCAGCGATCCACTCCAGCAACTTCAGGCCGCGCGTCAACGACTGCACCTGGCCGGTGGCCTGCTGGGCAGCGGCAGGGACGGGTTTTCTTCCGCGTTTGGCGGGAACAGTGGCAACCATGGCAGACTCCATTTTCTGTATCGTGGAAATCATTTTCGTTTTATTTGGTTATAATGCAACCCTCCTCTCACTGATCGGATGAGTCCATATGAACATGTCTCATGTTCAGCGCTGTTCTCTTTTCCGTCACAAGGGATTATGACAGTATGGTCTGCTGGCCTTTCTGGCCTGGTTGAGCGTCGTCGGGAGCACTCGTGAGCAGCAAAGTTGAACAACTGCATCAGCAGTTAAAAAAACGCATTCTGGTTCTGGATGGGGGCATGGGCACCATGATCCAGGGCTACCGTCTGAGTGAGCAGGATTTCCGCGGCGAACGTTTCGCCGACTGGCCCTGCGATCTGAAAGGTAACAATGACCTGCTGGTGCTGAGCAAGCCCGAGGTGATCACCGCGATCCACAACGCCTATTTCGAGGCGGGCGCGGACATCATTGAAACCAATACCTTTAACTCCACGACGATCGCCATGGCGGATTACCAGATGGAATCCCTGTCGGCGGAGATCAACCGCGAAGCGGCGAAACTCGCCCGCGCCTGTGCCGACGACTGGACTACCCGCACGCCGGACAGGCCTCGCTATGTGGCGGGCGTCCTCGGCCCGACCAACCGCACCGCGTCCATTTCCCCCAACGTTAACGATCCGGCATTTCGTAATGTCACCTTCGATCAGCTGGTGGAAGCCTACCGGGAATCGACCCGCGCGCTGGTGGAAGGGGGCAGCGATCTGATCCTCATCGAAACCGTGTTCGATACCCTTAATGCCAAAGCGGCGATTTTCGCCGTCAAAGCTGAATTCGACGCGCTGGGCATTGAACTGCCGATCATGATTTCCGGCACCATCACCGATGCCTCCGGGCGCACGCTGTCCGGGCAGACTACCGAAGCCTTCTATAACTCTCTGCGCCACGCCGATGCGCTCACCTTTGGCCTCAACTGTGCGCTTGGCCCGGACGAACTGCGCCAGTACGTGCAGGAGCTGTCACGCATTGCGGAATGCTACGTCACCGCGCACCCTAACGCCGGGTTGCCTAATGCCTTCGGCGAATACGATCTGGATGCCGACACCATGGCCTCGCAGATCCGTGAATGGGCCGAAGCGGGCTTTCTGAACATCGTCGGCGGCTGCTGCGGCACCACGCCGGAACACATTGCCGCCATGGATCGCGCCGTGGCGGGATTAGCGCCGCGCGCGCTGCCGGACCTGCCGGTAGCCTGTCGCCTGGCAGGTCTTGAGCCGCTGAACATCGGCGCAGATAGCCTGTTTGTGAACGTCGGTGAACGTACCAACGTCACCGGCTCCGCCAAATTCAAGCGCCTGATCAAAGAAGAAAAATATAACGAAGCGCTGGAAGTTGCCCTGCAACAGGTGGAGAGCGGCGCGCAAATCATCGATATCAATATGGATGAGGGGATGCTGGATGCCGAAGCGGCCATGGTGCGTTTCCTCAATCTGATTGCCGGCGAGCCGGACATTGCCCGCGTGCCGATCATGATCGACTCCTCAAAATGGGAGGTGATCGAAAAAGGCCTGAAATGCATTCAGGGCAAAGGCATCGTCAACTCCATTTCCATGAAAGAGGGCGTTGAGGCGTTTAAACACCATGCGAAACTGGTGCGGCGCTACGGCGCAGCCATGGTGGTGATGGCGTTCGATGAAGTCGGCCAGGCCGACACCCGCGCGCGTAAAATCGAAATCTGCCGCCGGGCCTATAAGATCCTTACCGAAGAGGTCGGTTTCCCGCCCGAAGACATCATTTTCGACCCGAATATCTTCGCCGTCGCTACCGGTATCGAGGAGCACAACAACTACGCCCAGGACTTTATCGGTGCCTGTGAAGACATCAAACGCGAACTGCCGCACGCGATGATCTCCGGCGGCGTGTCGAACGTCTCCTTCTCCTTCCGGGGCAACGATCCGGTACGTGAAGCCATTCACGCCGTGTTCCTCTATTACGCCATCCGCAACGGTATGGACATGGGCATCGTTAACGCCGGACAACTGGCGATTTATGACGATCTGCCCGCTGAACTGCGCGATGCGGTGGAAGACGTGGTGCTTAACCGCCGCGACGACGGCACCGAGCGCCTGCTCGACCTGGCGGAAAAATACCGCGGTAGTAAAGCCGACGACGGTGCGAACGCTCAACAGGCCGAATGGCGCAGCTGGGACGTGCGTAAACGTCTTGAGTACTCGCTGGTCAAAGGCATCACCGAGTTTATCGAGGCCGATACGGAAGAAGCCCGCCAGCAGGCTGAGCGCCCCATTCAGGTGATCGAAGGCCCGCTGATGGACGGCATGAACGTGGTTGGCGATCTGTTTGGCGAAGGGAAAATGTTCCTGCCGCAGGTGGTGAAATCCGCCCGCGTGATGAAACAGGCGGTGGCATATCTGGAGCCGTACATCGAAGCCAGCAAAGAGAAAGGCAAAACCAACGGCAAAATGGTGATCGCCACCGTGAAGGGCGATGTGCATGACATCGGCAAAAACATCGTTGGCGTGGTGTTGCAGTGTAATAACTACGAAATCATTGATCTGGGCGTGATGGTGCCAGCCGAGAAGATCCTCAAAACCGCCCGTGAAGTGAATGCCGATCTGATTGGCCTGTCCGGCCTTATCACGCCATCGCTGGACGAAATGGTCAACGTGGCGAAAGAGATGGAGCGCCAGGGGTTCACCATTCCACTGCTGATTGGCGGCGCAACCACCTCCAAAGCGCACACGGCGGTGAAAATCGAGCAGAATTACAGCGGTCCGACGGTATACGTGCAAAACGCCTCGCGCACCGTGGGCGTGGTATCCGCGCTGCTGTCCGACGAGCAGCATGATGATTTCGTCGCCCGTACCCGCAAAGAGTACGACACCGTGCGCATTCAGCATGCGCGTAAAAAACCGCGTACCCCGCCGGTGACGTTACAGGCGGCGCGGGAAAACGATCTGGCTTTCGACTGGGAGAGCTATACCCCGCCAGTGGTGCATCGCCCGGGCGTGCAGGACGTGAGCGCCAGCATAGAGACACTGCGAAACTACATCGACTGGACGCCGTTCTTTATGACCTGGTCGCTGGCCGGAAAATACCCGCGCATTCTCGAAGATGAGGTGGTGGGGGAAGAGGCGCAGCGCCTGTTTAAAGACGCCAACGACCTGCTGGATAAACTGAGCGCCGAAAAATCGCTCAATCCGCGCGGCGTGGTCGGGCTGTTCCCGGCGAACCGGGTGGGCGATGACGTGGAAATTTACCGTGACGAGTCCCGCACGCAGGTGCTGACCGTGGCGCACCACCTGCGCCAGCAGACCGAGAAAATCGGCTTTGCCAACTACTGCCTCGCGGATTTCGTCGCCCCGAAACTCAGCGGCAAAGCGGATTATATCGGTGCCTTCGCAGTGACCGGCGGCCTGGAAGAAGACGCGCTGGCCGAGGCCTACGACGCGCAGCACGATGATTACAACAAAATCATGGTCAAAGCCGTCGCCGACCGCCTGGCAGAAGCCTTTGCCGAATACCTGCATGAGCGGGTGCGCAAAGTCTACTGGGGCTACGCGCCGAATGAAAACCTCAGCAATGAGGAGTTGATCCGTGAGAACTATCAGGGGATCCGCCCGGCGCCGGGTTATCCGGCCTGCCCGGAACACACCGAAAAAGGCACCATCTGGGAGCTGCTGGACGTGGAAACGCACACCGGTATGAAGCTGACGGAGTCCTACGCCATGTGGCCGGGCGCGTCGGTATCGGGCTGGTACTTCAGCCATCCTGACAGCAAATATTTTGCTGTGGCGCAGATCCAGCGTGACCAGGTGGAAGACTACGCCCGGCGCAAAGGAATGACGGTCACAGAGGTGGAGCGCTGGCTGGCGTCGCACCTGGGCTACGACGCGGACTAACCGCTGTCATATTTATTTAATAATAAACAAGGCACCTTCCCGGTGCCTTGTCTCTTTATTGTGTTTAAGACCTTATACTTAACCTCAAGCCCTCTCTTAAGTGCGAGAGGAAAGGAGTGTAGGGAAAGATATAAGGAGGCAACCATTCCGTGTTAACGCTGTTACACCTGTTATCCGCTGTCGCCCTGCTGGTCTGGGGGACCCATATCGTGCGCACCGGTGTCATGCGCGTGTTTGGCGCACGCCTGCGTACCGTGCTCAGCCGCAGCGTGGAAAAGAAACCGCTCGCCTTCTGCGCGGGGATTGGCGTCACCGCGCTGGTACAGAGCAGTAACGCCACTACCCTGCTGGTAACATCTTTCGTCGCCCAGGATCTGGTGGCGCTGGCCCCGGCGCTGGTGATTGTGCTTGGCGCGGATGTCGGTACGGCGCTGATGGCGCGTGTGCTGACGTTCGATCTCTCCTGGCTGTCGCCGCTGCTGATTTTTATCGGCGTGATTTTCTTCCTTGGCCGCAAACAGACGCGCGCCGGTCAGGTTGGGCGCGTGGGCATCGGCCTTGGGCTGATCCTGTTGGCGCTGGAACTGATCGTGCAGGCGGTGACCCCCATTACCCAGGCCAACGGGGTTAAAGTCATTTTCGCCTCGTTGACGGGCGATCTGATGCTGGATGCGCTGATTGGCGCGATGTTTGCGGTCATTACTTATTCCAGCCTTGCCGCAGTGCTGCTCACCGCCACGCTGACGGCGGCGGGGGTGATCGCTTTCCCGGTCGCGCTATGTCTGGTGATCGGCGCGAACCTTGGCTCGGGCCTGCTCGCCATGCTCAATAACAGCGCCGCCAATGCCGCCGCCCGCCGGGTGGCGATGGGCAGTCTGCTGTTCAAACTGGTGGGTAGTCTGGCGATCCTGCCGTTTGTGCATCTGCTGGCTGGTGCCATGGACCGGTTGCCGCTGCCCGAGTCCGAGCTGGTGATCTATTTCCATGTCTTCTACAACCTGATCCGCTGCCTGGTGATGGTGCCCTTTGTCGGCCCGATGGCGAATTTCTGTAAGCGGATCATTCGAGATGAGCCAGAGCTGGATGCGCGCTTAAAACCGAAGCATCTGGATACCTCGGCGCTGGATACCCCCGCGCTGGCGCTGTCCAATGCCGCGCGCGAAACGCTGCGCATGGGTGACGCCATGGAACAGATGCTGGTGGACTTCAAAAAGGTAATGCACGGCGAGCCGCGCCAGGAAAAAGAGCTGCGTAAAACGGCAGATGACATCAACGTGCTCTATACCGCCATCAAGCTTTATCTCGCGCGTATGCCGAAGGAGGAGCTGGCGGAAGAGGAGTCCCGCCGCTGGGCGGAGATCATCGAGATGTCCCTTAACCTCGAACAGGCGTCAGATATTGTCGAGCGTATGGGCAGCGAAATCGCTGATAAATCGCTCTCCGTGCGCCGGGCGTTTTCGCTGGAAGGCTTAAATGAGCTGGACGCGCTGCTGGAGCAGTTGCTCAGCAACCTGCAACTGGGGATGTCGGTCTTCTTTTCCGGCGACGTGCCCAGCGCCCGTCGCCTGCGTCGCCGCAAACACCGCTTTCGCATCCTCAACCGGCGCTACTCTCACGCCCACGTTGACCGCCTGCATCAGCAAAACGTGCAAAGCATCGAAACCAGCTCCCTGCACTTAGGGCTGCTGGGGGATATGAAACGCCTGAACTCGCTGTTCTGCTCCGTGGCCTACAGCGTAATGGAACAACCGGACGAAGACGACGAGCGCGACGAGTATTAATCACGGCGCGGCATGCCGGTGCCGCGCTACCGCACAAATCTGTCGGTGCACCTCACAAAGCCATTTTTTCTGACGCGGCAGGTAAGGTATATTCCGCTTTTACAGGAGAATTTATGCTGCCAGACTCATCAACCCGATTAAACAAATACATTAGCGAAAGCGGGATCTGCTCGCGTCGCGAGGCTGATCGTTACATCGAACAGGGAAACGTCTTTATTAACGGCAAACGCGCCGCTATTGGCGACCAGGTCTCTCCCGGTGATGTGGTAAAAGTTAACGGTCAGTTGATTGAGCCGCGGGAAGCGGAAGATTTGGTCTTTATCGCGCTGAATAAGCCGGTAGGCATTGTCAGCACCACCGAAGACAGCGAAAAAGACAACATTGTGGATTTCGTGAACCACAGCAAGCGTGTTTTCCCTATCGGACGACTGGATAAAGATTCGCAGGGGCTGATTTTCCTCACCAATCACGGCGATCTGGTGAACAAAATCCTGCGTGCCGGTAACGATCACGAAAAAGAGTATCTGGTGACGGTCAACAAACTGGTTACCGATGAATTTATTCGTGGCATGGGGGCAGGCGTGCCGATCCTCGGTACGGTGACGAAGAAGTGCAAAGTCAAAAAGGAAGCGCCCTTTACCTTCCGCATTACGCTGGTACAGGGGCTAAACCGCCAGATCCGCCGCATGTGCGAACATTTTGGTTATGAAGTGACGAAGCTGGAGCGTACGCGGATCATGAACGTCAGCCTGAGCGGTTTACCGCAGGGGGAATGGCGCGATCTGACGGACGATGAACTGATTGGCCTGTTTAAGCTGATTGAAAATTCCAGCTCGGAAGCGAAGCCAAAAGCAAAGGCAAAACCGAAAGCACAGGCCGCGAAAGCGCCCGTGGCAAAAGCCGCAAAACCCGACGACAAGAGCCGGGCAAAACCTGCCGGGAAACGCTTTGTGCAGCCGGGCCGTAAGAAAAAAGGGCGCTAGACCCTAGCGCTTACCGCGCGTGGAGGTGTTCGCAGACCAGGAATAGGTCGCCTCCGCGTCCGGTTTATAGGCTTTTTGCTTTTTCGTCTGACGAACCTTTTTCGCTGCCGCTTCACGCTCCGCCATCAGTTTATCGATGTACTCTTTTTTCACGTGATTGGTTTCAGAATTGGTGAGCAGACGCCCATGTGATATGCGTGCACGATCGAGCAGTGTTTTCAGCTCGCGCTGTTCACTTTCCGTCATGTCTTGTTGTGTCAGTCTTGCAATGGCCATGGTGGCGATCTCCTGAGGGAAGTGTCACGAGTGTACGTGATGAACGCGATCCATGCAGTAACCTTCTTCGCACAAAAAAATGCCGGGTAAAAACCCGGCACAAAAGCGTGATAAACGACAGCAGCAATCTTACTCAAACAAATTGTGATGCAGCTTCTGCACCACCTGTTCCGCCTCGGCACCCGGCACCAGGAAACACAGGTTATGGCTGGATGCGCCATAGCAAATCATGCGGATATTGAACGGCTCCAGCACGCCAAACACCTCTTTGCCCACGCCGCAGGCTTTGGACAGATCGTTGCCGATCAGCGCCACCAGCGCGAGATTTTCCTCTACTTCCACACGACACAGTGCCGACAGCTCCATCAGCAACGATTGCGTCAGCAGCGTATCGCCGGTGGAGGTGGAGCCGGTGGTGTCCAGCGTCAGCGCCACGCTGACTTCTGAGGTGGTGATCAGATCCACGGAAATATTGTGACGGGCGAGGATGCCGAACACCTCCGCCAGAAATCCCCTGGAGTGCAGCATGTTAAGACTGTGCAGGGTGACCAGCGTCTGCTTGCGACGCAGTGCCAGCGCGCGGAACAGCGGTGGATTCTGGGTTTCATTGCATACCAGCGTGCTGCCTGCCAGTGGATCCTTGCTCGACCCGACAAAGACCGGAATATCGCTGCGCACGGCGGGCAGGAGCGTGGCCGGATGCAGCACTTTCGCGCCGAACGTCGCCATTTCGGCGGCTTCTTCAAAGGCGATTTCGTCGATGCGTTTTGCTGACGGCACCACGCGCGGATCGGTGGTGTAAATCCCCGGCACGTCAGTCCAGATGTCGACACGGGTAGCGTGCAGGGCTTCTGCCAGCAGCGCCGCCGTGTAATCGCTGCCGCCACGGCCAAGCGTGGTGGTGCGGCCTTTTGCTTCGCTGCCAATAAAGCCCTGGGTGATCACCAGACCTTCTTCGAGGCGCGGCGAAAGCTGTTGTTTCGCCAGCTCCGCCAGTGCAGTAACGTCCGGCTCGGCACGACCAAAGCGGTCATTGGTACGCATGATTTTACGCACGTCAAACCAGCGGGCATCGACGTCGCGCTCGCGCAGGATCTCCACAAACAGCAGGGTCGACATCAGCTCGCCATGGCTGACCAGTTCATCGGTCAGTGCGGTAGAGGTCGCCAGCGACGCGGCTTCCGCCAGCGTGGTGATGTTTTCCAGCAGGCGGTCAATTTCCTCGCGGATGATGTTCGGATTGCGCATACGCTCCAGAATGTCGAACTGGATTTTGCGAATGGCGTCCAGCTTGACGAAGCGTTCGGTAGCCTCCAGCCCCTCTGCCAGCGCCACCAGCAGGTTAGTAACGCCCGCCGAGGCCGACAGCACCACCAGGCGCACGCTGTCGTCAGAGAGCACCACATCGGCGCTGCGGTTCATGGCATCAAAATCAGCAACGCTGGTACCGCCAAATTTGGCGACGATGAGCGGGGATACAGCTTGTGTCATAACGACCTCGTGTCAGGGAGAGAAAAGCGACCATGGCACAAGGAAAATCAGAAACCGGTGCAGGCGCATATATATCATTTATAAATAAAAGGCGGGGCCGCCAGTGTCAACGCCGGGATTATGCGGATTATTCATGTTCTCCGACCTCCCAGGAAATTAACTTATAACGGCTATACTTTGCGCGGGCCTTCCTCTTAACGCGACGATCCCCATTACACAAAAACCATCACAATTTTTGTGCGCAGGCGCTACAATCGACCGCAGTTAACATTCTCAAATCAGAAGAGTATTGCCATGAAAAACATTAACCCGAAGCAAACTTCTGCCTGGCAGGCACTGCAAAAACACTACGACGCGATGAAAGATGTCACCATCGCTGAACTCTTTGCCCAGGACGGCGATCGTTTTGCGAAATTCTCTGCCACCTTTAACGATCAGATGCTGGTGGATTTCTCCAAAAACCGCATCACTGACGAAACCCTCTCCCTGTTACAGGATCTGGCCAAAGAAACCGATCTGGCTGGCGCCATCAAATCCATGTTCTCCGGTGAGAAGATCAACCGCACAGAAGATCGCGCGGTGCTGCACGTCGCGCTGCGTAACCGCAGCAACACGCCAATCCTTGTTGACGGCAAAGACGTGATGCCGGAAGTGAACGCGGTGCTGGAAAAAATGAAAGCCTTCTCGGAAGCGATCATTTCCGGTAGCTGGAAAGGCTATACCGGTAAGCCGATCACCGACGTGGTGAACATCGGTATCGGTGGCTCCGACCTCGGTCCGTTCATGGTGACCGAAGCGCTGCGCCCGTACAAAAACCACCTCAACATGCACTTTGTTTCTAACGTTGATGGTACTCACATCGCGGAAGTACTGAAGAAAGTGAACCCGGAAACCACGCTATTCCTCGTGGCGTCCAAAACCTTCACCACCCAGGAAACCATGACCAACGCCCTGAGCGCGCGCGAATGGTTCCTGAAAACCGCCGGCGATCAGCAGCACGTTGCGAAACACTTCGCCGCGCTGTCCACCAATGCGAAAGCGGTGGGCGAGTTTGGTATTGATACCGCCAATATGTTCGAATTCTGGGACTGGGTGGGCGGCCGTTACTCCCTGTGGTCAGCGATTGGTCTGTCGATTATCCTGTCCGTTGGCTTTGACAACTTTGTGGAACTGCTGTCCGGCGCGCACGCCATGGACAAGCACTTCGCCACCACGGCACCGGAGCAAAACCTGCCGGTCCTGCTGGCGCTGATCGGCATCTGGTACAACAACTTCTTCGGTGCTGAAACTGAAGCGATCCTGCCGTACGACCAGTACATGCACCGTTTTGCCGCCTACTTCCAGCAGGGCAATATGGAATCCAACGGCAAATATGTTGACCGTAACGGCAACCCGGTGGATTACCAGACTGGCCCGATCATCTGGGGTGAGCCGGGTACCAACGGTCAGCACGCGTTCTACCAGCTGATCCACCAGGGCACTAAAATGGTGCCGTGCGATTTCATCGCTCCGGCGATCACCCATAACCCGCTTTCCGATCACCATCCGAAGCTGCTGTCTAACTTCTTCGCCCAGACCGAAGCGCTGGCGTTTGGTAAATCCCGTGAGGTAGTTGAGCAGGAATATGCCGACCAGGGTAAAGATCCGAAGACGCTGGAGCACGTCGTGCCGTTTAAAGTGTTCGAAGGCAACCGCCCGACTAACTCTATCCTGCTGCGCGAAATCACGCCTTTCAGCCTGGGCGCGCTGATTGCACTCTATGAGCACAAAATCTTCACCCAGGGCGCGATCCTCAACATCTTCACCTTTGACCAGTGGGGCGTAGAGCTGGGTAAACAGCTGGCGAACCGCATCCTGCCGGAGCTGGGCGATGAAAAAGAAATCAGCACCCACGACAGCTCAACCAATGGCTTGATCAACCGCTATAAATCCTGGCGTAAATAAGGCATTGCAGGCCCGTGCAGGCGTAGCGTCGCCGGGCCATTTAAAATATCTATCTCTACTTAAAGCCGATATTACTATCGGCTTTTCTTATCGGACAATTCCCGTTGTCTGTGTCTTGCCGCAAATTCCTTTATTGAGTTTAATCTGAAAATCCCGAATGCCCTGTTATTACCTGAGGGTTATTTTAGGATAATACGTAGTTTAAAAACTCAGCGCCTCTATTTTATACTTTTGATTTTAAAGATTTTATGATTAAAAGAGGCAGTTTGGTTGCTGGGATTTGTCTAATTATCTTAAAACCTTGCCGCTATTTCCCTGCTACGCAATTCACCTGCCGTAGTTGTGTATACTCGATCGCGCCTGAGTCCCTCTCAGGTAAAAATCCATTCATTCAATGAAGGGAAATTGATATGCGTAAAGTCCTGTATGGCATTTTTGCCATTTCAGCGCTGGCGGCGACGTCTGCGTTTGCGGCACCGGTGCAAGTCGGTGAAGCAGCAGGGTCGGCTGCAACGTCGGTTTCGGCGGGCAGTTCGTCTGCGACAAGCGTCAGCACCGTGAGTTCTGCGGTGGGTGTCGCGCTCGCAGCGACCGGCGGTGGTGATGGTTCCAACACCGGAACCACTACCACAACGACCACAAGTACCCAGTAATCAGGGGTACATTAACCATAACCACACTTCGGTGTGGTTATTTTGACCCTGGAGAATTGTTGTGAAGCGAGCCGGAATTGTTCTGCTTTGTCTGTTGCTTCAGGCGTGCTCAGGCACGACCAAAGGACTGGGAAGCGCGCTGTGGGACAGCCTGTTTGGCACCCCTGGCGTACATCTCACGGATGAAGACATCGCGGACATGCCCTACGCGAGCCAGTACATGCAGCTCAACGGCGGACCACAGCTTTTTGTGGTGCTGGCGTTCGCAGAAAACGGCCAACTGAAATGGGTGACGCAGGATCAGGGCAGTATCGTGACCCAGCATGGCCGCATCGTTAAGACACTGATTGGCCAGGATAACCTTATTGAAGTGAATAACCTCGCCGCCGATCCACTGGCAAAACCCAATCAAGTGCGGGACGGCGCAAGCTGGACGCGGATGATGGGCTGGACGGAACACGGCCAGGTGCGCTACGCCACCGCGCACTCGACGTTCCGCTGGGCGGGTACCGATACCCTTGCGCTCGGCAGTAACGTGACCGACGTTCGCGTGCTGGAAGAAGAGGTGTCCACCGATCAGAAAACATGGACTAACCGTTTCTGGATAGACAGTGAAGGGCAAATCAGGCAGTCCACCCAGTATCTGGGCGCTGATTATTTCCCCATCAACACAATGTTGATTAAGGCTGCAAAAGAAAAATGAAGGCACTTATCACATCGTTACTTTTCACCCTGATGTCGCCGCTTGCCATTGCAGCGGGCACCATCAAGGTGTATTCCCCGGACAGCACACAGCCAAAAACATTAACCGATGCCCCTTTTCTGATCGATTTAGTCGGGCAGCCCCGGCTGGCAAACAGCTGGTGGCCAGGTGCTGTGATCAGTGAAGGCAAAGCCACGGTGATTGCCAAACAGCGTCATCAGGCGCTGCTGGCGCGTCTTGGCGCGCTGGCGAGTGAGGAAGAGGGCGACGATGCCGCCGCCATCAACAGCGTACGCCGTCAGTTACAGGCGGTGAAAGTGACCGGGCGACAGCTGGTGCCGCTCGATCCGGATCGGGTGCGCGTCGAACCGACGGCCAACCGCCCGCTGGAAGGCGAGTACACCCTGTGGGTGGGACCGCAACCTGCCACGGTGACGGTCGCGGGGCTTATCAGCAGCCCGGGGAAAAAGCCCTTTCAGCCCGGGCGCGATGTGGCGGGCTATCTCGATGACATGAGCCTGCTCAGCGGCGCGGAACGTAGCTATGCGTGGGTGATTTATCCCGACGGGCGAACCGAGAATGTGCCTGTGGCGTACTGGAACCGGCGGCATGTCGAGCCGATGCCGGGCAGCGTGATCGTGGTCGGCTTTGCCGAATCGATCTGGAGCAGCCAGTACGAGGAGCTTAACGCCGATATTCTTTACTCCCTGACGCATCGGATCCCGGATTAATGAAAAAAATCTATCTCTATAGTCTGCTGGCGCTGGGGGTGAACGCGGCGTGCCATGCAGAAACCTATCCGGCCCCCATTGGCCCGTCGCAGTCTGATTTCGGCGGCGTCGGCCTGTTACAGACGCCTACGGCGCGTATGGCGCGGGAAGGCGAAATCAGCCTTAACTATCGTGATAACGATCAGTACCGCTACTATTCCGGCTCGGTGCAGCTTTTCCCGTGGCTGGAAACGACCCTGCGCTATACCGATGTGCGTACCCGTCGGTACAGCAGTGTGGAGGCGTTTTCCGGCGATCAGACTTACAAAGATAAAGCCTTCGATTTAAAACTGCGCCTGTGGGAAGAGAGCTACTGGCTGCCGCAGGTGGCGGTGGGCGCGCGCGATATTGGCGGTACCGGCCTGTTTGATGCCGAATACATCGTGGCGAACAAAGCCTGGGGACCGTTTGATTTCTCGCTCGGCCTCGGCTGGGGGTATCTCGGCACTGCGGGCAATATCAAAAACCCGCTGTGCAGCTACAGCAATAAATACTGCGTGCGCGACAACAGCTACAACCAGGCGGGCTCGGTTGATGCCAGCCAGATGTTCCACGGGCCGACATCGCTGTTCGGCGGCGTAGAGTACCAGACGCCGTGGCAGCCGCTGCGTCTGAAGCTGGAGTACGAAGGTAACAACTACGAGCAGGACTTCGCCGGCAAGCTACCGCAACGCAGCAACTTCAACGTCGGGGCGATTTATCGCGTCACCGACTGGGCCGACGTTAATGTCAGCTATGAGCGTGGCAACACCGTCATGTTTGGCGTGACGCTGCGTAATAACTTCAACGATCTGCGTCCGAGCTATAACGACAACGCCCGTCCGCAATACCAGCCGCAGCCGCAGGACGCCATCCTGCAACACTCCGTCGTGGCGAACCAGCTGACGCTGCTGAAATATAACGCCGGCCTGGCGGATCCGCAGATCCAGGTGAAAGACGATACGCTGTACGTCACCGGCGAGCAGGTGAAATACCGTGACTCGCAGGAAGGGATTGAGCGCGCCAACCGCATCATCATGAACGATTTGCCGGATGGCATTCGTACCATCCGCGTCACGGAAAACCGGCTGAATATGCCGCAGGTGACCACTGAAACCGACGTCGCCAGCCTGCAACGCCATTTACAGGGCGAGCCGCTGGGACATGAAACCGAACTGGTGCAAAAACGCGTCGAACCGGTGGTGCCGGACTCCACCGAGCAGGGCTGGTATATCGAAAAATCCCGCTTCGATTTCCATATCGATCCGGTGCTGAACCAGTCCGTGGGCGGCCCCGAAAGCTTCTACATGTACCAGTTGGGCGTAATGGCGACCGCCGATCTGTGGCTGACCGACCATCTGCTGACCACCGGCAGCCTGTTCGGTAACATCTCCAACAACTACGATAAATTCAATTACACCAACCCGCCGAAGGACTCGCTGCTGCCACGCGTGCGTACCCATGTGCGTGATTATGTTGAAAACGACTACTACGTTAACAACATGCAGGCCAACTACTTCCAGTACCTCGGCAACGGCTTCTACGGCCAGGTGTACGGCGGTTATCTGGAAACCATGTACGGCGGCGCGGGCGCAGAAGTGCTGTGGCGTCCGGTCGACAGCAACTGGGCATTCGGTATTGATGCTAACTACGTGAAACAGCGTGACTGGCGTAGTCCGAAAGAGATGATGAAGTTCACCGATTACACCGCGAAAACCGGGCATCTCACCGCATACTGGACGCCGCCGTTTGCGCAGGATGTGCTGATCAAGGCCAGCGTCGGTCAGTATCTGGCAGGGGACAAGGGCGGTACGCTGGAAGTGTCAAAACACTTCGACAGCGGCGTGGTGGTCGGTACCTATGCCACCATCACCAACGTGTCACCTGAAGAATACGGCGAAGGTGACTTCACCAAAGGCGTGTATGTGTCGATTCCGCTGGATCTGTTCTCGACCGGCCCGACCCGCAGCCGCGCTGGCATCGGCTGGACGCCGCTGACGCGTGACGGCGGTCAGATGCTGGGCCGTAAATTCCAGCTGTATGACATGACCAGCGACCGCTCGATTAACTTCCGCTAAGCCTGTGCCGGGCGGCGACTGCGTCTTGCCCGGCCTACATCCACTCAGTAGGCCCGGTAAGCGCAGCGCCACCGGGCATTACCGCAAAATAAAAAGTAGATCCAGATCACACTTCTGCGTTATACAGTAAGCTCGTCACTGTAATGAGGTGCTGTATGACATCGCTAAGTCGCCCCCGCGTAGAGTTCATCTCCACCATTTTGCAGACTGCCCTCAGTTTAGGTCTGCTCAGCCTTGGTCTGATCCTGGTGGTGTTTCTTGGCAAAGAGACGTTGCACCTGGCGGATGTGCTGTTTGCGCCAGAGCGAACCAGCAAGTACGAGCTGGTGGAAGGTCTGGTGGTTTATTTTCTCTACTTCGAATTTATCGCGCTGATCGTGAAATACTTTCAGTCCGGTTATCACTTCCCGCTGCGCTACTTTATCTATATCGGCATCACCGCCATCGTGCGGCTGATCATCGTCGATCATAAGTCACCGATGGATGTCCTGATCTATTCCGCCGCGATCCTGCTGCTGGTACTGACGCTTTGGTTATGCAACTCGAAACGCCTGAAACGTGAATAAAAAAGGCGGCCCGCAGGCCGCCGAATGACTATCACAAGTTAGGGTTAATACAAGTTGAGGATAACAGTGGCATATCACGATGAAACTTAGCCTTTCACCCCGCCCGCCGTCAGGCCATTCACCAGCCAGCGCTGTGCCAGCAGGAACACCACGGTGATGGGGATTGCAGAAAGTACAGCCGCAGCGGCAAAGTCGCCCCACAGGTAGTTTTGCGGGTTAAGATACTGCTGCATACCGACCGCCAGCGTGTAGCTGTTAACATCCCGCAGCAACAGCGAGGCGACCGGAACTTCGGTAATAGCGGCGATAAACGACAGAATAAACACCACCGCCAGAATAGGCACGGAAAGCGGTAACAGCACCAGACGGAATGCCTGCCAGGGGGTCGCGCCATCCAGCGACGCCGCTTCTTCCAGCGAACCATCAATAGTTTCGAAATAACCTTTGATCGTCCACACATGCAGCGCGATGCCGCCCAGATAGGCGAAGATCACCCCGCCGTGGGTATTCAGCCCGATAAACGGAATGTACTGCCCGAGGCGGTCGAAGAGGGCATACAACGCCACCAGCGACAGCACCGCCGGGAACATCTGGAAAATCAGCATACTTTTCAGCAGCGTTGCTTTACCCGGAAAACGCATACGGGCAAAGGCGTAAGCGCAGGTGGTGGAGAGCGCCACAATCCCGATGGCGGTGATCCCCGCAATTTTGATCGAGTTCCACAGCCATAACAGCACCGGGAACGGCGGCGGAGTTACGCTGCCATCGGCGTGCTCAATGCTGAAGCCGAGCGCCAGTTTCCAGTGCTCCCACGACACCTGATCCGGGATCAGGCTGCCGGTGGCGAAGTTGCCCGGACGCAGCGAAATCGCAATTACCATCAGCAGCGGGAACATGATGGCGGCAATAAAAATCAGCAGCCCGAGGTGCGTGATCAGAAGGCGCAGCTTTTGTGATTTGGGTTGTACCATAGCCATTTACAGTGCCCTCCTTAGTCAAATTTCATGCGTGTGGCTTTCAGGTTGATGATGGCAAGCGCCCCCACCAGCAGGAAAATCAGGGTGGCAATCGCCGCCGCCAGGCCAAAGTCCTGTCCGCCGCCGCCTTCAAAGGCGATGCGGTAGGTATAACTGACCAGCAGATCGGTATAGCCCGCAGGCGTAGTGGTGCCGAGCCGATCCGGGCCACCGTTGGTCAACAGCTGGATCAACACGAAGTTGTTAAAGTTAAACGCAAAGCTGGCGATCATCAGCGGCGTCAGCGGCTTGATCAGCAGCGGAAAGGTGATCTTAAAGAAGTTCTGCATCGGACTTGCGCCGTCCATCGCTGAGGCCTCGTAGAGATCGTCCGGGATCGCTTTCAGCAGTCCCATGCAGAGGATCATCATGTACGGATAGCCAAGCCAGGTGTTGACGATGACGATCATCGCCCGCGCGGTGGTGGGATCGCTGAACCAGGCTGGACGGATGCCAAACAGGCCGCTCAGCATCATGTTGATCTCACCAAAACTCTGGTTGAAGAGGCCTTTAAAGATCAGGATAGAGATAAACGATGGCACGGCGTAGGGCAGGATCAGTAGCACGCGATACAGCGCCTTGCCTTTGAGGGATTCCCACTGTACGACGCATGCCAGCACCATGCCGACGGCTACGGTCAGCACCACCGTCAACAGCGAGAAAATCACCGTCCAGACGAAAATGGCAAAGAAAGGTTTCTGAATGCCCTCGTCGGTAAAGACGCGCATAAAGTTCTTCCAGCCGATGGTCACGGTGTAGCCGGGGCTGAGTTTTTCGTCGCCCCAGTTGCCGTCCGCGTTCACCGCCTGGAAATAGCCGATGTCATTGTTCGGGCGGTAAACCACGCCGCTCTGGTTATTGGTCAGCGCGCCGTCATCGCCGCGGGTATACAGCGGGCGAGTGCCGGAGAACTGACGTAATGAACTCATGATGACCTTGCTGTCATCAGGCAGCACGGCGGTCAATTGCGTCAGCGCCTGACGGTTCTGGGTGATCACGCGCAGATTCCCGCGTTCCCCCTCCGGCAGCGCCGGGACTTCTTTCAGTTTCAGCGTTTTTTCACCGCCGAACGTAAAGGCGTCTGAGAGGTAATTTTTGCCGCTTTCGCCGTCGGTCAGCGCCAGCTGCCAGTCGTTACCTGCCTGATAAAGTCCAAAGTTAAAGGTCTTTCCGGCCTGGTACACGCGATCCATCAGCACCTGCTGCGCGCGCTCCTGAGTGAGCTGGTTGGTGCTGCTGTAGTTAGTGAAGGCAATGGCGATGGTACAGACAAGCGGGAACAACACGAACAGCCCCATACCCGCCACGCCAGGATAGACATAGCGCCAGGCATAGGTTTTGCGATTCGCGAAAATATACAGGCCAGCAGAGCTTAAAATCAGCGTCATGATGGCAAACAGGTACTCTCCCTGGGCGTACATTAAAACCACAAGATAGGCCACCAGCAGGCCGAGCAGGGCGATGGTTGCCCATTTTACGGTCTCGCTTTGCCACCAATGACTCTTTCTAACGACATCCATGGGGATTCATCCTCTACCACTGTTACCACGGTGAAAACCTGTAGGCCGGATAAGACGCATGGCGTTGCCATCCGGCAACTGCACTTATCAGGCCTACATTTATTACTTATTTAGTTACACGGCCCTGTGCGTCTTTCAGCGCGGCGTCAACGGTCTGACGACCACTGGCGGCGTTGATCACTGCGGTACGCACGGCATACCAGAAGGCAGACATCTGCGGCACGTTCGGCATGATTTCACCGGTCTGCGCGTTCGCCATGGTGGCGGCAATGCGCGGATCTTTCGCTAACTTGTCCTGATAAGATTTCAGGGCCACCGCGCCTAACGGCTTGTCTTTGTTCACTTCTGCCAGACCATCGTCGGTCAGCAGGTAGTTTTCCAGGAACTCTTTCGCCAGTTCTTTGTTCGGGCTGGCGGCGTTAATGCCTGCGCTCAGTACGCCAACGAACGGCTTAGAGGCTTTGCCTTTGAAGGTCGGCAGCATGGTCACGCCGTAGTTCACTTTGCTCTTGTCGATGTTGGCCCATGCCCACGGTCCGTTAATGGTCATTGCCGTGTCGCCTTTGTTAAAGGCCGCTTCGGCGATGGAATAATCGGTATCCGCATTCATGTGTTTGTTTTTGATCAGATCCACCAGGAAGGTCAGACCTGCTTTCGCGCCCGCACTGTCAACGCCGACATCTTTCACGTCGTATTTGCCATTTTCATACTTGAACGCATACCCGCCGTCTGCGGCGATCAGCGGCCAGGTGAAGTACGGCTCCTGCAGGTTGAACATCAGCGCGCTCTTACCTTTCGCCTTCAGTGTTTTATCCAGCGCCGGGATCTCTTCCCAGGTTTTCGGTGGCGTCGGGACGAGGTCTTTGTTGTAAATCAGTGAGAGGGCTTCAACGGAAATCGGGTAGGCGATGATCTTGCCGTTGTAACGCACCGCATCCCAGGTGAACGGGAAGAGTTTGTCCTGGAAGGCCTTGTCCGGGGAAACTTCCGCCAGCAGGCCAGACTGCGCGTAGCCACCAAAGCGATCGTGCGCCCAGAAAATAATGTCCGGGCCATCACCGGTCGCGGCAACCTGCGGGTACTTCTCTTCCAGCTTATCCGGGTGCTCAACGGTCACTTTAATGCCGGTATCTTTCTCGAATTTCTTACCCACTTCGGCCAGGCCGTTATAGCCTTTATCGCCGTTGATCCAGATAACCAGCTTACCTTCTTCAATTTTGGCGAGAGCCGGTGCGGTCAGCATCATCGTCGCGATCGCGGATAATGCCAGAATGCCTGCGCCAGTTTTGATTTTCATAAATCCCGTCCTTTTTGGTGATGTGCTCTGACTATTTCGAACACAGGTACACAGAGGTGGCTTAACGGGTCTTAGTCTCCTGATTTGGCAAGCGCTTCTCATCCTCCTTCGCCCTACGCCCCACCCCCACTTTGTGTGATCTGCTTTGCATAAAACGCAGTTATGCGGTGCAGCGCACACAAAAGTGTCACCATTTTTGCAATCGCCATCACGAATTTCGCCGATGCACGGAACTTGTGGGGGCAGAGCCGGTCGCCTCATCCTCCCGTCTCCTCCCCCATAAAAAAGAGAAGGGTGGAGGATCCACCCGCGCCATCGTTGCCGCATAGTCCCCGCATCTTGAAGGTTTCAGCGTAGTAACAAAGGGAGAAGGGCATGGCGAGCGTGCACTTGCGCAAGGTAACGAAGGCCTGGGGCGACGTAGTCGTTTCGAAAGACATCAATCTCGACATTAATGAAGGCGAGTTTGTGGTGTTTGTCGGTCCATCGGGCTGCGGTAAATCGACTCTGCTGCGCATGATTGCCGGGCTGGAAACGATCACCAGCGGGGATTTACTGATTGGCGATACCCGTATGAATGACATTCCGCCCGCCGAGCGCGGCGTCGGCATGGTGTTCCAGTCATACGCCCTTTATCCGCATCTGTCGGTGGCGGAGAACATGTCCTTTGGTCTTAAGCTCGCGGGCGCCAAAAAAGAGATCATTAATCAACGGGTCACGCAGGTCGCCGAAGTACTGCAACTGGGGCACCTGCTGGATCGTAAGCCGAAAGCGCTTTCTGGTGGTCAGCGTCAGCGTGTCGCCATTGGCCGTACGCTGGTGGCCGAGCCGCGCGTCTTCCTGCTTGATGAACCGCTGTCAAACCTCGACGCCGCACTGCGCGTGCAGATGCGTATCGAGATCTCCCGCCTGCACAAACGGCTGGGACGCACGATGATTTACGTGACCCACGATCAGGTCGAAGCGATGACGCTGGCCGACAAAATCGTGGTGCTGGACGCCGGGCGCGTAGCGCAGGTTGGCAAGCCGCTGGAGCTTTATCACTACCCGGCAGACCGCTTTGTGGCGGGCTTTATCGGTTCACCGAAGATGAACTTCCTGCCGGTGAAAGTGACCGCCACGGCGATCGACCAGGTGCAGGTTGAACTGCCGAACCGTCAGCAAGTGTGGCTGCCGGTGGAAAGTAGCGATGTGCAGGTTGGTGCCAATATGTCCCTTGGCATTCGTCCGGAACATCTGCTGCCGAGCGATATCGCCGATGTCACGCTGGAAGGCACCGTTCAGGTTGTCGAGCAGCTGGGCCACGAAACGCAAATTCATATTCAGATCCCCGCCATCCGTCAAAACCTGGTTTACCGCCAGGCTGACGTGGTGTTGGTAGAAGAGGGTGCCACATTCGCTATCGGCTTGCCGCCGGAGCGTTGCCATCTGTTCCGTGAAGATGGCACCGCTTGTCGTCGGTTGCACAAAGAGCCAGGCGTTTAAGCATTCCCATTACAAAGAAAAGCAATGCTCTCAGGAGATAGAACGATGATTACTCTGCGCAAACTTCCACTGGCTATCGCCGTTACAGCAGGCATTCTGTCTGCTCACGCTGGCGCGGTCGACTTTAAAGGTTACGCCCGTTCGGGTATCGGCTGGACCGGTAGCGGCGGCGCACAACAGTGCTTCCAGGCAACGGGTGCACAAAGTAAATACCGTCTTGGTAACGAATGTGAAACTTACGCTGAGCTGAAACTGGGCCAGGAAGTGTGGAAAGAAGGCGATAAGAGCTTCTACTTCGACACCAACGTAGCGTACTCCGTTGCACAACAGAACGATTGGGAAGCGACTGACCCGGCGTTCCGTGAAGCCAACGTGCAGGGTAAAAACCTGATCGAATGGCTGCCAGGTTCCACCATGTGGGCCGGTAAGCGCTTCTATCAGCGTCATGATGTTCACATGATCGACTTCTACTACTGGGACATCTCCGGCCCGGGTGCGGGTCTGGAAAACGTGGATCTCGGCTTTGGTAAGCTCTCCATGGCAGTTACCCGTTCGACTGAAGCGGGCGGTTCTTCTACTTTCGCCAGCAACAACGTTCGTGATTACACCACTGCGACCGCGAACGACGTGTTCGACGTGCGTTTAGCGCAGATGGAAACTAACCCTGATGGTATGTTGGAACTGGGCGTTGACTACGGTCACACCAACGTAAACGACGACTACTACCTGCAGCCACAGGCATCGAAAGATGGTTGGATGTTCACCGCAGAACACACCCAGAGCATGCTGAAAGGCTTTAACAAGTTCGTTGTTCAGTACGCCACTGACTCTATGACCGCTCAGGGGAAAGGTTTGTCTCAGGGCGGTAGTATCGGCCTTGGCAAAGACGACACCGATGGCAAATTGTATGGCTATGGCATCAACAACAACGGCCACCTGCTGCGTATCCTCGACCACGGTGCGATCACCCTGGCTGAAGACTGGGATCTGATGTACGTCGGTATGTACCAGGACATTAACCTGGACAACAACAACGGTAGCAAATGGTGGACCGTGGGTGTACGTCCTATGTACAAATGGACGCCGATCATGAGCACCTTGCTGGAAGTGGGCTATGACAACGTCAAGTCTCAGAAGACTGACGATACCAACAACCAGTACAAAATTACCCTTGCTCAACAGTGGCAGGCGGGCGACAGCATCTGGTCCCGCCCGGCAATCCGTGTCTTCGCCACCTATGCGAAATGGGATGAGAAATGGGGCTATGACACGTCTGGTAGCCCAATCTCTACCAGCAGTAACTATAACTCCAACTTCGGTTTGCAGACCGCTGGCCTGGGCCGCGGTGATAACGACGAGTGGAGCTTCGGTGCCCAGATGGAAATCTGGTGGTAATCCGCAGTTAATCTGACGTAATGACCAAATAAAAGAGGGGCGAAAGCCCCTCTGATTTAAGCGTCGCGCGCTATTGCCTGGCCAACGCTGCGCTGGATATCTGAGGTGATAAAAATGAAAATGAACAAAAGTCTTGTTGCCCTCTGCCTTAGCGCTGGCCTGCTAGCAAGCGTACCGGCAGTCAGTTTCGCCGATGTGAATTTCGTCCCACAGAATACAACGGCGGCGCCTACTATCCCGGCTTCAGCGCTGCAACAGCTGGTCTGGACGCCAGTCGATCAGTCTAAAACCCAAAGCACCGATCTCGCCAGCGGTGGCCAGCAGCTGAATATTCCTGGAATTTCCGGCCCGGTGGCGGCCTGGAGCGTGCCGGCAAACATTGGTGAACTCAACCTTACGCTGACCAGCATTGTAGATAAACAAACGCAGGTCTTCGCCCCGAACGTGCTGATTCTGGATCAGAACATGACGCCATCGGCGTTCTTTCCGAGCAGCTATTTTACCTATCAGGAACCGGGCGTAATGAGCGCCGATCGGCTGGAAGGGGTGATGCGCCTGACACCAGCGCTCGGTCAGCAGAAAATTTATGTTCTGGTCTTTACCACGCCGCAGGATCTCGCAAAGACCACCACGCTGGTTGATCCGGCCAAAGCCTACGCCAAAGGCACAGGCAATGCGGTCCCTGATATTCCGGATCCAAAGGCTCGTCACACTACTGAAGGGACGCTTAAGCTGCAGGTGAAAACCTCTTCTGCCTCAAGCGTACTGGTCGGCCCGCTGTTTGGCTCCTCCGGCCCGGATGCGGTGACGGTGGGTAATACTGCTGCTCCGGCTACCGCCTATAGCGCACCGGCAGCACCTGTTGCGGCGCCAGCCCCGGCTCCAGCTCCTGCGCCGGCAGTGAAGAAAGAACCTGTGCTGAACGAAACTGAAAATTACTTCAACCAGGGGATCCGCCAGGCCGTTGCCAAAGGCGAGATCGACAAAGCCCTCAAATTGCTCAATGAAGCAGAAAGCCTGGGATCAAAGTCTGCCCGTTCAACCTTTATCAGCAGTGTAAAAGGCAAGGGGTAATTTCTCCCCGCAATGCTGATTTTGCTGTTTGGTGCGCCTTTACGGGCGCACCTTTTTTTGTGCCCTGCGCGTGCTGTTGCGTAGCTGTTACGCTTTTGCAAAGGACATCCCCCGTCACCGCCGGTTCTGCGATACAATACTTTTACGTTTTGTACCGGAGAGTAAGGCATGTCACACCCTGCGCTAACGCAACTGCGTGCGCTGCGCTACTTTGACGCAATCCCCGCGCTGGATCCGCAACTGCTAGACTGGCTGTTGCTGGAAGATTCCATGACCAAACGTTTCGAGCAGCAAGGCAAACAGGTGAGCGTGACGCTGATCCGCGAAGCCTTTGTCGCGCCGGATGACATTCCGGAGGAGCTGCCGCTGCTGCCTGCCGAAGCACGCTACTGGCTACGGGAAATTTTACTCTGCGCTGATGGCGAACCCTGGCTTGCCGGGCGTACAGTGGTGCCTGAATCCACGCTCAGCGGCCCGGAGCTGGCGCTGCAAAAGCTGGGCAACACGCCGCTCGGTCGTTATCTGTTTACCTCGTCTACGCTTACCCGTGACTTTATCGAAATTGGGCGTGAGGATACGCTGTGGGGACGCCGTTCCCGCCTGCGTCTTGGCGGGAAGCCGTTACTGCTGACGGAACTGTTTTTGCCGGCATCGCCGTTGTACTAAGAGGAAGAGAAAATGGAGTGGAGTCTCACTCAGGATAAGCTGCTGGCCTTTCACCGCTTAATGCGCACCGATAAACCCATCGGCGCGCTGCTGCTGTTATGGCCCACGCTGTGGGCACTATGGGTCGCCACGCCGGGCGTGCCGCCGCTGTGGATCCTGGCGGTATTTGTGGCAGGTGTCTGGCTGATGCGCGCGGCGGGCTGCGTGGTCAACGATTATGCCGACCGTAAAATCGACGGGCACGTTAAGCGCACGGCGAACCGTCCGATGCCCAGCGGCGCGGTGACGGAAAAAGAAGCGCGTACGCTGTTTGTGGTGCTGGTCCTGCTGGCTTTTGTGCTGGTGCTGACCCTGAACCTGATGACGATAGCGCTCTCTGTGGCGGCGCTGGCGCTGGCCTGGGTGTATCCGTTTATGAAGCGCTACACCCATTTACCGCAGGTGGTATTAGGTGCGGCCTTTGGCTGGTCCATACCGATGGCGTTCGCGGCGGTGAGTGAGTCCTTACCGCTGAGCTGCTGGCTGATGTTTGTTGCGAACGTGCTGTGGGCAGTGGCGTACGACACGCTGTATGCGATGGTTGACCGGGATGACGACCTGAAAATCGGCGTCAAATCGACGGCCATTCTGTTCGGGCGCCACGACAAATTGATCGTCGGCATATTGCAGATAATAGTGCTGGCGCTGATGACAACCGTAGGCTGGCTGAACGGACTGGGCTGGGCTTACTATGTATCGATAGGGCTGGCCGGTGCGCTGTTTATCTATCAGCAGTGGCTGGTGGTAAACCGCGATCGTGATGCCTGCTTTAAAGCGTTTATGAACAATAACTACGTAGGTCTGGTGCTGCTTTTAGGGCTGGCAGTGAGTTATTTACACTAAAAATAAAGCCCGGCTGGCCTGTGCCGCCGGGCTTTAATTTATACCGCGTCCGTCTGACTGGTCGCGCTTTCAATCGTTAAGCGCACATCAGAGGTCACCAGATCGGCGAGCAGCTGATACACCTGCAAGGTTTTCGACGGATCCGCATCACCCGTATCGCTGATATAGCCTTCATCACGCAGCGTCAGCACCAGCGTACTGAACACCGCCTTATCGAAGAATTCCGGCGCGTTAATGCCGTGCAGCACCGACAGACGCTGCGCCAGCGTGCGGCTCTCTTTTTCCAGCGTACTGCGGTTGATGGACGGGTTCGCGCTCAACAGCCAGAACGTAATGGCATAGCGTTGCAGCGTTTCACGCGCACCGGCCGCCAGCAGTTGCAGCGTGCGGGAGCGTGACGGATTGATATGCAGACGATCGTCTTTTATCACGATCAGCCCCTGACGCAGCAGCTCAGTGGTCAGGGTATCCAGTACGTCCCCTAACGCCTCTTTTTCCCAGCGCAGGAACAGCTCGGCTTTCAGCATCGGGTAGAGCGCTTCAACATGATGCAGCATCTCCTCGCGGGAGATATGGCGATGCTGCGTAATGATGGCGGCCATCAGGGAAGGCAGAACCAGCATATGCGCAATGTTGTTGCGGTAGTAGGTCATCAGCACCGCCTGCTCGCGCGGCAGAATGATGATGTCGCCGATGGTATCTTTCTCGACTTCAAACTTATTCATTTGCAGCGCGTGATCGATAAGCCCTGACGCTGTGGCCGTCGGCACGGTAGCGTCTTCCGAATAAGGCGCATTGCGCAACAGATCCAGATAGCAATCCAGCTGTTCGGTCAGTTGCTCGCGGGTCAGTGAGCGCTGACGGGATGCCAGCAGCGCCGTAGAACACAGGTTCATGGCGTTCGCCGCACCGGCATTGTTAATGCGCACCATCAGCTCGGCGGCAATGGTATTCACCGTCGGCGTCAGCCATGCCGGACGTATCGCTTCAATCGGATCGATCGCTTCGCGCCAGTCCGGCACATGCTGGTTGAGATACGCGTTAAGCGGCATCGGCTCGCCGAAGTTCACGTAGCCCTGACCCAGGTTACGCAGCTTGCTTAAGCCACGCACCATCTGCATCAGGTTCTCTTTCTCTTTGGTCGCGCCCCGCAGCTCTTTGGCGTAGGTTCCCACTTCCATGACGTGCTCGTAGCCGATGTAAATCGGCACTAACGTAATAGGACGGGTGCCGCCGCGTAACATCGCCTGGAGCGTCATCGACAGGGTGCCGGTTTTCGGATCGAGCAGACGCCCGGTACGGGAACGCCCCCCTTCCACGAAGTACTCCACCGAATAACCCCGGCTGAACAGCTCGCCGAGATACTCACGGAACACCGTCGAATAGAGTTTGTTGCCCTTGAAGGTACGACGGATAAAGAACGCGCCCAGACGGCGGAAAATCGGCCCGGCGGGCCAGAAGTTCAGGTTGATCCCGGCGGCGATATGCGGCGGCACCAGCCCCTGGTGATACAGGACGTAAGAGAGCAGCAGGTAATCCATGTGGCTGCGGTGGCAGGGCACATAGACGATCTCGTGACCGTCGTGGGCCAGCTGACGCACGCGCTCGGCGTTATGGACGTTGATCCCCTGATACAGGCGGTTCCAGGTGAAGCTCAGAATACGATCGGAAACGCGGATCATTTCATAGGAGAAGTTCGCCGCAATCTCTTCCATCAGGGCGACGGCATTTTGCTGTGCCTTTTCGTGGGAGATTTTTTTGCTGCGCGCTTCATCTTCCACGGCGCGGGCAATGGCTTTCGACGCCAGCAGTTTGTTGAACAGATCCTGACGCGCAGGCAGGCGCGGACCGACCGCGGCCAGTCGCTGGCGGGCGAAATGCATACGCGCGACGCGGGCCAGTTTCTGGGCAATAATTTTGTCAGTACCGTGCTCGGTGGCCATGCGGCGCAGCGAAACCGGCGGCGAGAAACGCACGAAGCTGTCGCGTCCCAGCCAGGAAATGGCAACAAACTTCTGTACGCCGTTCAGCATCCGCAGGGGCGGGTTCACCTCGCCCTTTTCACGACCCGGCGAGCGGCCAAACATCACCGACACCGGCACCATCTGCACGTCCAGATCGGGATGGCTGCGGTGCAGGTCGAGATAGTCGTGGAACAGTTTGATGGACTCTTCTTTCGGCGTGTACCAGGTAAACACGCGCGGGCCGCTGTGAATAAAGATGTAACGCGGCAGCAGAGTGCCGTCGATTTCGAGCGGTTCCAGCGGATCGGGCAGATCGTTTGCCAGGCACTGCGCGCGCAGGGTCAGCAAATCTGCTTTCGAGTTGTACGGTAAGACGTACATAATTGGACGCGAGGTATCAAGTCCCAGTTCCTGAGCAGGTTCTGCCGGAATGGACTTGCTTTTTACCAACGCGCCTAATGGTAAATTAAGTAATTTGTAGTAAATTCGTGGCCAGCCGGACATATACGATGTGAAGCCTCTGGTTAATAATCCTGTCGCGCCGCAAGAATATCAGAAAGCGCGCGTAAATTCTGTTGTACCAAGGTCTGCTTGCATAGACATTGACGCTAATTACATAAAAAGGTTCTTTTTGATGGCCAATAATACCACTGGGTTCACTCGCATCATAAAAGCAGCAGGGTACTCCTGGAAAGGGGTTCGCGCCGCCTGGATCAACGAAGCGGCCTTTCGCCAGGAAGCGGTGGCGGTGATCCTGGCGATTGCCATTGCCTGCTGGCTGGACGTGGACGCTATCACGCGCGTGCTGCTGATTGGCTCCGTTGCGCTGGTAATGATAGTGGAAATTCTGAACAGCGCGATTGAAGCGGTGGTGGACCGTATCGGCACGGAAATGCACGAACTTTCCGGCCGCGCAAAGGATATGGGCTCGGCGGCGGTGCTGATGTCGATCCTGCTGGCGCTCGCCACCTGGGGCATGCTGTTGTGGTCGCATTATCGATAAGGCTCGCATAAATCAACAAACCCCTGTTATTTGCTCATAATTTGGTTCCAAAATTGACTTTGACTGTATATACTCACAGCATAACTGTATATGCAACCAGGGGGCGGTATGAAAGCGTTAACAGCCAGGCAGCAAGAGGTGTTCGATCTCATCCGGGATCACATCAGCCAGACAGGCATGCCGCCGACGCGTGCGGAGATCGCGCAACGTTTGGGGTTCCGTTCCCCGAACGCGGCTGAGGAACACCTTAAAGCGCTGGCGCGTAAAGGTGTGCTGGAGATCGTTTCTGGCGCGTCTCGCGGTATTCGTTTACTGCTTGAGGAAGTCGATGGACTGCCGCTGGTCGGGCGTGTCGCGGCAGGTGAACCGCTGCTGGCGCAGCAACACATTGAAGGCCATTATCAGGTCGATCCCAATCTGTTTAAACCGAATGCAGATTTCCTGCTGCGGGTTAGCGGTATGTCGATGAAAGATATCGGCATTATGGATGGCGATCTGCTGGCGGTGCACAAAACCCAGGAAGCCCGCAACGGCCAGGTCGTGGTGGCGCGTATTGACGATGAAGTGACCGTTAAACGTCTCAAACGTCAGGGTAACACCGTGCAACTGCTGCCGGAAAACAGCGAGTTTTCCCCTATCGTGGTTGATCTGCGCGAGCAGAGCTTCACCATCGAAGGGCTGGCCGTCGGCGTGATCCGTAACGGTGAGTGGCTCTAAACTCTTCTTTCCACGCGGCGGCAACCTCATCATTGCCGCCGTGCGTTCGTTCTCCTTCCGGTAATCCAACGTGGCCTTTCTGACGACTTCTGACAAAGCGTTGTGGCGTCTTGCGCTGCCGATGATTTTTTCCAATATCACCGTTCCGCTCCTGGGTCTGGTCGATACCGCCGTTATTGGTCATCTGGACAGCCCGGTGTATCTCGGCGGCGTGGCGGTTGGCGCGATGGCAACCAGCTTCCTGTTTATGCTGCTGCTTTTTCTGCGCATGAGTACCACCGGTTTTACCGCCCAGGCCTTTGGCGCAAAAGATCCCCAGGCCCTTGCGCGGGCATTAGTGCAGCCTTTACTGCTGGCGCTGATCGCCGGTTTCGCCATCGTCCTGTGTCAAACCCCGCTCATTAATCTCACCCTGCAGATCGTAGGCGGCAACGACGCGGTGCTGGAACAGGCACGGCGTTTTCTGGAGATCCGCTGGCTGAGCGCCCCGGCATCGCTGGCGAATCTGGTGCTGCTCGGCTGGCTGCTGGGCATTCAGTATGCCCGCGCGCCGGTGGTGCTGCTGGTCGTGGGCAACGTGCTTAACATCGTTCTCGATTTATGGCTGGTGATGGGGCTGCACATGAACGTGCAGGGGGCTGCGCTGGCGACCGTGATTGCGGAATACGCCACCTTTGTGGTTGGCCTGCTGATGGTGCAGCGTGGCCTGCGCCGACGGGGGATCAGCCTGGCGATGCTGAAAACCGCCTGGCGCGGCAATATACGGCGGCTGCTGGCGCTTAACCGCGACATCATGCTGCGCTCGCTGCTGCTCCAGCTGTGCTTTGGTTCTATCACCGTGATGGGCGCACGTCTGGGGGGCGACATTGTGGCGGTGAACGCCGTGCTGATGACGCTGCTGACCTTTACCGCTTATGCCCTGGATGGCTTTGCCTATGCGGTTGAAGCGCATTCCGGGCAGGCTTACGGCGCACGCGATGGCAGCCAGTTGCTCAGCGTCTGGCAGGCCGCCTGTCGGCAGTCGGGGATCGTGGCGCTTGCCTTTGCGCTGGTCTACGCGCTGGCGGGCGAGCAAATTATTTCGCTGCTGACGTCACTGCCGGATCTGCAACGGCTTGCCGGGCATTATCTTGGCTGGCAGGTGATCCTGCCGGTGATCGGGGTGTGGTGTTATCTGCTCGATGGCATGTTCATCGGGGCCACCCGCGGCACAGAAATGCGTAACAGTATGGCTGTCGCCGCCGCCGGATTTGCTCTGACGCTGTTTAGCGTGCCGGTGCTCGGCAATCATGGCCTGTGGCTGTCGTTAGCCGTGTTTCTTGCGCTGCGCGGTATTACGCTGGCGTGGATCTGGCGTCAGCACTGGCGTAACGGCACCTGGTTTTCCTGATTACACAGGCATTTTAGCGTGCCGATGGTTAAATATTCCGAATAATCTCCGCTTCAGCACATCCTTAACTACAATAATTATCACGTTCAGCAGATATGAACGCATTGATGGATGATGAATATTTTTCGTATTCAAACCGAACGATGAGGAAATCATTATGAATAAAGACGAAGTCGGCGGTAACTGGAAACAGTTTAAAGGTAAAGCGAAAGAACAGTGGGGTAAATTAACTGACGATGATATGACTGTCATCGAAGGTAAACGCGACCAGCTGGTTGGTAAAATTCAGGAGCGTTACGGCTACCAGAAAGACCAGGCTGAGAAAGAAGTGGGTGACTGGGAAACCCGTCACGATTACCGCTGGTAATCAGGAACTTCTGAGGCGTTAGCATTACAGCTACCCTGCCCGAACGGTACAAGGATGTACCATCCTCACAGAAACACCCTTCCAGACAGCCCAGATCCTAACGCGGTTTTTTCTTCACCTGAATGCTGTGATCGTGCTGACATGCACCCTGATGACGGCAGGCTTCTACTTCTGAACAGGCCGCACACAGGCCGTGCGCTTCAATGACATTATGGCGCAGCGCAAAACCCATCCGTGCCGCCAGACCATGCATAATATCCTCTACGCCTTCCGCAGCTTCTTCTTTCACTGCCCCGCAACGATCGCAGATAAACATAGCCGAGGTATGGGACGGATTATCAAAGAGATGGCATAACACATAGCTGTTGGTGGACTCCACCTTATGCACAAATCCCTGCTCCAGCAGGAAATCCAGCGCACGATAGACCGTCGGCGGCTTCGCCTGCGGCTCTGAAACGCGCAATAAATCCAGCAAATCATACGCGCTGATCGCCCCTTCCTGCAGGCTCAACAGCCGCAATACTTCAAGGCGCTGTGGAGTCAGGCGCACATTGCGTTGCACACAGAGCTTTTCAGCCTGCGCTAACATCTCCTGCGAAGTGGTCTTATCCATTGGCATCCTCTGGTGGCCGGGTGCGGAAACGTACACTTTACCATGTTCTGCCTTAAACGCCGAGATCCCCACGCAGGTGTGCTATACCTGAGTCATTATTGACACGGGAGTAAACCGCATGAAGAAACCCGACTGCATACGTCACTGGCGGGAGGTCGAAGGCCCGGACGATGCTACTTACCCGGACAGCGATGAACGTTTTTCCATTGGCGCCCCCCTTGCCCGCAAACTGGGGCTTACCCGCCTGGGTATTCACCATGAACGCTTACCCCCTGGCCGACGCACATCCTATCCGCATGCGGAAAGCGATGAAGAAGAGTTTATCTACGTGCTGGAAGGGTATCCGGAAGCGTGGATTAATGGCTATTTATGGAAACTGGAGCCGGGGGACAGTGTCGGATTTCCTGCCGGAACCGGGTTGTGCCACACCTTTATCAATAACACCACCGAAGAGGTGCGACTGCTGGTGGTGGGCGAGGCCAATAAAAAACATAACCGCATTTACTATCCGCTTAATCCTGAATATGCCGCCACGCGGGACGATCGCTGGATAGACCATCCTCCTCAGTTTTTTGGTTCTCATGATGGAAAACCTTCACGAAATTAATTTCGTCTTCTATAAATTAATAGGCCCGTCAACGGAACGGGAAAGCACCGAATAAGACCATTAGCATCAAATTGTCCTTTAAATTGAATTAGCCGTATTTAACATCGTTGTTCACAGCAATAGTTCATCCCCGTTCGGGCGATAACTGTCGGGGTAAAGATGTTCAATTATTCAAAGAAGAGCAAACTGTGAAAAAAACATTCAAATATTCAATGGTTACTCTCGCTGTCTCCTTTTTTGTGGCAAATCAGGCGTCAGCGGCCAATACCTGGGCAGAAGCGCGTGGCGACGCAATGGGTGGTACGGGTGTCGCTTCAGCGAGTTATGGCAGCGGCGCACTCATTAACCCGGCCTTACTGGCCAAAGCAAAGCCGGATGACAACGTGACCGTTATCCTGCCTGCTGTGGGTGCGCAAATTACGGATAAAGACAATCTGCAGGATGAGATTGACGAGATTAATGACAAAGTCGACCGCTATAGCGACATTGTCGATAACCTCACGCCAGTAGATATTATTACGAACCCGCTGGGCACCATTGGACAATTCCAGAGCGCGGCAAAAGATCTGGCCGATGAGCTGGAGTTCCTTGATGGTAAAACCGCGCGGGCAAATGCTGCCGCAGGTATCGCCGTCAGCATTCCTAACGACGTGCTGTCGGTGGCATTCGTGACCAAAGCACACGCCCATGCGCGCGTCAGTTCGAATATCGATCAGCAGGATATTACTTATCTGCGCAGTATTCAGAACAGCCGGCTCGTGGCAACGGGTGAAGCGCTTAATGCCGCCCTGTCGCCAAATGGCGCTGACGAAATCAAAGAGAACCTGAACTCCACCGCCTCGGGTCGCGCAGCCATTGTGTCAGATTACGGTGTTGCCGTTGCCCGTCAGTTCCAGATTGGCGACGTCCCGGTTTCTGTCGGTGTAACCCCGAAATTCCAGAAAACCTGGGTCTATAACTACACCACCTCGATCTACGATTACGACAGCGATGATTTCAAAAGCAGCCGCTACCGTACTGATGACAATGGTTTCAACGTTGATGCCGGTGTGGCGGCAGACTTCGGTGAAAACTGGACCGTGGGTGTGAGCGGGCAGAACCTGATCTCCCGTGACATCGACACCAAAGACATTCGCGTGCGTAACGGTCGCACCGGCGAAGTCAGAAACTACAAAGACACCTACCAGATCAGCCCGGTTGTGACGGCAGGTGTGGCATGGCATAACGATCTGGTAACGGTAAGCGCCGATGGCGATCTGACCGAAACCAAAGGCTTTAAGAGCGAAGAAAACTCCCAGTACGTCGGCGTAGGTGCTGAAGTCCGTCCGCTGAGCTGGATGGCGGTGCGTGCCGGTTACCGTGCAGACGTGAAAGACAACGACAGCAACGTCTTCACTGGCGGTGTGGGCTTCACGGCGTTCGAACGTGCGCGTCTTGACCTGACCGGTATCGTCGGCGAAAACGAAACCTGGGGTGCGGGCGCACAGCTGAGCATGACCTTCTAAGTGAAACCGGACCGGGGGCGCAACGCCTCCGGTCTGCGTGTGTGTACCCCCGAAATGAGTGTGTTATAGTAGCGCCCCTTTTTCATGTTGATGCAAAAATGTACGCTATGGCACCCGTAAACCCGTCCACTGAATTCGCTTCCTCCCGCTTCTCCATCGCGCCGATGCTCGACTGGACGGACAGGCATTGCCGCTACTTTTTGCGTCTGCTGTCCCGCGATATGCTGCTCTACACCGAAATGGTCACCACCGGTGCCATTATTCACGGCAAGGGTGATTATCTGGCCTACAGCGAGGAAGAACATCCGGTCGCGCTGCAACTCGGCGGCAGCGATCCGCAGCAGCTGGCGCAGTGCGCGAAGCTGGCGGAAGCGCGCGGCTACGATGAAATCAACCTTAACGTCGGCTGTCCGTCCGACCGCGTACAAAATGGCATGTTCGGCGCGTGCCTGATGGGCAACGCGCAACTGGTAGCCGATTGTGTGAAAGCCATGCGCGATGTGGTGTCGATCCCGGTGACGGTAAAAACCCGTATCGGCATTGACGACCAGGACAGCTATGAATTCCTGTGCGATTTTATCAGTACGGTCTCCGGCAAAGGCGAGTGCGATACCTTTATTATCCACGCCCGTAAAGCCTGGCTGTCGGGCTTAAGCCCGAAAGAGAACCGCGAGATCCCGCCGCTGGACTACCCGCGCGTATACCAGCTCAAGCGTGATTTCCCGCAGCTGACGATGTCGATTAACGGCGGCATCAAATCGCTGGCAGAGGCGAAAGCGCATCTGGAACATATGGATGGCGTGATGGTAGGCCGCGAGGCGTATCAGAATCCGGGCATCCTGACTGCCGTTGACCGTGAGATCTTTGGGCGCGATCGCGCGGATGCCGATCCGGTCGATGTGGTGCGCGCCATGTATCCTTATATTGAGCGTGAACTGAGCAAGGGCGCGTATCTGGGCCATATCACCCGTCATATGCTCGGGCTGTTCCAGGGCGTTCCCGGCGCGCGTCAGTGGCGTCGCCACCTGACTGAAAATGCCCATAAAGCGGGCGCAGACATTCGCGTTGTTGAACAGGCGCTGGCGCTGGTCGCGGATAAGCGTTAAAACTTCGCCAAAAAATGGTCAGATTCACCACGCCTCGCGTTGATAAGCGGGGCGTTTTTGTTTTATATCAATGGCTTAATGTTGGCATGATTCTTGTAATAGACCTGATAAGAATGAAAGAAACGTCTTTCGGGAGAAAGCCATGCTTGAACTACTGTTTGTGATTGGATTTTTTGTCATGCTGATGGTGACGGGTATTTCGCTGCTCGGCATTATCGCTGCGCTGGTGGTCGCCACCGCGTTAATGTTTGTCGGCGGACTGTTTGCGCTGATGATTAAACTGCTGCCCTGGCTGTTGCTGGCGGTGGCGATTGTGTGGGTCATACGGGCGATAAAAACGCCAAAAATCCCACAGTATCAGCGCAATAAGCGCTGGCGTTACTAAGGTTATGCGCGGTTGATCACAACCTCGTACATTTCCGGGGCAGGTTCGCTTAAACCGCATAGGAATTAGTTATCAGTTCTGGCACTATTGCGCGGTTAACGAATTCATCGTGCTGTCCCCTACAAACAGCCGAACAAAAAAAAGAATGGGCCTCCTGATGGAGGCCCTAATTCTTTCAGGGGATCAGTAAACTTGAGCCCTGTGTGGCACGACTTTCCAGCGCCTCATGCGCCCGTTGCGCATCTGCCAGTGCAAACTTCTGATCCTCCGCCACATCCACTTTGATCACGCCGCTGGCGATCAGCGAAAACAGCTCATTACTCGCTTCTTCCAGCTCTTCACGGTTAGTGATGTAGCCTTGCAGGGAAGGGCGGGTCGCAAACAGTGAGCCTTTCTGATTCAGAATGCCCAGATTCACGCCGGTCACCGGCCCCGACGCGTTGCCAAAACTGACCATCAACCCGTGACGTTGCAGGCAGTCCAGCGACGACTCCCAGGTATCTTTCCCCACCGAGTCATACACCACGCGCACTTTCTTCCCGCCGGTGATCTCTTTTACCCGATCAACAATGCTCTCTTCCCGATAATTGATCACCTGCCAGGCGCCCGCCTGCAATGCGCGCTGCGCTTTTTGCGCGCTGCCCACGGTGCCAATCAGCTTACCGCCCAGCGCTTTTGACCACTGGCAGGCAATCAGACCTACGCCGCCCGCGGCGGCATGGAATAAAAAGGGTTCGTCGGGTTTGATCTCGTATGTTTTACGCAACAGGTAGAACACCGTCAGGCCTTTCAGGAAAGAGGCGGCGGCCTGTTCGAAGGAGATGGCGTTGGGCAGGATCGCTGCTTTATCGGCAGGCACATTATGCACTGAGCTGTAAGCCCCGAGCGCAGATTGCGCATACACTACCCGGTCACCGGCTTTAATATGGGTAACGCCTTTACCCACTTTGCTGACCACGCCTGCGGCTTCCGTACCCAGTCCACTCGGCAGGGACGGCGGTGGATAAAGGCCGCTGCGAATGTAAGTATCGATATAGTTGATACCGATGGCTTTGTTCTCAACCTGGACTTCGTTTTCCGCCGGATCGGTGGGGGTGAACTCCACCGCTTTCAGTACCTCAGGGCCACCATGCTTGTGAAATTCAATTCTTGTTGCCATGCTTCCTCCTGAACTCTGTGGTAATCTTTCGACCCAATCATCATCTCGGTAACTCCATTCACTATGGCAGGAAATAAACCCTTCAACAAACAGCCTGAACCTCGCGACTTCAAGGTCGAAGGGATGAAAGTCCCCCCGCACTCGATTGAAGCGGAACAGTCGGTGTTGGGCGGTTTAATGCTGGATAACGAGCGCTGGGACGATGTGGCCGAGCGTGTGGTGGCGGAAGATTTCTATACCCGTCCGCACCGCCACATCTTCACTGAGATGCACCGCCTGCAGGAGATGAGTAAACCCATCGACCTGATTACGCTCGCGGAATCGCTGGAGCAGCAGGGGCAACTCGACAGCGTGGGCGGCTTTGCTTATCTGGCTGAGCTGTCAAAAAATACGCCAAGCGCGGCGAACATCAGCGCGTATGCTGACATTGTCCGTGAACGTGCCGTCGTCCGTGAGATGATTTCGGTGGCGAATGAGATCGCCACCGCCGGTTTCGATCCGCAGGGCCGCAGCAGTGAAGATCTGCTCGACCTGGCCGAATCCCGCGTATTCCAGATTGCCGAAAATCGCGCCAATAAGGATGAAGGTCCGAAGAGTATCGATCAGATCCTTGAAACCACGGTCGCGCGTATTGAGCAGCTTTTTCAGCAGCCCCACGATGGCGTGACGGGCGTGGACACCGGTTATCAGGACCTGAATAAAAAGACCGCTGGCTTACAGCGTTCGGATTTGATCATCATCGCCGCGCGTCCGTCGATGGGTAAAACTACCTTTGCGATGAACCTCTGTGAAAACGCGGCGATGTTGCAGGATAAACCGGTATTAATCTTCAGTCTGGAGATGCCTGCCGAACAGATCATGATGCGTATGCTGGCGTCGCTCTCCCGCGTTGACCAGACCCGAATTCGTACCGGCCAGCTTGATGACGAAGACTGGGCGCGTATCTCCGGCACGATGGGCATTCTGCTTGAAAAGCGCAACATGTATATCGACGACTCCTCCGGCCTGACGCCGACGGAAGTCCGCTCCCGCGCGCGCCGTATTTTCCGCGAACACGGCGGGCTGAGCCTGATCATGATCGACTACCTGCAATTAATGCGCGTGCCGTCGCTTTCCGAGAACCGTACGCTGGAAATCGCCGAGATCTCCCGCTCGCTGAAAGCGCTGGCCAAAGAGTTGCAGGTGCCGGTGGTGGCGCTCTCGCAGCTTAACCGCTCGCTGGAGCAGCGCGCCGATAAACGTCCGGTCAACTCCGACCTGCGTGAATCCGGCTCTATCGAGCAGGATGCCGACCTGATCATGTTTATCTACCGTGACGAGGTTTATCACGAGAACAGCGATCTGAAAGGCATCGCGGAAATCATCCTCGGTAAACAGCGTAACGGCCCGATCGGTACGGTACGTCTGACCTTTAACGGCCAGTGGTCACGCTTTGATAACTACGCGGGCCCGCAATACGACGACGAATAACCAATCTGGCTGGATGCGTTACAACGCCAGAATCAGTACTCATTAATGAAGGAATATCAATGCAAGCGGCAACTGTAGTCATTAACCGCCGCGCTCTGCGTCACAACCTGCAACGCCTGCGCGAACTGGCTCCCGCCAGTCGCCTGGTGGCAGTCGTGAAAGCGAACGCCTACGGACACGGTCTTCTTGAGACCGCGCGAACGCTCCCCGATGCCGATGCCTTTGGCGTCGCCCGTCTTGAAGAAGCCCTGCGCCTGCGCGCGGGGGGCATCACCCAACCGATTTTACTGCTGGAAGGCTTTTTCGCCGCCGACGACCTGCCGACGATTGCCGCCGAGCAGTTGCATACCGCTGTTCACAACAACGAACAGCTGACGGCGCTGGAAAACGCGCAACTTAGCGAACCGGTTACCGTATGGATGAAGCTCGACACCGGCATGCACCGACTCGGCGTGCGGCCGGAAGAGGCGAACGCGTTTTATCAGCGCCTCTGTGCCTGCAAAAACGTCCGTCAGCCGGTGAACATCGTCAGCCATTTTGCCCGTGCCGATGAACCGGAATGCGGTGCCACCGAGCAGCAGCTCGATATCTTTAACACCTTCTGCGAAGGTAAACCCGGTCAGCGATCCATTGCCGCTTCCGGTGGCATTCTGCTGTGGCCGCAGGCGCATTTTGACTGGGTACGCCCCGGCATCATTCTTTACGGCGTTTCACCGCTGGATCACAAACCCTGGGGGCCGGACTTCGGTTTTCTGCCGGTCATGTCTCTGACTTCCAATCTTATTGCCGTACGTGAACATAAAGCGGGCGAGCCGGTAGGCTATGGCGGCACCTGGATCAGTGAGCGCGATACCCGTCTGGGCGTGGTAGCGATGGGTTATGGCGATGGCTATCCGCGCGGCGCGCCGTCCGGTACGCCGGTGCTGGTCAATGGGCGGGAAGTCCCGGTCGTCGGACGCGTGGCGATGGACATGATTTGCGTCGATCTTGGCCCGGACGCCCAGGACAAAGCAGGCGATGGCGTCATCCTGTGGGGGGACGGCCTGCCCGTTGAACGTATCGCAGAATTCACAAAAGTGAGCGCTTACGAACTTATTACCCGGCTGACCTCGCGGGTGGCGATGAAATACGTGGATTAACGATTTTACGGAGAAAAGGTGTCCCTGACTGAAGGCCTTGCCTGTTTTACCTACGCCGTTTCCGTCTGGCTGGCGGCACGCAACAATGTAAATACCTGGTGGACAGGGATCATTGGCAGCCTGCTGTACGGCTGGGTCTTCTGGTCGGTACAGCTCTATGCTGACGTAACCCTACAGGTCTTTTTTGTCGCCACCAGCATCACTGGCTGGTGGCACTGGCAGAAAGGTCTGCGCGGCGAAGTTTTACCCATCAGGAAAACGTCTGCCCCACATTTGCTGATGCTGCTGGGTGGCGCGGTACTTATCGCTGCCGGATACGGCCTGTTACTGCATACCTTCACCAATGCCTGGTCTCCGTGGCTGGACTCGCTGATCCTCACGTTCAGCATTCTGGCGCAGTTTATGCTGATGGGGCGTCGCCTTGAAAACTGGTACGTCTGGCTGGTAGTGAATACCATCGCGGTTCCGCTTTATGCCTACCGCGATCTGACCTTAACGGCGGGCCTGTATCTTATTTTCTGGTGTAATGCCTGGCATGGCCTGTGGAAGTGGCGCAGGGAGTTGGCCAGCCAGTGAAACGCTTTACGACGGGACTCATCGTAGGCAAGTTTGCGCCGCTTCACTGCGGCCATGAAACCTTGATCCGTGAGGCCATCGAACAGTGTGAAACCCTGCTGATCCTCAGCTATTCCGTGCCAGAATTACCGGGATGCGAACCGCAAAAACGGCTGCGCTGGCTGCAACAGCAATTTCCCGGGTGCCATTCTGTCGTGCTCACGCCGGAGACGGCCTGTACGCTGGGCTTACCTCCTATGCCGCATAACGATGATGACGCAGACCTGCACCGGCATTTTGTTGCCTCGGTGTGCGAGCTGGTTTTTCAGTGTCGTCCCCAGGCAGTTTTCACTGCGGAAGCTTACGGTGACGGGTTTGCCGCCGTACTCAGCGAACGTTTCCAGCAACCGGTAGCGCATGTGCGTTCATACCGGCCGTCGGGCACTGATGCGCCATCCGGCACCTTGATCCGCGCCGATGTCCATCGCCACCGTGCGCTGCTGGCCCCCCCGGTTTACCGTGACTTTGTACAGCGTATCTGTCTGCTGGGCGGTGAATCAACGGGAAAAAGTACCCTGACCGTTGCGTTGGCAAAGGCGCTGGGGACGGGGTTTGTCGCCGAATATGGCCGCGAGCGCTGGGAGGAAAAACAGGGCAACCTGGAGTACGACGATTTGCTGCACATTGCCTTTGAGCAGGTACGACGTGAAGAGAGTGCCGCCGCGCATCGTTATCTGGTGTGCGATACCTCGCCGCTGACGACGCTGTTTTATACCTTGTACCTGTTCGGCCGCGCCCCCGAGGCGTTGTTTCGCCTGGCAGAACGTCCGTACGCGCTGATTGTCCTGTGCGAAGCTGACTTCCCCTTTGTGCAGGATGGCACCCGCCAGGATGAGTCATTCCGCCTGCGTCAGCAGGCCTGGTATGAAGATGAGCTTACCCGCCGGGGCCTGCCATTTATCCGCGTCCGGGGAACGGTAGACGAACGTATTCAGCAGGTGAAAAAGGCGCTCGCCGCTTCCGCGGACCTCACCATTTAACGAGGTATTCACATCTCTCTCGATCTTCCTGCGCTTCCGGTTTATTGTGGTTATCCGCACCGTAAACCTGGAGAACCACCGCGTGTTTCAGAAAGTTGACGCCTATGCTGGCGACCCCATCCTTTCGCTGATGGAACGTTTCAAAGAAGATCCCCGTAGCGACAAAGTTAACCTCAGCATCGGGCTGTATTACAACGAAGACGGTGCTATTCCCCAGTTACAGGCGATTACGCAAGCGCGGGCTCGCCTGAATGCGCAACCGCAAGGTGCCTCGCTTTATCTGCCGATGGAAGGCTTAAACGGCTACCGTCACACCATCGCACCACTGCTGTTTGGTGCCGATCACCCGGTACTAACCGCGCAACGCGTTGCCACTATTCAGACGCTGGGCGGCTCCGGGGCGTTAAAAATCGGTGCCGACTTCCTGAAGCGCTACTTCCCGGATTCCGGTGTCTGGGTCAGCGATCCGACCTGGGAAAACCACGTCGCCATTTTTGAAGGCGCGGGTTTTAACGTCGATACCTATCCGTGGTTTGATGCCGATACCAACGGTGTACGCGCAGAGGCATTACTTGAAAAACTCAACACCCTGCCGGCGCAAAGCATTGTGCTGCTGCATCCGTGCTGCCACAACCCGACCGGCGCAGACCTGACTCATGCCCAGTGGGATGCGGTCGTCGAGGTGCTGAAAGCGCGTAACCTGATCCCGTTCCTCGACATCGCCTATCAGGGCTTTGGCGCGGGCATGGAAGATGATGCCTATGCCATCCGCGCCATTGCCAGTGCAGGGCTGCCCGCGCTGGTCAGCAACTCCTTCTCGAAGATTTTCTCGCTGTACGGCGAGCGCGTCGGCGGGCTGTCGGTGGTCTGTGAAGACGCTGACGCCGCGAGCCGCGTGCTGGGACAGCTGAAAGCCACCGTGCGCCGCAACTACTCCAGCCCGCCGAGCTTTGGCGCGCAGTTAGTGGCGACAGTTCTCGGCGACGAGGCCCTGAAAGCCAACTGGCTGGCTGAAGTGGAAGCCATGCGACTGCGCATCCAGGCAATGCGTCAGGAACTGGTCAACGTCCTGAAAGACGCGGTGCCGGGGCATAACTTCGATTACCTGCTCAGGCAGCGCGGTATGTTCAGCTATACCGGGCTGAGCAGCGCCCAGGTAGATCGCCTGCGCGATGAGTTTGGCGTATACCTGATCGCCAGTGGGCGCATGTGCGTGGCCGGGCTGAATGCCGGTAACGTGCAGCGTGTGGCACAGGCTTTTGCCGCTGTAATGTAAGTACTCGCTTACTGGCTCTCTCTTCCGGCGTGTCCCTGTCGGAAGAGGGACCATAATGCGATCCCCCTTCTGTTTCCCGCCTCTTTTTTAAGAATATTCTTCCTTTCACCTGCCCGGAACGTTAAGGTCGGGTAAATTTTTTGACCGTCCGCTCAGGTTGCAATGATTGCGGACTGACAATGCAGGGAAAACTATGCGCAAAATCACACTTATCCTCAGTGCCTTCAGTTTGCTGTTCACCCTTAACGGCTCCGTGACGGCGCACGCTTCGTCGCCATCACCGCTCAATCCCGGTACCAACGTAGCGCAGCTGGCCCAACAGGCTCCGGTGCACTGGGTATCCGTGGCCCAAATCGAAAACAGCCTGCTGGGACGCCCGCCGATGGCCGTGGGTTTTGACATTGATGATACTGTGCTGTTTTCCAGCCCTGGTTTCTGGCGCGGCAAGAAAACCTGGTCGCCGGACAGCGAAGAGTATCTGAAGAATCCCGCGTTCTGGGAAAAGATGAACAACGGCTGGGATGCGTTCAGCATTCCGAAAGAAGTGGCCCGGGCGCTGATCGCCATGCACGTTAAGCGCGGCGACAGCATCTTCTTTGTTACCGGGCGCAGCGAAACGAAAACGGAAACCGTCTCGAAAACCCTGCAGGATGACTTTCTTATCCCCGCCAGCAGCATGAATCCGGTGATTTTTGCCGGCGACAAGCCAGGGCAGAACACCAAGACGCAGTGGTTGCAGAGCAAGCATATCAAAGTGTTCTATGGCGACTCCGATAACGATATTCGCGCGGCGCGCGAGGTCGGCGCCCGCGGTATCCGCGTGCTGCGCGCCTCTAACTCCACCTACAAACCCCTGCCACAGGCGGGTATGTACGGTGAAGAAGTGATTGTCAATTCCGAATACTGATCCCCTACGGCAGTCGCAGGATTGCCGTTTTTTTCATCTCTCGCCGCCGAAACCTGGCTGAAAGCGCACTCATGCTGCACACTTAGAAAGATTTATTTTCGACAGGGAGCAGCACTTGAGGTGCCAACAACCAGAGGAACCAAGATGACCAATGCGGAACTACTGCCCTATTGCATGGGCAAGGCGGGAGCGGAGCAGAGCGAACACAGCGACTGGAAAGCCACGCAGATTAAAGTGGCGGATGTGCTGTTTGCGATGGTGCACGAAACGGATCACCGCCCGGCGGTAACGCTGAAAACCAGCCCGGAGCTGGCAGAATTACTGCGTAACGAACACAGCGATGTGCGCCCCAGCGCGCGTCTGAATAAAGCGCACTGGAGCACGGTCTTTCTGGATGGATCGCTGCCGGATTCGCAGATTTACTATCTGGTAGACGCCTCGTATCAGCTGGTGGTCAGTGCGCTGCCCGACGCGGTCAGGCAGCAACTTTCCGTCTGATTATTTCAGCATCGGTTTGAGGAAGCGCGCCGTGTGCGAGGCTTCGCACTCGGCTACGGTTTCCGGCGTACCGGAGACGAGGATTTCCCCGCCGCCGCTGCCGCCTTCCGGCCCCAGATCGACGATCCAGTCTGCGGTTTTGATCACGTCCAGATTATGCTCAATCACCACGATGGTATTCCCCTGATCGCGTAACTGATGCAGCACTTCCAGCAGTTGCTGAATATCCGCAAAATGCAGGCCGGTTGTCGGTTCATCAAGGATGTACAGCGTCTGGCCGGTGCCGCGTTTTGACAGCTCACGCGCCAGCTTCACGCGCTGGGCCTCACCACCGGACAGCGTGGTGGCAGACTGGCCGAGACGAATGTACGTCAGCCCAACGTCCATCAGCGTTTGCAGCTTACGCGCCAGTGACGGTACGGCATCAAAGAACTCACGGGCTTCTTCGATGGTCATATCCAGCACTTCGTGGATCGTCTTGCCTTTGTACTTAATCTCCAGCGTTTCACGGTTATAGCGTTTGCCTTTGCACTGGTCGCACGGCACATAAATGTCCGGCAAAAAGTGCATTTCGACTTTGATCACGCCATCGCCCTGACAGGCTTCGCAGCGTCCGCCGCGCACGTTAAAGCTGAAACGCCCCGGCGTATAACCGCGTGAACGGGATTCCGGCACACCGGCAAAGAGTTCGCGCACGGGCGTAAACACGCCGGTGTAGGTCGCGGGGTTAGAGCGCGGCGTACGGCCAATCGGGCTCTGATCGATATCGATAACTTTATCGAAATGCTCCAGACCCTGAACCTCACGGTAAGGCGCAGGCTCAGCGATGGTCGCGCCGTTCAGCTGGCGCTGGGCAATCGGGAACAGCGTATCGTTGATGAGCGTCGATTTACCTGAACCGGACACGCCGGTAATACAGGTAAACAGACCCACCGGCAGCGTCAGGGTGACATCCTTCAGGTTGTTGCCGCGCGCACCGGTCAGCTTGAGCACTTTTTCCGGATCCGCAGGCACACGCGCTTTCGGGATCTCAATCTTGCGTTTACCGCTCATGAACTGCCCGGTCAGCGATTCCGGCACGGCCATGATGTCTTTCAGCGTACCTTCTGCCACCACCTGACCGCCATGAACACCCGCGCCAGGGCCGATGTCGATAACGTGGTCTGCGGCGCGGATCGCATCTTCATCATGCTCAACCACGATCACCGTGTTGCCAAGATTACGCAGATGGATCAGCGTACCGAGCAGGCGTTCGTTGTCGCGCTGGTGCAGACCGATGGACGGCTCATCCAGCACGTACATCACGCCGACCAGGCCAGCACCGATCTGGCTCGCCAGACGGATACGCTGCGCTTCGCCGCCGGACAAGGTTTCTGCCGAACGGGACAGCGTCAGGTAATTTAGCCCGACGTTCACGAGGAATTTCAGACGATCGCCAATCTCTTTCAGCACTTTTTCAGCGATTTTTGCACGCTGACCGGAAAGTTTAAGATTGGTGAAAAAGTCCATCGCATGACCGATGCTCATATCGGAGATAGTCGGCAGCGGCGTGTCTTCCACAAATACATGGCGCGCCTCACGACGCAGACGCGTTCCGTCACAGGTGGTGCACGAGCGGTTGCTGATGAACTTCGCCAGCTCTTCACGTACCGCGCTTGATTCCGTCTCTTTATAACGGCGCTCCATATTGTGCAGCACGCCTTCGAACGGATGGCGACGCACGGACGTATCGCCGCGATCGTTCATGTACTTAAATTCGATGTTCTCTTTACCGGAACCAAACAGCACCACTTTGTGCACGGTGGCGCTCAGGCTGGCCCACGGGGCTTCCACGTCGAATTTGTAGTGTTCGGCAAGCGAACGCAGCATCTGGAAATAATAGAAGTTACGGCGATCCCAGCCGCGGATCGCGCCGCCAGCCAGCGACAGCTCCGGGTTCTGGATCACCCGATCCGGATCGAAATACTGCTGCACGCCCAGCCCGTCACAGGTAGGACAGGCACCCGCCGGGTTATTGAACGAGAACATACGCGGTTCCAGCTCATTCATGCTGTAGCCGCAAATCGGGCAGGCGAAATTCGCGGAGAACAGCAGTTCGCCCGCTTTCGCGTCGTCCATATCGGCGACAATCGCCGTCCCGCCGGAGAGATCCAGCGCGGTTTCAAAGGATTCCGCCAGACGCTGCGTCAGGTCTTCACGCACTTTAAAGCGGTCGATAACCACTTCGATGGTGTGTTTCTTTTGCAGCTCAAGGGTCGGCGGATCGGAGAGATCGCAGACTTCGCCGTCAATACGTGCGCGGATATAGCCCTGGCTTGCCAGGTTCTCCAGCGTTTTGGTGTGCTCGCCCTTACGATCTTTAACGATCGGCGCCAGCAGCATCAGCCGCTTGCCTTCCGGCTGCGAGAGCACGTTATCGACCATCTGACTGACGGTTTGCGCGGCCAGCGGAACGTTATGATCCGGGCAGCGCGCTTCGCCCACGCGGGCAAACAGCAGACGCAGATAGTCATGAATTTCGGTAATGGTTCCGACCGTGGAACGTGGGTTGTGCGAGGTCGACTTCTGTTCAATCGAGATAGCCGGCGACAGCCCTTCAATATGATCGACATCAGGCTTTTCCATGAGCGACAGGAACTGCCGCGCATACGCCGAAAGCGATTCGACGTAACGACGCTGCCCTTCGGCATACAGGGTGTCGAAAGCCAGTGAGGATTTGCCTGAACCCGAAAGCCCGGTCACAACAATGAGCTTGTCGCGTGGGATGACGATGTTGATGTTCTTGAGATTATGGGTACGCGCGCCCCGTACTTCTATTTTATCCATTCACCTTTCCCGGTAGAGATTCGGCTGCCACAGCGTTATGCATCCATTTCTGTAAGCATAGAACACGCCCGGCGGTCGGAACTGAAACGATTAATTATGACACAATTTAACCTGAATGGATATACAGTGTTATGATGCGCCTTCCAGGTGGTACTGCAACAATGTCGCGACGGTACGGTTTACTGGAATCCGCCTCGCAAGGTATCAATCGCGCGGTTTGTAATGCTACAATCGCGCGTTTACACTATTAAGAAACGTATTCAGGAGACACGACCATGGCCAGCAGAGGCGTAAACAAGGTGATTCTCGTCGGTAATCTGGGCCAGGACCCGGAAGTACGCTACATGCCGAGTGGTGGCGCAGTCGCCAACATTACGCTGGCGACGTCCGAATCCTGGCGTGATAAAACCACCGGTGAGACGAAAGAGCAGACTGAATGGCACCGCGTCGTGCTGTTCGGCAAACTGGCTGAGATTGCCGGTGAATACCTGCGTAAAGGTTCTCAGGTGTACATTGAAGGTTCTCTGCGTACCCGCAAGTGGACCGATCAGAGTGGCCAGGAGCGCTACACCACTGAAATCAACGTACCGCAGATTGGCGGCGTGATGCAGATGCTGGGTGGACGCCAGGGCGGCGGCGCACCGGCAGGTGGCGGCCAGCAGGGCGGCGGTCAACAGGGCGGTTGGGGTCAGCCTCAGCAGCCGCAGGGCGGTAATCAGTTCAGCGGCGGCGCGCAGTCTCGCCCGCAGCAGCCGTCTTCAGCACCGGCGCAGTCTAACGAACCGCCGATGGATTTTGACGACGATATTCCGTTCTGATCCCGTTGAGCAGTACGCAAAAAGCCCCGCATTGACGGGGCTTTTGTTTTTGGTGCGATGCGATCAGGTGATCACGACCGGCCATTCTGGCGGTGTATGACTGGATGCTTCAATCATCACTTCTTTAATATTGTTCCAGATGGTTGCCACATCAACCAGCGTAATGCCAAGCAAACCGGTGGCAAACCAGCAGGCGGCAATCACACCCAGCCCGCTGCTGATCACCGCAAGGCCGATGTAATCAGACTTGCGAAAGCGAATGTTTAACGTGCTGGCAAGAAACATCAGCACCGCGCTCAGTAACTGCCAGCGTAGCAATACCACGCCTGTGGTAATGGTAGCCATCAACCCATCCTCAGATAACGAATGTAACGTGATTTAAGTTTCACAATTTATGTGAACTATATCACATTTGCTGTTTTATTCGCCAGTGATCTGCGTCAATTTTGCTCACCCTCTACGCCGTAGCGGGAAACCGGGCGCGCCGCTATTACCCGCAGGCAACGTTTATCTGCACAAAAAATGTCTACATGACAGAAACAGAAGGGCAACAACATTATTTTTTTATTATGCTTATTCTTTGCACGGCATTCACTTTTCCCGTTTAAAAAATAAACATCTGCCGTGCGCCATTTTTATCTCCCTGTAATTTGCCTTAATCAGCGATCCTCTGTTGAGTAATCTTAAACATTGTCTACCTGCTGGATATTTATTTTCCTTAATATATACAGGGTGAACACTTTTAGTTTGCCTTACGGACGAATATTATCGTCATAAGCAGATATTAGGTTTCTAATGAAAAAAGTCAGTTGCTAATGTCTAATGATTCATGCAACGTAATCACCTGTTAATCAAAGCATCCTGTCGTTATTACAGGCACACATTTTGCAGGGATATTAGGCGGAAATGAATCATAGCGCACTTTGCAAGGTGCTGAGGATCGTCGGGATCATCATGGCAGTTATACTGCCTGTGATGCTGGCGCTATGGTTTGCACACATCCGGGCCGTTAAAGAAACCGGGGCGGAACTCCAGGCATTTGCGCAACTTGCACTGGCTAAAACCGAACTGGTCATCCGCCAGGCAGATATTGCGTATGACGAAGCCGAGAAATTCAATGGACAGCTTTGCTCGCCGCTCCACCGACAAAATATGCTTAATATTATTCGCGGGCGGCTTTATCTGGCAGATTTAATCTACACCCAGGGCGATCATTTTTTATGCTCTACCAGTATTACGTTGCCCCAGCCTTATATTATCCCTGCTGCTGATTATAAGCGTAATCCGGATGTCGCTATTTATTATTATCGCGACACGCCTTTTTATGCTGGATATAAAATGGTGTATATGCGGCGCGGTAATTACGCCGTAGTGGTGAATCCGCTATTTTATAGCGAAGTGGCATCAGACGATCGGTCATTAGCCTTTGCAGTGTATGATAATGTCAGTAAAACCTTCTTTTCGACGAGCCCGAATGCCGATGTTAAAAGGCTGGCTCAGCACTTACAAAGCAATGCATTAAATTTCCGTAGCGCTAATCGCTTTTATACCATTGCCCATTCCGACAAACGCCCGGTCTCGATGATCGTCTCGACATCTACCACCCGCTATTACGGTTTCCTGTATCATCAGGCGATGCTGATGATCCCATTAGCGCTGCTCGGCAGCCTTATCCTTTTACTGGGCTGCTCACGAACCCGACATGAATTTAACTCGCCACGGCGTTTACTTCACCGGGCGTTGCTCAAACGACAGCTCAAACTGCACTACCAGCCGATTATTGATATCAAAACCGGAAAGTGCGTAGGCGCAGAAGCCCTGCTGCGCTGGCCGGGCTTCAACGGCCCGGTGATGAGTCCCGTCGAGTTTATCCCGCTGGCTGAAAAAGAAGGGTTGATTGAGCGCGTTACTGATTATGTTGTTGAAGAAGTCTTTACCGATCTGGGACATTTCCTCGCGGCCAATCCGCACCTGTATATTTCGATTAACTTATCTGCATCGGATTTCCATTCATCACGCCTGATTGCGCTTATTTCTGATAAAGCGACACACTACGCGGTGCGAGCCGAGCAAATTAAGATTGAAGTGACCGAGCGGGGCTTTATTGACGTGCCAAAAACCACGCCTGTTATTCAGGCTTTCCGTCATGCGGGTTATGAAGTGGCGATCGATGATTTCGGTACGGGCTATTCCAACCTGCACAACCTCTATTCCCTCAATGTCGACATTCTCAAAATCGACAAATCCTTTATTGATACGCTGACCACTAACAGCACCAGCCATCTGATCGCCGAGCATATTATTGAGATGGCGCACAGTCTGCGTCTGAAGATCATCGCGGAAGGTGTGGAGACGGCGGAGCAGGTGACCTGGCTGTTAAAACGCGGCGTGCAATTCTGCCAGGGCTGGCACTTTGCGAAAGCGTTATCGTCGCAGGATTTTATTACCTGGGCGCAGCAGCACGACTAAGCGCTTGTCCCATTAGTCTTAATAAACGCCTGATGGGACAAGCGCGAGTTCGGGGTTTACATCTGATGACGATAGTCGCTGGGCGTTCTGTCAAATTCGCGGCGGAATACGCGCGAAAAAGTTTGCTGGGAGACATACCCCAGATCCATTGCAATATCAAAAATGGGTCGCTGTGTAGAACGCAGCGCTTCGGCTGCCAGCAGTAACCGGCGCTGGCGAATGTAATCGCCCAACGTCTGATGCATCACTGCGCGGAACATCCTTTGTAGATACCACTTCGAGTAACCGGATTTTCTGGCGACCACATCAATGTTCATGGGTTGGTCGATATGTTCATCAATCCATTCAATAAGTGTCTGAATAATTTGCTGATGGGACATACTAGCCTCTTTCTCAGTTCTGCCGCTGTCGTTTTGTCTGCGGGCGAGTATAATTCCTCAAGTTAACTTGAGGTAAAGCGATTTATGGAAAAGAAATTACCGCGTTTTAAAGCGCTACTCACCCCAGGCGAAGTGGCAAAACGTAGCGGCGTGGCGGTATCGGCGCTGCACTTTTATGAGGCGAAAGGGCTGATCAAAAGTGTGCGCAACAGCGGTAATCAGCGGCGTTATACCCGTGATGTGCTGCGTTATGTGGCGATTATCAAAATTGCGCAGCGTATCGGCATTCCTCTTGCCACTATTGGCGATGCTTTTGGCGTATTGCCGGAAGGGCATACGCTAAGTCCGAAAGAGTGGAAACAGTTGTCATCCCAATGGCGGGTGGAACTGGATCGACGTATTCACACGCTGGAAGCGCTGCGCGATGAGCTGGATGGTTGTATCGGCTGCGGCTGTCTGTCACGCAGTGACTGCCCGCTGCGCAATCCTGGCGATCGGCTGGGCGAGCAGGGCACCGGCGCGCGCCTGCTGGAAGATGATTAACCTGATTTATTTACGTGATTCATACGGACGTATCGCGAGTTGACGCGCCACGGACTTCACTTTCCAAATGCCATTTTCTCTTACCATACAGTCAATGATGATATGTTCCTCCTTTTTGCCAAAAGCGATGTAAACATTGGTGCAAACGGGATCGTATTCAGCCGATACAACCGTAACGTTTTGTAACCAGTCTTCACCCGTGTCTTGCGCTTTAAGAAAGAAATCAGCATCGTAAAATTCTTCATCAGCATATCTGGGATCCTGAGCGTGGCGTAGTTCGTTAAGTGAGTCAGCGGTGACATATTTATCTATTTCGTTGCTGTCAGTTATAGGAAATTTGCCTGCTGTGACTTGCTGTATATACCATTCATTAAAGTGCCGTGCTGCTTGCTGAGGTTCATGGCTCGCTGTCATATCCGGCTGGGCGAATGCGCTGGCGGAAAAAAGAAGGGACATAATGATGCTGGTTTTCATATCAATAATGCCTGTAAAGCTGAAACGCCGGGCGGCTCTTTCTATATGCCGCACCTGGGTACATGGAGCGCTGGGCAAAGTCACTTAACCATTGGTGCCCGTCATAAATGCACACATGCCCGTCAGGGTGACCGCTGATTGACTGAATAACAACCACATCGCCTAATTGTGGTTCACCTGAGACTTTAAAAAAACCAACCTGAGTCAAGGTCAGCCCCATATTTTTGGCAGAACCAGTGCCGTGAATAGGAAGTCCACCCGCAATAATTGCATTTTTTACAAATAGTTCACATTTACGATGGCTTTCGTGATAGACATGATTTTTTGCAAACTCTACAGCTGCGTATTTATTCCATGACATACCCAATTCCTTGTCTTTTGGTCGACTGCCGGGCAACGTTACTCCGATTATTTATGGTTTTTTTGTCATTTATGGCTAATAAAAATTAATGAAGTAACACAAAAAACTAAAGCGCCGTAACGGCGCTTTAGTTTGTTTTCCGGTCTTTTGTCTTTCGCTCTATCCCACGGGTTTGTGGGAGGGTCTCCCCCGACATCGATACCCCTCATTCTGACATAAAACACAAGAGGTTCCGGTTTGTATCGACACTTTAAGTGTATGCCACCGGCACCGTTTTGCCAGGGGAGGCGAGGGGATTATTGCCGAAATTTTTCACGCATGATGCACAATTTTCTATAGTAAGTAAGTGCCAACTTAACGGAGTAAATCATGCTTAAAGTGCATCATCTGAATAAGTCCCGTTCACAGCGCGTGCTATGGGCGCTGGAAGAACTGGGCGTGCCGTACGAACTGGTGCGCTACCAGCGCGAAAAAACCATGCTGGCACCGGAAGCACTGAAAAAAGTGCATCCGCTGGGAAAATCCCCGGTGCTGGAAGATGACGGACGCATTATTGCCGAGTCCGGGGCGATCCTTGAATACTTGCAGGAAAACTACGATCCGCAGGGAACGCTGAAACCCGCCGATGCCGATCAGCGGTTGCGCTACCGTTTCTGGCTGCATTATGCCGAAGGCTCGCTGATGCCGCCGTTGCTGATGAAGCTGGTGTTCAGCAGCCTGGGTAAACCGCCAGTGCCGCTTGGTTTTCGTACCCTCGGCAAAGCGCTGGGACAGGGCGTACAGAAAGGCTATCTCAATAAGCAGATCGAAACTCATGCCCGCTATATAGAAGCGGAACTCGGCAGCCAGCCATGGTTTACCGGGGAGTCGCTCAGCATGGCCGACATCCAGATGAGCTTCCCGGTGTTTGCCCTGCTGGCCCGCGGTGGCGTCGATCACCTGCCCAACTTGCAGGCCTGGAAGAAACGCGTCGAAATGCGTCCGGCCTGGCAGCGTGCCATTGAGAAGGGTGGACCGTTCGAATTACCGGGCGAATAACCGATACGCGACGACACTATACGCTCAGACATTGTTAATTAATGCACTTGTGCACGGTGCATAAGTGCGCTAGCATCCTTGCAGACAGAGCAGGGAGGCATAAATGAAATGCTAAAGCAGATTGGCAGCTTCCGTGATGCATGGCTGGAAGAGTTCTTCAGGCACTCAACGCCGCATCGAACCATTCCGCCGGGTATTCATACGACGCTGGCGCGTAAACTCGACATCATCAATGCCGCCAGTTCATATCGTGATTTACGTTCGCCGCCAGGGAATCGATATGAAGAGCTGAACGGCAAGCTGCAAGGCTATTCATCGATAAGAATAAATCAGCAGTACCGGCTGATTTTCCAATGGGTGGACGGGAAAGCGGAAGATCTTTATCTGGATGCGCACAACTATTAACAGCAGGGCAGGCCGATGCTGCCTTATCAATAGCAACTTAACGTAATACTCAAAGGATCCATCATGAAACAGGCAACCAGAAAACCCACTACCGTAGGTGACGTCCTGCTGTATGAATACCTGGAGCCCCTCAATCTGAAAATTAACGAGCTGGCCGAAATAGTGCAGGTCCATCGCAATACGGTGAGCGCACTGGTGAACAATAACCGCAAGCTCACCACCGATATGGCGTTTCGGCTGGCCAAAGCCTTTGACACGTCCGTAGATTTTTGGCTCAACCTGCAGGCAGCGGTCGATCTGTGGGAGGTTGAGAATGATATGCGCGCCCAGGAGCAGTTCAGCCGGATTATGCTTGCGTCTGATTTCATTGCCCGCCGTAAAGCTGAACAAAAGAAAGTCGCCTGATTTCAGCGACAACGTTTGCGCAGCGCCTGCTGCTTTCTTCATCGTCCTGAGCGAAATTTCGTAAAAAGGCGCAAAGTTAAGTTGAAATGCCCCTGTAGATGGCTGGATAATCGTTTGCCTTTTTCAACAGCCGTTTTGTTTGCGCGGAGTTAAACGTTTGCTTTTTGTGGCACTGCTTTGCCACAACGTAGCACATGGAGATGACGTTTAATCTGGCAGTGGATTGTCCGCCACGCAAACCAGCGAATATAAAAATTCTCAGGGGATGTTTTCTATGTCTACGCCTTCAGCGCGTACCGGCGGTTCGCTTGACGCTTTATTTAAAATCTCTGCACGCGGCAGTACTGTCCGTCAGGAGATCGTAGCCGGTCTTACCACCTTCCTGGCCATGGTTTACTCCGTGATCGTCGTGCCGGGCATGCTGGGCAAAGCGGGTTTCCCGCCGACGGCGGTGTTCGTTGCCACCTGTCTGGTTGCCGGGCTGGGTTCTATTGTAATGGGCCTGTGGGCGAATCTGCCGCTGGCGATTGGCTGCGCCATCTCACTGACGGCCTTTACCGCCTTTAGCCTGGTGCTCGGCCAGCAAATCAGCGTACCGGTTGCCCTTGGCGCGGTCTTCCTGATGGGCGTGCTCTTTACCGTGATCTCCGCCACCGGTATCCGTAGCTGGATCCTGCGCAACCTGCCGCAGGGCGTGGCGCACGGCACCGGTATCGGTATCGGCCTGTTCCTGCTGCTTATTGCCGCGAACGGCGTCGGTCTGGTGGTGAAAAACCCTATCGACGGTCTGCCGGTGGCGCTGGGTCATTTCGCCAGCTTCCCGGTGATCATGTCGCTGATTGGCCTCGCGGTGATCATTGGTCTGGAAAAACTGAAAGTGCCGGGCGGCATTCTGCTGACCATCATCGGGGTGTCGATTGTCGGCCTGATTTTCGATCCATCCGTACACTTCTCCGGTATCTTTGCCATGCCGTCGCTGAGCGATGAACACGGCAATTCGCTGATCGGTAGCCTGGACATTATGGGCGCGTTGAACCCGATCGTGCTGCCGAGTGTTCTGGCGCTGGTGATGACAGCGGTGTTTGATGCCACAGGCACCATCCGTGCGGTAGCCGGTCAGGCAAACCTGCTGGATAAAGACGGTCAGATTATCGATGGCGGCAAAGCGCTGACCACCGACTCCCTGAGCAGCGTCTTCTCCGGCCTGGTGGGCGCAGCCCCGGCGGCAGTGTATATCGAATCGGCGGCAGGTACGGCGGCAGGCGGTAAAACCGGTCTGACGGCGATCACCGTCGGCGTGCTGTTCCTGCTGATCCTGTTCCTCTCTCCGCTCTCTTACCTGGTTCCGGCTTACGCGACCGCTCCTGCGCTGATGTACGTTGGTCTGCTGATGCTGAGCAACGTGTCGAAAATCGATTTCGCCGATTTTGTCGATGCGATGGCCGGTCTTATTACTGCGGTGTTTATCGTACTGACCTGTAACATCGTTACCGGCATCATGATCGGCTTCGCCTCGCTGGTGATTGGCCGTGTGGTATCGGGCGAATGGCGTCGTCTGAACATCGGTACCGTGGTGATCGCGGTGGCGCTGGTGGCTTTCTATGCGGGTGGCTGGGCGATTTAATTTGCGCGCTGACTCGAAGAAAAGGGTGGCATTTGCCGCCCTTTTTACTTTTTAAGGCACATCCTGTTTCCATTACATTAAGCTGCATGTTCTATTATGAAAGGCATGATGCCTCGTCATCGATTATAAAGAATCATCGCAAACAGGGAACGCATGGAAATCTTCTTCACCATACTCATCATGACCCTCGTGGTCTCACTCTCGGGTGTTGTCACCCGTGTCCTGCCCTTCCAGATCCCCCTGCCGCTGATGCAGATCGCTATCGGCGCCATGCTGGCCTTACCCACCTTTGGCCTGCATGTGGAGTTCGATCCGGAACTCTTTCTGGTGCTGTTTATCCCGCCGCTGCTGTTCGCGGATGGCTGGAAAACCCCCACGCGTGAGTTTCTGGAGCACGGGCGTGAAATATTTGGTCTCGCGCTGGCACTGGTGCTGGTCACCGTGGTCGGCATTGGCTATCTGATTTACTGGGTGGTGCCCGGTATACCGCTGATCCCGGCGTTCGCGCTGGCGGCGGTGCTGTCGCCAACTGATGCCGTGGCGCTGTCCGGCATTGTCGGCGAAGGGCGCATCCCGAAAAAAATTATGGGCATTCTCCAGGGCGAGGCGCTGATGAACGACGCGTCAGGCCTGGTGGCCCTGAAGTTTGCCGTCGCGGTGGCGATGGGTACCATGGTCTTCACCGTTGGCGGGGCGACCGTGGAATTCTTCAAGGTGGCGATCGGCGGCCTGCTCGCAGGCTTCGTGGTGAGCTGGCTGTATGGTCGCTCGCTGCGTTTTCTCAGCCGTTGGGGCGGCGATGAGCCTGCCACGCAAATCGTGCTGCTGTTCCTGCTGCCGTTCGCCTCTTATCTGATTGCGGAACACATCGGTGTGTCCGGTATTCTGGCCGCGGTGGCGGCCGGGATGACCATCACTCGCTCTGGCGTGATGCGCTCTGCGCCGCTGGCGATGCGTCTGCGTGCCAACAGCACCTGGTCGATGCTGGAATTCGTGTTTAACGGCATGGTCTTTCTGCTGTTGGGTCTGCAACTGCCGGGCATTATGGAAAGCTCGCTGGCGGCGGCAGAAGTCGATCCTAACGTTGAAACCTGGATGCTGTTTACCGACATCGTCCTGATTTACGCCGCGCTGATGGTGGTGCGTTTCGGCTGGTTGTGGACGATGCAGAAATTCAGCCAGCGCTTCCTGACCAAAAAGCCGATGGAATTCGGCATGTGGACGACGCGCGAGCTGCTGATCTCCACCTTTGCTGGCGTGCGCGGGGCGATTACCCTTGCCGGTGTGCTCTCCATTCCGCTGCTGCTGCCGGGCGGGGAACATTTCCCGGCACGTTACGAACTGGTCTTTCTTGCCGCCGGGGTGATCCTGTTCTCGCTGTTTGTCGCTGTGGTGGTCTTACCCTTGCTGCTGCAACATATGGAGATTGCCGATCACGCGCAGCAGGCGAAAGAAGAGCGGCTGGCGCGGGCGAAAACCGCTGACGTGGCCATTGTCGCTATCCAGAAAATGCAGGAGCGTCTGGCGGCCAACGCCGAGGAAAATATCGATGACCAGCTGCTGACCGAAGTCAGCTCGCGGGTGATCGGTAATCTGCGTCGCCGCGCTGATGGCCGTAATAACGTCGACAGTTCGCTGCAGGAAGAGAACCTCGAACGCCGCTTCCGCCTCGCGGCGCTGCGCTCGGAGCGGGCAGAGCTGTATCATCTGCGCGCCACGCGACAGATCAGCAACGAAACGCTGCAAAAACTGCTGCACGATCTGGACCTGCTGGAAGCGCTGCTGATAGAAAACAAATAACAGATCTCCCCTCATCCTTGTGGATGAGGGGCCCTGATGCTACTTTTTCAGCCGCGATACCAGTTCAAACTCTTTAAAATTCACCGGGCGCTGCTGCTGCATGGAGATATTCCCGGCGATGCCGGTCAGTATCGACATCGCCCCGGCGCGGTGATCGGCAGCCCGCTGGAGCGGATCGTGCGAGGCAGGGCCAAACAAATCCGCCAGCATGGCGTTATCCCCGCCGCCGTGCCCGCCCTCACCGAGGGCGAATTCCGCTTTCCACGGCGCGGCAAACATCGGGAAGACCGTGATGTCGCAGCCTTCCAGGCTCCCTTCACTGGCGCGGTCACCGCCGGCGTTAACGTAAGATTTCTCAACCAGCTTCATCTCCAGGCGACCTTCGCTGCCGTTAAACACCACATTCAGTCCTTCCCAGGGCATATACGCGTTTAAGGAATAGGTCAGCTGCACCTCATTCTGGTATTTGACCAGCACCGACAGCGTATCTTCGATGGTAATGCCATCGCTGAACACGCTCTGATCGCGGTAATAGTTATCCTCATGCTCGGCATCCAGATACAGCGCTTTCAGCTGGGGATTGTCTGCCATGTGCAGGGCAAAAGGATCGTCCTGGGCGGCGGCGTAGCCGTGGGCGCGGGGATAGAACTGCGTAATGCCGCGCCGCTCGGCGTTCTCTTTACCGTAAAAACGCAGGCTGCCTTCGGCATAAACGCGCTGCGGATAGCTCCCCAGCCAGAAGTTCATCAGGTCGAAATGGTGAGTGGATTTGTGCACCAGCAGGCCGCCGCTGTTGCGCTTTTCCCGGTGCCAGCGCCGGAAATAATCCGCGCCGTGTTCGGTATTCAACAGCCATTCGAAATGCACCGAGTTGACCTCGCCAATGGTGCCGTTCATCAGCAGTTCGCGCACTTTGCTGTGGTGTGGCGCATAACGGTAGTTAAAGGTGGCACGCACCTGGCGGCCCGTCTCTTCAATGGCGTCGAGGATGCGCAGCGCGCGCTGCTCGTCGATGGTCATCGGCTTTTCGGTGATGACATCACAGCCAGCATGCAGCGCCCGCACAATGTAATCGTCATGGGTGCGATCCATGGTGGTGACGATAATCACGTCCGGGCGCGTTTCGCGGATCATCGCCTCAAACTGCGAAGCGTGCCAGGTGGAGACCGGTGCGCCACCTTCCTTCTTCAGCAGCTGATTGGCGTACTGCATGCGTGTGTGGTTGGTATCGCAGAACGCCACCAGCGTGGCGGTCTCTTTCCACTGACCGCCGATAGCCGCAATGTACATCCCGGCACGTCCGCCCGTGCCGACAAGGGCATATTTTTTCATACCGTCCTCGATTAATTACTGAATGAAATTATTGGCTTAACGCATAAGCCTGAACTTCAGTCAGCATAAAAAGCGGCCATGGCGTTGTCGTGGCATAGCAGAGGGCAAGAGAAGGTCAGGGCAGTGAACTGCCGCAAAGTGTGACGGGGGTAACGAAACGGAGCGGGGGAGTGTGACAAGGATCGACTTTTTTCCCGTTCGGGACGTGATGTTGCTCACACGGAGAGAAACCCCGGCCCGCAGGCCGGGGGAGAAGACTGATTAATGCGCGCGGCCCTGGTCGATGCCAATGCCGGTTTGCGAACGGATAAACTGGGCGCGGAACTTCTCGCGTTCCAGCTTCCCTTCAGCCGTATTGTCGGTTGCCGAGAATACCCAGATCCCGATAAAGGCTACCGCAATGGAGAACAGCGCCGGGTACTCATACGGGAAGACGGCGCTGGCATGGCCGAGGATCTGCACCCAGATTGTCGGGCCAAGCACCATCAGCACGACAGCGGTGATAAGCCCCAGCCAGCCGCCAATCATCGCGCCGCGCGTGGTCAGTTTCGACCAGTACATCGACAGCAGAATGATCGGGAAGTTACAGCTTGCCGCGATGGAGAACGCCAGGCCAACCATAAAGGCAATGTTCTGATTCTCAAACAGGATCCCCAGCAGGATGGCGATCACGCCCAGCACCAGCACGGTGATTTTTGACACCCGCAGTTCGTCACGTTCGGTCGCGCCTTTACGGAAGACGTTGGCGTACAGATCGTGTGACACCGCCGATGCGCCTGCCAGGGTTAAGCCCGCCACGACCGCGAGGATAGTCGCGAAAGCCACCGCCGAGATAAAGCCGAGGAACAGGTTGCCACCCACTGCGTTGGCAAGGTGCACCGCCGCCATGTTATTGCCGCCAATCAGCGCGCCGGTGGCATCTTTAAACGCCGGATTTGCGCCCACCAGCATGATCGCGCCGAAGCCGATAATAAAGGTCAGAATGTAGAAGTAACCCATAAAGCCGGTGGCGTAAAACACGCTTTTGCGCGCTTCACGGGCATCGCTGACGGTAAAGAAGCGCATCAGAATGTGTGGCAGGCCGGCGGTACCAAACATCAGGCCCAGCCCCAGCGATAGCGCAGAGATCGGATCCTTCACCAGCCCGCCCGGACTCATGATCGCCGTGCCTTTCGGGTGCACCGCCATCGCTTCGGTAAACAGGTTATTGAAGCTGAAACCGACGTGACGCATCACCATAAAGGCCATAAAGCTGGCACCGAACAGCAGCAACACGGCTTTGATGATCTGCACCCAGGTGGTAGCCAGCATGCCGCCAAACAGCACGTACATCACCATCAGCACGCCCACCAGCACCACGGCGATGTGATAGTTCAGGCCGAACAGCAACTGGATTAATTTGCCTGCGCCCACCATCTGGGCGATCAGATACAGCGCCACCACCACCAGCGAACCGCAGGCGGACAGAATACGGATCGGCCCTTGTTTCAGGCGGTACGATGCCACATCGGCAAAGGTGTAGCGCCCGAGGTTACGCAGACGTTCGGCGATCAAAAACAGAATGATCGGCCAGCCCACCAGGAAGCCCAGCGAGTAAATCAGGCCGTCGTAGCCGGAGGTAAAGACCAGCGCGGAAATCCCCAGGAAAGACGCGGCGGACATATAATCCCCGGCAATCGCCAGACCGTTTTGCAGGCCAGTGATGTTACCGCCTGCGGTGTAGTAGTCGCTACGGGTACGGGTGCGTTTCGACGCCCAGTACGTGATCATCAGCGTAAAGGCGACGAACACCACGAACATGATGATCGCCTGCCAGTTCGTGGGCTGGCGCTGCACCGCACCGGTCAGGGCATCTGCCGCCTGCGCGGAGAAAGGGAGGATGGCGGCGGCTGCCGTCAGTAATCTCTTCATGGTGCGTTTACCTCGCGGATCACGGCATTGTTCAGTCGGTCAAATTCACCGTTCGCCCGCCAGACGTAGACGCCGGTTAATATAAACGAAATCAGGATGACGCCGACGCCAATAGGAATGCCGCGCGTCACGCTGGTGCCCGCATACAGCGGTGTACCCAGCCAGCCAGGCGCGAAGGCGATAAGCATGATAAAGCAGACATAAATCGCCAGCACGATCAGTGACAAAATGACGGCAAACCGTTGCCTTTTTTCGACCAGTTCCCTGAAATGCGCGTTGTTTTCTATCCGTTGATAAATAAGCTCATTCATCACAGATTCTCCAGAGGCTCCCTGTGTCTTTCGCGCCGCAGGTGCGTTGGCCGCGCTCGCCCACGCCCAGTCACATAGTGAACTATGCTCCTGGGGATGTGCTCGCTTGCCGCCTTCCTGCAACGCGAAATCCTTCGGGATGGTTTTTATATTTTCCCTCCCGGTAAAAGGAGGGGTAGGGGTAGGATTTACTGGCCCGATAAGCAGCGCGCTATCGGGCATTTATCATTATGACGGCATCGTAATGCCTTGTTTTTCTTCCAGCAGTTTTTCCACTACGCCTGGATCGGCGAGGGTTGAGGTATCGCCCAGGTTACTGGTGTCACCGGCGGCAATTTTGCGCAGAATGCGGCGCATGATTTTGCCCGAGCGGGTTTTGGGCAGCGAATCGGTCCAGTGCAGAATATCCGGCGTCGCCAGCGGGCCGATCTCTTTACGCACCCAGTTGCGCACCTCGGTATACAGCTCCGGCGACGGTTCTTCGCCGTGATTCAGCGTCACATAGGCATAAATCGCCTGGCCTTTAATATTGTGCGGAATGCCCACCACCGCCGCTTCGGCGATTTTCGGGTGCGACACCAGCGCCGACTCGATTTCTGCCGTGCCCAGACGGTGGCCGGAGACGTTCAGCACATCGTCTACACGCCCGGTGATCCAGTAGTAGCCGTCTTCGTCACGACGCGCGCCGTCGCCGCTGAAATACATATTCTTGAAGGTGGAGAAGTAGGTTTGTTCGAAGCGCTCATGATCGCCAAACAGCGTGCGCGCCTGGCCTGGCCATGAATCGACAATCGCCAGGTTGCCCTCGGTGGCACCTTCCAGCGGATTGCCTTCGTTATCCACCAGCGCCGGTTGTACGCCGAAGAACGGCAGGCTGGCGGAACCGGCTTTCAGTTCGATGGCGCCCGGCAACGGCGTGATCATGAAGCCGCCGGTTTCCGTCTGCCACCAGGTGTCCATCACAGGGCACTTTTCCTTGCCGATTTTTTTCCAGTACCACTCCCAGGCTTCCGGGTTAATCGGCTCGCCAACGGAGCCAAGGATGCGCAGTGAGGAACGGTCGGTACCGTCAATCGCCTTATCGCCTTCCGCCATCAGGGCGCGGATCGCTGTCGGGGCGGTATAGAGAATATTGACCTGATGCTTATCAACCACCTGCGCCATACGTGCGGGTGTCGGCCAGTTTGGCACGCCTTCAAACATCAGGGTGGTCGCGCCGCATGCCAGCGGGCCATACAGCAGATAGCTGTGGCCGGTCACCCAGCCGACATCGGCGGTACACCAGTAAATATCGCCCGGATGGTAATCAAAAACGTATTTGAAGGTGGTCGCGGCATACACCAGATAACCGCCAGTGGTGTGCAGCACGCCCTTCGGTTTACCGGTGGAGCCGGAGGTATAAAGGATAAACAGCGGATCTTCAGCGTTCATCGCTTCCGGCTGGTGGTCGCTGCTGGCGGTCGCCATCACATCGTGCCACCACAGATCGCGGCCTTCCTGCCAGTCGATTGAGCCGCCGGTGCGTTTGAACACCACCACGTTTTCAATGGTGGTCACCGCAGGATTTTTTAACGCGTCATCGACGTTTTTCTTCAGCGGGATGCTGCGCCCGGCGCGTACGCCTTCATCGGCGGTGATCACCAGTCGCGAGCTGGAATCCACAATGCGTCCGGCGACCGCTTCCGGCGAGAAACCGCCAAAAATAACCGAATGCACCGCGCCGATACGCGCGCAGGCCAGCATCGCCACCGCCGCTTCCGGCACCATCGGCATATAGATTGCCACCACATCGCCTTTTTTGATGCCCAGTTTCAGCAGGACATTGGCAAAGCGGCACACTTCGCCGTGCAGTTCGCGGTAAGAGATATGTTTGCTCTGGCTGGCGTCGTCGCCTTCCCAGATAATCGCCGTCTGATCGCCACGGTCAGCCAGGTGGCGGTCCAGGCAGTTAGCCGCCAGGTTGAGCTGGCCGTCTTCATACCATTTAATCGAGACGTTGCCAGGCGCAAAAGAGGTGTTTTTCACCTTCTGATAAGGCGTGATCCAGTCCAGAATTTTACCTTCCTCACCCCAGAAGGCGTCAGGATCGGTGATGGATTGCTGATATTTCGCTTGGTATTGTTCTGCATTAATCAGGCATTTTTCCGCGATCTGCGCGGGAATAGGGTGTTTGTGGATTTGGCTCATGGCTTTTGTTCTCCTTGTAGGATGTTAATAATATGTCACACAAACGTTAATTGTAGGGGCTTTGGGAGCTTTGTTTATTTTTTGGGCGGCAGATCACGCATTGCTTGAGTGTATGAAAATGCAGCAGATGATGCTTAGTCGGGAAATAATTTACGATAAGGACTATTGCGATTACAGGAATTAAAAATTCATCTATTACATATAGTTATGCAAGATAAGTGGCATAAAATCCGCTTATTGAGAAAGAAACCAGTGAAAGTCCCTGAACTTAAAGGGTTGCGCCGGATACCACGCAAATGGTACTGATAATGCGCGTTAAAAACCCCCGCTTTTGTAAGAAACGCTAACCATACCCGGTTCTGTATGTCTCATTTATGAGCATGGAATAGCGCTTCATTAAGGATGTCACTCGTTATGAAAAATGTGAAAGTCAGCCTGGCCTGGCAGATTTTGCTGGCCCTGGTGCTGGGTATTCTTCTGGGTAGTTACCTGCATTACCAAAGCGACAGCCGCGAATGGCTGATTGCGAATCTCCTGTCACCGGCAGGCGATATCTTTATTCACCTGATCAAAATGATCGTCGTTCCTATTGTGATTTCCACCCTGATCGTGGGGATTGCAGGCGTTGGCGATGCGAAGCAGTTGGGCCGCATCGGCGCGAAAACTATTCTTTATTTCGAAGTGATCACTACAGTGGCCATCATTCTTGGCATCACACTGGCGAATGTGTTCCAGCCGGGCGCGGGCATTGATATGTCGCAACTGGCCACGGTGGATATTTCGAAATACCAGAGTACAACGGCAGAAGTGCAGAGCCACGCTCATGGCCTGATGGGCACCATTTTGTCACTGGTGCCGACCAATATCGTATCGTCGATGGCGAAGGGCGATATGTTGCCGATCATCTTCTTCTCGGTGCTGTTTGGCCTCGGCCTGTCGTCGCTGCCTTCCGCGCACCGTGAGCCGCTGGTGACGGTGTTCCGTTCCATTTCCGAAACCATGTTTAAAGTCACCCATATGGTGATGCGTTATGCCCCGGTGGGCGTGTTCGCACTGATCTCCGTGACGGTGGCAAACTTCGGTTTCGCCTCGCTGTGGCCGCTCGCCAAGCTGGTGATCCTCGTGTATGCCGCGATTGTGTTCTTCGCGCTGGTGGTACTGGGCGCAGTGGCGCGTCTGTGTAAGTTAAGTATCTGGACGCTGATCCGCATTCTGAAAGAGGAGTTAATCCTCGCCTATTCCACTGCCAGTTCGGAAAGCGTGCTGCCGCGCATTATCGAGAAGATGGAGGCCTATGGCGCACCGGCGTCGATCACGAGTTTTGTGGTGCCGACCGGTTACTCCTTTAACCTTGATGGCTCGACGCTGTACCAGAGCATCGCGGCGATCTTTATCGCCCAGCTGTACGGTATTGAGCTGTCGCTGGGGCAGGAGATCATTCTGGTGCTGACGCTGATGGTGACCTCCAAAGGCATCGCAGGCGTACCGGGCGTATCCTTTGTGGTGCTGCTGGCGACGCTGGGCAGCGTCGGGATCCCGCTGGAAGGGCTGGCGTTTATCGCCGGTGTTGACCGTATCCTCGATATGGCGCGTACGGCGCTGAACGTGGTGGGTAATGCGCTGGCGGTGCTGGTGATCGCCAAGTGGGAACACAAATTTGACCGCAAAAAAGCGCTGGCTTACGAGCGCGATGTGCTGGGCAAGTTTGATAAAACCGCGAATTCCTGATTTGCTTAAAAGATGCCCGGCGGCGCAAGCTTGCCGGGCCTATTTCGTAACCTGTAGGCCCGGTAAGCGAAGCGCCACCGGGCAATACCCCTCTCTCGTTACCCCATCGCGCTTTCGCGCAGACTGGCTTTTAACTTATCGTACTCGGCGATCACATACTGTTCCGCGGCACGCTGGTCGGCAATCCGCTCAACGTTGACGGCGCAGTACTTGTACTCCGGCGTTTTGGTTATCGGGCTTAAGTTCTCCGTCACCAGCTCGTTACAGGCACCAATCCACCACTGGTAGGTCATATAAATCGCGCCTTTATTCGGGCGATCGCTGACCTGCGCGCGGGTGATGATGCGGCCTTTACGGGAGTTCACCCAGATCAGCTCTTCATCTTCGATGCCCAGACGCGCCGCATCGGCGGTGTTGATCTGCGCATAGCCAGGTTCATCCGCTAACGCCGCCAGTGCTGCACAGTTGCCGGTCATTGAACGACAGGAGTAGTGGCCCACTTCGCGCACCGTCGACAGCACCAGCGGATACTCGTCGGTCAGCTTGTCGACAGGCGGCACCCAGTCGCAGGTGTAGAACTTCGCCAGCCCCGTATCGGTTTCAAACTTCTCTTTAAACAGGTATGAGGTGCCCTGATCGGCGTCCGACGTATCGCGGCACGGCCACTGGATATAACCCAGTTCGCCCATTTTGTCGTAGGTGGCACCATAGAAGTCCGGGCACAGATGACGCAACTCATCCCAGATCTCCTGGGTGTTGTTGTAGTGCATCGGATAGCCCATACGGGTGGCGATCTCACTGATGATCTGCCAGTCCGTTTTCAGGTCCCACTGCGGCTCCACGGCTTTGAAGAAGCGCTGGAAGCCACGGTCAGCCGCGGAATACACCCCTTCATGTTCGCCCCACGATGTTGACGGCAGAATAACATCCGCCGCCGCGGCGGTTTTGGTCATAAAGATGTCCTGGACGATCACCAGTTCCAGATCCTCAAAGCCTTTGCGCACCGCCGACAGCTCAGCGTCGGTTTGCAGCGGATCTTCCCCCATGATGTACGCCGCGCGGACTTCGCCATGGGCCGCACGATGCGGCAGCTCGCTGATGCGATAGCCAGTGTGCGCCGGCAGGCTGGCCACGCCCCAGGCTTTGGCGAATTTCTCGCGGTTTTCCGGCACGTGCACATATTGATAGCCAGGATACGTGTCCGGCAGCGCGCCCATATCGCACGCGCCCTGCACGTTATTCTGCCCGCGCACCGGGTTAACGCCCGCGTGTGGCTTGCCGAGGTTACCGGTCAGCATCGCCAGACTGGTCAGGGAGCGCACGGTTTCCACCCCCTGATAGAACTGGGTGACGCCCATGCCCCACAGGATCGCCGCGCTTTTCGCCCCGGCATACAGCCGTGCGCAGGTGCGGATCTCTTCGGCGCTGACGCCGGTGATCGCTTCCACCGACTCCGGCGGATAGCCTTCAACAATCTTTTTATACTCGTCAAAATCCTGCGTACGCGCGGCCACAAAGGCATGGTCGTAGAGATCTTCGCTGATAATGACGTGCCCGATGGCGTTAAGCAGCGCAATATTCGAGCCGTTTTTCAATGCAATATGCATATCCGCAATGCGCGCGGTTTCAATTTTGCGCGGATCGCAGACGATAATTTTCGCCCCGTTCTTTTTCGCGCGGATCACATGATTGGCGACGATAGGGTGGGAATCCGCCGGGTTGTAGCCAAAAATAAAGACCAAATCCGTATTATCAATTTCTGTGATGGCATTACTCATCGCGCCATTACCGACCGACTGGTGCAGACCTGCAACCGATGGGCCGTGTCAGACGCGCGCGCAGCAGTCAACGTTATTGGTACCAATAACGGCGCGCGCGAATTTTTGCATCACATAGTTGGTTTCATTGCCGGTGCCGCGTGACGAACCGGTGGTCTGGATGGCGTCAGGGCCATACTTCTCTTTAATGGCGGAAAGCCGGCTGGCGACGTAATCCAGCGCTTCACTCCAGGATACAGATTCCAGTTTTCCGCCGCGCTGGCGACGGATCATCGGGGTTTTCAGGCGGGGGGTGAGGATCTGGGTATCGTTAATAAAATCCCAGCCATAATAGCCTTTGAGACACAGGGTACCCTGATTGGTTTTCCCCTGCGCCGCTTCCGCCCGGACGATTTTCCCGTTATCGACCACGAGGTTGATTTTGCAACCCGAGGCGCAATAGGGGCATACCGTGACGACTTTTTTCATCGGACTCGCTCCAGTTTTTAATGCGCGTATACGCGCTCTCGCACCCGTTATGCAGGTTACATGCCACATTGTTCGTGCGGGTATTGGCGCGGTCCGCGGGACCGGTGAGCGGCTATCCCCCTGACGAAAAGCATCCTGTCGTCACATTTGACGTGTCGACGCGCGGGCGATGTGACCGGGATTAAATTTCCGCAATGTCGCGACGTATTTTGCCGCCGCCGCCATGCAGAATGGTCAACACTAAGCACATGACGTTAAGCGGGCGCGGAACATGAAACCGGTAATTCTGGTGGTCGATGATGACACGGCAGTATGCGAACTGTTGCAGGACGTGCTGACTGAGCACGTCTTTAGCGTGCAGGTTTGTCATAACGGCCAGCAGGCGCTCGCGGTTGCCGCCAGCGTGCCGCATCTGTCGCTGGTGCTGCTGGACATGATGCTGCCGGACATCAACGGTCTGCTGGTGCTGCAACGCCTGCAAAAGCTACGTCCGGAACTGCCAGTGGTGATGCTGACGGGACTGGGCAGCGAGTCTGACGTGGTGGTCGGGCTGGAAATGGGCGCAGATGACTATATTGGCAAACCCTTTAACCCGCGCGTGGTAGTGGCACGGGTTAAAGCGGTGCTCAGGCGTACCGGTGCGCTGGCCGCCGAGCCGGTGCTGGCCGGTAAACGGGCGGATATGATGTTTAACGGCTGGGGGCTGGATACTACACGCTGCGAACTGAGCAATCCGCAAAACGAGATCGTGCCGCTGACGCAGGGCGAGTATGCGCTGCTGCTGGCGCTCATGCAGCACTCCCGCCGGGTACTCAACCGCGAGCAACTGCTGGAGCTGACGCACAGCGAAAGCATGGACGTGTTTGACCGCACCATTGACGTACTCATCATGCGCCTGCGCCGCAAAATCGAACGCAACCCGCATCAGCCCGCGCTTATCAAAACCATTCGCGGCCTCGGCTATGTGTTCGCCGCCGATGTGATCCATAACGAAAAAGCCGCTTAAGGTGCGAAGCCAGTCCCGCTGGTCCAGGTAAAGGTTTTTGCCCGGCGGCGCAGGCTTGCCGGGCCTACAGGGATGGAAGCATGGTAGGCCGGTGTAAGCGCAGCGCCACCCGGCACAATTGCCCCTCACTTGCGCCACATCAACATTTCGGTGTGATCAATTCTTATAATCATCATACTTTTCCTGCACAGGTTCCCTGTCGTGTTCACACTCCGCTCGATGCTCACTGGCGTACTGCTCTGTTTTTCCGCGGGCGCCTTCTCTCAGACTGACCCGACGACGCTCACCACCGCCTGGCCGGTAAACGTTGGACCGCTCAATCCTCATCTTTACACCCCTAACCAGATGTTCGCCCAGAGTATGGTGTATGAACCGCTGGTGAAATACACGGCGGACGGCGGCGTGGAGCCGTGGCTTGCCACCCGCTGGACGCCTTCCGCAGACGGAAAAACCTGGGTCTTTACCCTGCGCGAAAACGTCACTTTTTCCAATGGCGAGCCTTTTAACGCCGACGCCGTTGTGGCGAATTTCCGCGCCGTGCTGGATAACCGCGCACGGCACAGCTGGCTGGAACTGGTGAATCAAATCACCGATGTCAAAGCCCTCAGCCCGCTGCAACTGCAAATCACGCTGAAAAGCGCCTACTACCCCTTTTTACAGGAGCTGGCGTTGCCGCGACCGTTCCGTTTTATCGCCCCGTCGCAGTTTGTCGATGGCGGCACGAAGCAGGGTATCAAAGCGCCTGTTGGCACCGGGCCGTGGATGCTGCAATCGTCGCGCCTGAATCAGGATGATGTCTTCGTGCGTAACCCGCACTACTGGGGTAAAAAACCGGCGCTCGGCAAAGTGGTGGTGAACGTCATTCCCGATGCCACCAGTCGCGCCATTGCGTTTGAAACCGGGGAGGTGGATCTGCTGTACGGCAGTGAAGGGCTGTTGCCCCTCGACACCTTCGCGCGCTTTGGCACAAACCCGGCGTACCACACTCAGCTTTCCGCGCCAGTGGAAACGGTGATGCTGGCGCTCAACACCCGGCTCGGCCCTACCCGTGAGCTGGCGGTGCGTGAAGCACTCAATTATGCGGTGGATAAAAAAACCATGATCGCCACCGCGCTGTACGGTACGCAGCAGGTGGCGGATACGCTGTTCGCCCCCTCGGTACCCTATGCGAATATCGGCCTTAAACCGCGAGGCTATGATCCGGCACAGGCCCGCGCCCTGCTCGATAAAGCAGGCTGGACGCTGCCCGCCGGAAACGCTATCCGCGAGAAAAACGGCCAGCCGCTGCGCATCGAACTGGCCTTCACCGGCACCGATGCTGAAAGCAAAGCGATGGCAGAGATTATTCAGGCGGATCTGCGCAAAGTCGGCGTCGATGTTCAGCTTATCGGCGAAGAAGAGAGCAGTATTTACGCCCGCCAGCGGGATGGTCGCTTTGGCATGATTTTCAACCGCACCTGGGGCGCACCTTACGATCCCCATGCCTTTATGAGTTCCATGCGCGTGCCGTCCCATGCGGATTACCAGGCGCAGTTAGGGCTGCCGGATAAGGCGCTGATCGACCGGGAGATCGGTCAGGTGCTGACGCAGCAGGATGAAAGCGCCCGCCAGGCGCTGTACAAAGACATCCTCACCCGCTTGCATCAGGACGCGGTCTACCTGCCGCTCAGCTATGTGTCGGTGATGGCGGTATCGCGGCCTGATCAGGGAACCATCCTCTTTGCGCCGATGGCGTCGGAGATCCCTTTTGAACAGCTGAAACCGGTGGCGCAGCCATGATGCTGAACTGGGTGTTACGTCGTCTGTTGCTGCTGATCCCGATCCTGCTGGCGGCGTCGCTGCTGGTCTTTCTGATGCTGCATCTTGGCGTCGGCGATCCGGCGATGGATTATTTACGCCTCTCCGGCGTGCCGCCAACACCGGACGTGCTGGCCGCTACCCGGGAAATGCTCGGGCTTAACGCGCCGCTGCCGGTGCAATACTGGCACTGGCTGATCCGCGCCGTGCGGCTGGATTTCGGCGTTTCTTACGCCACCCAGCGCCCGGTACTCGACGATCTGCTGCATTTTCTGCCCGCGACGCTGCAACTGGCGGGACTGGCGCTGGTGATGATCCTGGTGATTTCCGTGCCGCTCGGCATCTGGGCGGCGCGTTATCCCAATCGCCTGCCGGATCATATCGTGCGCGCGATCGCTTTTCTTGGCGTCTCGATGCCCAATTTCTGGCTGGCGTTTCTGCTGGTGATGCTCTTTTCCGTGAAGCTGAACTGGCTACCGGCAATGGGCTACGGCGGCTGGCGTTACATGATCCTGCCGGCGGTTTCGATCGCTTTTATGTCGCTTTCCATCAACGCCCGTCTGCTGCGCACCAGTATGCTGGAAGTGGCGGGGCAACGGCATGTCACCTGGGCGCGGCTGCGGGGCTTAACGGCGGCGCAAACCGAGCGCCACCATGTGCTGAAAAATGCCGCCGTTCCGCTGGTCACCGCGCTGGGAATGCATATCGGCGAGCTGATTGGCGGCACGCTGATCATCGAAAGCATTTTTGCCTGGCCAGGCGTCGGGCGCTACGCCGTCTCCGCCATTTTTAACCGCGACTACCCGGTCATCCAGTGCTTCACTCTGCTGATGGTGACGGTGTTTGTGATCTGCAATTTGCTGGTAGATATGATCAACGCGGCGCTGGATCCCCGTGTGCGCAGTCATGAAGGACACCCCGCATGAACACTGCATTTTTTGCCCGCTGGTCGGTGCGCATAGCCCTGTCGATCATCGCTCTGCTGCTGATAATTGCGCTGACCAGCCAGTGGTGGCTACCGTTCGATCCGCTGGCCATTAATCTGCCGGAGCGGCTGCTGTCGCCGGACAGCCACCACTGGCTGGGCACCGATCATCTGGGGCGCGATATTTTCAGTCGTCTGCTGGCGGCGACGCGTATTTCTCTCGGCGCGGTGCTGCTCTGCCTGCTGCTGGTGCTGACCATCGGCATGATCGCCGGTGGCGCGGCGGGGCTGCTGGGCGGGCGAATCGATCAACTGATCATGCGCATCGCCGATCTGTTTATGACCTTTCCCACCTCGATCCTGTCGTTTTTCCTGGTGGCGATCCTCGGTACTGGCATCACCAACGTGATCATCGCCATCGCCCTGTCGCACTGGGCCTGGTATGCGCGCATGGTGCGCAGTCTGGTGCTGTCGCTGCGTCAGCGGGAATTCGTGCTGGCGGCGCGTCTCGCCGGGGCCAGCCGGGTGCGGATTTTTATCGAGCACATCAGCGGCGCGGTGCTGCCGTCGCTGCTGATCCTCGCCACGCTCGATACCGGTCACATGATGCTGCACATCGCCGGCATGTCTTTTCTCGGCCTGGGCGTCACCGCGCCAACGCCGGAGTGGGGGATCATGATCAACGATGCGCGGCAGTATATCTGGACGCAGCCACTGCAAATGTTCTGGCCGGGGCTGGCGCTGTTTATCAGCGTGATGAGTTTTAACCTGGTGGGCGACGCGCTGCGCGACCATCTCGATCCCGGCCAGGCCGCGCAGGAGAGCCACGCATGAACACACTGACCCTCGACGGGTTTTCCTTTTATGCCGACAGGTGCCTGGTGGATGACGTCTCGCTGACCCTGCGCCGGGGACGGGTACTAGCGCTGGTGGGCAACAGCGGCTGCGGCAAATCGTTGACCTGTAACGGCGCGCTGGGCGAACTGCCGCCGGGCGTGCGGCGCACCGCCGGGCAGGTGCTGCTTGATGGCAGGATCGTGGCGGCAAGCGCATTGCGCGGCAGGCTGGTGTCCTGCGTGATGCAAAATCCGCGCAGCGCCTTTAATCCGCTGCGCACTATTCGCGATCACGCCAGGGAAACCTGCCAGGCGCTGGGTAAAAACGGCAGCGATGCGTTGCTGCTGGCACGGCTGGCGGATGTGGGGCTGGATCAGGCCGCCCGCGTGCTGTCGCTTTATCCGTTTGAGATGAGCGGCGGCATGTTACAGCGGGTGATGATCGCGCTGGCGCTGCTCGGCGATGCGCCCTTTATGTTCGCTGATGAGCCGACCACCGATCTTGATGCGGTGGCGCAGGCGCGCATTCTCGATGTGCTGGCTGATGTCATGCAACAGCGCGCACCGGGCATGTTGCTGGTGACGCATGATATGGGCGTGGTGGCGCGGCTGGCCGATGACGTGGCGGTGATGGAGCAAGGGCGGATTGTCGAGCAGGGTAGGGTGGATGAGATCTTTTACCGCCCGCAGCATCCGCTTTCGCAGCGGCTGGTCAGCGCGCATCTGGCGCTTTATGGCGAGGAGTTACCGCAATGACGCTGATCGCCATTAACCAGGTTTCCCACGGTTACACCTCCGCGGGGCTGTTCAGGCACGGACAGAAAAAAGCCGTGCTGGAAGACATTTCCCTTGAGATCCGCGCGGGAGAAACTCTGGCGCTGCTCGGTCGCAGCGGCTGCGGTAAAAGCACGCTGGCGCGGCTGGTCACTGGCCTTGAAAAACCGCAGCGCGGCGAGGTGCGCTATCAGGGGCAGAATATTCACCGTCTGGCCCGCGGCGACGCACAGCGCTTTCGCCAGGATGTGCAGATGGTTTTCCAGGATGCCCTGAGCGCGGTTAATCCGCGCAAAACGGTGGCAGAAATTATTGCCGAACCGCTGCGCCACCTGACCACACTGTCGGAAGCCGAACAGCAGGTGCGTATTCGCACGACGCTTGCCAGCGTGGAACTGGACGCGACGTTCATGGGCAAACTGCCGTCTCAGCTCAGCGGCGGGCAATTACAGCGCGTCTGTCTGGCCAGGGCGCTGGCGGTACAGCCGAAATTACTGGTGCTGGACGAGGCGGTATCGAACCTCGATCTGGTGCTGCAGGCGCATATCGTGGCGCTGCTGAAGCAGCTCCAGACGCAGCTTAATATCGGCTTTCTGTTTATTACCCACGATCTGCGGCTGGTGAAGCGCTTCTGTCAGCGCGTGATGGTGATGGACGACGGCCATATTGTTGAAACCCGCCCGGTGGATGCGCAACTGTGCTTCGCCACCCCTGCCGGGATCGCTTTACAGCAGGCGGTATTGCCCGCTTTTCCGCTACGCTAACAGAAGGGACGTGTATGCTGCGCATCACCATCACCATTGACGATGATTTACTGGCAACGCTCGATCGCCTGAGCGACAAACGCGGCTACCAGAGCCGCTCGGAAGCGTTACGGGATATTGTGCGGCAATCGCTGGCGGAAGAATCCGCGACAGAGGCCGATCAGCACGGCTATGCGGTGCTGAGCTATGTTTATGAGCATGAAACCCGCGAGTTGTCATCACGGCTGGTGGCCGCCCAGCATCAGCACCATGATTTGTCGGTGTCGACGCTACACGTTCACGTCAGCCATGACGACTGTCTGGAAGTGGCGATCCTGAAAGGCAACTTGCAGGCTATTCAGCGTTATGCCGATGAGATCATCTCCCAGCGTGGGGTGCATCACGGCCATGTGCAGTGCATTCCGGATTAAGGCTAGCGCCCGGCGGCGCAAGACTTGCCGGGCCTGCATGCGCGTCTGTCAAACACGTAGGCCGGGTAAGGCGCACGCCGTCACCCGGCAACCCACGCTTATTTCACCGTCCAGCCTTTATAGGTCCCGACGCTTTGCTTGTCGATCATCGTCACCGGGATCAGCACCGGCTCTTTCGGCGCGGGTTTGCCCTGCAAAATGTCGTAGCCGATTTCTACCGCTTTCGACGCCATCACCTGCGGATCCTGCGCGGGCGTTGCCACAAACAGCGAATTATCACGCTTCAGCGCTTCTTCGCCATCCGGTGAACCATCCACGCCGACAATAAAGAACTCTTTACGTTGCGCCTGTTTCGCCGCCAGATCGGCACCGATTGCTGTCGGATCGTTAATCGCGAACACGCCGTCAATCTTCGGATTCGCGGCCAGCAGCGAGGTCATCACTTCCAGCCCGCCTTCACGACTGCCTTTGGCGTTCTGGTTATACGACAGCACCTTAATTCCCGGATGGCGTTTGAATTCAGTCTGGCAACCTTCCACGCGGTTTTGTACCGCTGACACCGGCGGTCCGTTGATGATCACCACATCACCTTTGCCTTTCAGACGATCGGTAATGTATTTACAGGCAATTTCCCCCGCCTGGGTGTTATTGGAGGTAATGGTTGCGTCTGCACCTTCTGCCGCCACGTCAACCGCCACCACCACGATCCCCGCCTCTTTCGCGCGTTTCACCGCCGGGCCGATGCCTTTGGAATCCGCCGCGTTAAGGATGATCATGTCCACTTTCGCGGCGATAAAGTTATCGATCTGCGACACCTGCTGGCCGAGATCGTACCCGCTGGAAACCAGCGTCACTTTCACGTTATCCCCCGCCAGTTTGCGTGCTTCCAGCTCCGCGCCTTTGGTGATCTGCACGAAGAACGGGTTCGCCAGATCGCCCACGGTCACACCAATGGATTTCAGTTCTTTTGCCTGCACAAACGGGCCGGCGGCAAGCAGCGCGCCTGCACAGAGCGCGGTCACTAATGGCTTCAAACGCATAGGGTAGTCCTCAAGGTAAGATGTTGTTGTTATGCACTTTGATGATGTCGGGTACGGTATTTGTCGATCAGCACCGCAATGATGATCACCGCCCCTTTGATCACCAGTTGCCAGAAGTAGGAGACGCCCATCAGCGTCATGCCGTTGTTAAGGGTGGCGATGATCAGCGCGCCCACCAGCGTACCGGTGATGGTGCCGATACCGCCGACAAAGCTGGTGCCGCCGAGAATAACGGCGGCGATGGCGTCCAGCTCATAGCCGGTACCTAAGTTGCCGTTGGCGCTGTACAGCCGCGAGGCGCTCATCACGCCGCCCAGCCCGGACAGCAGGCCGCTCATACCGTAGACAAATAACAGCACCAGCCAGACTTTGATGCCGGTCAGTCTGGCAGCCTGCATATTGCCGCCGACGGCGTAGATGTGTACGCCTAGCGTGGTGCGCCGCAGAATGAACCAGCACACGGCAATGACCGCCAGCGCGATCACCACTAACCACGGCACCGGGCCGAGATAGTTATTGCCGATCCACTCAAAGCTGATGTCGGAGTTGATCACCGTGGTGCCGTCAGCCAGCAGATAAGCCGCGCCGCGCAACGCCGTATAGGTGCCGAGCGTGACGATAAAGGGCGGCAGACCGGCAAAGGCCACCAGCGCGCCGTTGAACAGGCCGAGCACCATGCCGAGCATCAGCGCGGCGGGGATCGACAGCATGGCGAACTCCGGGATCAGCGACACCACCATCGCCGCCACCGCCGTGGTGCCAAGGATCGAACCCACCGACAAATCAATGCCGCCGGTCAGGATGATGAAGGTCATGCCCGCCGCCAGCACAATGTTGATCGACGCCTGGCGGGTGATATTCAGCAGATTACTTTCGGTAAAAAAGTTGGGGGTGATAAAGCCAAAAACGGCGACGATCAGGATGAGTATCGGCAGGATACCCACCGTTTGCATCAAATCGCCCATCAGCATTTTTTTCGCCGATCCCACTTTTGCCGCCTGGTGTGGCGTGGTTACGGAAGTCTGTTTTTCATTCATGGTGCACCGCCTGATCGACGCCGGTTGCCAGCGTCATAATATTTTCCTGAGAGATAGCGTCGCCGGGCAGCTCGCCGACAATCGCCCCCTCGCGCATCACGTAAACCCGGTCGCTCATGCCGACGATCTCCGGCAGTTCGCTGGAGATCATCAGGATCGCCACGCCTTTGCGCGCCATCTCATTCATGATCCGGTAGATCTCGCTTTTCGCGCCGACGTCGACGCCGCGCGTGGGCTCATCAAGGATCAGAATGCGCGGGCCAATGGCCACCCAGCGTGAAATCAATAGCTTCTGCTGGTTGCCGCCGGACAAGCCGCCCGCCCGCACCTGCGCATGGGGGACGCGAATATTCAGCAACTGAATGGCATCGTCGGAAATGCTCTGCGCTTTTTTACGATCCAGCATGCCGAAGTTCGCATCGCGCTCGAGGGTCGCCATGGTGATGTTCTCGGCGGCGGCCAGCTCTAAAAATAGCCCCTGCTCTTTGCGGTTTTCGGTTAAAAAGCCGATCCCCAGATCGATAGCCGCGCGCGGAGAGTGGATCACCACTGGTTCACCGTCGATCTCAATCACCCCGCCGGTGGGCTTGCGTACGCCGAAAATGAGCTGGGCCAGCTCCGAGCGGCCAGCGCCCACCAGCCCGGCAAGCCCGACGATTTCGCCGGATCGCACCTGCAAACTGGTGGGCTGGATTTTTTTGCCGTCGGTCAGGTGATGAACGTTAAGGCGCGGGCTGCCGAGGGGAATATCGCGGTCTTTATTAAACAGATCGCTTAACGGGCGGCCCACCATCATGCGCACCAGTTCGGAGGCGTTCAGGTTTTGCCGTAACAGGCTGCCAACGTACTGCCCGTCACGCAGCACGCTGACGCGATCCGAAAGCTCATACACTTCCGCCATGCGGTGGCTGATGTAAATAATCGCCATACCTTCATCGCGCAGGCGCAGGATCAGTTCAAACAGACGCTGGGTTTCCCGGGAGGAGAGGGCGGCGGTGGGTTCATCCATCACCAGAATGCGGCTGTTGCGGTGCAGGGCGCGGGCGATTTCAACCTGCTGTTGTTCGGCGATGGTCAGCTTCATCACCAAATCGCTGGCACTGAACTGCGCGCCGAGGCGGTCGATAACCGTTTGCGCCTGCATCATCATCGCTTTGCGCTGTACCAGCCCGCCGCGTGACAGTTCGCTGCCGAGGAAAATGTTCTCTGCCACGGTGAGGTTAGGCGCAAGCTGCATCTCCTGATAAATCAGCGTGATGCCTGCTGCCAGCGCATCTTTCGGGCTTTTAATAGCGTACGGCTTGCCGTCGATGAGAATGTCGCCGCTGGTGGCGGTATACGCCCCGGCGAGAATTTTCATCAACGTGCTTTTACCGGCGCCGTTTTCTCCCATCAGCGCGTGGATTTCACCGGGCCAGACCGTTAAATCCACGCCTTTAAGCGCGTAAAACTTGCCAAAGGCTTTGGCAATATTACGCATGTCGAGTACCGGCGTTTTACTCATGGCGAGATCTCTGCGTGGGTTAATAAACGCAGTCAACCATGCGTCTGTAAACGCTCCATGTCAGACGCCGTTCATAATTGTCATATTGCGAAATAGTTAATACTGATCACAATTACGCAACGGAAAGATATGCGACTCTCACCCTCTCGTTACCACGGAGTCTGCCATGTCCTACCGCCGTACCCCTTTCTTCGCCAGCGCGCGCGGGCGGCTGCTGTTTTTCAATCTGCTGGTGATGGCCGTGACGTTGATGGTCAGCGGCGTCGCGGTGTTCGGCTTCCGTCATGCCAGCCAGATCCAGGAGCAGGTACAGCAGCAAACCCTGGATGACATGACCGGCAGCATGAACCTCGCGCGGGACACGGCGAACGTCGCCACGGCGGCGGTCAGGCTGTCGCAGGTCGTGGGGGCGCTGGAATATCAGGGCGAGGCGCAAGGGCTGAAAGCGACGCAGACGGCGCTCAAAGGTTCTCTGGATCAGCTGGCGGCCGCGCCGCTGGCGGGGCTGGAACCCGCGCTGGTCGGGCGTATTACCGCGCGCAGTAATGAATTACAGCGCAGCGTGACGCAAATGCTGGCGCGCGGACAGCGACGTCATTTACAGCGCAACGACCTGCTCAGCTCGCTGTATCAGAACCAGAGCCATTTACGCCATTTACAAACGCTGAGCCTGCGCAACGGCAGCCATCAACCCGACGAACGGCTGCTGATGGAGATCGACCGGCTGATTGAGGCGGCGATCCAGACGCCATCCCCGCGCCCGACGGTGCTGCAAATCAATGACGTGATGCGCCAGTTACCCTCACAGATCGACGACCCGACCGGCAACGCGATTCTGGCGGACTTCACCCACGAACTGCGCAAGCTCGGGCCGCTGGCGCAACAACTCGACGAAAGCGATCTGGCGATTAACTGGTACATGTACCACATCAAAGCGCTGGTGGCGTTTCTCAATGGCGACATCAATCAATACGTGGCGCGTGTGGCGCAGGCTTCGCAGGAGCGGACGGCGCAAAGCCACCATGAACTGCGTTCAGGGATCCTGTTTATTAGCGCGTTTGCGCTGCTGGCGCTGGTGATCACCGGCTTTGCCGGCTGGTATATCTATCGCAATCTCGGCTCTAACCTGACGGCGATCTCCCGCGCCATGTCGCGGCTGGCGCGCGGCGAGCAGGACGTCTCGGTGCCGGGCCTGCAACGGCGCGATGAGCTGGGTGAACTGGCGCGCGCGTTCAACGTTTTTGCCCGCAACACGGCGTCACTGGAGCACACCTCGCGGCTGTTGCGCGAAAAAAGTACCCAAATGGAGATCGACCGCACCGTGCGCCAGGGGCTGGAAGAAGCCCTGCTGCACAGCCAGAAAATGAAAGCGGTGGGGCAATTGACCGGCGGGCTGGCGCATGATTTTAACAACCTGCTGGCGGTGATCATTGGCAGTCTTGAGCTGGTCAGCCCCGACTCGCCGGAAATGCCGCGCATCAGCCGCGCGCTGAAAGCCGCCGGGCGCGGGGCGTTGCTCACCCAGCGTCTGCTGGCGTTTTCCCGCAAACAGGCTCTGCATCCACAGGCGGTAGAGATGCAGCCGCTTCTTGAAAACCTCGCCGAACTGATGCGCCATTCGCTGCCTGCCACCTTAACCCTGTCCATTGAGGCACAAAGCCCGGCGTGGGCGGCGTGGATCGACGTCGGCCAGCTGGAAAACGCCATTATTAACCTGGTAATGAACGCCCGCGACGCCATGGAGGGCCAGAGCGGTGTCATTCGGCTGCGCACCTGGAATCAGCGGGTCACGCGCAGCGATGGCCGTCGTCAGGATATGGTGGCGCTGGACGTGATCGACAGCGGCTGCGGGATGTCGCAGGCGATCAAAGCGCAGGTGTTTGAGCCGTTCTTTACCACCAAGCCCACCGGCAGCGGCAGCGGCCTGGGGCTGTCGATGGTCTACGGTTTTGTGCGCCAGTCGGGCGGACGGGTAGAAATCGAGAGCGCACCGGGGCAGGGAACGACGGTGCGGCTGCATCTGCCGCGCGCCACCCAGCAGGCCGTTGCGCTTCCCGAGCCGGAAGCGACGCCGGACCGCGACAGCGCCGACAAACTGATCCTCGTGCTGGAAGATGAAGCTGACGTGCGCCAGACAGTGTGCGAGCAGTTACATCAGCTGGGCTATCTGACGCTGGAGGCGGAAACCGGCGAGCAGGCGCTGGACATGCTGGCGTCGTCGGCAGAGATCGACATGCTGATTAGCGACCTGATGTTGCCCGGCGGCCTGAGCGGCGCAGAGGTGATCCATCACGCGCGCCAGCACTGGCCAGCGTTGCCGTTGCTGTTAATCAGCGGTCAGGATCTGCGCCCGGCAGACAATCCCGCGCTGCCGGAGGTGGAGTTGCTGCATAAGCCTTTTACCCGCGCACAACTGGCGCAGGCGCTGGGCAAGGCGCTGGCAAAAGCCGGATAAACTCAGCACATTTCCACCTGCGTATTCCGCGGCAGCGCCAGCAGGCGGTCGCCGCAGGTGAGAAGCAGATCGATATCCAGCGGAATGGCGTGCAGGCGATCGGCCAGCGCGTGAACGATGCAGGACGGCAGTTGCGGCGCGATCATGCGCTCCTCATGAATGCCTTGCCCGGTCAGGCGTAGCATACGGCCCCCGCTTAAGCCGCTCACCTGGACGATCAGCGTGATACGGGTGGCAGGCTGCGCGGCGGCAGCGGCGAAAAGGGCGTCCAGTTCGGCGGCGCTGAGGGTGTCATCCGCCAGCGCAAGGGTCGCCAGACAAGGCTGTTCTGCCAGCGTCGCGCGGGTATGCAGGCGCAGGTTCTGGATCACGAAATCGTTATGCAGCTGTGCGGACAGCCACACCGGCGTGTCAGGATCGGCCAGCGTCAGCAGGGCGCTGGTGGTCGCCAGATTGAGCGGCTGCCAGCCATGTTTCAACTGGTGCAGGCCGACGATGACGCCCGGCTCGCTCATGGCTTTTAATAAACGACGAAAACTGTGCTGCGCGTCCTGCACGTTATGATTCAGGGTGGTCGTGGAAGGCATTCAGTGCTCCATAGTGAATTCGATCATGTCGGCGCGGTTGAGACTGACGGAGTACTCCGTCGCGTTCACCTCACCGGCACGGTGATTACGTGTCCGCACACACAGCAACGGGGCCATGTTGGGGATTTCCAGCAATTTGCTCTCTTTCGCTTTCGCCTGGCGGGCGCTGATCCGCGTCTGGGTGCGCGTAAGCGTCAGGCCCAGTTTTGCCTGCATAAAATCATGCAGGGAGCCGCTGGAGAAGGTTTGCAGCGTCGGCCACAGGGCCAGGTCGGCAAAATAGTGATCGATAAGGCACAGCGGGGTGCCGTTGACCCTGCGCAGCGTGCGCAGGTGGATCACGTTATTACCCTCCTGGATGCCAAGGGCTTGTGCAATATGGTCAGAGGCCGGGCGCAGCACCGCCAGCAGCTTTTCACTGGTCGGGTGGCTGCCCTGATCGAGCAGATTCTGACTAAAGCGTGCCTGGGCGTTCAGCGGGTAATCGAACGGGCGCATCAGCAAAGGTGTCGTGTCGTTAGTCGGGTTGGACATGGTCATCATCAGCAACGCTCCGGATGCAGGGCTTACGCAAAATACGCGCGCCTTTCTGATCATCAACGGCGCACGTGATGGCTGTCAGAGTGGCAAGGAAGTGTGACGTTTCGGTTAAGGGAAGATGACGGAATGATGAAGCCGGGTGGAGGAGCGGCGCAGGCGGGAAACGCGGTGTTCCCCGCCGCCGGGGATCAGTTCTTTTTCACAAACTCAGATTTCAGTTTCATCGGACCAAAGCCGTCGATTTTGCAGTCAATATTATGATCGCCTTCTACCAGACGGATGTTCTTCACTTTGGTGCCAATTTTCAACATCGACGAGCTGCCTTTGACCTTCAGATCTTTCACGACCGTCACGCTGTCGCCGTCGGCCAGCAGATTGCCATTGGCATCCTTGACGATCAGGGCGTCGCTGTCATCAGACGCGCTGGCGTCGTTCCACTCGTTCGCGCATTCCGGGCAGATGTACATGCCGTTGTCTTCATAGGTGTATTCAGAATTGCATTTCGGGCAGTGGGGGAGTTGCATGATGTTTCCTCAATATGAAGGCTAATGGGGGTGGAAGTCCGTCCACCGAAAAATGGCAGGCTGCCAAAAAGGTCGAAGATTGTACACCAAATCCTTACTCTTGTCGGTGCTATTCTTTTTTCACTAAAAGTGACAGAGTTGACACACCCTGTCAGGCAGTTAAGCCATGCTTAACTAATGAGGTACGCCAGTGCATGAATAGCGGCTAATTTTCGATATTCTCAGGCGGAAATTGCCACTCTGAACCAATTCATATATGGTGAGATCACGCATCCGGTGTTATTAAAAAGCAGCTTTCGGCACCTGCTCTGTCTCCTGCCGAAGTCGGCGAATTACCTCTCAATTTGGGTGGGTAAATAAATGAAGATATATCCTGGTTACTCTTAAAACGGGTCCATGCGCTGCCGCTGTAGTTTCTGTGAGAAACAACGGTAACGCGCTGATTCGCTTCATAATTTAGAATTTTTTACTGAGTCTTGTCAGGTAGTTATCTTTTTTCAGATATTTTTCCACGCGTAATTAAAAAAGCCGACACTACATTAAACAAACCGCTCGGCTAAATAAAAGTTATAAAAATTTGCGTTAAGGAAAGACTTTTATCATGCACACACAGACAGTTTTTGAATTAAGCCAGGAAGCCGAAAGGTTGTTGCAGCTTTCCCTGCATAATCTTCATTCGCTAAAAACGATGCCGGTAGCAACGCTTGATGATGCGCTGAATACCGAAATAAAAAACGCCTCCAACGTTCACCCTTTGCATTTCAGCGCGCGTGGAATCGATGCGCAGCAGGCGACGCTGAGTAACGAACTGCGCAAGATCACCCGTCTGGAGATGGTGCTCGCTATCGTCGGTACCATGAAGGCCGGTAAGTCCACGACGATTAACGCCATCGTCGGCACGGAAGTGCTGCCGAACCGCAACCGCCCGATGACCGCGCTGCCGACCCTGATCCGCCATACGCCGGGGCAAAAAGAGCCGGTGCTGCATTTTTCCCATGTCGGCCCCATTGATACCCTGACCCAGCAGTTGCAGATGCGGCTGTTTGGCGTCGATCGCGAAAAGCTGGCGCAGAAGCTGGAAATTGATAAGGACATGCAGACGCTGCTGGATCGCATCCGGCAGGGCGATGCCTTCGATAAACACTATCTGGGCGCACAGCCGATTTTCCACTGTCTGAAAAGCCTCAATGATCTGGTGCGCTTGTCGAAAGCGCTGGACGTGGATTTCCCGTTTTCGTCCTATACCGCGCTGGAGCATATTCCGGTGATTGAGGTGGAGTTTGTGCACCTCGCCGGGCTGGAAAAAAACATGGGCCAGCTGACGCTGCTCGACACCCCGGGGCCGAACGAAGCCGGTCAGCCGCATTTGCAGCAGATGCTGAAAGAACAACTGGCGCGCGCCTCGGCGGTGCTGGCGGTGATGGATTACACCCAGTTAAAATCGATTTCCGATGAAGAAGTGCGCGAGGCGATTGCCGCCGTCGGCAAGTCGGTACCGCTGTTTGCGCTGGTCAATAAGTTCGATCAGAAAGACCGCAACAGCGACGATGCCGAACAGGTACGGACGCTGATCGCCGGCACCCTGATGAAAGGGCACATTACGCCGACGCAGATTTTCCCGGTTTCCTCCATGTGGGGTTATCTGGCAAACCGTGCGCGGCATGAACTGACCCGCAGCGGTAAGCTACCCGATCCGGAAGAGCAGCGCTGGGTGCAGGATTTTGCTGAAGCGGCGCTCGGTCGCCGCTGGCGGCTGGCCGATCTCGATGACAGTGCACACATTCAGCATGCCGCTGAATTGCTGTGGGAAGACTCGCTGTTCGAGCAACCGATCCAGAAACTGCTGCATGCCGCACATGCCAATGCCTCGCTCTACGCGCTGCGTTCCGCCTCCCATAAGCTGCTCAATTATGCCCTGAGCGCCCGCGAGTACCTTGATTTTCGCTATCAGGGGCTGACCGTGGCGCTGGAAAAGCTGGAGCAGAACATCACCCGCCTGGAAGAGGATACGCGTTTGCTGCACGCCTGCCAGGAGCAGGTCAGCGACGAAGTGAATCATGAAGTGGAGGACGCGCTGGCCGCCGCCGATCGGTTTATCAACGGTGAACAGGCGACGATTATCAGCGAAATCGACCACTATTTTATGCACAGCAGCCGCTCAGAAGAGGCGGGACATTTTGATGCTGACGAGGAGTTTGGCGACGGCAAACTGGTGCTGGAAGATGAAAGCCAGGCGCAGGTGGCGCTGAGCAAGATCCGCTCTGCCTGCGAGGTGATTTTGCTGGCGGCGCAGGATCGCATCACTCGGGAGCTGGCCCAGCGTTTCGACCAGCTGGAGTATACCCTGACGCGTTCGCTGCACGATGCGATGCGTCCGATTGAAACCCGTATCAAAGAAGAGCTGAGCCACGCCGGTTTCCGCGCGCGCATCAGCTTACCGGCGTTTCAGGCCAGCACGCTGAACTTCAATACCCGACAGCTGTTTGCGGATGCCATCGCTGCTGAAGATCGCCCTGCCGGGCAGTCGCGGGTCAGCGGCGTGCGTGACAGCATGACGCGCTGGCTGAATAATCCCGGCTGGGGCTGGAATGATTTTGTCATCACCCGCACCCGCTACGTAATCGACGTCGCCTCGCTGCATCAGAACCTGGTCAATCATGTGGCTCACTTTTGCGCGCAGATCCGCAAAGCGCTGGCGGCACAGGTTGATATCTCTGTGACTGCGGGAATGGCGACCTTTTTCGCCGAGTTTTCCCATAGCTTATCAGGGCTACAGGAAAGCCTGCGTGACAGCCTGGCCATCCGTCAGCAAAATGAATCCACCACGACGGCGCTGCGTCAGCATCTCCGCCAATGCATCACCACAGCGAACTGGATCCATGAAGATGCTCGTCTGCTGCGCGATGATATTCAAACCCTGTTTGCGGCAGATCAACCATGAAAAACCGACTTCTTGACGGACCCGGGCAGACGCTGGAGAGCATCCAGCCAAAATTTATTGTCGATCTGGTGCAGGGGATTGATGCGCCTCGCCAGGCACAGATCGTGCCGCAACAGCAGGCGTTCCGCGAGCGGCTGACGCAGGAGATCATGACCCAGACGCAGCTGCGTCCGTGGGCGATGTCCGGCATGTATCATGAAAACGATGCACTGCGTCTCGGGCTGGTGGAGAAACTCGCCAGCATGTTTGATCCGGGCCAGCTGGCGCTGGCGCGTATTACGCAGCGCCTGACGGTGTTACTACAGAATATCGAGCGCCGTCCGGGGCTGACTGCCGCGCTGCAAAAACAGTATGACGATCTGCTGTCGCACTTCAGCCTGCGTGCCGCCTCGAAAGAAAAAGCCCTGACCCAGCGCGGGCTGATGGTGCAGGCCGGGTTGCACAGCGAGCAGATCTTTACCCGCTGGCGCGCCGGAAAATATGACGGCTGGTCGCTGGCCGGGCGCTGTTTTATCGCGCTGGAGGAGCTACGTTGGGGGGCGTTTGGTGATGCCTGTCGCTTAACCCGCCCGGAAGTCTCCAGCCTGCTGAAAGACAATCTGCGTATTATGGCCGCTGACTTTATGGCGCAGGGCATTGGCGCCTCGCCCGCGACCCGTCATTTCTATCATCAATGGTTAACCACGCCCGCCACGCCGGGTCTGATGGACAACAAAGATCTGCTGGGCTGGATGGGGGACTGGTGCGATGCCGATCGTCATCCGGTCTGCTGGTCGGTGACGCAAAGCTGGCAAACGGTGGCGCTGGGTATGCCGCGACTCTGTTCTGCGACGCGTCTGGCGACGGCGTTGGTGGAGGAAGTGTTCAGCGAGGGGGCATAATTCCCCTCCCGCCAGGCGAGAGGGGAAGACTACGTTAGTGATGCAGCGACTCCGCCGCTTTTTCCTGCTCAACCGCTGCCGATTGCTGCGGATTTCCATAACGCTTCGCATAGAGCGCGGTAATGATCGGCACCAGAATCGCCGTCACAATCACACTGGCTGCCACCAGCGCCGTGGCCGAGGCCGCAACCGGTTCAAATGCCGGGTTAATCTGCGCGATAATCACCGGGTTTGCCACCGCCGCACCTGCCGCCGATGACGCAGCCACGCCCGCCGTACCGTTACCACCGCCAATCCAGCGGTCCGCCAGGATCAACGGAATACCGGTGATGATAATGACCGCCACGCCCAGGAAGATCCCCAGCAGGCCCGTATTCATAATCACATTCAGGTTGATGGTGTTACCCAGCGCGAAACCGAAGAACGGGATCAGCACCGGGGTGGCTTTGCTGAAGAATGCGCGGAAATCGTGATCGAGGTTGCCGAGGGCAAAACCAATCAGGAACGGCAAAACTGCGCCGATGAAGTGATGCGGTTCAAACGAGGCCAGACCGGCTGAGCCGAGGATCACCATGGTCATCAGCGGACCGGATTCCAGCGACATCAGCACGAAAGCGCCAGACTCTTCTTTGGTGCCGTACTGGTTCATCAGGCTGGCGTACAGGCCGCCGTTGGTCATGTCCATCGCCGAGACGATAGCCAGCACCGACAGCCCGGCAAAGAAGCCTGCTTCAATACCGTGTTCCGGAATAAAGGTGGCGGCAATCATTGCCACAATCCATGCAACGGCAATTTTTGTGAGCACTAACGTACCGGATTTGCGCAATACCGTGCCGGTTGCGCGTAAATCAATGGACGCGCCAATACAAAAGAACCACACCGCGAGGATCGGTACGGTGCCGGTAATCATACCCTTGGTGAAAGAGCCAAAATAAGCGCCGGTATCCGGTGCCAGCGTATTTAAAATAGCCCCCAGTAGCAGGGGAACCAGCATCATTCCGCCGGGGATGCGTTCGATCGTGGCCTTGATTTTCATTGGTGATCCTCATGCTTCATCGCGCCATGCATGCCCGAGAAGCTAAAAAATTTAAAATTAATAAAATCAATAAGATGATTCGCTGATGAGGACGTTTATTCCCATCGCGGGGATCGCGTTATATGCCGACAGGTGCCGCCATTGCTTTCCTCTTAACGTGTAACTGGCGATATCATGCGGCCATCGGAATATTGATTCAATGAAAACGAAACGATGTTTTAGTTATCTAGATCACATATTTCAAGTAAAGATTCTTAAAGGCTCCAGTTATTAAAAAGCCTGTAAATAAGATGTAAAAAGAAGGTGTTTTTGTACGGAGGACGAAAGGGCTTGAGAATTGCCTTATTCCCATAAATACCAGGGATTTGTCAGCAGTGCGTAAATATGTGTGAAGTTGATCACCGTTTTAAACCCTGTTAGGGTAACGAGGTCATTAACTGTCCGAACAGGCGTCAACAGGTTTGGCTGTCCAGACTTTAGCCAGCTTATGTAACCAAACCTGCTACGCTTGATATAAAGAACGCAATCACCCGACAACCATTTAATGCGCAGTGTAATGACGACAGTTTTTACGCTTTCGTTGGCTGTGCGTTCAGGGCAAAGTCCATGAGGATAAAGGATGTTAAAAAGGAAAAAAGTAAAGCCAATTACGCTGGGTGACGTGACCATTATTGATGATGGGAAACTTCGCAAAGCGATTACCGCCGCATCGCTGGGTAATGCGATGGAGTGGTTTGATTTCGGTGTTTATGGGTTTGTGGCATATGCGCTCGGTAAGGTCTTCTTCCCGGATGCAAACCCCAGCGTGCAGATGATTGCTGCGCTGGCGACCTTCTCTGTTCCCTTCCTTATTCGCCCGCTGGGTGGATTGTTCTTCGGCATGTTAGGCGATAAGTATGGCCGTCAGAAAATACTCGCCATGACGATTGTCATCATGTCCGTCAGTACCTTCTGTATTGGTCTGATCCCGTCTTATGCCTCTATTGGCATCTGGGCACCGATCCTGCTGCTGCTGTGTAAAATGGCGCAGGGGTTCTCGGTGGGTGGCGAATACACCGGGGCGTCGATCTTTGTGGCGGAGTACTCCCCTGACCGTAAGCGTGGCTTTATGGGCAGCTGGCTGGACTTCGGCTCTATTGCCGGTTTCGTGCTCGGCGCGGGCGTCGTGGTGCTGATTTCAACCGTTATTGGTGAGGAGAACTTCCTCGACTGGGGCTGGCGTCTGCCGTTCTTCCTGGCGCTGCCGTTGGGTCTGATTGGTCTGTATCTGCGTCATGCGTTAGAAGAGACCCCGGCGTTCCAGCAGCATGTCGATAAGCTGGAGCAGGGCGATCGTGAAGGGTTGCAGGACGGGCCGAAAGTCTCGTTTAAAGAGATTGCGACCAAGCACTGGCGTAGCCTGCTGGCCTGTATTGGTCTGGTGATCTCCACCAACGTGACCTACTACATGCTGCTGACCTACATGCCAAGCTACCTGTCCCATAACCTGCACTATTCCGAAGATCATGGCGTGCTGATTATCATCGCCATTATGATCGGCATGCTGTTTGTGCAGCCAGTGATGGGCCTGCTGAGTGACCGCTTTGGCCGCCGTCCGTTTATCATTCTGGGCAGCGTGGCGCTGTTCTCACTCGCCATCCCGGCGTTCATTATGATCAACAGTAATATCATCGGGCTGATTTTTGCCGGTCTGCTGATGCTGGCGGTGATCCTGAACTGCTTCACCGGCGTCATGGCGTCGTCATTACCGGCGATGTTCCCGACGCATATCCGTTTCAGCGCGCTGGCGAGCGCCTTTAATATTTCGGTGCTGATCGCGGGTCTGACGCCAACGCTGGCCGCCTGGCTGGTGGAAAGCTCAGAGAACCTGATGATGCCGGCGTATTATCTGATGGTGGTGGCGGTGATTGGTTTCATTACCGGTATTACCATGAAAGAGACGGCGAATCGCCCGCTGCGTGGCGCGACGCCTGCCGCCTCGGATATTCAGGAAGCCCGTGAGATCCTGCGTGAGCATCACGACAATATCGAACAGAAAATCGAAGATATTGATCAGGAAATCGCCGAGCTTCAGGAGAAGCGTACCCGCCTCGCGCAGCAGCATCCGCGTATAGACGAGTAACGTCCTTTTCCGCCCTCTTCTGCGGAAGAGGGCGGATGATCAACATCCCGCCGCAATAAAATCTCCGTTCGCACTCACCGGTATCACGGTTAAAACAGCACCGCCGCAAACAGCGTAATCGCGATCCCACCGACGATTTTCAGCAATGATGACCAGAGTAGGGATTACGCCACATTAAGGTAGCGGGTTAACTGGCGCTGATGGTAGCGCGCCAGCAGCAGTACCGTAGTCAGCGCGCCCAGCAGGGCACAGAACATGTCCGACTGGGTATCCCACGGATCGCCCTGGGTGCCGAGGAAATCGTCCGCGCCCTGGCCCATTGCCAGTGCCGCCCACCATTCGATCAGTTCATACATGGCGCTGATCGCCAGCGCAATGCAGCACACCACAAAGCCAAGCATTTTACGCCCGCGCACAAAGGCACCGCGCACCAGGATCTCCCGCGCCGCCAGCGCAGGCACCAGTCCCTGGAAAAAGTGACCGAGTTTGTCATAAGGATTACGACTAAGCCCCAGCCAGGCCTGCACATCAAAGCCAATCGGCACTTTCGCGTAGGTGTACATACCGCCGACCATCAGAATAATGGCGTGGAAAAAAATCAGCGTATACAGCAGCGGCGTAAGGGGATAACGCGCATGGGTGGCCCACAGCAGCGGCACGAGGATCAGCACCGGCGTGACTTCCATCAGCCAGGTAATTTTATCGCCGGCGTAAATACCGGTGTAGACAACAATCAGCGCAAGCAGCAGCGCAGCAAGTTTTAAACGTGAGGATGGCATGGGTTTTCATCCGGATGAAAACCTTAACTATTGACCGGAACGGCGGCGGAAACAACCTGAAAATAACAGGGGCCGTTATCGGTTATCTTACTGGCCGGGTGCTTAAAGCCTGCGGCATAGCCTTTTAATCCACGTCGACCAGCGTAGAAAACCTGAGCAAAACATCGTTAACAACGGCTTCATCTATGGATTCAATGAATTGTGCGTGGCGGGCATTAAGATCAATCATCCGTGCCTGATTGAGAAGAACCACACCCTGTGTTGTGCTGCCAGAGCCGGAAAGCGAAACGGTAAACCCTGCCTGGCGAGCATAATTACCGCCCTGGGTAACCGGTGCGACGAAAGCCATACCCAAATCGTTAAACAGTTTTTTCGTCAGAATTAAAGCCGGACGGGGTTCCCGCTGCTCGCTGCCGACAGCAGGATTAAAATCAACCATTACCATATCACCGCGCTGCCATCCCTGTTTACGCTTTACCATATTTCATTCCCCACGGGCGCATCCTTACCCCACACCTCTTCTTCGCTGGTTGCTGGTGCACTGGCATCGCACTGTGCGACCAGTTCTTCAAGCGTGTAACGTTGGCGTACCGGTGTCAAAATAAGCGCGCCGTCCCGGACTTCTGCGTCCAGAGACTGACCCACACCGACACCCAGTTGTTTGAGAAGCAGGGCGGGAAGTACAACGCCATTACTGTTTCCCCACTTTTTGATGGCTATGCTCATTGCGAACCCCTCATTTGTTTATACAAAGTATAACTTTCGGGTCTGAGGTATTCAACATATCCGCAGATAAACTGTCACCTGTAACACAAGGACAATGCGCAGAAAGTATTATTAACATCGCCAAATAGGGTACGACAGTTTTTGACCCCCCTTTGCGAGACGCGCCGCAAATCGTACAGCTGGATCCTTTTACCGGGTTGTCCCACGCTGATTTACCGGATGTGCAGTTCACGGATGCACTCCAGAAAGACCTTCATGGCAAATGAAATATGCCGGTTGTGCGGGAAGTACAGAAATAAACCCTGCGATGCCACGTTCCACTCTTCCAGCACCTTAACCAGCCTGCCTGCCGCAAGATGGTGCTGCACGTAAAGCTCTGGCAGGTAAGCCACACCCTGACCGAGGCAGGCAGCGTCCGCCATTAATGCGCTGTTGTTCAACATCAGCCTGCCGGGGACATCCAGCGACAGCGCATCGTCACCTTTTGCAAATTCCCAGGCATAGCGCTTGCCGCCGGGCAGTCGCTGACGGATACAGCGGTGGTGCAGCAGATGCTGTGGCAGGGTTAACGGCGGCGCCTGACGCAGATAATCCGGTGAGGCGACGGTCAGAAAGCGCACCTCGCCACTGATGCGTACCGCGACCATATCCTGCGGAATATCTTCATACAGGCGTATCCCTGCGTCGAAACCTTCACCGACAATGTCGCTGAACTTATTATCAACCACCAGATCCAGTTCAATACCGGGGTAACGATCCATAAACGAGTAAACCACCTTTTCTGACAACAGACTTAACGCCGCGTCGCTGCCGTTGATCCGCAAGGTGCCGCCCTGTGTTTTTCCCATTGCCGTTATGTTGCCCAGCACATCATCCATCTGCTGCTGGAGGGGTAACACCTGCTCGTAAAAGGCTTTGCCCGCCGTGGTCAGTGAGACGCTTCGCGTGGTGCGGTTAAACAACGTTACCTGCAACTGCGCCTCCAGTGCTTTCAGGGCATGGCTCAGAGTGGAAGGTTTGATCCCTGATAATTCCGCCGTCCGACGAAAGTTTTTCTGTTCCGCAAGGGTGATGAATATCTGTAATTCATTCCAGGAAGGTCTTTTCATTGTTGGCTTTTTTTCACTAATACATGCAGGTAATGGGTTATTAACCTAACAGTCATGACCCCGTATGCTGAAACCTTAATCAATGAAAGGGGACAATTATGAACAAAGTCTGGTTAATTTCCGGCACATCCACAGGCCTGGGGCGTTTAATGACGGAGCGTTTACTGGAAAGAGGCGATCGCGTTATTGCAACATTGCGCCGGACGGAGGCGCTGCGCCCACTGCAAACGCGTTACGGTGACCAGCTGCATGTGCTGCCGATGGAGCTGACGGATACCGCAGAAGTGCGTTCGACCGTCGCCCAGGCCTTCGCGTGGGCAGGTAAAGTTGACGTGGTGGTCAGCAATGCGGGGTATGGTTTATTCGGGGCGGCAGAAGAGTTGAGCGATGCACAGATAGCGCGGCAAATCGCCACTAATCTTACCGGCTCCATCCAGTTTATACGCGCCGTGATCCCCTTTTTACGCGCGCAGGGCGGCGGGCGGATCATGCAGGTATCGTCGGAAGGCGGACAAATTGCGTATCCCAATTTTAGCCTTTACCACGCGTCGAAATGGGGAATCGAAGGGTTTATCGAAGCGGTGGCGCAGGAGGTGGCAGCATTCGGGATCGACTTTATTATTGCCGAACCCGGCCCCACAGAAACCAACTTTGGTGCCAGTCTCGATCAGGCGGAAGCCATGCCCTGTTATGAACATACCGCCTCGGGCAAAATGCGAGAAGCATTGGCTTCCGGTGATTTTAAAATTACCGGCGACGCGGTAAAAACGGTAGAGGTGATGATGGCCTGTGCTGAGGAACAGCAGCCTCCGCTGAGATTGCCGCTGGGCAGCACCGCGTTTTTCAATATACGTCAGGCTCTTAAAGACCGGCTTCTGGCACTGGAGGCAGAAGAAAAGCGGGCCTGTTCCACTGACAGGTAACTGAAGAGCTATTGCCAGCGCAGACACCGACCTGAACGGGGGCTTTTCAACGTCTTTGCGAGGCGCGCCGCAATCCGTACTGCTGTTTCCGCTTGCCGTCGATCGCGTCTGGCAGTAGCATCTTCCCGCACCTGCAAAATCAGGTGCCGGGATTGACCTCCTGAATTCTCTTGTTGGCGACATTGGTTTTTAATCGCACAGGAGTTGACCCGTTATGGTTGCTGTTCCCGATCAGTTTTTCCCTTTACTTACCGTTCCCTTCACCGCAGACACGGATTTCACCGTGCTGGCGGATCACTGCGAGCATTTCGCCGAAGCGCTGATAGAAAGCGACGATCCGGCGCTGCGCCTCGCCATGTGCGGGCGGCTCAATGCCTGCCTGACGCTGCTACAACCCACGCTCAATGACGTTATTCCGCCGCATCTGGTCCCTCAACTCACCGTGGATACTCCACCTGCGGAACCGCCGCGTTTTGAACCGGAATCGGACCTGTTGTGTGAATACTGCCTGACGTTAACGCACGTACTGAATAGCCAGTCGCTGCCGCCGGATATGGAGAAAACCCTGACCGGGTTGCTGTGTGAACTGGTGTGGTATTTCGCCGACATTATGAAAGCGCCGCGCTGGGTGAAAGGTACAGAAGCGTAGCCAGCCGTAAAATCTTGCCGGGTTCACGTAGGCCCGGCAAGCTTGCGCCGCCGGGCAAGCAGAGTTGAACAGTGTAGAATGAAGCAGGCTTGTCCATCTGCCGGAATTATAAAACCAAAAAACCCGCCATAGACGGGTTCTTCTAAATAGTGGTGCCGGACTCGGAATCATATCCACGATTAAGGTGCTGTTTCCCTTTGGTTTCATTGCAAAAAGACAGAAACAGCGCCCCCACTAAGGCCCCCATAAAAAACCGCTTTGGTTTTGTGATAGTTATCACGAAAAATCGGTGTGTAATTGACCCACTTCCCCACTCTTACGACACGCGATTTGTTCCATACCATAAAACTCACCACTGTTATGAAGCAGAGTTGTTATTTTTTATCGTAGGGAGTTAACACAGTTTCCGCATTTTTCCACCACGCCTTTCAGCATCCTGTCTTGTAAAGTTATTCTGGACATTATCAGTTCATACTTTAGCCCGCACTTATATCACACCGATTCCGGTATTTTTCCTGATAATAGAGAAAAGTCACTGGAGAAATATTGTGATAAAAATCACAAAGTAAGGCAGGTTACTGGAGAAAAAATCCGCAACGGCGAATTATCGTAGTCTGGCATTTCAACCCGATCGTTGAAGGTTCTGCTACATGGAAGAAAACACAAGGCAGCGTACGGAAAATTATATTTCAGCAAAAAACCAGCATCCTGCCTGGATACTTCTTGCTACTCGTCGTTCCCCGCTGATACTGAGTTGCCTGAAAACGCTGTTTGAAAAATCAAATGATGGTATCCCTCTTGAGGACGCGATTCAGTCCCTTACCGGTATTCTTGTCGAGCATGTGAGTCAGGAACAGTATGAGATTAATCAGGAAAATCCGTCTCTTCAGGCCAGCCGTGAACTACGAGAATGGATAAAACGGCGTTTAATCGTCGAACGGGATGGGCGTATCTTCGCCACCGATGCGCTTGAGGTCGCGATTACGTTTGTTGAGTCGCTGGATAATCGTTTCATGACCTCTACGGCTTCCCGTTTGTCCACCGTACAGCGAGAAATTGAAAATCTGGAAACCCGGCTTAATCCTAACCCGGCAAACCGGGTTTCAACCTTACGTCGTCGTATTGCCGAACTGGAACGTGAATTACAGGAGGCAGAAGCCGGACATATTGAAGTGCTGGAATCGCATCAGGCGGTTGAGCATATTCGTGAGGTTTTCAATTTGGCTTCCAGCCTGAGAGCCGACTTTCGCCGCGTGGAAGACTCCTGGCGCGAGGCCGATCGCGCGCTTCGTCAATCCATTATCGGCGAGCAATATCATCGCGGCGATATAGTAGAACGCCTGCTCAACGATCAGGACGCGCTGCTTAATACGCCGGAAGGAAGAGTCTTCGACAGTTTTCAGCAACAGCTACGCCAGTCTGCCGAGTTGACTGCAATGAGCGAGCGACTGCGCGTAATCCTTAGCCACCCTTCTGCTTCCGATGCGCTCAACCGTCTACAGCGTCACGATTTGCGCTGGCTCGTTAAACGCCTTGTCGATGAATCGCAAACCGTACTCCAGGCTCGCGCCCGTAGCGAGCGCGATGTCCGTGGTTTTATGAAAACTGGTCTTGCTGCTGAGCATCACCGCGTTGGTCATCTGCTTAACGAATTTCTCAATCAGGCGTTAAAACTCGACTGGCAGCGCCAGATGATTCGCAAACAAGAGGTTCCGCTTCCTGCCGTTGGTGTGGCAGTCACGGGGATCCCTGCTATTGAACGCTTACGTTTTAAAGAGGTGGATGATGAAGCGGAACAAACGTTAGATCTCAGTAATCATGCGGCGGATCTAACGCAGATTGGCGATGATTTCTGGGATGCTTTCAATGGTCTCGATCGTGAGGCGTTGATTCAGCAGACGTTGCAGCTTCTGGCAAAAGAAAATCGCCCCGTTGGTCTGGCTGAACTGGCGACGCTGTTGCCTCCTGTTCACGATCTCGAAACGTTCGCCGTCTGGATTGGTATGGCGAGAGAGGCGGGCATTGAGGTTATTGATTCACAGCGTGAACTTGCGGAGCTGTGTGATGAAGAAGGCCGCCGCTGGCGATTTAACTTACCCACGACCGGGCTGGAAAGTCAGGTATTAATGGATATTGACTGGGAGTAACAGGTATGGCGGGCTTTTTTGACAGACTGATTAACCGGGGAGTTACGGCAAATGCAGGCAGTGAACCAGAACCATCGGACGGAGGCGTTACCGATGAGTCTGTTGGAGAAAGTGCGGCCAGTAGCGAAACGCGAACGCTGAAAAAAATACGCGAAGCGACTCAGGAATTGCTCAAATACGGCCTTCTGGAAGAAGCCAGTAAACCCAATCTGTACCGCGTCGTACTGACCCATCCTGAAGAGGTTACTCGCATTCTGGAAGCTCTCGATCTGGATGTCGGCATTGATGAGATCCGCGGTCTGCTGTATGTCAAAGTCAGGCTTGACGAAACGCCGGAGCAGGATGAATGGTCCCACCCTCTGGTGAGACGGCAACGGCTTAACCTGGAACAATCATTATTAGTTGCCATACTGCGCCAGCATTTTGTTGCCTGGGAGCAAGAAAGCGGAACTGGCGCCAGCCAGGCGCAGATCGCTATCGACGATCTCCTCCCTCAGCTCCAGATTTACCTTGGCGATCCGGGGAGTGAATCAAAAGAACGCACCCGGTTGCTTACCTTACTGGATCAATTAAAGGGGCATGGGTTGGTCACGTCGCCGGATGCACATGAACGGATCGTCATTCGCCCGATTATTGCCCACCTTGCCGATCCGATAAATCTTCAGGCATTACTGGCATGGCTGAAGGAGCAGATAGTCCAACAGAGCTCGCCAAATGATGCGGCAGAACAGGATGGCAGCGAGGAGGCGGTATGAATCAGGCTGGAAAGGAATCTTTTATTCTCACTCGTATCGAGTTGTTCAACTGGGGCGGTTTTCATGGGCTGCATCAGGCAGCTATTCATCAGGAAGGTACCGCCGTTATTGGCCCAACCGGGAGCGGAAAAACGACGCTGGTCGATGCCTTAATGACGCTACTCTGCGCCAATCCCCGTTACAACCTGGCCTCAACTGGAGGGCATGAAAGCGACAGGGATCTTATCTCCTACGTGCGCGGCGTATCCGGACCCGGCGATGGCGGGGAGGGGCAATCGCATATTGCCAGACCGGGTAAAACCGTGACCGGCATTGCCGCGACGCTGGAGCGTGAAGGGCGGCAGGTCCGTCTGGGATCGCTGCTGTGGTTTGATTCCACCAGCTCCAGCGTGACGGATATGAAAAGGCTCTGGCTGTTCAGCGATAATCCTGGGCAGACGCTTGAACACTGGCTGAACGTTTATCATGACGGCGGCACCCGCCTGCGGGATTTCTTCGAAGTGGGGGAAAACGCATTTACGCTGTTAAACCGGGCGGCAGGGTTAAAACAGCTAAACAGTATTGATGAGATTTTCCGCGAACTGGTGCTGGACGATCATTCTGCCTTCGATCGCGCAACAGAAGTAGCCAATAGTTTTGATGGTCTGACAGAAATTCATCAGGAGCTGGAGACGGCGCGCAAACAGCAGCAGTCTTTACAACCTGTCGCCCTGAGTTGGGATAAGTACCAGAAGCAAGAACAACAACTTGCTGACAGGCAGGCGCTGAAATTGCTGTTGCCCATCTGGTTTGCACAACAGGCAAGCCAACTGTGGAAGGAAAAGGTTAGCCATCTTGAAGTCGAGCTTGGTGAGGCACAGACTCGCGAAGAGCAGATCCAGTCACGGCTTGAGTTGCAAAAAAAGGTGGTTAGCGACTGTATGCAGCGCTATCTCCAGGTCGGCGGCGCCAATATTGATGAACTGAACGAGCGTATCAAGGACTGGCAAAAAACGCTCGGCAGTCGAGAGACTCTGGCGCGCCAGTATCAACAACTGACCCGCAATCTTGGATTGCTGTCTGACCTGAGCCAGCCTCAACTGGAGGCGAATCAGCATGAAGTCGAACTGCGGCTTGAGCGGCTTGACGGTGATATAAAGCTGAAAGAAGAAGAGCTGTATAAAAAAAGCGCTAACAGTCATAACATTACCGAAGAACTTCGCGAACGGGAAACTGAACGCGCCGAGATCGCGCGTCGTCCGGATTCTAACCTTCCCGCACATTATCAGGCGTTTCGCGGCGAGCTGGCAAAAGCGCTGAACGTTGATGAGTCTGAACTGCCTTTCGTCGCTGAACTGATACAGGTTAAACCGGAAGAGGCGCAATGGCGCGGTGCGATTGAACGCGCGGTTGGCAGTAACAGGCTGCGTATTCTTGTTTCGCCAGAATCTGCACCGGAAGCGCTACGCTGGATAAATCAGCGTAATAACCGTCTGCATGTGCGGCTGTTGGAAGTCAAATTACCGCACTCGCCCGCCCGGTTCTTCGACGATGGATTTACCCGCAAGCTGTTGTGGAAAGAGCATCCGTGGCGAGAAGCCGTCAAAGCATTACTGGCAGAAAGCGACAGGCATTGTGTTGACAGCCCTGAACAGTTGCGTGACATGCCTCATGCTATGACGGTTCAGGGGTTAATGTCTGGTAAACAGCGTTTTTATGACAAGCAGGATCAGAAACGCCTTGATGAAGACTGGCTGACGGGATTCGATAACCGCGATCGCCTGAACTTCCTTGCCAAAGAAATTGCCGCGCTTCAGGAGCAGGTTAAAACCGCAAACGCGGCATTTGAGTTTGCGAAAGGCGAGGTAGGGCTTTTGCAAAATCAGGCCATTTCATTCCAGAAAATACAACAAATTGATTTCGATAGCATCGATGTTCCCGGCGCAAGGAGCCAACTGGAAGCGCTCAAGGAGCGGCTGGAGAATCTGATCCGCCCGGATTCTGACGCCAGCGTAGCGAAAGCAAAACTTGATGAGGCTCAAATGGTTGAATCTGAACTGGATAAACAGTTCAGGGTCGCCAATAAAATCACCATCAAACTGGAGACAGAACTCACTTCAGCCCGGGCCGCAGAACGTCAGGCTAAGCAAACCGCGCAACAAGGTATTCAGGATGAAGAGCGAGAGTTGTGCGCGTCACATTTTCCGGCGGTGACGCTGGCGCAACTGCCTGATATTCGCGAGCTGGAACGTCAACATGAGCGGGGAATTCAGCAAGAAATTGAGGGTGTTAAAGGTGAACTGCATCGACTGAACATTGAGTTGACCAAGCGTATGTCTGAAGCTAAACGTGTGGATACCGGGGCGCTCGTTGAGGCAGGTGCTGATTTGGACGATATACCTGTCTATTTACAGCGTTTGCAGGAACTGACCGAAGAAGCCCTGCCGGAAAAGCTCAACCGCTTTCTTGATTATCTGAACCGTTCATCCGACGACGGCGTAACGCAACTGCTCAGCCATATCGAGCATGAGGTGTTAGTGATTCAAGCGCGACTCAGCGAACTCAATGAAACCATGTTCCGGGTCGATTTTCAGCCGGGTCGCTACCTGCGTCTGGATACGAAAAAAGTTGTCCATGAAAGCCTGCGCACGCTTGAAAAAGCGCAGCGTCAGCTAAATGCCGCCCGGTTTGTTGATGATAATGGCGAGAGCCATTATCAGGCTTTGCAGGTGCTGGTGGCGCAACTGCGGGATGCCTGTGAACGAAATCGCACATTGGGGGCGAAGGCGCTGCTGGACCCCCGTTTTCGTCTGGAGTTCGCCGTATCGGTGATGGATCGTCAGAGTGGAAATGTGATTGAGTCACGTACCGGCCCGCAGGGCGGTAGTGGCGGAGAAAAAGAGATTATCGCGTCTTACGTGTTGACCGCATCGCTTAGCTATGCGCTTTGTCCTGCGGGGAGCCGTTATCCGCTTTTCGGTACCATTGTCCTTGATGAAGCCTTCTCCCGCAGCTCTCATGCCGTGGCGGGCAGGATCATTGCCGCGCTTAGAGAGTTTGGCTTACATGCTGTATTTATCACCCCTAATAAGGAAATGCGCCTGCTGCGTGACCATACCCGGTCGGCGATTGTCGTACATCGGCGCGGTCAGGATTCAAATATGGCTTCGCTGAGCTGGGAAGAGCTTGAACAACACTACCAGCGACGGGAGAATGTGTAGAATGTATTCTCCTGATGAACTGCGTAAAAAACTTGCCCGGCAGTGGGATAACACAAAGCTTCGGGCTGAGCGCTTACTTCCCCCAGGTAGCTGGCCGCTCTGCCTGCCCATTGGCAAACCTTCCGCCAGAATGTTCGCAGAGCAAACGCAGTACGTTTTGCAGCACGTGCAGTTATGGCGGCAAGTAACGGTTGGGCGTGTGGAATGGGAAGAGGTCAGTTATCGGGCGAGCGACGGACCGATATCAATGCCGTTACGCTGGATCATGAATGGCCCATCTGACTGGATCAACGCAGCGGCAGATGCGACGGTGAGTCGGGAATTTCGCTTGCTGGAGAGAATTATTGAGCAAGTTGATCCCATTTTTCATCCGCTGTTGGTCAGCCATCGTTCTCTCTGGCGGCACAAAGACCCACAAAACATCATCAGCGCGGCCCGGCTGGCCTGCCGATTAGAGCCAGGCTGCGCAAAAGGGTTGCCGTTAAGACTACTTTCCGGGCAAGGGGTGGATACCAAATTTATCGAGAATAATATTTCGTTATTAACCCGAATGTTGGATGTGCGTTTTTCAGGCGAAGCCAGCGAGCAGGGATTAACCACCTTTCTTGACGCTTTTGATGAGTCCAGCCACTGGGTTTTGGTTGCACCGCTATCACCCGGATTGCTCCCTTTTGAAAAATGCCGGGTAACGACGGCGGAACTGGCAGAAACGGCATTGCCCGTGTCGCGTGTATTGGTGATTGAAAATGAACAGTGTCTGCATCAACTTCCAGCGTTATCTGACACTATCGCGATTTTAGGGTGTGGCCTTGACGTGCAATGGTTATCCAGCTCAGTTCTGGATGAAAAACACGTTGCCTATTGGGGGGACATGGATAGCTGGGGGCTACTGATGCTGGCGAGAGCCAGGCGCTGTCGCCCGACGCTTGATGTTCTGCTCATGAACCATGAGTTGTTTGAGCAATATGCCAGCTATAGCGCCGTTCCTGAACCGGTAAAAGCGCAGCAAGCAATACCTGATGGCTTGCTTAATGAAGAGATCGATTTTTATCGCTACTTAACCTGCTTACCGCGTGGTCGTCTGGAGCAGGAATTTTTGCCTGCTGGGGTAGTTGCAGAGGCGCTGGTCAGGTGGCAGAAAGGATTATAAATAAGGTTGAAAGATCCGTCAGTACCCTTAGCAACCTACCGGATATTCGGTAGATGCGGTATGATATAGCCGAACATTTTTCAGCCAGAGGAACCTCTATGCCTTTGCAAATAAAAGACATTATAGATCTGCAAACCCTTGTCGAGTCGGAACAGATAGAGTTCAAGCTGGCAGGGGGAAAAGACGGCAAAGGCGAGTTACCGAAAGACTTCTGGCCCACTTACTCTGCGATGGCGAATGGTCGGGGTGGTTGGGTCATTCTCGGCGTAAAAGAACAGGCTGGAGAATTTACATCGGTTGGCGTCGTCGATCCTGAAAAGATAAAAACCGATCTGTTTAATCAGCTAAACGATCGCGACCGGGTCAGCGTGAATGTGCTGCGATCGGAAAATGACGTACAGCTTGTATCTTTACAGGGAAAGGACGTTCTGGCGATCCATATCCCACAGGCGATGCGTAAACAAAAGCCGGTTCACCTGAAAAAGTCCCCATTAGGCAATACTTATCAACGCCTGCACGAAGGCGATCGCCTTTGTGATGACATGACCGTCAAACGGATGCTTGCAGAGCAGATCCACGACAGCCGCGATAATGAAGTGCTTTCGGAACACTACACCTTTCAGGACGATATCGATCTGGACAGCCTGAAAGTGTATCGCAATCTGCTTTCGGCAAATAACCCGCAGCATCCTTATCTGGCCTGTGAGCCGTTTGAACTATTTAAAATGGTTGGTGGCTGGCGTAAAGATCGTGAAACCGGAAAAGAAGGAATTACGCTGGCTGGTGTTCTCATGTTTGGCAAATGGGATGCGATTATTGCCGCAGCGCCTAACTACATGGTGGATTATCAGGAACGCCCCGAAGCTAAAACGGAGCTGCGTTGGGTGGATCGGGTATGTCCGGACGGTACATGGTCGGGAAACCTGTTTGATTTTTATCGCAAAGTATATCAAAAGCTTGTTGCCGATCTGAAAGTGCCGTTTACGCTTGAAGACGGCCAGCGCAGAACGGATACGCCAGTGCATATCGCGTTGCGTGAAGCGCTGGTCAATACACTGGTTCATGCTGATTTTACCGACCGCGTTTCTGTTTTGATCGTTAAACGTCCCGATATGTTTGGCTTTCGGAATCCCGGTTTGATGCGCCTGCCGCTGGAAGATGTGATTGCGGGGGGCGTCAGTGATTGCCGCAACAGGTTGTTGCACCAGATGTTTTTGCTGATTGGTTTAGGGGAACGTGCTGGCTCAGGAATGCCAAAGATTTTCAGCGGCTGGCGAACGACCAACTGGCGTATGCCGAGATTAAGAGAAAATCCCTCTCCGGCGCAGACAATACTGGAGTTACCCACCGCCAGTCTGATCCCACAACGTGTTCTGGATGATTTGCATCAGCGGTTTGGCGAGACCTTCGATCAGCTTGACGATTTTGAACAGGTGATTGTTGCAACGGCGGCGATTGAAGGTTGGGTCAACCATGAACGGGCCTGCCAGTTAACAACCCGGCACTCCCGCGAAGTCACGCTGACGCTTCCCCGGCTGGAAAGTAAAGGTTTTCTGGTCGCAGGGGGTGAACAGAAAAACAAATATTACACTTTGCCGGGAGTATCAGTCATGACGCCGGATGAGGTGTTCTCGTTAGGTGGGGTTGTGAGCTCCACACATAACGAGGGGAACTCCACATATAACGAGCAGAGCTCCACACATAACGAGGGGAACTCCACATATAACAAGTTGGGGTTCACACATAACGAGGATAGCTCCACATATAACGAGCAGAGCTCCACACATAACGAGGGGAACTCCACATATAACGAGTTGGGGTTCACACATAACGAGGATAGCTCCACATATATTGCTGAGGGCGATCAACCCGCATCTCGGGATGAGTATGGCCGTTTGCTCAATCGTTTTATCGATCGGCCTTATATTGATGATGTTGAAAATCTCACCGATGCTTTTCGGGATTCGTTGTTTGCTCTGGCTGCCGTTCCGCGTGAAAGGCTGCGTCTGGGGGATAAAGAGCTGATGAAGAGTGTGATCCTGAATGTGTGTCAGGGGCAGTATATTTCCGTTGCTGCGCTGGGGCAGATCATTAATCGTAACCCTAACGCGCTGCGTCAGCAGTACTTAAAACCGCTGGTGGAGCAGGGAGAGCTTAAGCTGGCGTTTCCGCAGTATAAGAATGACCCGAAGCAGGGGTATAGTGCGGTTTGAATCTGTATGTTCAAGGCTGATCGTGCTTTATCATTTTCCGTTTATTGGCGACAAGCTGATCATTGGTAAGTTTTGTGCGATAGCAAAAGGTGTCCAGTTCATTATGAATGGCGCAAATCATAAAATTTTCGGCTTCTCAACTTTCCCGTTTTATATCTTTAGTAATGCCTGGGAAAAAGCACGGCCTGCAGCCGGAGATCTGCCCTATAAAGACGAGACGGTGGTTGGCAATAATGTCTGGATTGGCTGCGCTTATTATGCCTGGGGGCGATAATCTCATCACGTTTTGTGGTGACGACTGATGTGCCCGCTTATGCTGCAGTGGGAGTAATCCTGCTAGAATGATTTAAAAAGGGTTTACAGAGGAAGCCATAGCGAGACTGGAAGAACTGGCATGGTGGGATTGGCCGTTAGAAAAAAGCACTCAATATCTGACGGCAATAATGTCCATTAAGATTGTAGAGCTGAATAATTAACAGCGGGCCATAAAGCCTGTCACGCCGATCACTTATTCCCAAAAGCAAAAAACCCGCCATAGGCGGGTTCTTCTAAATAGTGGTGCCCGGACTCGGAATCGAACCAAGGACACGGGGATTTTCAATCCCCTGCTCTACCGACTGAGCTATCCGGGCAACGGGGCGAATTAAACCTTAATCCCCCTGCGGCGTCAACTCTATTTGGGGAAATCGCGTTTAGTTGCTTAACTTTACGGCAGTTTGCTGCAATATCAGCCATTTTTTGCCTGGCTGCACAAATCTTCCAGACATTCCCCGCGCGGCTGTGAATGCTACACTCGGAAATCCGGGAGGACATATGGCACAAGACTGGCTGGAACTGCGGCAGCACGACGAAACCGGCATAGAAACGATCCGCGCGCACTTTGAAGGGCACGCCTACGATCCGCACTGGCATGACAGCTATCTGGTGGGCATGACGCTGACCGGCACCCAGCAGTTTCACTGCCGCCGCGAACGGCATCGCAGTACGCCGGGGGATGCGTTTTTACTGGAGCCTGGCGAGATCCACGACGGCGACGCGCCAGTGGCGGGCGGCTTTACCTACCTGACTTTTTATCTTGATGAGCGCTGGCTTGCCGACACCCTGCGCGGGCTGTATGACGCCGTGCCTTCGAGCTATTCGCTGCATTTTAACCGCACCATTGCCCGTGAACCGGCGCTAGTCCGGGCCATCGCGCAGACCTTTACGGCACTGCACAGCGATGAAATGCGCATCCTGCAACACAGCACCATGGACACGCTGTTAAGCCAGTTGACGCAACACTGCCAGTGGCGAAAACGGCTGCCACAGCAAGTGCAGAGCGCGGCCATTGCCCATCGCGCGCGGGATTATCTGTACGCCTTTGTCGGGGAGAATATCGGCCTTGACGATCTGGCGCGGGAAACCGGCACCGATCGCTTCACGCTGACGCGCTGTTTTAAGCGGGAGTTTCATCTGTCGCCGCATGCGTGGCTGATCCAGCTGCGGCTGGCGAAGGCGCGGGCGATGCTGGCGCAGGGGGAGCAGCCCGCCAGCGTGGCGGCGGCGCTCGGCTTTGCCGATCAAAGCCACCTCGGGCGCTGGTTTCAGCGCGCCTACCGGCTGTCGCCAGCGCATTACCGCAGGCTGTGCACAAATCTTCCAGACCCGCGCACAAAATAACGCCACAGTCAGGGCATCACCAATAAGGAGCCCTGCTTGTGAACCTGTTTTCTGCGTATCTGCCGTTTATGCTGTTTGCCTTTGTGGCGTCCATTACGCCCGGCCCGACCAATATCCTCATTCTGGCCAGCAGCCAGCGGTTTGGCGTCAAAGCCACGCTGCCTGCGGTGGCGGGGGCCTGTCTGGCGGCGAGCCTGATTGTGTTTATCTCCGGCGCGGGGGCAGGCGAGGTGCTGCGGGAGCATCCGCTGGTGCGTACGGCGATGAGCTGGATGGGGGCGCTGTGGCTAAGCTGGATGAGCTGGCAACTGTTCCGTGCACCGGCGGCGCAGTTTGATGAGGCGCAACAGCCCTTCAGCGCCAGGTCAGCGGCACTGTTGCAGCTGATCAATCCGAAAACCTGGATGATGGCGCTGGCGGTAGTGAGCTTGTTCGCGCCTCACGGGGTGCATCCGCTGCGGGACATCACCCTGTTATCGCTGCTGTTCTTGCTGATCTCGGTGATCTGCCTGGGCGCCTGGGCGTTATCCGGCAAGGCGGTTAACCGGATCTTCCGTACCCCGGCGGCGCTGCGCGGCTTTCAGCAACTGATGGCGCTCTGTCTGTTGCTGTCAGCCTGGGCGGGCTTGCTGCACTGAAATCAGGTCAGCGCGCCGCCCTGACGGCACTGGGCAAAGCGCAGAATATCTTCTGCCAGGCGTTGCGCGGTGTCGACATCGGTCTGGCTGCGGTTGATCAGCATCCGGCTGAGACAGCCTTCCAGCACCAGTTCCATCTGTTTGGCGACCATAGGCGCATCTTCAATGCCCATCTTTCTCAGCAGATCGTGCGAGAAATCATGAGCGGCGGTTTTTTGCTGTGCAGCCAGCTGGTGGATGGGATGAGCCGGATCCGGGTAAAACGTGCAGGCGGCGATAAACAAACAGCCGGGATAACGGTGATTGGCGACGCATTCACTCAGCGCGCCATAGCGGGCCAGTAATTTTTGCTCGAGACTCAGCTCGTCGTTCAGCAGCAGTTGCCTGCGCCAGGTATCTACCTGCGCGCTCAGATAACGCAGCGCATCATAAATCAGCGCGTCTTTATCGGGCCAGAAGCGTAAAAATTCATCCAGTGGATAATTAATACGTTCGGCAATCATCTCTGGCGTAGTATCAGCAATGCCTTTAAGTTCAAGTAATTGCAGAGTGTGACCTAAAACATCTTCACGTTGCACGGTTTCCTCCTGCGTTATTGAACCGTTCGTCCCATTCACAGTGTTGTTTACGGCTGGCGATTGCGCAAATGCGCGGCGAAGGCCGCAGCATCCATAAAACCCGCCACCCGCAGCTCGGGTTGCTCGTTGCCATGGGCATCGAAGAACAGAATAGTGGGCAGACCGGGAACATGCAGCGACTTTAATAAAGCTGCATCTGCCGCTGTGTTCGCCGTCACGTTGGCCTGCAACAGCACGGTATCTTTCAGCGCCGCCTGGACGTGCGGATCGCTGAAGGTGTACTTCTCAAACTCTTTACAGGCGACGCACCAGTCGGCGTAGAGGTCGAGCATCACCGGTTTGCCCTTCGCCTGCGCCAGCGCCTGGTGCAGCCCGTCGAGATCCGCCACTGATGTAAAGTTAAGGTGCGCGGTGCTCTGTGCGGCGCTTACGCCAAAAGCCCAGTCCTGCAACGGCTTCGCGCAGACCAGCGCGCCGCCCAGCAGGACAATCTGCACGATGCGCATCCACGCGGCCTTTGCCGCGAGGCTGGTGATAAACGCCCAGCAAAAGAAGGCGACGCCGAGCAGCGACCACAGTCGCAGGCCCCATGTATCGCCCAGGATACGCTCCAGCAAAAATACCGGCAGGACGAGGATCACAAAGCCAAAGGCGATTTTCACCTGTGCCATCCACGGCCCGCTTTTCGGCAGCAGGCGGTTGCCAAAGACGGTGATCAGCATCAGCGGCAGGCCCATCCCCAGCGCGTAGAGGTACAGCGTGCCGCCGCCGAGCCAGACGTTACCACTCTGGGCAATATACAGCAGGATGGCACTCAGCGGCGCGGTGGTGCAGGGGGAGCAAATCAGCCCGGCAATGGCACCCATCGCAAACACGCCGCCGGGGGAGCCGCCTTGCTGACGGTTGCTCCACAGCGTTAAGCGGGTTTGCAGCGCGGAAGGCAGCTGTAACGAGAACAGGCCGAACATCGACAGCGCCAGCAGCGTAAAGAGGATCGCCAGCCCCGTCAGCACATAAGGATGTTGCAGCGCCGCCTGAAATTGCAGCCCGGCGGCAGCGACGACCAGCCCCAGCGCGGTATAGGTCAGCGCCATGCCCTGTACATAAATGAACGCCAGCAGCAGGGCGCGGCCCGTACTGAGGCGCTGTTTACCCCCCAGCACGATCCCGGAAATCAGCGGGTACATCGGCAGGACGCAAGGGGTAAAGGCGATGCCAATGCCAATCAACAGCGCCCAGAGGGCGGAGAAGGGCAGTTCGCTGGCAGGATTTTCCGTCATGCCTGAGGAGGGGGACGGTGCGGCGTTTTGCACCGCAGCCACTTCTGTCAGCGGCACCGTTTTGGTTTCCGGCGGATAGCACAGCCCGGCCTCGGCGCAGCCCTGATACGTCACGGTCAGCGTGGCATTTTTACCTGCGGCATTCACCGTCACCGGCACCTCCAGGCGCTGGCGATACACCTCGCTTTTACCGAAGAACTCATCTTCGTGCATCTCGCCTGCGGGCAACTGCGGCGGGGCGATCTCCGCCCCGGCAGGGGTGATTTTGATCTGCTGGCGATAAAGGTAGTAGCCCTCTTTTACCTGCCAGTGCAGCGTCAGGTCGTGCTGGTTTTGCTGGAAATCAAAGGCAAAGGCCTGATCGGCAGGCACAAAAGTGGAACGGCCAGGCGCGTCAAACAGCCCGGCGAAGACTGAGGTGCTGCACAGCAGCAGGATCAGCGTAAGGAAGCGTTGAGCCATGAGAGGTAATCACTATCTCCGTGTGTAACCTGTAAAACCAGTAATTCGGGGGTCTGATAAGGGTGGTGCGATTTCAGGCAGGCGAGCAGCGCCTCCTGATGAGCGAGATCGCTTTTCAGCAGCATCTGCACTTCATATTCCTGTTCCAGTTTCCCTTCCCAGTAATAGAGCGAGGTCGCGCCCGGCAACAGGGTGACACAGGCAGCGAGTTTATCCGCAAGGACTTTGGCAGCCAGATCCTGGGCGGTAGCTTCATCCGGGGCGGTACAGAGCACAACAACAGCGTCAGGCGTGTTCATCGTCAATCTCGACTCGGCGAAAACAGGCACTATAGCAGGTGATGCGCGGGGATTCATGCAACGGGCCGCGAGACGGCCCGTTTTTAACGAGATTTACAACAGGATGCCGCCGACGATAAAGCCGAGGATCACGCACAGCGTGATGGCAATAACGCCAGGGATCAGGAACGCGTGGTTAAAGACATATTTGCCGATACGCGTGGAGCCGGTGTCATCCATTTCCACCGCCGCCAGCAGTGTAGGGTAGGTCGGCAGCACAAAGAGCGCCGATACCGCGGCGAAAGAGGCGATGGCGGTCAGCGGGCTGACACCCAGCAGCAGGGCGGCAGGCATCAGCGCTTTGGTGGTCGCCGCCTGGGAGTAGAGCAGCGTGGCGGCAAAGAACAGCACGACCGCCAGCATCCACGGGTAGTTGTGCAGCAGATCGCCCGCCACCATCTGAATATCTTCAATGTGATGTTTCACAAAGGTGTCGCCCAGCCAGGCCACGCCCAGCACGCAGACACAGGCGCTCATCCCGGATTTAAAGGTACTGGCGTTGAGGATCTCGCCGGTATCAATTTTACAGGTCAGGCAGATGAGCGTGGCGATGGTCAGCATAAACACCACAATGGCTTCGTTACGCGGCAGTACCGGGTTGGCGATCAGCCCTACTGTCGGGCTGATGGCGGTGGCGTACACCATGACCGCGATAATGCCGATCAAAAACAGCATCAGCGAGCGCTTTGCATGGGGTTTGATGTTGAAAATCTGGCTACCGCGCAGGCTGACTTCGCCTTTCGCCAGCCGCTCCTGATACACCGGATCGTCTTTCAGCTCGCAGCCAAGGAAGTTACACACCACCGCAGTGAGCATCACGGCAACCAGCGTGGTGGGAATACAAATCGCCAGCAGGGTCAGATAGCTGACGCCCAGCGGTTCGAGGATCCCGGCAAAGAACACCACGGCGGCGGAAATTGGCGAGGCGGTGATGGCAATCTGTGAGGCGACCACCGCGATGGATAACGGGCGGGACGGGCGGATGCCCTGTTCTTTCGCCACTTCGGTGATCACCGGCAGCGTGGAGAACGCTGTGTGCCCGGTACCCGCCAGAATGGTCATAAACCAGGTGACCAGCGGGGCTAAGAAAGTGATGTATTTAGGATGCCGACGCAGCATCTTCTCGGCGAGGCTGACCAGGTAATCCATGCCGCCCGCAACCTGCATCGCGGCTATCGCGGCGATAACCGCCATAATGATTTCAATAACGTCAAAGGGGATTGCGCCGGGCTTGATCTGAAAACAGAGCGTCAGGACGAGCACGCCAAGCCCCCCCGGCCAGACCAATGCCGATACCGCCCAGTCTTGCCCCCAAATAAATCGCCAAAAGGACGATAACGAGTTCTGCACCAAACATAGTTGCCTGCCTTGTTTATTAACAAGTTGATATTAGATTGTTGTATTTTAGTAACTCTTAAAAAGCAAAAAGGCACGTCATCTGACGTGCCTTCGTGTGCCTGGCGAACAATTACTGCTCGCTTTCATCGGTGTAGCGTTTGGCCTTGTAGGCCGGATGCATCAGGTTTTGCGGCGAGAATATATCATCAAGCTCCGCCTCCGTCAGCAGACCGCGCTCCAGCACCACCTCGCGCACACTCTTACCGGTTTCCGCACAGATCTTACCGACAATATCGCCGTTGTGGTGGCCAATAAACGGATTGAGGTAAGTGACGATACCGATAGAGTTGTAGACATAGCTTTCGCAGACCGCGCGGTTAGCGGTAATGCCGTTAATGCATTTTTCCAGCAGGTTGTAGCAAGCGTTGGTCAGGATGTGGATGGATTCAAACATCGCCTGGCCAATGACCGGCTCCATGACGTTCAGCTGCAACTGACCGGCTTCAGAGGCCATGGTCACGGTGATGTCGTTGCCGATCACCTTGAAGCACACCTGGTTCACGACTTCCGGCACTACCGGGTTCACTTTGGCTGGCATAATAGAGGAGCCCGCCTGCAGTTCCGGCAGGTTGATTTCGTTCAGGCCCGCACGCGGCCCGGAGGAGAGCAGGCGCAGGTCGTTACAAATCTTCGACAGTTTCACAGCCAGACGTTTCAGCGAGCTGTGCACCATAACGTAGGCACCGCAGTCGGAGGTCGCTTCGATCAGGTCTTCTGCCGGAACCACAGGCAGGTTACTGACTTCCGCCAGCTTCTGCACCGCCAGTTGCTGATAGCCGTCCGGGGTGTTCAGGCGGGTACCGATGGCGGTTGCGCCGAGGTTCACTTCCAGCAGCAGTTCCGCGGTGCGCAGCAGGTTTTTGGTTTCTTCATTCAGCAGTACGCTGAAGGCATGGAATTCCTGGCCCAGCGTCATCGGCACCGCGTCCTGCAACTGGGTGCGGCCCATTTTCAGCACGTCCTGGAACTCAACGGCTTTATTCTGGAAGCCTTCTCCGAGCTGGTTGATCGCGTCGATCAGCTTTTCGATAGAGGCGTATACCGCAATGCGGAAGCCGGTCGGGTAGGCGTCGTTGGTGGACTGGCATTTGTTAACATGATCGTTCGGGTTGAGGTACTGGTACTCACCTTTCTGGTGGCCCATCAGCTCAAGGCCGATGTTCGCCAGCACTTCGTTGGTGTTCATGTTAACGGAGGTGCCCGCGCCGCCCTGATAAACGTCAACCGGGAACTGATCCATACATTTGCCGTTATTCAGGACTTCATCACATGCGGCGATAATCACATTAGCTACGCTTTTCGGGATGGTCTGCAACTCCTTGTTGGCCATCGCTGCCGCTTTCTTGACCATCACCATACCGCGTACAAATTCAGGGATGTCACTGATTTTGCTGTTACTAATGTAGAAGTTTTCAATCGCTCTCAGAGTGTGGACGCCATAATAGGCATCCGCAGGTACTTCCCTTGTGCCCAACAAATCTTCTTCGATACGAATGTTGTTTAACATGTGAACCTTCTTTAATTAAAGCTACGAATGAATGCACCAAACACACAGTGGATCTGTGGTTATGTGTGATTACTGACCGACGATTATTTCCTTAATCGGCCACGTAACCGGGATCATATGCTGATCATAGCGAAATGCCGTAATCTGGATCACTTATTATCTTAGCTGATACGTTACTTTTATTGATTTGTGAAATACATCACCCGATCAATCATTGCCAAAAAATAGTCGTGCATTCCGATTGAATTCTGACGCGTCGTCTCCATTACAGGATCATGCGTGTCGCAACATTACACTGACCGTGGCGCGAAAGCCGCGGTTTACCACAGGAGAAGCCAGTGCGCTGGATACCGTTAATTGCAGTATTTTTATATGTTTACATTGAGATTACGATTTTTATTCAGGTCGCCCAGGTCTTAGGCGTCCTGCTAACGCTGGTGCTGGTGATCTTCAGTTCCGTGGTCGGGATGTCGCTGGTGCGCAACCAGGGCTTCAAGAATTTACTGCTGATGCAGCAGAAAATGGCGGCAGGTGAAAGTCCGGCAGCAGAAATGATCAAGAGCGTGTCGCTGATCATCGCCGGGCTGTTGCTGCTGCTACCGGGCTTCTTTGCCGATTTCCTCGGCCTGTTACTGCTGTTGCCGCCGGTGCAGAAACTGCTGACCCTGCGCCTGATGCCGCACCTGCGCTTTTCACGTATGCCGGGCGGCGGTTTCAGCGCCGGTACACAGGGCGGGCAGACGTTTGATGGTGAGTATCAGCGTAAGGACGATCAGCGTGACCGTATCGAACATAAAGACGATAAATAAGTAAAAGCAATTGTAGGCCGGGCAAGCGCAGCGCCGCCCGGCATTTCACTCCACGCGCCGTTTAGGTAAAAACAGCCACAACGCCGCCAGCATGATGATGGCGTACAGGCTTTTCCAGCCGACCATCGCCAGCAGCAGTAAACAAAGCACCCCGCCAAGCGCCGCCAGCGCACGATAGCGCCCCGTCAGTAGCCGACAGCCCGCCAGCATACACAGCAAATAGATGATGATGAAAATGCCGTTGGCATAGACGATCAGCGCATCCAGGTTGATATCCAGCAGATAGATGCCCAGCGTGCTCAGCATGCAGCAGCCGATCACCGCATTAAGCGCGTTACGCGGGATCTGGTTTGCCGAGAGGCGGGCGAGATAGCCGTCCGGCAGATGCTGCGCCTGCGACCACACCAGACGCGCAAAGCTCTGGATATAAATGTTCAGGCTGGCAAAGCAGGCGAGATAACCGATCACGCAGGCGATCCACAGGGCTTTCACGCCAAACAGTTGCACCACAATGTCCGGCAGCGAGGTGGCGGCGGCGCGATCGGCGCTGTAGGCGGTAAAATGCAGCACCAGCACGGTACAGGCCCAGTACACGGTTCCCGCCAGCAGCAGGCCAATCATCAGGGCGCGGGGGAAATCACGCTCCGGCTGTTTGAATTCCGATGCCAGATGAGCAAAAGCCTCAAGCCCGACAAAGCACCAGAACATCACTGACAGGGCCGCGAACAGCTGCGGGGTATCAACGTCCACCAGCGCCGGGAAGGGGATAGCCGCCAGGGTGATATCGCCATAAATCCAGATCGCCGCAATCAGGGCGACAATCATTATCGCCACCAGCGTTTGCAGATTGGCGCTGGAGCGCGCGCCCCGCGAACCAATCCACCAGATGATGGCGAGCGTACCCAGCTCCGCCAGCAATAACTGGCTGTCGTGCCAGCCGAACAGCGACTGCCCGAAGCCGGTGGCGATGTGCAGCGCGGCGGGTAAACCCACCGGGATCACCGACAGAAAGAGCCAGCCAGTGACGCGAGCCAGTCGCGGGCCAAACGCCAGCCCGACAAAATGCGCCACGCCGCCGGCACTGGGGTAATGTCGTCCCAGCAGGGCAAAAACAATGGCGATGGGAAACACCAGCACGATCAGCGCAGGCCAGGCCCAGAGACTGTTATCGCCCGCCGCCAGTGCGGCCAGCGCGGGAACGGCAAATACGCCGGTGCCTAATAATGAGGTGGAGAGTAAGCCTACCCCTTGCGCTAATCCCAGTTCCTGTTTCAGTCCGCTCATTACCCTGTCCTGCCGCCATCAAAGAGCGAAGGATAGTAACATAAGCAAGGCTTATGAGCGTCGCCCGCCCCCCTCATCACTTCTGGCAGGGCGTTGTTTCCGTCAACTTTTTTTGGCCCTCAGTAAAATTTTTTTCTTTTTGCCCCTTGAAGGGATGATCATGCACCCCCATCTCTGACGTCACCAGCCGGAAACCATCGTTAGGCCGGCGTCATCCATAACCGATACTGACTTTCTCAAAGGAGAGCTATCAATGAGTATTCGTCCGTTGCATGACCGTGTCATCGTCAAGCGTAAAGAAGTTGAGTCCAAATCTGCGGGCGGCATCGTACTGACCGGCAGTGCAGCTGGTAAATCGACTCGTGGCGAAATCATCGCTGTCGGTAAAGGCCGCATCCTGGAAAACGGTAGCGTGCAACCGCTGGATGTTAAAGTTGGTGACATCGTCATTTTCAACGATGGCTACGGCGTGAAATCTGAAAAGATTGACGATCAAGAAGTGCTGATCATGTCCGAAAGCGACATTCTGGCAATTGTTGAAGCGTAACCCACGAACTGAACCTACGAATTTAAGGGAAAGAAGAAAATGGCAGCTAAAGACGTAAAATTCGGTAACGACGCTCGTGTGAAAATGCTGCGCGGCGTAAACGTACTGGCAGACGCAGTGAAAGTTACCCTTGGCCCGAAAGGCCGCAACGTTGTTCTGGATAAATCTTTCGGTGCACCGACCATTACTAAAGATGGTGTTTCTGTAGCACGTGAAATCGAACTGGAAGACAAGTTCGAAAACATGGGCGCGCAGATGGTGAAAGAAGTTGCCTCTAAAGCGAACGACGCAGCAGGCGACGGTACCACCACTGCAACCGTACTGGCACAGTCCATCATCACCGAAGGCCTGAAAGCTGTAGCGGCTGGCATGAACCCGATGGATCTGAAACGCGGCATCGACAAAGCGGTTATCGCTGCGGTTGAAGAACTGAAAGCCCTGTCTGTACCGTGCTCTGATTCCCGTGCTATTGCGCAGGTTGGCACCATCTCCGCTAACTCCGATGAAACCGTGGGTAAACTGATCGCGGAAGCCATGGAGAAAGTGGGTAAAGAAGGCGTTATCACCGTTGAAGAAGGCACCGGCCTGCAGGACGAGCTGGACGTGGTAGAAGGTATGCAGTTCGACCGTGGCTACCTGTCTCCATACTTCATCAACAAGCCGGAAACTGGCTCCATCGAACTGGAAAGCCCGTTCATCCTGCTGGCTGATAAAAAAATCTCCAACATCCGCGAAATGCTGCCAGTACTGGAAGCCGTTGCGAAAGCCGGTAAACCACTGTTGATCATCGCTGAAGATGTAGAAGGCGAAGCGCTGGCGACCTTGGTGGTTAACACCATGCGCGGCATCGTTAAAGTTGCTGCGGTTAAAGCACCGGGCTTCGGCGACCGTCGTAAAGCTATGCTGCAGGATATCGCTATCCTGACCGGCGGTACCGTGATCTCTGAAGAGATCGGTATGGAGCTGGAAAAAGCAACCCTGGAAGATCTGGGTCAGGCTAAACGTGTTGTGATCAACAAAGACACCACCACCATCATCGATGGCGTGGGTGAAGAAGCGAGCATTCAGGGCCGTGTTTCTCAGATCCGTCAGCAGATCGAAGAAGCGACCTCTGACTACGATCGTGAAAAACTGCAAGAGCGCGTAGCGAAACTGGCTGGCGGCGTTGCGGTTATCAAAGTCGGTGCAGCTACCGAAGTTGAAATGAAAGAGAAGAAAGCTCGCGTTGAAGATGCTCTGCACGCAACCCGTGCTGCAGTTGAAGAAGGTGTGGTTGCAGGCGGCGGCGTTGCGCTGATCCGTGTTGCTTCTAAACTGGGCGAACTGCGTGGCCAGAACGAAGATCAGAACGTCGGTATCAAAGTTGCGCTGCGCGCAATGGAAGCACCGCTGCGTCAGATCGTGCTGAACTGCGGTGAAGAGCCGTCAGTGGTAGCTAACACCGTTAAAGGTGGCGACGGTAACTACGGTTACAACGCAGCGACCGAAGAATACGGCAACATGATCGATATGGGTATCCTGGATCCGACTAAAGTGACCCGTTCTGCTCTGCAGTACGCGGCTTCTGTAGCGGGTTTGATGATCACCACCGAGTGCATGGTGACCGACCTGCCGAAAACCGATGGCCCTGACTTAGGTGCTGCTGGTGGTATGGGCGGCATGGGTGGTATGGGCGGCATGATGTAATCATGTTGTTCTGCACCTCGCAGAAATAAGAAAACCCCCGGGCAGAAATGTCCGGGGGTTTTTCTTTTGGTCATCTTTTTAGTATAAGGTTCAGACACGGACAACGTTGTCCAGCTATTACACGAGGAATAACATGCGCGTTTACGTCGGTGCAGGGATTGTCGGAGCAGCGTTGCTGCTGGCGGGTTGTAGCGCCAGTAACGAGCTGACCGCAGGTGGGCAAAGCGTTCGTTTTGTTGAAGAAAAACCGAGTGAGCAGTGTCATTTACTGGGCACCGCATACGGCAAGCAGAGCAACTGGTTGTCGGGTCAGCATGGTGAAGAGGGTGGCTCAATGCGTGGCGCAGCAAATGCCCTGCGTAACGAAGCGGCCAAAATGGGCGGCAACGTGATTTTCAACGTCAACAGCCCGACTCAGGGATTCGTGTCGAGCTTCGTGCCGACCGCCAGCGAAATGAGCGGTCAGGTATATAAGTGCCCGAACTGAGCGCCGGCATCTTCTAAGATGAACCCCGCTCCGGGGTTCACTGTTTTCAGGCAGCCGAATGTTCCGCGTGCAGCCGCAGATTATGCACCGCATGCAGGCATTGCGCCTGGGTCAGCGTAACCTTATTTCCCGCCGCCAGCGTTCTCACAAATACTTTGCACGGTGTGTTATCCAGTTTGCGCAGGCGATGGCTAAAGCGCAGCGGTCGCTTAACAATGCCCTGGGTGTCTTTTGAGGCGGAAGGCGCCCGCGTTTTGATGACCGAACCGCTAGTGCGCGCTTCGCCCTGGTCATTTTTATACTGATAGATGACCACCAGATAGTGACTGAACAGGCGATGTTTCCACTCAGGATGCTGATACGTATCGTATTCAAGCTGCGCGTCATCCTGACAGTCCACGTCATACAGCGGCAGAAAATCCACCATTGATGACACGCTTTCGACAACCGCGCGTAGTCCGGCATTATTCATTGCCCGAATGATTAAACTCACCAGCGCCGGAATGTGCGTATCCGCAATGTTCAGGTTCAACGTCTCGCCGTTATTGCACGTGAACGCGATTGTCAGGCTGTTTTCGGCATCATCAAGTAACGTGACGTGTTCCACGCGCTGCTGTACGTCTGCATTTTTCAGTTCCTCTTCCACCAGCACCGGGGCATTGCTGTGCAGCATACCGGCAACGTCATCCGCTACGTTGCTGGCGGGCAGATGGTATTCAAGGCAGATCAGCAGATCTTTCAGGGGCAACAGCGGAAAAAACAGCAGGCTGTCGTTATCCGGCGCGTGGTTAATTTTCAAGGCCAGCGCAACAAAATCATTATCATGACGAATAACGCCAGCGTTCAGTCCATGAATAGTTAAAGGCATTTTCATTCTCCATGAGGGTAAAGCGATACACATCGTGAGGGCTCGGTTTGGCGAGAAAACGCGGGGCAGTATAAGGGGAGATGAAGGTTAAAAAGAGTCCGGAAGCGGACTCTCAAAGGAAGGCTTATTGCTGACGGAGTTGCAGATCCAGCGGCGTTTTACTGGGCTCACCACCGATTTCCCGGGCCAGTCGCGGTACCATATAACCCGAAACCAGCGTCAGGAGCTCACGCATAATGGTCCGCGCCTCGTCGTCGCTCACCATAAAATGCGCCGCGCCCTGCACTTTATCCAGCACGTGCAGGTAATAGGGCATGACCCCGGCATCGAACAGCGCATTGCTCAGATCCGCCAGCGTGCGGGCATTATCGTTCACGCCGCGCAGCAATACGCTTTGATTGAGCAGCGTAACGCCCGCCTGACGCAGCAGCGACATAGCGGTGCGGAAAGCGTCGTCAATTTCCCGGGCATGGTTGATATGATTCACCAGCAGGATCTGTAGTGACGAGCGCGCAAAGCGGGCCGCCAGCGTATCGGTAATACGCGCCGGGATCACCACTGGCAGGCGGCTGTGAATACGCAGGCGTTTAATATGCGGGATCGCCTCCAGCTCGCCGATCAGCCAGTCCAGCTCATGATCTTTCGCCATCAGCGGATCGCCGCCGGAGAAAATGATCTCATCCAGCTCCGGATGCAGCGCTATATAGTCGAGTGCCGCCTGCCAGTTGCGCTTATTACCCTGATTATCGGCGTACGGGAAGTGACGACGGAAACAATAGCGGCAATTTACCGCGCAACCGCCTTTCACCAGCAGCAGCGCCCGATTGCGGTATTTATGCAGCAATCCGGGCACGACGCTGTGCTGTTCTTCGAGCGGATCGGTGGTAAATCCGGGGGCGGCAATGAACTCTTCCCGTGAGGTAAGTACCTGACGTAACAACGGATCGTTCGCGTTGCCTTTCTCCATGCGCGCCGCAAATGCGCGAGGGACACGCAGGGCGAACAGGCGACGGGCATCGCGCCCCGCGAGCAGCTCTGCGCTGGCGTCTATATTTAAAAGCTGCAGAAGTTCATCCGGATCGGTTATTACATCGGCAAGTTGCAATAACCATTCTTCTCTGGAAGGGGTGTTTAGGGTTACAATGTGTGCCATTTTTTGGCTAATACCAGTTAACAATATTTCAGAGGGCCTTATGGCGACTTACTATAGCAACGATTTTCGTGCCGGTCTTAAAATCATGTTCGAAGGCGAACCTTACGCGGTTGAATCCAGTGAATTCGTTAAGCCGGGTAAAGGTCAGGCGTTCGCACGCGTTAAGCTGCGTCGTCTGCTGACCGGTACTCGCGTTGAGAAAACCTTCAAATCTACCGATTCCGCTGAAGGCGCTGACGTTATCGATATGAACCTGACTTACCTCTACAACGATGGTGAGTTCTGGCACTTCATGAACAACGAAACCTTCGAGCAGCTGTCTGCGGACGCTAAAGCGATTGGCGACAGCGCTAAATGGCTGCTGGATCAGGCTGAATGCATCGTGACGCTGTGGAATGGCCAGCCGATCGCGGTGACCCCGCCGAACTTCGTTGAACTGGAAATCGTTGAAACCGATCCAGGCCTGAAAGGCGATACCGCAGGTACCGGTGGTAAACCTGCCAAGCTGAGCACTGGCGCAGTAGTTAAAGTTCCGCTGTTCGTGCAGACCGGCGAAGTCATCAAAGTGGACACCCGCTCTGGCGAATACGTTTCCCGCGTTAAGTAATTCCTGCCTTATCTTCAGCGGTGTGGCGCGATGCCATGCCGCTGACTTCAAATCTTCCTAAAATATTGCCTTTTTCTCCACAGCCCGGAATTTTGTCTATGCTTAACTGGCTATACACAAATAACACTGGCTATAAAAGGAATATATTATGGTTAAGAAAACAATTGCTGCGATCTTTTCGGTACTGGTACTTTCTTCCGTGTTGACCGCGTGTAACACCACGCGTGGCGTAGGCGAAGATATTTCTGATGGCGGCAGCGCGATCTCTGGTGCAGCCACTAAAGCTCAGCAGTAACAGTAGCAGCACGCGGTACGGCGTCTGCCGTACCGTTGCTCACGCTTTCTGGCAGTGATAAAAACGGCGTAAAACGATTCCCCATGCCCAGCTTCATGCGGATATTTCGTTTATAGGTATAAACCGTTTTGCCATTAATGCCGAGCCGGTGAGCGATACAGTGATTATTGGTTCCGTCCATCCACAGTGATAACACTTTCTCTTCCTGACGCGTCAGCAGCGGCGTAGCGGCCTGCGGGACCGTTTCTGTCGGTCGTGAACACAGTGCCTCGTTAATAGTACGGGCAAGTACTTCAAGCGACACAGACTTATCTAATCGCCCCCAGAGCGGGAACTGCTGACAATAGATTTCCATCTGCGCATCATCACCGGACGGTAATAACAGCAGCGGGCTTTGGCTACAGATCTGTAATAACGACGCTAATTGTTGTACGTGGTGTAATTCATTCGCAAAACCATAGAAATCGGCAATGACCAGATCCGGCTGCCACTGGGCAGCATGTTCTTTTGCCAGCATTAAATTGTTCAGCCCGGTCACCAGCACCGGTCCCGGAAATAGCGTACGTTGATTGAGCCAGCTCTCAAGCCCGCAGCGGGTGAAGCAACAACGGTCAATCAATAAAATTTTGAACATGTTCGGTTTCGCAATCAGGATGGGATGACGGCTTTCATTTTTTTACCCCATCATCATAGGAGAAGCGAAAAAAGATAAATGACGGATCTCCGCTGCGAACTACGCCTATTTCTTGCTTTAAGCCGTTAAAATTTGAGATAAATGAAAAAGTTGAAATAATTCTGCCTGGCGGTAACAATAATACACTTCACCCGCCTTACAGGACGACCTGTAAGCGCCATGTTCAACGGGGACGGCCCCATCTCAGGAGCCAATCATGTCCTGGTTCGTTTTATTCCTTGCTGGTTTACTTGAAGTAGTCTGGGCCATCGGCCTGAAATACACCCATGGTTTCACCCGTCTGACGCCCAGTATTATTACCGTCAGCGCGATGATCATCAGTATTGTCATGCTGTCATGGGCGATGAAAACGCTGCCGGTCGGCACCGCCTACGCGGTCTGGACGGGTATTGGGGCCGTTGGCGCGTCGGTGACCGGCATGTTATTGCTGGGTGAATCGACAAGCCCGGCGCGCATTATCAGTCTGGTGCTGATTGTCGCCGGGATCATCGGTTTAAAACTGAGTACGCATTAACGGTCGGTCCTGCGCTACCCAGATAAGTTTCTCCACCGCAAAGCCCTGTTGTTTTGCGGTGTTCACCAGCTGCTGTTTCACGTTATCCGGGAGCGTACGGGTGCGGGACAGGATCCACAGATAGTCGCGATCCGGCCCGCAGACCAGCGCATGGCGATAGTCTTTGTCTAGCGCAATGACGTTATAGCCACCGTAGAAGGGGCCAAAAAACGACACTTTCAGCGCCGCACGGTTTTTAGATCCCGTAAAGTAAGCCCTGCCATCCGTCGATTGCCACATGCCCCGTGAGGCGTTATAGCCTTTGTTAATGACGTTCAGGCCGCCATCTTCCCGCAGGCTATAAGTGGCTGTGACGTTATCCAGACCGCGTTCAAAGCGATGATCCAGACGGGCGATTTCATACCAGCTACCCAGAAAGCGCGTGGTATTAAAGTTTTCCACGACCGTGACGCCGGGGGGAGGTGTAGGGGACTGGCAGGCCACCATCAGAAGCGCGGCGCAAACGACGGCAACGACAGGCAATATACGCATGGTATTTTCCTTCCAGGATTTACTGCTAAGTGTAGAGCGTCACTGGAATTATGCCCGGCTTGCCGTAGCGAAGCGTGACCGGGTCTGCAACATCAGACCCGGCACTGTACTTAAAGGAAAATGACCCCGACCAGCGTCACGACGCTGAGAATGGCCGCCAGACCGTAGAACACCCATTTACCGTTGGGCACGTGGATCTTCAGGTCGTGCATCAGGTGATGAATGCGGTGCAGGCCACACCACAGCGGCAACACAATCATCAGGAAGATAAAGGCGCGGCCAGGCAGGCTGTGAGCGAACGCCAGCACCCGCTCAAAGCCGAGCGCATCGTCAGGATACAGACCCAGCGGCAGCAGCACGCCAACCAGCAGTACCATGACGGGCGCAAAGAAGGCGCCCCACATGCCGCCTGCGCCAAACAGCCCCCAGAAGACGGGTTCGTCAGAACGTTGTGGATTTGGATTAATCATTTTGGCCTCCTTACCAGTACAGGGCGACAAACAGCACCACCAGCGTCACCAGCACCGTGACAACCCACAGCCCTTTGATGATCGGCTGCGGTCCCATTTTTTCATCTTTAACGATGATATTCGCGGCTTTCGGCGCCAGCTCGAACCAGGTTTTGGTGTGCAGCAACGCGCCTGCCAGCGTGATCAGGTTAAGAATGACCACCACCGGGTTTTGCAGGAAGCCGACAAACCCCGCCCAGCTTTCCGCCCCGTGCTTGAGCGCAAACAGGCCATAAATCAGCACGATGCTGAACCAGACGGTGGTGATCGCTGTGCCTTCTCGCAGCATATAGAAGCGATAAAACGGCAGGTTTTTCCACCAGGTTGACGGCACCGGCCGCACGTAAGGTTTACGTTTCGTTATCATCATGCACTCCTTAGCGTGGTTTCAGGGTGGCGATAAGAAAGTCTTTCGAGCTTTCCACTTTTCCCTGCTGAATGGCCGCCGCCGGATCGACGTGCTTCGGACAAACGACAGAGCAGTAGCCCACAAACGTACAGCTCCAGACACCGTTCTGGCTGTTGAGCTGCGCCATACGTTCTTTCTTGCCGTGATCGCGGCTGTCTTCGTTATACCGGTGTGCCAGCGTGATCGCCGCCGGGCCGATGAATTCCGGATTCAGACCGAACTGCGGGCAGGCGGCATAACACAGACCGCAGTTGATACAGCCGGAGAACTGATGGTATTTCGCCATCTGCGCCGGGGTCTGGGTATTGGTTCCCTGATCCGGCGTGCGCGGATTGCCAATAATGTACGGTTTGATCGCCTCCAGGCTTTCGATAAAGTGCGTCATATCGACCACCAGATCGCGCTCAATCGGGAAGTTAGCCAACGCCTCTACCTTCATGCCGTTTTCGTACTCGCGCAGGAAGGTTTTGCAGGCCAGCTTCGGTACTTTATTGACCATCATGCCGCAGGAGCCGCAAATCGCCATGCGGCACGACCAGCGGTAACTGAGGTCCGGCGCAAGGTTATCCTTGATGTAGCCCAGCGCGTCCAGCAGGGAGGTTTGCTCATCAAAGGGCACGTCGTAAAACGCGCTGTGCGGGGCGCTGTCCACTTCCGGGTTATAGCGCACCACCTCGATTTTCAGGGTTTGTAGCTCAGCCATTCGCCTTCTCCTTATTCTCGGCTGCTTCCGCTTCGCCGCCATACATACGTTTCGCCGGCGGCAACGTGGTGATCTTCACGTCGCTGTATTCCAGACGCGTCGTGCCATCAGCATCGCGATAAGCGAGCGTATGTTTGAGGAAGTTGACGTCATCGCGTTCGGTACAACCTTCATCCAGACGCTGATGCGCGCCGCGCGACTCTTTACGTGCCATTGCCGAGTGCGCCATGCACTCCGCCACGTTCAGGCCATGCTTCAGTTCAAGGGTATACAGCAGATCGGTATTGAACACGCTGGAGGTGTCAGTGATGCGCACGCGTTTGAAGCGCTCCTGCAACTCCGCCAGCTTATCGATGGTTTTCTGCATCAATTCCGGCGTGCGGTAGATGCCGCAGCCTTCTTCCATCGACATGCCCATTTCGTCACGCAGATGCGCCCAGTTTTCGGTGCCTTCCTGATTCACGAGATCTTTCAGGCGCTGTTCAACATCTCCGGCCTGGGCATTGAGCGCCGCATCGTCAGAGTGCTGCGCGCTCATGGCGCGTTCCATGGCTTTTTCACCGGCGAGACGGCCAAAGACTACCAGTTCAGCCAGCGAGTTGGAGCCAAGACGGTTTGCGCCGTGCAGCCCGACGGAGGAGCATTCGCCCACCGCGAACAGGCCTTTGATGCGCGTTTCACAGTGCTGATCGGTTTCAATGCCGCCCATGGTGTAGTGCGCGGTCGGGCGCACCGGGATGGGATCTTTAACCGGATCGACGCCCACATAGGCTTTGGCAAGCTCACAGATAAACGGCAGACGTTCGAGCAGCTTTTTCTCGCCCAGATGGCGCAGATCCAGATAGACCACGTCGCCGCGTGGCGTCGGAATGGTGTTGCCTTTGCGCCACTCGTGCCAGAAGGCCTGAGAGACTTTGTCGCGCGGCCCCAGTTCCATATATTTGTTTTTCGGCTCGCCAAGCGGCGTTTCCGGGCCCATGCCGTAATCCTGGAGATAACGGTAACCGTCTTTGTTCACCAGAATACCGCCTTCACCACGGCAGCCTTCGGTCATCAGGATGCCGGAACCCGGCAGGCCCGTCGGGTGATACTGCACAAACTCCATGTCGCGCAGCGCCACGCCGTGGTTAAGCGCGATGCCCATACCATCGCCGGTGACGATGCCGCCGTTGGTGTTAAAGCGGTACACGCGTCCGGCACCGCCGGTGGCCATGATCACCGCATTGGCGCGGATCTGCACCAGCGATCCTTCCATCATATTCATGGCGACAAGACCCCGCACCGCACCGTCATCCACCAGCACGTCAAGGACAAAGTGCTCGTCAAAGCGCTGGATCTGCGGAAACTGTAACGAGGTCTGGAAGAGGGTGTGCAGCATGTGGAAGCCGGTTTTATCAGCAGCAAACCAGGTACGCTCAATCTTCATGCCGCCAAAGCGACGCACGTTGACGGAACCATCCGGGCGGCGGCTCCACGGGCAGCCCCACTGTTCCAGCTGGATCATTTCAGTCGGGCAGTGATGCACGAAATAATCCACCACATCCTGCTCGCACAGCCAGTCTCCACCGGCGACGGTATCGTGAAAATGGTAATCGAAGCTGTCATGATCCTGCGCGACGGCGGCAGACCCTCCTTCCGCAGCCACGGTATGGCTACGCATGGGATAGACTTTTGAGATCAGGGCGATTTTAGCGTTGGGATTCGCTTGTGCCGCAGCGATTGCGGCGCGTAATCCGGCACCACCTGCGCCAATTACGGCAAGATCGGCTTGAAAGGTTTGCACGACATTCCTCCAGGTTTTAGTTATTCCGCTTCGCGCCTGACGGGCGTCGCGAAAGCATGTCCACTGCTCCATTATGGGGAGGCAGTATAACCTTGCGGGAGGAAGGGAAATTTGATGCGTTCGATTTTTTTGCCGATCCAGAGCGTGATTTATCATGCTATTTGATGGATCCGGCTGTTTTTAAGGACTGTCCGGCAGGGACAATAAATTCCTGTGCAAAATTTGTCTCTCTGGCGGGTAACGGGTAGACTTCGTGCCCTTATCAGCATACGGAGAATTACCATGAGCGAGACGGCAACCTGGCAGCCGAGCGCATCCATCCCCAATTTATTGAAACGCGCCGCGAAGATTGCGGAGATCCGCCGTTTCTTTGCTGACCGCGGTGTACTGGAGGTGGAAACGCCCTGCATGAGTCAGGCGACGGTGACGGATGTTCATCTGTTCCCGTTCGAAACCCGTTTTGTTGGCCCCGGTCATTCTCAGGGGATGGATCTCTATCTGATGACCAGCCCGGAATACCACATGAAACGCCTGCTGGTGGCGGGTTGTGGCCCGGTGTTCCAGTTGTGTCGCAGCTTCCGCAATGAAGAGATGGGACGTCATCACAATCCGGAATTCACCATGCTGGAGTGGTATCGTCCGCATTACGACATGTACCGTCTGATGAATGAAGTGGACGATCTGCTGCAACAGGTGCTCGAATGCCCGGCGGCGGAATCCCTCTCTTACCAGCAGGCCTTCCAGCGCCATCTGGAAATCGATCCGCTCTCTGCCGATAAACAGCAGTTGCGCGACGCGGCGGCGAAGCTGGATCTGAGCAACATCGCCGATAGCGAAGAAGATCGTGACACGCTGCTGCAACTGCTGTTCACCATGGGCGTTGAGCCGCACATTGGTAAAGACCGCCCGGCTTTTGTCTATCACTTCCCGGCAAGCCAGGCTTCGCTTGCGCAAATCAGCACTGAAGATCACCGTGTGGCGGAACGATTTGAGGTCTATTTCAAAGGGCTTGAGCTGGCGAATGGTTTCCATGAGCTGACGGACGCGCGCGAACAGCAGCAGCGTTTTGAGCAGGATAACCGCAAGCGTGCTGCCCGCGGCCTGCCGCAGCATCCGATTGATGCCAATCTGCTGGAGGCGTTGAAAGTCGGGATGCCGGACTGTTCTGGCGTCGCGCTGGGCGTTGACCGCCTGATCATGCTGGCGTTGGGCGCTGAAAGCTTAAGCGAAGTGATCGCCTTTACCGTCGACCGGGCGTGACGCTAAACGGCACCGGCCCCCAGTCTGCGAAAGGGGGCCGGGTCGGGAGAGTTACAAACTTCCCGCCGGGCGACCACGCCCGGCAGACGTCAACGTTCTGTTCGTTGCTTTACCGCCCAGGGTTTCCAGACGCATCTGGAACGGCGGGAACGGCATCTCAATACCGTGTTCACGGAAGCCTGCCAGGATCAACTGATGGATCTCATGGCGCAGCGGCATCCGGTGCCCCATCTCCGCAGCGTAAATACGCAGCTCAAACAGCTGAATACCCTGCTGCAAATCCACCAGGAACACTTCCGGCGGCGGGTTATCGATGACCAGCGAGCAGCGTTCCGCAGCGGTGTACAGCAACTGCGTGACTTCTTCACTGTTGGCATCCGCCGGGGCAGGCACCGTCAGCACCACACGGGTTACGGAATCCGACAGCGACCAGTTGATGAACTGCTCGGTGATAAACGCTTTGTTCGGCACGATGATCTCTTTGCGATCCCAGTCGCTGATCGTCGTGGCGCGGGTGTTGATTTTGGTAATGCTGCCGGTCAGATCGCGGATCGTCACGGTATCGCCGATACGGATCGGTTTTTCGAACAAAATGATCAGACCCGAGATAAAGTTGGCGAAGATCTCCTGCAAACCAAAACCCAACCCGACACCGAGTGCCGCTACCAGCCACTGCAATTTTGACCACTCAATACCGATCATCGAGAAGCCCACCAGCCCGCCGAACAGCATCAGCAGATATTTGGTGATGGTGGTAATGGCGTAGCCGGTCCCCGGCGTCAGGTCGAGGTGCTGCAACAACGCCAGCTCCAGCAGGGCAGGGAGATTGCGCACCAGTTGCGTGGTGATGATAAACACCAGAATGGCAATCAGCACCGCGCCAAGGGTGATCGGCTCAAGGCTCTCCACGCCCTGTACGGTGGACGTCACGTCCCACAGGGAGATATTTTCCAGGAAGCCAAACGCAGAGTGGATTTCCGACCACAGCACAATCACCGACAACAGGGCGATCAGCATCAGGATGGAGCGCACCAGGCGCAGCGACTGGGTACTAATGGTATCCAGATCCACTTCGCTCTCGTCCACTTCAACCATGCCTTCGGTACTGGTGGTGTGATGCGGATCTTCTTCGCCCCGCGCACGCTGGGCGAGGATCTCGGCGCGGCGATGTTTGGCGCGATCAAACGCCAGACGACGCCGCTGGATCAGCATCCAGCGGCGAATGATGTGGTACACCACCAGCAGCAGGAACCAGATCGCCACCGAGGTCTCCAGTCGCGCCAGCAATGCCTGCGCCGTCGCCAGATAGCCAACCATTGCCGCCAGCATCGCCACCAGTGGCGCGCTCAATAGCAGGTTCCACAACAGATGGTTGCCCATGTTCTCGCTGCTGCCGGTTTTGTCGACGTACAGCGGAATGCCGGCACGTTTCAGGCTCAGGGTAACCATCGCCAGCGCACCGCAAATCAGCATAAAGCACAGTCGTCCCAGCGAGCCGGAGAACTCACGGTCGTTAAGATTATCGAACATGATCAGCGCCATAATCAGCGGCACAATCAGGCCAATACAGAGCAAATAGTTGCGCATACCGCGCGCCACTCGCGCCCGCGGCCACGCAAAATGCGTAACAAACAGGCCATTTGGGCGGGCAAAGGTGGCGCAAATCATCACCGCCCACAGCATCGGTACGGTGGCGGTCACACCATCGCCAATTGCCACCGCCAGCGGATAAGGCCAGGCTTCGCGCAGGCCATAACCCAGCGTGGCCCACAGCACCGGTAGCGGAGAGGCCACCAGAATCGACCAGAACACCGTGCGCAGCGTCAGCCAGAAGTGATCCTGTGTGACCTTGCCGACGCGGGCGGATGAACGCTCCAGGAAGCGGGTGAAGTGTTTACGTGAGTAGAGACTGAAGCCAACCAGGAACAGCGCGGCAAACAGCGGCAGCAGTGTTTCTTTGGTGGTCAGCATCATCAGCGTCGCTTTGCCCAACTGGCTGAAGGTATCCAGCGAGATGAGGCGGCGCAAATCCTGCACGATGTCGAGCGGCCAGCTGAAGCTGATCGGGCTGACGTCTGAGGTCCAGAACAGGTAACGGTGCGTCGCCTCGTTCACCTCTTTCAGCGCATCTTCCAGTTGGGTATGCGACACCTTGAGTTTGGTCAGCTCCAGAATCAGCGTGTCGCCACCCTGCAACAGCGAGGTCAGCAGTTCGCGCTGAGTACGTAACTGAGCGTCAAGAATGCGGCTCTGTTCACGGGTCAGCGGCTGACCATCGGCCTGATGGATCTGCCGCAGCTGCGGCTGCTTGTTCAGCAGATCTTCATAGCGCATACGGTGCACGCGCAGCTGGGCCATTTCCGTATCCAGCTGTTGCGGTTTTGGCATCTCCGGCAGACGGGCAACCTGCGCGCGCAGCGCTTCGCCAAGCATGTTGGATGCCCCCAGCCACTGGGACTGCTCACGCAGAGTATTCAGCGCCTGACGTACCTGTAGCGTCTGTCCGGTGGCCTGGCGCTGCTGGGAGGCAACCAGATCCATGCGCTGCGCCTGCTGGTTCAGTGCCTGGGAGAGTTCGCGGTTGATTTTAAACTGATCGACAATACCGGCGGGCAGGTTGGCGCTGTTTTCCGCCAGCATTTCGGTGCTTTCCAGCGCCTGTTCAGCTTCGCGCTGACGCTGGCTGTTGAGCTGATTGCGAAGCGCCTGTAACCAGCTATCCAGCTGTGCGGCCTGCTTTTGCGCCAGTTCGGAGCGCATACGCGCCAGTTCCTGACGGTTACTGGCGGAGAGCTGCGCCAGTTCCAGTTCATCCACCAGCGCTTTTAGCCTGGCGGATTCCGCCTGGGCGCTGAGGATCTGAGCCTGAGCTAGCGCGGTCGTGCCGCTTTGCGTACCGGCGCGGCGTTCCACTTCATTCAGCTGGCGACGGGCGTCGGTTTGCTGCTGAGGCAGCTGGCTTAAGGAGTCGCTGATTTCACGGGCGCGCTCCTGCTCCTGTTGCGCCAGGCGGGTTTTATCCAGTAGCTGGCTGCTGACCTGTAGAATTTCCTGATTGAGAGCGTCAGAGCTAAGGCCTTCAGGAATAGTGCGCGGTTCATCACGCAGGTTATTCAGCTGCGCGCGTAATGTCTGGGAGGTTTTTGCGAAGTCGTCGATGACCTGCTGATACTGTTTGGCTCGCTCAAGCGAGCCATTTCGCTCGTCGAGCGCGTTCAGGGCGGCCTGGAGCGCCTCAACGGTTTCGGCCTGATCCGGCGCGTTTTTCGCGCCTTTGGCCTGCTCCAGTTCCTGAGCAATTTGTTTAGCGTCGGGGGCCGTCGCAGCAGACGCCCCCATACTGAAACTGAGGCACCAGGCCATCAGAAAAGCGATAATCAGGCGCACATCAGTTACCTTTTTTAAATCAGACCGGGTCTTTCTTATCGTCTACCAGCGGGCTGGCGTCATGCTCAGCGTCGATCTCTTCCTGCGGCAGTGGCGTCGGCTCCGGCATCACAATGGCTTCCGTGGAGACCGCCAGCGGTTCACCGATTTTAGTGACCGACAGGCTTTGCAGCTGTTCAACCAGCGCCACTTTGCCCGGCGCGAACAGGTTGATCACCGTCGAGCCAAGCTTAAAGCGACCCATTTCCTGGCCTTTCAGCAGCGCCACTGCGCCATCGCTTTCACCTGCCGGCCATGTCCAGCGTTTGATGATGCCTTCGCGCGGCGGGGTAACGGTGCCCGCCCAGACGGTTTCGATGCTGCCGACAATAGTCGCGCCGACAAGGATCTGCGCCATCGGGCCGAATTCGGTATCAAACAGACAAATGACGCGCTCGTTACGGGCAAATAAGTTTGGCACATTGCGCGCGGTCAGATGGTTGACCGAGAACAGATCGCCCGGCACGTAGATCATCTCACGCAGGATACCGTTGCACGGCATATGAACGCGGTGATAGTCGCGGGGAGACAGGTACGTGGTCACAAACGACCCGTTGCGGAACAGGTCCGCCATCAGGTAATTCCCGGCCAGCAGCGCTTCGAGGCTGTAATTATGCCCTTTGGCCTGCAACAGCTTGTCGTTTTCGATTGTACCCAGTTGGCTAATCACGCCGTCGGCAGGCATCACCAGCACGTTCGGATCGGTATTCAGCGGACGCACTTCATCGCGCAGCGCACGAACAAAGAAGTCGTTAAAGGTGCGATAGCTGGCGGTGTCCGGCTTTTGCGCCTCTTTCATATCGACCTTGTAGTATTTGACGAACAGGTCGATAACCAGCTTCGTCAGCCAGCCTGCGCGTTTTCTTGCGCCCCAGCCTGCGAGGCGAGTGAGCCACAGTTTAGGCAGAATGTATTGAAGCGAAAGTTTAAATGAGTCTAACAAGGTAGCCTCCAGGCTAATGTTTTTACCGTTCCTGATCCGCGTAAAACCGGCGGATCCTACAAAAGGGTGACAATTCTGGCGATGCTTAGCTTAAATGTCAGCTATCGGTATCAGAAAAGTTTTTACGCGTTTTTACCTGCGACATGCTTTCCAGAATGCGGTGGTAATTTTCAAAGCGGGAGACGGCAATTTTGCCTTGCTCAACCGCTTCGCGGATCGCACATCCCGGATCGGTATCATGCTTACAGTCGCGATATTTGCAGTGGCCTAAATAATCGTGGAAATCGATAAAGCCATGGGTGACCTGCTCAGGCTCCAGGTGCCACAGACCAAACTCGCGCACGCCCGGGGAGTCGATGACGTCGCCGCCGTGTGGGAAGTGGTACAGGCGGGAGGCCGTGGTGGTGTGCTGACCGAGGCCGGAGTTATCCGAAACATCGTTCACCACGATCTCAACCGGCAGGCCTAACAGCGAATTCAGCAGGCTGGATTTGCCCACGCCGGACTGTCCGGCAAAGATGCTGATACGGTCGGTGAGCGCTTCTTCCAGCGGTTTTAATCCGTCCTGGGTATAGCTGGACACCATCAGCACGCGATAGCCAATGTTGCGATAGATATCCATCTGCGTATTCACAAAATCGAGGCCTTTGGCATCCAGCAGGTCGATTTTGTTCAGCACGATGATAGGTTCAACGTCCAGCGTTTCACACGCCACCAGGTAGCGGTCAATGATGTTGAGCGACAGCTCCGGCAGGATAGCCGAGACGATAACAATCTGATTGATGTTCGCCGCGATGGGTTTTACCCCGTCGTAAAAGTCCGGGCGCGTCAGTACCGAGGTGCGCTCGTGCACCGCTTCGACAATCCCTTTGACGTTAACGCCTTCCGCTGCGGCTTTACCGGGACGCCAGACAACGCGATCGCCGGTGACCAGCGAACGTATGGTGCGACGAATGTTACAGCGGTGAGTCTCACCGTCTGCGGATTCTACGTCGGCATGCATGCCAAAACGGCTGATGACGATACCTTCAGCCGCTTCGCCAAACAGGTTGTCGTCAAGGTCCGGTTTCTCCACAGACGTTTTTAGCCGCCGCTCGTGGTTGGCGTTGACGCGGCGCTGCTGGCCTTTGGAGAGTTTATTTTTACTCAATCGTGCTGACTCCTGGTCGCCCCTGATGGGCAAAACCTCTATGATACACGCTATTTTATACTAGTTAACCAGATGTGGCTGGTTATGCGAGAAGGGTGGAAAATAGCATGAGTGCAAATGAAAACAACCTCATTTGGATCGATCTGGAAATGACCGGCCTCGATCCAGAGCGCGATAAGATCATCGAAATCGCGACGCTGGTCACCGATGCGAACCTGAACATTCTGGCAGAAGGCCCGGTTATCGCCGTGCACCAGTCGGATGAACAGTTGGCGCTGATGGATGACTGGAACGTGCGTACCCATACCGGCAGCGGTCTGGTGGATCGCGTGAAGGCCAGTACCCAGGACGATCGCGCTGCGGAACTGGCGACGATTGAATTCCTGAAACAGTGGGTGCCGGCAGGCAAATCACCGATTTGTGGTAACAGTATCGGCCAGGATCGCCGCTTCCTGTTTAAGTACATGCCGGAGCTGGAAGCGTATTTCCATTATCGCTATCTGGACGTCAGCACGCTGAAAGAACTGGCACGCCGCTGGAAGCCAGAGATACTCGACGGCCTGAAGAAGCAGAATACGCATCAGGCGCTGGATGATATTCGCGAATCGGTGGCGGAACTGGCCTATTACCGCGAGCATTTTATTAAGCTGTAAGTTTTTTTTGGCCCCCTGTCTCACAAGGATACGGGGCCATCACCCGGATTTTGATGGCAAAATGACCATCTTGTCGATTAATGCAGCACTTGAACAAAAAAATTAAATTTTTCAGTTTGAGGGCTTGCAGCTAAAATGAATTCTCGTATAATGCGCCTCCCGTACCGATGCAGAAATTGCAACGTTACACAGAGCGGGAATAGCTCAGTTGGTAGAGCACGACCTTGCCAAGGTCGGGGTCGCGAGTTCGAGTCTCGTTTCCCGCTCCAAAATTTGAAATGGCTTTCACAGCCACGCACCACCCAAGCGGGAATAGCTCAGTTGGTAGAGCACGACCTTGCCAAGGTCGGGGTCGCGAGTTCGAGTCTCGTTTCCCGCTCCAAAATTTGATTGGCTTTCACAGCCACGCACCACCCAAGCGGGAATAGCTCAGTTGGTAGAGCACGACCTTGCCAAGGTCGGGGTCGCGAGTTCGAGTCTCGTTTCCCGCTCCAAATTTTTTCTCTGAATACTTTATCCACAGCGGAATCCCTTGCCGCGGACGATTTATTTCCTCTTTGACATATTCTTGTAAACAGACTTATCCACAGGTTTAGCTTTTTTGCACATCCCGCATAATGATTCAGGATGTGAATGAATTTTTACTAACCATATGATAACTGTCACAAAAATTTCATTTCAAAATGTTAATCCGATCCCTTGACGAACTTCTCCGCCTTGATTAGCAATGTGTTTTTATTTTTATGCACAAGCTGTGGAAAGGTCAGGCGTCGCGCGGCAGTCCTTTTTCAACCACCCGCACCAGCCGCAATTTCTGCGGTAATTGCACCTCGACCACACAGGCATTACGCTTCTCAATTTGCTGCGCAATCGCCCACTCTATGTGTTCATCGAGTTGTGGGTGCTCACCTTTGCGCTGTTCCAGCGCGCGAATATTCGCGTCGTCCCAGGGGGCATTGCCCAGCGCGACGGCGATATTTCTCAGCCAGCGTAAATGGCCAATACGGCGGATCGCCGACCCTTCAGTGACTTTCAGAAAGTGTGCCTCGCTCCAGCCAAACAGGGTGATGAGTTCAGGGGCGTGCAGCGCTTTGCGCGGACTGAAGTCTTCTTCGTCCGTTAACTGCGAGTAGCGGTTCCATGGGCAGATTAGCTGACAGTCGTCACAGCCGTAGATACGGTTACCCATCAACGGCCTGAATTCTTCCGGGATCGCGCCTTCCAGCTCAATGGTCAGATATGAGATACAGCGGCGCGCATCGACGGTATAGGGTTCGACAATCGCGCCGGTCGGGCAGATGGTCATGCAGGCCACGCATTTGCCGCAGCCTTCTTCCACCGGCTGGTCAACGGGCAGCGGCAAATCGATCAGCAGCTCGCCGAGGAAGAAGAACGATCCGGCTTCGCGATTAAGGATAAGTGAGTGCTTACCTGTCCACCCCAGCCCGGCTTTTTCAGCCAGCGGGCGTTCTAGAATGGGCGCGGAATCGACAAAGGGTCTAAAATTCAGCGATACGCACTGTTCCTGGATTTTTTCACCGAGCTTTTTTAAGCGATTACGCAACAGCTTATGGTAATCGCGGCCCAGCGCGTAGCGGCTGACATAGCCCAGCGACGGGTTTTTCAGCGTACTGGCGAACGCCGCTTTTGCAGGCAGATAATTCATGCGCACGCTGATCACCCGCAGCGTACCGGGTAAAAGCTCGTGCGGACGGGCGCGCATCATACCGTGACGCGCCATCCAGTCCATTTCGCCGTGATATTGCTTATCCAGCCATGCCTGCAGTTTAGGTTCGGCGGCGCTGAGATCAGTATCGGTGATACCGACCTGTTGAAAGCCCAGCTCAGTGCCCCACTGCTTAATATTTTGCGCTAACTGATTGAGATCGAGGGGCTGTGACATGACGGACCATACATTGAAGAAAAACCCCACCAGTATACCACACTCCATCTGGCCTGCGGATGAACTCAAACGCGCAGAAAGAGAGGCCGCCGACAGCCTCGGCATCACGCTGTATGAACTGATGCAGCGCGCTGGTCAGGCCGCTTTCACTATCGCGCGGGAACAATTTCCCGCGGCGCAGCACTGGTTGATCCTCTGCGGTCACGGCAACAACGGCGGCGACGGTTACGTCGTGGCGCGTCTGGCTGCCGCTGCGGGCATTGAGGTGACACTGCTGGCGCAGGAGAGCGATAAACCGCTGCCTGAAGAGGCCCATGCGGCGCGTGAAGCGTGGCTTGATGCCGGTGGCACCATTCATGCCCCGACGCTGACCTGGCCGGAGGGCGTGGCGTTAATTATTGATGGTCTGCTGGGTACCGGGCTTACCGATGCCCCGCGCGAGCACATCGCCGCGCTCATTGAACACGCCAATCAGCATCCCGCGCCAGTGCTGGCACTGGATATACCGTCGGGCCTGCTGGCACAAACGGGCGCGACGCCCGGTGCGGTGATCAACGCTGCGCACACCGTCACCTTTATCGCCCTTAAGCCCGGGCTATTGACCGGCAAAGCGCGCGATGTGGTAGGGCAGTTGCATCATCATGCCCTGGGGCTGGAGCGCTGGCTGGCGGGGCAGGAAACCGCCATAACCCGCTTCGATGCCACGCAGTTGGCAGTGTGGTTCCCGCCCCGGCGGCCCACCTCCCACAAAGGCGATAACGGACGCCTGGCGATTGTCGGCGGCGATCACGGTACCGCGGGCGCTATCCGTATGACCGGGGAAGCGGCGCTGCGCGCCGGTGCCGGGCTGGTTCGCGTGTTGACGCGCAGCGAAAATATCGGCCCTATCATCACTGCCCGTCCGGAATTGATGGTGCACGAACTCACGGCACAGACGCTGGAAGAAAGCCTCGAATGGGCCGATGTGGTGGTCGTAGGACCGGGTCTGGGCCAGCAGGCGTGGGGCAAAGACGCGCTGCGTAAAATTGAGAATTTTCGCAAACCGATGCTGTGGGATGCCGACGCACTGAACCTTCTGGCATTACATCCCGATAAACGTCACAATCGCATTCTGACGCCGCACCCTGGCGAAGCCGCGCGACTACTCAATTGCAGCGTTGCAGAAATTGAAAGTGATCGCTTACTTTCAGCCCGTCGTCTGGTAAAACGTTACGGGGGTGTTGTGGTGCTCAAAGGCGCCGGCACGGTCGTCGCCAGCGAGAACGGTGAGACAGGCATTATTGATGCCGGTAACGCCGGAATGGGCAGCGGCGGCATGGGCGATGTGCTCTCTGGTATTATTGGCGCGCTCGCAGGGCAAAAACACTCCCTGTACGATGCCGCCTGTGCAGGCTGTGTGGCACACGGTGCCGCCGCCGACAGGCTCGCGGCGCGTGACGGCACGCGCGGTATGTTAGCGACCGATCTTTTTTCCACGCTACGGCGTGTAGTTAACCCGGATGTGATTGACGTAAACCATGATTAATCGAGTGATCCCTTTACCTGACGAAGAAGCAACCATAGATCTCGGCAAGCGCGTGGCGCAGGCCTGTAATGGCGCGACGGTCATCTATCTTTACGGCGATCTGGGCGCGGGTAAGACAACGTTCAGCCGGGGCTTTTTGCAGGCGCTGGGTCATAACGGCAACGTGAAAAGCCCGACCTATACGCTGGTGGAGCCCTATACCCTCGACAAACTGATGGTCTATCACTTTGACCTGTACCGGCTCGCCGATCCGGAAGAACTGGAATTTATGGGCATCCGCGATTACTTTGCCAGTGACGCGATTTGTCTGGTCGAGTGGCCGCAACAAGGGGCAGGCGTGCTGCCTGAACCGGATATCGAAATTCATCTGTCGTACCAGGCACAAGGGCGTGAGGCGTGCATTTCTGCCGTTTCCTCATCGGGCAATTCGTTACTGGCGCGACTGGCCGGTTAACTGTAGGAATGGCGGGATGATCAATCGCGTTAAAAGCTGGTTCTCGACAATGCTACTGCTGGCCTGTACGCAGGCGGGCGCTGCGACCTTATCCGATATTCAGGTATCCAACGGGGATAACCAGGCGCGTATCACCCTGAGCTTTATGGGCGATCCGGAATACGCCTTTTCCCAGGAGAGCAAGCGCAGCGTGGCGCTGGACATCAAACAGACTGGCGTTATTCAGGGGCTACCGCTGCAATTTAGCGGTAACAACCTGGTGAAGGCTATTCGCTCCGGAGCGCCAAAAGATAATCAGTCTCTGCGCTTGCTGGTCGATCTGACGCAGAACGGTAAAACCCGTGCGGTGAAGCAACAAAATGGTGCCAGTTATACCGTGGTGTTTACTATTAATGCCGATGCACCGCCGCCGCCACCACCGCCACCGGTCGTGGTGAAGCGTGTCGAAACGCCAGCCGTTGCGCCCGCTATTGCGCCGCGTCCATCAGAGCCAGCCCGCAATCCGTTCAAAAATGAAAATGACCGCGTAACGAGCGTGACCAGCAGCAATACGGTGACTCGCCCGGCCATGCAGTCGCGCAGCGTCTCCGGCGACAAAGTGATCATTGCCATTGATGCCGGTCACGGCGGACAGGACCCGGGGGCTATCGGCCCTGGTGGGACGCGTGAGAAGAACGTCACCATGTCGGTTGCCCGCAAACTGCGCGCGCTGCTCAATGACGATCCGATGTTTAAAGGCGTGCTGACCCGCGACGGCGATTACTTTATTTCGGTAATGGGCCGTTCTGACGTGGCGCGTAAACAGAACGCGAACTTCCTGGTGTCGATCCATGCGGATGCCGCGCCGAATCGCGATGCCACCGGCGCGTCCGTCTGGGTGCTGTCTAACCGTCGCGCCAACAGTGAAATGGCCAGCTGGCTTGAGCAGCACGAGAAACAGTCCGAGCTGCTGGGCGGGGCAGGGGATGTGCTGGCGAACAGTCAGTCCGATCCCTACCTGAGTCAGGCGGTACTGGATTTGCAGTTCGGTCATTCCCAGCGTGTCGGGTATGATGTCGCGGTGAATATGCTCGGTCAGCTACAGCGCATTGGTTCGCTGCATAAACGCCGCCCGGAACATGCCAGCCTCGGCGTGTTACGCTCGCCGGACATTCCGTCGGTGCTGGTGGAAACCGGCTTTATCAGTAATAACAGTGAAGAGCGACTGCTGGGCAGCGATGCCTATCAGCAGCAGCTGGCGGAAGCGATTTACACCGGCCTGCGCCAATATTTCCAGGCGCATCCAATCCAGTCAGCACCGCAGGGCGGTGCTGGCCAGACGGCGAGTGCCGCCTCAGCGGGCGGCGCGTTCGTTAACTAAGGAGATTTCATGCCGATTCAGGTTTTGCCGCCACAGCTTGCGAACCAGATCGCCGCAGGCGAAGTGGTGGAGCGCCCTGCGTCGGTGGTGAAAGAGCTGGTGGAAAACAGCCTTGATGCCGGGGCGACCCGCATTGATATTGATATCGAACGCGGCGGGGCCAAGCTTATCCGCATTCGCGATAACGGCTGCGGCATCAAAAAAGACGAACTGGCGCTGGCGCTGGCGCGTCATGCGACCAGTAAAATCGCCTCCCTCGACGATCTCGAAGCCATTATCAGCCTCGGTTTTCGCGGCGAGGCGCTGGCCAGTATCAGTTCTGTATCCCGCCTGACGCTCACCTCGCGCACCGCCGATCAGCCCGAAGCCTGGCAGGCCTACGCCGAAGGGCGCGACATGGACGTGACGGTCAAACCCGCCGCGCATCCGGTGGGCACGACGCTGGAAGTGCTGGATCTGTTTTACAACACGCCTGCCCGCCGCAAATTTATGCGCACTGAGAAGACCGAATTCGGACATATCGATGAGGTGATCCGCCGCATCGCGCTGGCGCGTTTTGACGTCACCATCAACCTGAACCACAACGGGAAGATGGTGCGGCAATATCGTGCTGTGCCGCCAGGCGGACAGAAAGAACGCCGTCTCGGCGCGATATGCGGCGTGGCGTTTATCGAACAGGCGCTGCAAATCGAATGGCAGCACGGCGATCTGGGCATGCGTGGCTGGGTGGCCGATCCGAAATCCACCACCTCCGCCTTCGCCGAGATCCAGTACTGCTACGTCAATGGCCGCATGATGCGCGATCGCCTGATCAACCATGCGATCCGCCAGGCCTGTGAAGATAAGCTGGGGGCCGATCAGCAACCGGCGTTTGTGCTTTACCTTGAGATCGATCCGCATCAGGTGGACGTTAACGTGCACCCGGCGAAGCATGAAGTGCGCTTTCACCAGTCGCGGCTGGTGCACGATTTTATCTATCAGGGCGTGTTGAGCGTCCTGCAACAACAGCTGGCGTCGCCGCTGCCGCTGAGCGATGCGCCTGAACCGCGCAGCATGCCGGAAAACCGGATCGCGGCGGGTAAAAACCAGTTTGCTGAACCTGCCGTTGCTCGTGAACCTGCGCCGGAGCGTTATGCCGCACCGGCTGCCGCGCCGCGCAGTGCTCAACAGGGCGGGCAAAGTGGAGCGCATACCAGCGGGCAAAGCAATGGCGGCGCAAGCTGGCCGAACGCGCAGCCGGGCTATCAAAAACAGCAAGGCGCGCTGTATCGCCAGTTGCTGGAGACGCCCGCCGTTGAGCGTAACGCCCCCGCGCCTGTACCGACGCCATCTGCACTGGATGCGCACAGTCAAAGTTTTGGTCGTGTGCTGACCATCATCGGTCAGGATTGCGCCCTGCTGGAGCGCGACGGCGCCGTATTCCTGCTGGCGCTGCCGGTGGCGGAACGCTGGTACAAACAGGCGCAGTTAACGCCGGGCAGTACGGCAGCCTGCGCCCAGCCGCTGCTCATTCCGGTTCGCCTTAAAGTGAGCGCCGATGAGCGCGCGGCGCTGCAACGCGCCCAGGCGATGCTGGCGGAAATGGGCGTCGAATTTCAGTCTGATGCCCATCATGTGACCATTCGCGCCGTGCCTTTACCCTTACGCCAACAAAATTTACAAATCTTGATTCCTGAACTGATAGGCTACCTGGCGCAGCAAACGACGTTAGACGCGGCCAATACCGCCCAGTGGATTGCCCGTAAGCTTGAGAGCGTCCACCCGCAGTGGAGTATGGCCCAGGCCATCACCCTGCTGGCCGATGTCGAACGTCTTTGCCCGCAGCTGGTGAAAACCCCGCCGGGTGGCCTGGTTCAACCTGTTGATTTATATTCGGCGATGAACGCCCTGAGACATGACTGACCAGAGTATGGCGAGCCTGCCTAAGGCAATTTTTTTAATGGGGCCAACGGCCTCAGGCAAAACGGCGTTAGCCATTGAGTTGCGTAAAGTTTTGCCAGTAGAGTTGATAAGCGTCGACTCTGCCCTTATTTATCAAGGGATGGATATCGGCACCGCGAAGCCAGATGCCGACGAATTACGCGCGGCACCGCACCGGTTGCTGGATATTCTCGACCCGGCACAGGCGTATTCAGCGGCTGATTTTCGCCGCGATGCCCTGGCGCACATGGCCGAGATCACCGCCGCCGGGCGTATTCCGTTACTGGTGGGTGGCACCATGCTCTACTTTAAGGCGCTGCTGGAAGGTTTATCGCCTTTACCCTCAGCGGATCCTGCAGTAAGAGCTAAAATTGAACAACAGGCGGCCGAGCTGGGATGGGACGCGCTGCACAGGCAACTTCTGGAGATAGATCCGGTAGCCGGTGCGCGAATTCATCCGAATGATCCGCAAAGGCTTTCCCGGGCACTGGAAGTTTTTTTCATTTCGGGTAAAACTTTAACGGAACTGACGCAAACGTCAGGAGAGGCTCTGCCGTATCAGGTGCATCAGTTCGCCATCGCCCCGGCGAGCCGTGAACTGCTCCATCAGCGAATTGAGCAGCGTTTTCATCAGATGTTAGCTTCAGGTTTTGAAGCAGAAGTGCGGGCGCTTTTTGCCCGTGGAGATTTGCATACGGACATGCCTTCCATTCGTTGTGTGGGATACCGCCAGATGTGGTCATATCTTGAAGGCGAAATTTCATATGATGAAATGGTTTATCGAGGAGTTTGCGCCACGAGGCAGTTAGCGAAGCGTCAGATCACCTGGCTGCGTAGCTGGGACGGGGTTCACTGGTTAGACAGCGAATCACCAGAACAGGCAAGAAACGCGGTATTACAGGTAGTTGGTGCTAACGCAAACTGAATGTGTACAATTACCCCGTATCGTGCGCAAAATTTTACGCAGTTTTCAGGGCCTTCGGGTTCTAAGTACAAAACAAGCATATAAGGAAAAGATAGAATGGCTAAGGGGCAATCATTACAAGACCCGTTTTTGAACGCACTGCGTCGTGAACGTGTTCCGGTTTCTATTTATTTGGTGAATGGTATCAAGCTGCAAGGTCAAATTGAGTCTTTCGATCAGTTCGTGATCCTGTTGAAAAACACGGTCAGCCAGATGGTCTATAAGCACGCAATTTCTACTGTTGTCCCGTCTCGTCCAGTTTCTCATCACAGCAACAACACGACTGGCGGCTCCAGTAACTATCATCATGGCAGTAACGCGCAGGGGTCCTCTGCGACGCAACAAGACAGCGACGACGCCGAGTAAGGTTAGTTGTTGTTATCCATGCCGGGGAGCCAGATTATCTGAGTTCCCCGCTGGTATTTTAAGAGGGTTTACGCTTGTTTGACCGTTATGACGCCGGTGAGCAGGCGGTTCTGGTACACATCTATTTTTCGCAAGACAAAGATATGGAAGATCTCCAGGAGTTTGAATCCCTGGTCTCTTCAGCTGGTGTCGAAGCAATGCAGGTGGTTACCGGTAGCCGTAAAGCACCGCACCCAAAGTATTTTGTTGGTGAAGGTAAGGCAGTTGAAATAGCGGAAGCCGTAAAGGCAACAGGGGCATCGGTCGTACTTTTCGATCATGCGCTGACCCCTGCTCAGGAACGTAATCTTGAACGGTTATGCGAATGTCGTGTTATTGACCGCACCGGCCTGATTTTAGACATTTTCGCCCAACGTGCACGTACCCATGAAGGTAAGTTGCAGGTTGAGCTGGCGCAGCTGCGCCACATGGCTACGCGCCTGGTGCGTGGCTGGACCCACCTTGAGCGACAGAAAGGCGGGATTGGTTTGCGTGGTCCGGGGGAAACCCAGCTCGAGACCGACCGTCGTTTACTGCGCAATCGCATTATGCAAATCCTCTCGCGGCTTGAGAAAGTTGAAAAGCAGCGTGAGCAGGGACGTCGCTCCCGTCAGAAAGCCGATATTCCGACCGTGTCCTTAGTGGGATACACCAACGCCGGCAAATCGACGCTGTTTAACCAGATCACCGAGGCCCAGGTTTATGCCGCAGACCAGCTGTTTGCGACCCTGGATCCGACCCTGCGCCGTATTGACGTGGCGGACGTGGGCGAGACCGTGCTGGCGGATACCGTAGGGTTTATTCGCCATTTGCCTCACGACCTGGTGGCCGCGTTTAAAGCGACGTTGCAGGAGACTCGTCAGGCTACGCTGCTGTTGCACGTTGTCGACGCAGCAGACGTTCGTCTGCAGGAAAATATCGCCGCAGTGGATACGGTGCTCGAAGAGATCGACGCACATGAGATCCCGATGCTGATGGTGATGAACAAAATCGATATGCTCGACGATTTCGAGCCGCGTATCGATCGTGACGACGAGAATAAACCGATTCGGGTCTGGCTTTCTGCCCAGACCGGCGTCGGCGTACCACTGTTATTCCAGGCGTTAACCGAACGGCTTTCCGGAGAAGTCGCGCAGCACACGTTGCGTTTACCTCCTGAAGAAGGGCGTTTGCGAAGCCGGTTTCACCAGCTTCAGGCGATAGAAAAAGAGTGGATGGAGGACGACGGCACCGTCGGTATGCAGGTACGTATGCCGATCATTGACTGGCGTCGCCTCTGTAAACAAGAACCAGCATTGGTGGACTACGTGGTCTAACCGGCGTATCACCTGAAGACATTTCCCCTCTGGGGATATCACCGCATAACAAATATGGAGCACAAACATGGCGTGGAATCAGCCCGGTAATAACGGACAAGACCGCGACCCGTGGGGGAGCAGCAATAAGCCCGACGGTAACTCTGGGGGAAATAAGGGCGGTCGCGAACAGGGGCCGCCTGATTTAGATGATATTTTTCGCAAGCTGAGCAAAAAACTCGGCGGTCTGGGCGGGGGTAAAGGCAGCGGTTCAGGCGGCGGAAATTCCGCGCCAGGTCCTCGCAGTCATATGGGCGGACGTGTGGTGGGTATCGTCGCTGCGGCCGCCGTCATTATCTGGGCAGCCAGCGGTTTCTACACCATTAAAGAAGCCGAGCGCGGTGTAGTTACCCGTTTCGGTAAATTCAGCCATCTGGTTGAGCCAGGCCTTAACTGGAAACCGACCTTCGTGGATAACGTGACGGCGGTAAACGTGGAATCCGTGCGCGAGCTGGCGGCCTCCGGCGTGATGCTGACCTCCGACGAAAACGTCGTGCGGGTGGAAATGAACGTGCAGTACCGCGTGACCGATCCGCAGCACTATCTCTTTAGCGTGACCAGCGCGGATGACAGCCTGCGTCAGGCTACCGACAGCGCACTGCGTGGCGTGATCGGCAAATACACCATGGACCGTATCCTCACCGAAGGCCGTACCGTTATTCGTAGCGATACCCAACGTGAACTGGAAGAGACGATCCGTCCGTACAACATGGGTATTACCCTGCTGGACGTCAACTTCCAGGCTGCGCGTCCGCCGGAAGCCGTTCAGGCCGCCTTTGATGATGCGATTGCCGCGCGTGAGAACGAACAGCAGTCCATCCGTGAAGCGGAAGCCTACGCGAACGAAGTACAGCCGCGTGCGAACGGTCAGGCACAGCGTATTCTGGAAGAAGCCCGCGCTTACCGCACGCAGACCATCCTGGAAGCCCAGGGTGAAGTGGCGCGTTTTGCCAAGCTGCTGCCGGAATATAAAGCCGCACCGGAAATTACCCGTGAACGTCTGTATATCGAAAGCATGGAAAAAGTGCTGAGCCACACCCGCAAAGTGCTGGTTAACGATAAAGGCGGCAACCTGATGGTTCTGCCGCTGGATCAAATGCTGAAGGGCGGTAACGCCAGCGGAGCAAAGACGGAGACTAACGGTGCCAACAATCTGTTGCGCCTGCCGCCTGCCTCAAACTCCAGCAGCAACGCCAGCACCGCACCGACTGCCAGCCAGGGTGACATCATGGACCAACGCCGTGCTAACGCGCAGCGTAACGACTCACAGCGTCAGGGGGAATAACGATGCGTAAGTCTATTATTGCGGTAATTATTATCGTGCTGGTCGTGCTCTATACGTCTATTTTCGTGGTGAAAGAAGGCGAGCGCGGCATTACCATGCGTTTTGGTAAAGTCCTCCGTGACGACGAAAACAAACCGCTGGTCTTTGAACCGGGTCTGCATTTCAAACTGCCGTTTATCGAAGCGGTTAAAATGCTCGACGCCCGTATCCAGACCATGGATAACCAGGCCGATCGCTTTGTGACCAAAGAGAAGAAAGACCTGATTGTTGACTCCTACATCAAGTGGCGCATCAGCGACTTCAGCCGTTACTACCTGGCAACCGGTGGTGGCGACGTATCTCAGGCCGAAGTACTGCTGAAACGTAAGTTCTCTGACCGTCTGCGTTCTGAGATTGGTCGTCTGGATGTGAAAGACATCGTGACGGACTCCCGTGGTCGCCTGACGCTGGAAGTGCGCGATGCCCTGAACTCCGGTTCTGCCGGCACCGAAGATGAAGTGGCAACGCCTGCTGCCGATGACGAAATCGCGAAAGCCGCGAAACGCGTCACGGCGGAAACCAACGGTAAAGTACCGGTGGTGAACCCGAACAGTATGGCGGCGTTAGGTATTGAAGTGGTCGACGTGCGTATCAAGCAGATCAACCTGCCGAACGAAGTGTCGGAAGCGATTTACAACCGTATGCGCGCTGAGCGTGAAGCGGTTGCCCGTCGCCACCGTTCACAGGGTCAGGAAGAAGCTGAGAAGCTGCGTGCGGCCTCCGATTACGAAGTGACGAAGACGCTGGCGGAAGCTGAGCGTGAAGCGCGTATCCAGCGCGGTGAAGGGGATGCCGAAGCGGCTAAACTCTTTGCTGATGCCTTTAGCCAGGATCCAGACTTCTACGCCTTCATCCGTAGCCTGCGCGCTTACGAGAACAGCTTCCAGAGCAACCAGGACGTTATGGTGCTCAGTCCGGACAGCGATTTCTTCCGCTACATGAAGACGCCGGGCAACGCCGTACGATAAGTACCGCCAGGCTGTTTTAACTGCTAAAAACCACCGGGTTCCTCAGGGGCCGGTGGTTTTCTTATTCAGGGATACCTATATATAAATGAACACCACAATCTGGCTGGCACTGGCGCTCGTTCTGGTACTGGAAGGTCTCGGGCCAATGCTTTATCCTCGTGCATGGCGACGTATGATCGGCGCGCTCATTCAACTTCCCGATAATGTTTTACGTCGTTTTGGCGGCGGTCTAGTGGTTGCAGGCGTCGTTGTCTACTATATGTTGAGGAAAACGATTGGCTGAAGGAAAAGCACGCAGATTGGCCGAAATTAGCGGACAAAAAGTGCTGATTATCCGAAAAAGCGATGGTAGAATCCTTTTTTAAGCAAACGGTGATTTTGAAAAATGGGTAACAACGTCGTCGTACTGGGCACCCAATGGGGTGACGAAGGTAAAGGGAAGATCGTCGATCTCCTGACTGAACGGGCTAAATATGTTGTACGCTACCAGGGCGGTCACAACGCAGGCCATACTCTCGTAATCAACGGTGAAAAAACCGTTCTCCATCTTATTCCATCAGGTATTCTCCGCGATAACGTCACCAGCATCATTGGTAACGGCGTGGTGCTGTCTCCTGCTGCGTTAATGAAAGAGATGAAAGAACTGGAAGACCGCGGTATCCCGGTTCGCGAGCGTCTGCTGCTGTCTGAAGCCTGCCCGCTGATCCTCGATTATCATGTGGCGCTGGACGTAGCGCGTGAGAAAGCGCGCGGTGCGAAAGCGATCGGCACCACCGGTCGTGGTATCGGTCCGGCCTACGAAGATAAAGTAGCCCGTCGCGGTCTGCGCGTTGGCGACCTGTTTGACAAAGACACCTTCGCTACAAAACTTAAAGAAGTGCTGGAATACCATAACTTCCAGCTGGTTAACTTCTACAAAGTTGAAGCCGTTGACTACCAGAAAGTGCTGGACGATGTGATGGCAGTTGCCGACATCCTCACTTCCATGGTGGTGGACGTCTCCGATCTGCTCGACCAGGCGCGGAAACGTGGTGATTTCATCATGTTCGAAGGTGCGCAGGGTACGCTGCTGGATATCGACCACGGTACTTATCCGTATGTGACCTCCTCCAACACCACCGCAGGTGGCGTGGCGACAGGTTCCGGTATCGGTCCGCGTTATGTGGATTACGTGCTCGGCATCATCAAAGCTTACTCCACCCGCGTTGGCGCAGGTCCGTTCCCGACGGAGCTGTTTGACGACATCGGCGAGTTCCTGTGCAAACAGGGTAACGAGTTCGGTGCAACTACCGGTCGCCGCCGTCGTACCGGCTGGCTGGACGCGGTTGCGGTGCGCCGCGCTGTGCAGATCAACTCCCTGTCTGGCTTCTGCCTGACCAAGCTTGATGTGCTGGATGGTCTGAAAGAAGTGAAAATCTGCGTGGCATACCGTATGCCAGATGGCCGCGAAGTGACCACCACGCCGATGGCTGCCGACGACTGGGAAGGTATCGAGCCGATTTACGAAACCATGCCGGGCTGGTCAGAAACCACCTTCGGTGTGAAAGAACGTAGCGGCCTGCCGCAGGCTGCGCTGAACTACATTCAGCGTATCGAAGAATTAACGGGCGTACCGATCGATATTATCTCTACCGGTCCTGACCGTTCTGAAACCATGATCCTGCGCGACCCGTTCGACGCATAATCACTCCAGGGGCGCCTTCATAGCGCCCCTTGTTTTTCCTCGATGTCGTCTCAATTCTAAATAAATTAGCAGCCTGGCTGGTGGCTGGTTTATCATCAATACTGTCAATACACCACGGGTGTCCCGCGTTTTATCTTATTTCCTGAGGTTGATGTGCAGTTAACGAGTTTCACCGATTACGGATTGCGTGCCTTAATCTACATGGCGTCGCTGCCGGAAGGGCGAATGACCAGTATTTCTGAAGTGACAGAAGTGTACGGTGTGTCCCGTAATCACATGGTCAAAATCATCAACCAGCTGAGCCGGGCAGGATATGTGACGGCCGTCAGGGGTAAAAACGGCGGGATCCGGCTGGGTAAGCCAGCCCGTGATATAGGTATCGGTGATGTTGTGCGTGAACTCGAGCCGTTGACGCTGGTCAATTGCAGTAGCGCATTTTGCCATATCACACCAGCCTGCCGCCTGAAAAAGGCCCTTTCCCAGGCCGTGCAGAGCTTTCTAAAGGAGCTGGACAGCTACACGCTGGCCGACCTGGTTGAAGAGAATCAACCGCTTTATAAATTATTGCTGGTGGAATGACAGAAATTTCCGCCAGAGCTGACAACGGAGGAACCGCAATGTCACAAGATCCTTTCCAGGACCGCGAAGCTGAAAAGTACGCCAACCCTATTCCCAGTCGTGAATTCATTCTCGATCACTTATCCAAACGCGAAAAGCCTGCTAACCGCGAAGAACTGGCGGTTGAACTCAATATCGAAGGCGAAGAACAGCTCGAAGGGCTGCATCGCCGCCTGCGCGCCATGGAGCGCGACGGGCAACTGGTCTTCACCCGCCGCCAGTGCTACGCGCTGCCGGAACGCCTCGACCTGCTGAAAGGCAAGGTCATCGGCCACCGCGATGGCTTCGGCTTCTTACGCGTTGAAGGCCGTAAAGACGACCTCTATCTCTCTTCTGAGCAGATGAAAATGTGCATGCACGGCGACATCGTGCTGGCGCAGCCGCTCGGCGCTGATCGTAAAGGCCGCCGCGAAGCGCGTATCGTCCGCGTGCTGGAGCCGCGCACCGGGCAGATCGTGGGCCGCTACTTCACCGACGCCGGTGTGGGCTTTGTGGTGCCGGATGACAGCCGTCTGAGCTTTGATATCCTCGTGCCGCCGGAAGAGATCATGGGCGCGCGCATGGGCTTTGTGGTGGTGGTTGAACTCACCCAGCGCCCGACCCGTCGCACCAAAGCCATCGGCAAAATTGTCGAAGTGCTGGGCGATAATATGGGTACCAGCATGGCTGTTGATATGGCGCTGCGCACCCACGAAATCCCTTACGTCTGGCCGACAGCGGTAGAAGACGAGATCGCCACCCTTAGCGAGCAGGTGCCGGAAGCGGCGAAATCGGGCCGTGTTGATTTACGCAACCTGCCGCTGGTGACCATCGACGGTGAAGACGCCCGCGACTTCGACGATGCGGTCTACTGCGAGAAAAAACGCGGTGGCGGCTGGCGTCTGTGGGTGGCCATTGCGGACGTCAGTTATTACGTGCGTCCTGGCACGGCGCTGGACGATGAAGCGCACAACCGTGGTACCTCGGTCTACTTCCCGTCGCAGGTGGTGCCGATGCTGCCGGAAGTGCTGTCTAACGGCCTGTGCTCGCTTAATCCGCAGGTTGACCGCCTCTGTATGGTGTGCGAGATGACCATCTCCACCAAAGGGCGCTTAACCGGCTACAAATTCTATGAAGCGGTGATGAGCTCGCATGCGCGTCTGACGTATACCAAAGTCTGGCATATGCTGGAAGGCGACCAGGAACTGCGTCAGCAGTACGCGCCGCTGGTGCCGCACATTGAAGAGCTGCACAACCTCTATAAAACGCTGAACCAGGCGCGCGAAGAGCGCGGCGGCATCTCCTTTGAGAGCGAAGAAGCGAAATTCATCTTTAACGCTGAACGCCGTATCGAGCGCATTGAGCTGACCGAACGTAACGACGCCCACAAATTGATCGAAGAGTGCATGATCCTCGCCAACATCTCGGCGGCGCGTTTTGTCGAGAAAGCGAAAGAGCCGGCGCTGTTCCGTATTCATGACCGTCCGACCAACGAAGCGATCACCTCATTCCGCTCGGTTCTGGCGGAACTGGGCCTGGAGCTGCCGGGCGGCAGTAAGCCGGAGCCGGGTGACTACGCGGCGCTGCTGGAATCCATCGCCGATCGTCCCGATCATGAAATGCTGCAAACCATGCTGCTGCGCTCGATGAAGCAGGCGATTTACGATCCGGAAAACCGCGGTCACTTTGGCCTGTCGCTGCAACAGTATGCGCACTTTACCTCGCCGATCCGTCGTTATCCTGACCTCTCCCTGCACCGCGCCATCAAATATCTGCTGGCGAAAGAGCAGGGCCATGAAGGCGACAGCACCGAAACCGGCGGCTGGCACTACAGCGTGGAAGAGATGCTGCAACTGGGCCAGCACTGCTCCATGGCTGAACGCCGTGCCGACGAAGCCACGCGCGAAGTCTCCGACTGGCTGAAGTGCGACTTTATGCAGGATCAGGTCGGCAACACCTTCTCTGGCGTCATTGCCAGCGTTACCGGCTTTGGTTTCTTCGTGCGTCTGAGCGATCTGTTTATCGATGGTCTGGTGCACGTGTCGTCTCTCGACAACGATTACTACCGTTTTGATCAGGTGGGACAGCGCTTAATCGGCGAATCCGGCGGGCAAACCTATCGTCTGGGCGACCGCGTGGAAGTGCGCGTGGAAGCGGTCAACATGGACGAGCGTAAAATCGACTTCACGCTGATCTCCAGCGAACGTGCGCCGCGTAACGTCGGCAAAACCGAACGCGAAAAAGCCAAAAAAGGCGCGCCAGGACGTAACAGCAGCCGCCGTCGTCAGGTCGGCAAAAAAGTAAACTTTGAGCCGGACAACGCGTTCCGGGGTGAAAAAGGCAAACCGAAAGCCAAAAACCCGGACAACGCGCAGCCGAAACCGAAGAAAGAGAAAAAGCCGAAGGCAGCCCCGTCCGCGAAAACGCAAAAAATCGCGGCGGCCACCAAAGCAAAACGCACGGCGAAAAAGAAAGTCGCTGAGTAAGTCGGCAACAATGAAGTAAATAAAAAGCCTCTTTAATAAGGGGCTTTTTTTATTTCTGCGGTTAGTTAATTTTCAGCAATAGATATTTTTTATTTGTCATTAGACGTAAAGCCTGGCGGTGTAAAGTGATCCGACTGTTATTAATTTGCTGATAAGCAAATATTCAAGGAGCTACTATGCATCTGGCCCGTTTTCCTCGCCTTTCGTTAGGTCATTTTCCCACGCCGCTCGAACCTTTAGAGAATTTGAGTAAATTACTGGGCGGACCGAAAATATGGATCAAGCGGGATGACGCCACCGGCCTTGCCACCGGGGGAAATAAAACCCGCAAGCTGGAATTTTTGCTGGCCGATGCGCTGCAAAAGAGTGCCGACGTGATTATTACCCAGGGGGCAACCCAGTCTAACCATGTACGTCAGACCATTGCCGGGGCGGCAAAATTGGGCCTGCCAGCGAAGGTACTGTTAGAAAAACGCGTAACGGATTTTGGCGAAGAGTATCAGCGATCGGGCAATGTGCTGCTTGATGAGCTGCTGGGCGGTGAAATTGTCGCTCATCTGCCGGGCGGCACTGATATGCAACAGGCGATGGACAACTATGCCGCCACGCTGCGCGAACAGGGCTTTAACCCTTATGTTATCCCCGGCGGCGGCTCTAACCCCATCGGCGCGCTGGGCTACGTAGCCTGTGCCGAAGAGCTGCTTTACCAGTCCTCCCGGTTACGCTTACGCATCGATCACGTGGTGCACGCCACCGGCAGCACCGGCACCCAGGCGGGCCTTGTCGCCGGATTTACTGCGACCAATAGCCATGTGCCCGTGCTCGGCATCAGCGTGCGCGCGCCGAAAGAGAAGCAGGAAGAGAACGTCTGGAACCTGGCCTCCCGCACCCTTGCGCTGCTGGGTGTGGCGGGCGAGTTGCCGCGCAGCAGCGTGGTGGCAAACAGCGACTACGTAGGCGATGGCTACGGGCTGCCCACCGATGCCATGCTGGAGGCGATCCGACTGCTGGCGCGCCATGAAGGTATCTTGCTGGATCCGGTCTATTCAGGAAAAGGCTTTGCCGGACTGGTGGATCTGATCCGCAACGGTCATTTCCGCCAGGACGAAAATGTGGTGTTTATCCACACCGGCGGTTCGGCGGGGCTGTTTGGTTATCGTCAGGTGCTGGAAAAATGACACCCTTCCTGCTCGGTGTGCTGGGCGGCATGGGGCCGCTGGCGACGGTGGATTTTATGACAAAACTGCTGGATGCCACGCCCGCGCAGCGCGATCAGCAGCAGATCCCGGTGCTGGCGTGGAACGTACCGCAGATCGCCGACCGGCAACAGGCGCTGGCGGGCACCGGCCCGTCGCCGCTGCCGCAGTTGCTCAACGGTATCAAAACCTTAAACGCCGCAGGGGCGAGCCACATCGCCATTCCCTGCAATACCGCCCATCACTGGTTTGACGCTTTACAGGCGGCAAGCGCCGCGCCGCTGGTGCATATCGTTGAGGCCACCCTTACGCAGATCCGTTCTGAGCACGCCACGCGCGTTGGAGTGATCGCCACTAAAGGCACGCTGGATGCGGGCTGGTATCAGCAGGGGCTATGCCGTCTGGGTATCACGGCGGTAGTGCCTGAGGCGCACGAGCTGGAAAATCTGTTCGTACCGGGTTGCTACGCGGTCAAGCGCGGCGCGTTGCACGAAGGCGGCGAGTTGCTGGCGCGGCAGGCGCAGGCGCTGGTAGAACGCGGGGCGCAGCGGTTAATCCTCGCCTGCACCGAAGTGCCGGTCGCTCTGAAAGCCATCGACTCTCCTTTTCTATCCCACGCTATTGATCCCGCGCAGGCGCTGGCGGAGCGCTGTTCATCTCTCTGGCAGGATTATCGCCATTCCTGTTGTGAATAAAAGCTTAGCAATAATCCGTATAAATAAATCACCGCCTGCTGAATATACTGGTCGGGCGCTAAATAATGAATTTCCTCACAGGATAATAAAATGAAAAAAAGTCTCTGCTTATTACTGGCAGCGGGTAGCTTATGGTCGCAGATTTCTTTTGCCGCTACGCCGGAAGAAGTCCGTATTGCTTATAGCGGCGGTTCGCAGGTATTAATGCTGGCGAAAGCCGATGGCTCACTGGATAAAGCGTTAAACAGCAAAGTGAAATGGGTGCAATTTGCGTCCGGAGCCGATGCGTTAACCTATTTCGCCAGTAATGCTATTGATATTGCCAATTTTGGCTCCAGCCCGGCGACGGCGGGCATTGTGCGTAAATTACCGGTGGAAATAATCGGCGTGTCCGGCGTGATCGCCAGCTACGAACGCTTAATCGGTAAAGACGGCATCACCCGCATAAATGATATTGAAGGTAAACGTGTCGCTTATCCGCCAAATTCCACCGCGCAATATGCGCTGGAGGCGGCGATCAGCGTCAACAAACTCGATCGCAGCAAAATTACCCTGTTGCCCCTGCGTCCGGCAGAAATGGTTGCTGCATGGAAGCGGGGCGATATTGATGCAGGCTACGTCTGGGCGCCTTTCGCCCAGGAGCTGGAATCGGCTGGCGGGCACCAGGTGTTCGCCACCAAAGATCTGCAACAGGCGGGTTACCTGATCTACAACAACTATGTGGTGCGCAAAGCCTTTGCCGAGCAGTATCCCGATGTGGTCAGCGCCTTCTTGCGCGTGCATCAGGAAAAGGTCAATGAGTTCAAAAAAGATCCTGAGCGCGCCGCCGCTATCGTGGCGAAAGAAGTGGGCGCGCCGGTGACCACGGCGGCCAATACGCTGGGCGGGCTGGAATACCCGACGCTGAGTGAACAGGGCACCGCCGCCTGGCTGGGCGACGGCACACACACCACCGACAGCGGCATCGGCAAAGCGCTGACCAAAACCTCAAACTTCCTCGCCGGCATTGGCGAGATCCGCAAGCGCGACATTCCTGCTAACTGGGATACCGCTATCAACTCCCGTTACCTTCGCGATGCGGCGGTGAACGCAAAATGAGAGTGAGTCAGCATATCGCCATCAGCGTGTTGTCGGTGGCGATCTTCTTTATACTCTGGCAGGTGGCCGCCACCCGCCAGTGGGTTGACCCGCTGCTGCTGCCGTCGCTGACGGATATTGGTCTGACGACGGAAGAACTGTTGGCCGACGGTTACCGGCAGGTGCCGCTCTGGCAGCATATCGCCGTCAGCCTGGCGCGGGCGCTCAGTGCCTTTGCGGTGGCGATTGTGATCGGTATTCCGCTCGGCCTGTTGATGGGCCTGTCAGACGGGCTGGCGGCGGTGCTTAACCCCTTCGTGCAGTTTTTGCGCCCGCTGCCCAAAATCGCCCTTATTCCGCTGGCGGTGGTATGGCTTGGCATTGGGGAAAGCTCGAAATTCTTTCTGATTTTCATCGCCACCTTCCTGAGCGTGGTGGTGGGCGCCAGCGCCGCAGTGGAGCGCATCGGGCGCTCACGCATCCGCGTGGCGCAAACCCTCGGTGCCTCCCGGCAACAAATCTTCCTGCGCGTAGTGTTGCCGGACGCGCTGCCGGATCTGTTTACTACCGTCAGGCTGTCGATCGGCATTGGCTGGACGTCGCTTATCGCCGCCGAAATGGTCGCTGCCAGTTCCGGTCTGGGCTGGATGGTGATCAATGCCAGCTCTTACTTACGCACCGATATCGTCATGCTGGGCATTCTGCTGCTCGGCGGCATAGGTTATCTCCTTGATTTACTCATCCTCGGCCTGCAACGCGTGTTTGTGCCCTGGGCAGGGAAAGAATAATGGCTGTACAGATTGCGCTGGAGCAGGTGTCCCTGCAATTTGCGGCGAAACCGCATCCCTTTACCGTACTGGAAGACGTCTCCCTCACCCTTGAGAAGGGCGAGTTTGTAGTGTTGCTGGGGCCGTCGGGCTGCGGAAAATCCACCATTCTCAACCTCGTTGCCGGATTTAACCAGCCTGACAGCGGACGCGTGTTAAGCGGCGGCGAACCGGTGCGCAAGCCCGGTCCCTCGCGCGGGATGATTTTCCAGCAGCCCAATCTGTTTCCCTGGCTGTCGGTGCTGGATAACGTCACCTTTGGCCCGCGCCTTGGCAGCCACCGCAAAGACGACGTGAACGCGAAGGCGCTGGACTGGCTGGCTCGCGTCGGGCTGAAAGGTTTTGAACATCACGCCCCCTGGCAGTTATCGGGCGGTATGAAACAGCGCGTGGCGCTGGCGCGCGCCTGGTTGCCGGAGCCGGAAGTGCTGCTGCTTGACGAGCCGTTTGGCGCCCTTGATGCCCAGACGCGCATGATGATGCAGGAATTGCTGCGCAACGCCTGGCTGGAAACGGATACCACGCTGCTGTTTGTCACCCACGATGTGGAAGAAGCCCTGTTCCTCGCCGATCGTATCCTGATCATGTCGGCAAAACCTGGCAAGATCGTGGAAGAGATCGTCAGTCCCTTCGATCGCGATCGCGACATCGAAACCCTCGTTGAACACCCGCGCTACGGCGAAATAAAGCATCACGTTCTGCATCGCGTCCGTCAGGAGGCAAAGCGTCACCTGAGTTAACCCCCAATCAACCGACATCACGAAAAGGTGGAAGCCATGAGCATCAGTGAGTTAACCGCACGACTGGAACAGAGCCTTAATCAACACCGCGACGAGTACATCGCCATCTCAAAAGATATTCATGCGCACCCGGAAACCGGTAACAATGAATACTATGCCAGCGGCCTCCTGACCGCGTTGCTTGAAAAAAATGGCTTCACCGTCACCGCAAACGTTGCCGGTCACGAAACCGCTTTTTACGCCGTTAAGAAGAGCGGCAAACCGGGGCCGACTATTGCTTATCTCGCTGAATTTGATGCGCTGATCGACATTGGCCATGCCTGTGGACATAACATCATCGGCGTTTCCAGCATCGCCGCCGCCATTGCGCTGAGCCAGACGCTGGATAAAACCGGCGGCAACGTCGTAGTACTGGGCACGCCTGCGGAAGAGGGCGGGCTGCGCGGTAAAGGCGGCCCGAACGGCAATGTTAAAGCCCGCTTTGTGGAGCACGGATTCCTGCGGGAGGTAGACGCGGCGATGATGGTGCATCCGGGCGGCAGAACGCGTCTGACCGGGCCATTCCTCGCTAATAATCATCTGTATTTCCATTTCTACGGCAAACCGTCCCATGCGGGCAGCTCGCCGCACAAAGGGGTCAACGCGCTGGATGCGCTGGTGCTGCTCTATAACGGCATCAGCGTGTTGCGCCAGCAACTGCCGGACGGCGTGCGTGTTCACGGCATCATCACCAACGGCGGCCAGGCGCCGAACGTGATCCCTGAATACGCCTCAGCGCACTTTTACATTCGCGCAGAAACCCGTGAAGCCGTTGAAGCGCTGGAGCCACGCATCCGGGCGATCGCTGAAGGTGCGGCGCTGGCGACCGGTGCGACGGTAAAAATTGAGCATCAGGTCGGCCCGCGGGATTTCAACATCAACGACACGCTGAATAACCTCTTTCTTGAGGAGTTCACGGCGGTGGGCGAACCGGTGGATCTCAGCGCCAAAGAGGGCAAAGGATCCACGGACGTCGGCGATATCAGCCATGCGGTGCCTACTGCGCATCCGTCCATCAAGATTGGCCCGGACGATTTGATCGGCCACACGGTCGCGTTCCGCGAAGCCGCCAACTCCGAAAAAGGGTACGAAGCCTTAATCACCGCCGCGCTGGTGCTGGCGCGCGCCGGGCTGCGGTTACTCACCGAGCCTGCGCTGCTTCAGGCGGCGAAGGATGAATTTGCCGGACGACCTACCACCTCAAACGCGGCCTGATCGCCACCGGAGCCAGAAAAACAATGAAAATGACATTCTCTGCCGCCGCACTGCTGCTGGCGGCGGCTTTACCCTGGGGAAGCGCACTGGCCGAGGCCGTGAACCGTAATGCGACGCTGAACATCGCTTATGGCAACCGGCCCGGCACCCTCGATCCGTATCTCACCACCAATAACGCCACCTCCGATGTGGATCGCCATATCTTTGAAGAGCTGTTCACCATCAACGATAAGTTTGAGCCGGTGCCGGATCTGGTGGCGTCCTATACGCTCAGCGACGATCGCAAAATCTACACCTTCGTGCTGCGCGACGACGTGAAGTTCCACGATGGTCAGCCGCTCACCGCCGATGACGTGGTGGCTTCCATGACGCGCTGGCTGGCGGTTTCAACGCAGGGGAAAGCCAACCTGCCAGGGGCGCAGTTCAGCAAAGTCGACGACAAAACCGTGCGTCTGACGTTGCCGGAGCCTTCACTGATCGCCCTGAATGTGCTGGCGGATGTGAAAAACATCGCCGCCATCATGCCCAAACGCTTGATCGACCAGGCCAACAGCAGCAAAAAACCGGTCACCGAGCTTATCGGCACCGGACCATACAAACTGGCGGAGTTTAAACAGGGCGAGTATTTACACCTGACGCGCTATGACGGCTTTGTGTCGCGCAAAGACCCGTCCAGCGGACTTTCCGGCGCTAAGCCAGCCAACGTAAAAGACATCTGGTTCCGCTATATCACCGATGAATCCACGCGGCTGGCCGGGGCGATGACCGGCGAATACGACATTGTATTTAACCTGCCGAAAGACAATATCGATGCTCTTACCAACGCGCCGGATCTGAACCTTGCGCGGCCCGAAAGCGGCGGTTCGCTGATCACCTATCTGTTCAACAAGCAGCAAGGGCCGTTCGCTAACCTAAAGCTTAGACAGGCGTTTAACCTCGCGCTCGACGTGCACCAGACGCTGCTGGCAGGTTACAGCGATCCGCGTTTCTTTAAAGAAGATCCGTCGCTGGGATTCCCGAATCAGGTGGACTGGTACAGCGAGGCGGGCAAGCCGTTCTGGAACCAGCATAAACTCGAGGAGGCTCGCAAACTGGTCAAAGAATCCGGCTATAACGGCGAAGAAGTGGTGATTATCGCTACTAAAGAGTATGCAGAGCTGTATAACCTGGCGATTGTCGCCCAGCAGGTGCTCAAGCAGATCGGCGTCAAATCCCGACTGGATGTCTACGACTGGCCGACGGTGCTGCAACGCCGTCAGGATCCGAAGAACTTCGACCTGTGCGCGCTGGAGTTCTCCATGCGTCAGGTGTTGCACCAGTATCCGTTCCTCGACTCCCGCGCGAAGTTCCCGGGTCTGAGCAACAGCCCGGAAATCGATGCGGCGCTTGATGGCATCAAGCAGGCGGCATCGCTGAAAGCAGCGCGACCGCTGGTGGATAAACTGAACGTGCTGACCTGGCAGTACCTGCCGGTGATCGTGCTTGGCCATACCACGCCGGAGCCGGTCGCCCTGAAGAAAAACGTGCACGGCTACCATGATCTGATTGGGCCGGTGCTGTGGAATGTCACCGTCACGCCGTAACCGGAGACGTCTATGAAGTGGTTCTTGTTTCACCGGCTGATGGCGCTGCTGCCCGTGTTGCTGGTGGTATCGCTGGTGGTGTTTTGCCTGGTGCATCTTGCACCAGGCGATCCGGTGCTGGTGATCCTCGGCAACGACGCGAGCCCGCAGGACATTGCCGCGCTGCGCCAGCAGATGGGGCTGGATCAGCCGCTGCTGATGCAGTTTGTGCGCTGGGCGGGGGCGGTGTTGTCCGGCGATCTCGGCCACTCGCTGTTTCTCAATGCCAGCGTCAGCGAGCTGTTTTTACAGCATCTCACTCCCACGCTGGCCCTTGCGCTGTACGCGCAACTGATCGCGCTGGTGCTGGGTCTGGCGAGCGGGGCGATCAGCGCCTGGCAGCATGGCGGCATGGCCGATCGTGTCATCCGCGCGCTGGCGACCTTCGGCATGTCGGTACCGGGATTTCTGCTTGGTTTATTTCTGATCTTCTTCTTCGCCGTGCAACTGCGCTGGTTTCCGGTGGTGGGTTACCGCTCCACTAATGAAAACGGGCTGCAAAACGTCTGGTATCTGACCCTGCCCGCCATTGCGCTCGGTTTTCGTATTGCCGCGCTGATCTCACGCATGACCCGCGCGGTCATGCTCGACGTGTTGCAGGAGAATTTTATTCATACCGCCCGCGCCAAAGGCGTGCCCGAACGCATGGTGTTGCTGCGCCATACGCTGAAAAACGCCCTGATCCCGGTACTGACCATCTGCGGGGAATCGTTCGCCTCGCTGGTGACGGGCACCATCGTCATCGAAAGCGTGTTTGGCATTCCCGGCGTCGGCTCGCTGGTGGTGGACTCCATCGAACGGCGGGATTTCACCGTGATCCAGGGCGTGGTGCTGCTGATCACCGTCTGTTACGTGCTGATTAACCTGGCGGTGGACGTGCTCAGCTATATGGTCGATCCGCGCCTGTCCGTTGAAGGGAGTGAAAGTCCATGACGCGTAAGAAACTCTGGCTATGGTGCGGCGTACTGGCGGGCATTGTGCTGCTCTCGGTGTGCAGCACCTTTTTCAGCCCTTACGATCCCTATGCTATCGATCCGCTCAGCCGCCTGAAGGCCCCCGGCGCGGCGCACTGGTTTGGCACCGATAACTTTGGCCGCGATCTGTTTGTGCGCGTGGCGCTGGCGGTGCGGGTGTCCTTTTCCGTCGGCGCGGCGGTGGCAGTCATAGCTGGCGCGATCGGCATGGTGACCGGGTTGCTCTGCGCCTGGTATCGCCCGGTGGATCGCATTCTGATGCGCGTCTGCGACGGGCTGTTCGCCTTTCCGTCGTTGCTGCTGGCTATCGCCATCGTCGGTGTGCTGGGGCCGAATATCGCTAACGTCGTGCTGGCGCTGTCGCTGGTATATGTGCCGTCCATTGCGCGGGTGATCCGCGGCGCGGCGCTGGTCATCAAAGAAAAAAACTTCATCGAAGCCCTGCGCGCGCAAGGGGCTTCCTCGGCGCGGATTATCTGGTTACACCTGCTGCCGAATGTGCTGTCACCGCTGATTGTGCAGGTCACCTGGGTGTTCTCGGTAGCTATTCTGACCGAGGCCGCGCTGAGCTTTTTAGGATCCGGTGTGCCTGCGCCAACGCCAAGCCTCGGCAACCTGCTGCTGGAGGGAAAAGCGGTGATCTTTACCGCCTGGTGGATGACCTTTTTTCCCGGTATCGCCATTGTGCTGCTGATCCTCGCGCTGAATATTATCGGCGACGATCTGCGCGACAGCGCCGAGCCGGGGCTAAAACCGCTGCCGCAGCGTGTCCTGCGCCTGCTGAAAAAAGGGGAGCAACATGGTTAATCCGCCGCCGCTGTTAAGCGTCAAAGATTTGCGGGTGAATTTCGCCACGCCGCAGGGCGTGGTGGCCCCGGTGCGCGGCGTCTCCTTTACCGTGCATCATCATGAAACGCTGGGCATCATCGGTGAATCCGGCTGCGGGAAAAGCGTCACCGCACAGGCGCTGATGGGGCTATTGTCCCCGCGCACCAGCCGCACCGACGGTGAAATCGTCCTCGGCGGCCAACGCCTCGACACGCTCCCGGCAACGGCACGTCGTCGGCGCAGCGGCGGCGAGATGGCGATGATTTTCCAGGATCCGCTCTCCAGCCTGAATCCGGTGCTGACGATTGGTTTTCAAATTGAAGAAAGCCTGAAGCTGCACACCACGTTAAACCGGGCGCAGCGCCATGAAAAACGGCTGCACCTGCTGGAGCAGGTGGGCATTGCTGATGCCGCCCGCTGCGTAAATGCTTATCCCCATGAACTTTCCGGCGGCATGCGCCAGCGGGTGATGATCGCCATGGCCATCGCCAGCGCGCCGTCGCTGCTGATTGCCGATGAGCCGACCACCGCGCTGGACGCCACTATTCAGGCGCAAATCCTGCAACTGCTGGACGACATCAAACAGCAGAGCGGAATGGGGATCATCTTTATCACTCACGATCTGAGCGTGGTGGCGCGGCTGTGTCAGCGCGTGGTGGTGCTCTACGCCGGGCAGGTGGTGGAGGAAACGGATGTGATGACGCTGTTCGAAAATCCCCGCCATCCCTATACCCGTGCGCTGCTGGCGGCGCGGCCCTCGCTGTCCCATACGCCGAAGACCCGGCTGGAGGAGATCCGCGGCAGCGTCCCGGCGCTGGATGCGCTGCCGGGCGGCTGTACCTTTGCCGATCGCTGTCCGCTGGCGACCGCCACCTGCCGGGCGCAGCCGCCGCAGCTGCGCCCGCTCGGCGGTCACGGTCATCAGGTGCGCTGCTGGCGCGCAGAAGAAACGGGAGTCATGCCATGAATCAGCCGTTGCTGAACGTACAGCATTTGTCCAAAACCTTTACCCGCCGCGGGCACAGCGTGCAGGCGGTGCAGGACGTCAGTTTTAACATTCATGCCGGGGAAACCTACGCGCTGGTCGGCGAATCCGGCAGCGGTAAAAGCACCACCGGGCGCACCATTCTCGGCTTAACGCCAGCCTCCGGCGGGCGGGTGGATTTCAACGGCCAGTCGCTGCTGGATCTCAGCGCCGCCGGATGGCGTAGCGTGCGCAAAGACATTCAGATGATCTTCCAGGATCCGCTCTCCACGCTTGATCCAAAGCGCACCATTGGCTACAGCATTGAGGAGCCATTGATCATTCACGGCGAACGCGATGCGCAGCGTCGTAAAAAAGCGGTGGCAGCAATGCTGGAACAGGTCGGTTTGCAGGCGCAGGATGCCGGACGCTATCCGCAGGGGTTTTCAGGCGGACAGCGCCAGCGTATCGGCATTGCGCGGGCGCTGATCCTGCGTCCGAAGCTGATCATCTGCGATGAGCCGGTATCGGCGCTGGACGTTTCCATTCAGTCGCAGGTGCTGAATCTGCTGATGGATTTGCAGCGCGACTATGGCCTCGCGTATTTGTTTATTTCTCACGATCTCAATGTGGTGCGCCATGTGGCAGATCGGGTCGGCGTGATGTATCGCGGACAACTGGTGGAAGAGGCGAGCAGCGCGCAGCTTTTTGCCCATCCGCAGCATGAGTACACGCGCTGGTTGCTGGCGGCGATATTGCCTGCGCATCCCGCAGAAAAAAAGCGGCTTCCTGCGACAGTGAATGCGTAACGGGGAAGGACGCCTGGGGGTATGGTGAGTTATAATGGGCGGGAAACACCCTTTTAACCTCTACTGAGTACCCTTCATGAGTGAAATGATTTATGGCATCCACGCGGTGCAGGCACTGCTGGAACGCGCCCCTGAGCGCTTTCAGGAAGTCTTTATTCTGAAAGGCCGCGAAGACAAGCGCCTGATGCCGCTGATCCATGCGCTGGAAGCGCAGGGCGTTCCGGTGCAGGTCGCCTCCCGTCAGTTTCTGGACGAAAAAAGCGAAGGCGCGGTCCACCAGGGGATCATTGCGCGCGTGAAGCCGGGGCGTCAGTATCAGGAAAACGATCTGCCGGATCTGATCGCAAGCCTGGATAAGCCATTCTTCCTGATCCTCGATGGCGTTACCGATCCGCATAACCTCGGGGCCTGCCTGCGCAGCGCCGATGCGGCGGGCGTCCATGCGGTCATCGTACCGAAAGACCGTTCCGCGCAGCTCAATGCGACGGCGAAAAAAGTTGCCTGTGGCGCTGCCGAAAACGTGCCGCTGATCCGCGTCACCAACCTGGCGCGCACCATGCGCGTATTGCAGGAAGAGAATATCTGGATCGTTGGTACGGCGGGCGAAGCCGATCACACGCTGTTCCAGAGCAAAATGACCGGCGCGATGGCGCTGGTGATGGGGGCAGAAGGCGAGGGTATGCGTCGCCTGACCCGCGAGCACTGCGATGAGCTGATCAGCATTCCGATGGCGGGCAGCGTCTCCTCGCTGAACGTATCGGTAGCGACCGGTATCTGCCTGTTCGAAGCAGTACGCCAGCGCGGTTAACGGTCGACGGACAATAAAAAGGGCCATCAGATGATGGCCCTTTTTTTATCACGGCAACCCGCTTTACGGTCTTCTGAACAGCGCGATACTGCGGCCTTCCAGCTCGAACTCTTTCTCTTTGGTAATGATCAGCCCACGTTTGGCGGTATCAGACGTCGTCAGTTCCAGCATCCAGCCCTCATCCGTGGACTGCGGGATCAGGAAGGGGACGTTGCCCTCGAACGGGTTGAACAGCACCAGCACTTCATGCCACAGCCCTTCTTCGTCCTGCAAATCGTGGCGGGTCAGTGAGACGCCCAGCGTTGAGCCTTCATCCCACTGCTCTGGCTGCTGATAACCGCCGCCAGCGTTGAACCACTTGATCTCCGTGCCGTCGCGCCAGCTTTCACGGCGCAGCAGCGGCTGCTTCGCACGCATCTTGATCAACTGACGGGTGAACTCGCGCAACGCCTCGCTGCTTTCCGGCAAATTGTCCCAGTGCACCCAGGAGATTTCGCTGTCCTGGCAGTAGCCGTTATTGTTACCCATCTGGCTACGGCCAAACTCATCCCCTGCCAGCAGCATCGGGGAACCGTGGGACAGGAACAGCGTGGTCAGGAAGTTACGCTTCTGACGTTCACGCACGTTGTTGATGCCTTCGTCGTCCGTCGGGCCTTCCGCACCGTAGTTATAGGAGCGATTATCGTTATGACCGTCGTTGTTGTCTTCGCCGTTCTCGTCGTTGTGCTTCTCGTTATAGGACACCAGGTCGTTGAGCGTGAAGCCATCGTGAGCGGTGATAAAGTTGACGCTCGCCCACGGACGGCGGCCACGCAGATCGTAAATATCGCCGGAGCCTAACAGACGCGCGGCAAAGTCGGTGGAGACGTTGACGCCTTTCCAGTACTCACGCACCGTATCGCGGTATTTATCGTTCCATTCCGCCCAGCCCGGCGGGAAACCGCCCACCTGATAGCCACCCGGTCCGATGTCCCACGGCTCACCGATCAGCTTCAGTTTCGACAGCACAGGATCCTGCATAATGGCGTCAAAAAAGCCGCCGCGCTGGTCAAAGCCTTCCGGCTCACGGCCAAGAATAGTGCCTAAGTCGAAGCGAAAACCGTCGATATGCATTGATTCCGCCCAGTAACGCAGGGAATCCATGATCATCTGCAATACGCGCGGGTGCGAGGTGTTTACCGTATTACCGGTGCCGGTATCGTTGATGTAATAACGATGCTGGTCCGGCATGGTGCGGTAATAAGAGAAGTTATCGATGCCCTTAAAGGAGAGCGTCGGGCCGAGTTCATTGCCCTCTGCCGTGTGGTTGTACACCACATCCAGGATCACCTCGATGCCCGCATCGTGGTAGGCGCGCACCATGTTACGGAAGCCCTGAATACCGTTCGGGCCGAAATAGCGCGAGGCAGGCGCGAAGAAGCCGAGGGTGTTATAGCCCCAGAAGTTCTTCAGTCCCTTATCCAGCAGATGCTGATCGTCCGGGAACCAGTGCACCGGCAGCAGTTCCACGGAGGTCACGCCGAGGCTTTTGATGTACTCCACCGTCGCCGGATGGCCCATGCCTTCATAGGTGCCGCGCAGTTCTTCCGGAATAGCCGAATTCAGCTGCGTGAAACCTTTCACATGAGTTTCATAGAGCACCGTATGCGACCACGGAATGTTCGGGCGGTTCTCATCATGCCAGTCAAATTCATTAGGATCGATGACCCGGCATTTCGGCGTAAAGGGCGCGCTGTCCTGCGTATCAAACGTCAGATCTTTGTCTTCATGCAGCAGCTCGTAGGCAAAATGCGCGTCGTTCCATTCGATATCGCCTGCCAGCTCACGGGCATAAGGGTCGAGCAGCAGTTTGTTAGGGTTAAAGCGGTGACCGTTTTCCGGATCGTACGGGCCATAGACGCGATAGCCATAGAGCGCGCCCGGTTGCAGACCCGGCACGTAACCGTGCCAGATTTCATGCGTATACTCCGGCAGATCCAGACGGGCGATCTCGGTTTTCCCGTCCTGATCGAACAGACAGAGTTCAACGCGTTCTGCGTGTGCAGAGAAAAGGGCAAAGTTGACACCCTCACCATCAAAATTGGCGCCAAGCCGTTCGCTGGTTCCCGCCAGAATCTCAAAACTATTATTATCAGACATTTATTCCCTCATAACTCATTGGCTTACGTATATGACAGACGAACAGCAATCAACATTTTCAAGGTGGATCTGGTCAGTCAGCACGACTTCCTCTCCGGTCAGAAGATCGCGATAACGACGGTTTGCCAGCGCCGCAGGCAGCGTCACTGCCGTTTGTGGCCAGCGCTGTGGTGTGGTTAGCGCATCGCTCGCCTGCTGCATCGGCAGCACCAGGCGCGGCGCGATAACGATCAGCGCATCATTGCCCTGCTGACGGGCGAAAGCGATGAGGTGATCGGCGTTGTCACCCGTGGCGGCCAGCGGTACATAGTCACCGCGGCGGAACAGGTCGGGTTTACGCTGACGATAATGCAGCACATGGGTGATCACCTGCTGCTTGAGCGCGCCGCTCATCCAGTCTGCCTCTGAGGTGGGTACCGGTTCGTCATCGCTGAACAGATGCTGTTCCAGGGCGGCAAAGTCCGGTTCGCGACGGTTATCCGGATCGACAAGGCTGAAGTTGAGCGTTTCGCTACCCTGATAAATATCCGGCACGCCAGGGGCGGTGAGCTTGATCACCGTCTGGGTCAGGCTGTTGACCAGACCTGCGCGAACGAAGGGTTGCAGCGTCTGGTAAAAGTCTTCAAGGAACGCCTGGTTATCCGGTGAGAGCAGGTGACGGGCATAGTCGAGCACCACGGTCTCATACACGTCATTGCTGTCGGCCCAGTCGGTACGCAGCTTCGCTTCGCGCAGCGCCTTTTCCACAAACGGGATAAAACGTTCTTCCAGCGCCTGTAAACCGGCGGTGTCCTGCGGCGTCAGCGTAACCGGCCAGACGCCCGCCAGCGCCTGATACAGCATCCACGCCAGCTCCGGCTTTGGCGTCGGACCATCAAACAACACGGTGACTTTACTGTCGTTCATCTGGTGCCAGCGCACGACATGCGCCGCCCAGTCGTCCGGCGCTTCGGTGAGGGAGTAGAGCCGCGCACGAGCATCTTCCCCGCGTTTGGTGTCATGGGTCGAGGTGCCCGACAACGCATCCGGCTGCCGTTCGAGGCGGGTTTTCATCTCGGCGTGGAAACGATCAAGAGAGAAGACGCGCGGCAGCGGTTCAGCGCCCACTTCGTTAAGGGCCAGATCCATGTGCTGCCGGAAGAACAGCGTGTCTTCCACTGACTTCGCCATCAGCGGGCCGGTAAGCTGCTGGAAACGGGTGCGGAAGGTGGCGGCGGCCGGTTCGTCGCTGGCAAGGATCGCCGCGACGAAATCGAGCGCCTCCGTATCCGGGGCGTAATCGCTGTTTTTTACCCGCGCGACCACGTTTTGCAGCAGTTGCTGGCTGGCCTGCGGCAGTCCGCTGGCGGTGCCATAGGTGCGGTAAACCGGGAAGGCGACCAGCAGCTCACGCAGGGCGGCGCGCACCAGCGTTTCATCCAGCGTGCGGTGCTGCGTGGCGGCAATGTCCATCGCCAGACGCAGCAGGGTGGTGAATTCGCCTTCAAAATTACGATCCACCATCAGCAGCTTGGCGGCGCGCAGTTCGGCTTTCATATCCACCGGTTTGCCGACCGCCTCGTCGTAGGCCTGGCGCAGCGCATCCAGCTTATCGTCATCCACCAGCACGTCAGAGAGCGCGGCAATAAACTCGTAACCGGTGGTGCCGGAGATCGGCCAGTCTTCGGGAATATGTTCGCCCTTGCCGAGGATTTTTTCGACGGTGATGTAGCACTCAGGTCCTGCGGTCTCACGCAGACGCGCCAGATAGGCCTGCGGATCCGCAAGGCCATCCACATGATCCACCCGCAGCCCGTCTACCGCACCGGAATGCACCAGTTCGAGGATCAGCCGGTGGGTATCATCAAATACGGTGTCGTCTTCCACGCGCACGCCAGCCAGCCCGGTGATCTCAAAGAAGCGGCGATAGGAGAGATCGCGCGGCGCATCGCGCCAGGACATTAACCGCCACGGCTGCTGATCGTGCAGCGCCGCGATGTCCGCCTTGTCGGTCAGCGCCAGCACCTCTGCCTCACGCCCCTGCCAGCTGGCGGGCGTCAGTGGATAAAAGTTGTCGAAATAGGCCAGCGCCGGGCGTCCGGTTTTCGGATCGGGCTGGACGCTGATCTCATCATTCGCCAGCACCGCCTCAAAGGTATCGCCGAGGAACGGCAGGGTCAGACGGCGTGACCAGTCGATGTCGAAGTGCCGCGCGTAACGGCTGTCTTCACCATGCTCGATCACATCCCGCCACCAGGGATTTTCCAGCGAGGCAGCCATGTGATTCGGTACGATATCGAGGATCAGACCCAGACCGGCGGCTTTCAGCGCCTGCGCCATGCGGTCAAAGCCTTCGCGCCCGCCAATGGTTGGATCGATTTCATTGGCATCGGTCACGTCGTAGCCGTGGGTCGAGCCGCTGGTGGCGGTAAATACCGGGGACGCATACAGATGGCTGATGCCGAGTCGTTTCAGATATGGCACCAGCGCGGCGGCACGATCAAAGGTCATGCCGTTGCGGAACTGAATTCGGTAAGTCGAGGTTGGGATACTCACGATACATCTCCCGGGGCAAGACGGACAATAATGGAATTAGGGGGCAGATCGGCCGCCGGGGAGCGCCAGACATAGATGGTCTCGCCGGGTTGATCCGGCAACGGCTGGTGCCGATCGCTGATATTCAGCGCAAGGGAGAGCGTGCCCTGCGGGAAACGCCAGGTGACGGCAAGATAACCTTCAGCCGTATCCACCACCTTGCCGCTGTTGCCGCCCGCCGTTAACAGCAGCGGAACGATGTACTGCTGACGTACGTCAAGCAGTGCCTGGGTAAAGGCTTGCCACTCCTGACCTTCCGGGGTATCCAGCTTCTGCCAGTCGAGTTTCGAGCGCGCAAAGGTTTCTTCAGCGTTGGGATCCGGAACGCTTTCCCCTTCATGACCCGCATGCCCTTCAAACTCTCTGGCGCGGCCTTCGCGGACGGCTTTCGCCAGATCGCCATGAAAATCGGTAAAGAACAGGAACGGATGGGTTTCGCCGTACTCTTCGCCCATAAACAGCAGCGGGATATGCGGCGATAGCAGCAGCATCGCCAGCAGCACGCGGGTGCGTTCAGCTCCCGCCAGCGTAATCAGACGATCGCCCTGCGCACGGTTGCCGGTCTGATCATGATTCTGGATGAAATCGACAAAAGCAGTGGGCGGCTGGTCGGTGCTTTTCACGCCGCGCGGCTCGCCGGAGTGCGCAGAGACCTCACCCTGATACGCAAAACCTTCCGCCAGCGTACGGGCCACCAGTTTTTCTGGTTCGCGGGCAAAATCCTGATAATAAGCATGCGTTTCGCCGGTAGCGAAGACGTGCACGGCGTTGTGGAAATCGTCGTTCCACTCGCCGGTAAACAGCGGCGCTGAACCGTCTTTTTCGCGCGGATGCAGGAAGGTGACGTTACGGCTGTCTTCGGTGGTCAGGTGTACGGGCCGATCGGTGATGCGCTCGCGAATGCGTTCGGCGATCTCGATCAGCAGATGCTTGTCAGAGGTGTCTTCGATCTGATCGATGGCGTCAAACCGCAGGCCGTCGAGGTTGTACTCTTCCAGCCAGTAGAGCGGGGCTTCCAGCATATAACGGCGCGCGGCGTCCACGTCATAGGCGATGCTTGCGCCCCAGGGCGTATGGCGCTCTTTATGGAAAAACGCCGGTGACAGCAGCGGCAGATAGTTGCCCTCCGGCCCGAAATGGTTGAGCACAATATCCAGCACGACAGACAGCCCGTGACCGTGCGCGGCGTCGATAAACGCCTTGAAATCGTCCGGCGAGCCATAGGCCGCATGCGGAGCGTACAGCAGCACGCCGTCATAGCCCCAGCCACGATTGCCGCCAAATTGCGAAACGGGCAGCACTTCGATCATGGTGATGCCGGTCTGCGCGAGGTACGGCAGTTTATCGATGGCAGCGCGGAACGTACCCTCGGGTGTAAAGGTGCCGATGTGCATTTCGTACACCACGGTTTCTTCCCACGCGCGACCCTGCCAGTCGGTGTTCTGCCAGGCATAGTGGGCCGGATCGACGACCAGCGACGGGCCGTTCACATCGGCTTTCTGCGCGCGCGAGGCGGGATCCGGAACGGCCATGCCGTCGGGCAGGACATACTGGTACTCCGCACCCGGCGCAACGCCAGGCACGGTCAGTTCAAACCAGCCGTCGCCGACCGCATTCATTTCTTTGTCTTCCCCGGAAAGCCGGAGCATTACCCTGGAGTGACCGGAAGCCCACAGACGAAAACGCACGGCATTGGCCTCTGTGTATTCGGCCCCCCAACTTTTCGTAAAGGTTCTGGACGTCATACAATTACCCCGTATAGCTCATCAGTGAGCACAGAATCGATATGCAATGGTTACGTTCCCCACAGCAGTTGCAAAACAATCATAGTTCAGATACGGCAACTGAAAGGGCTTCCGATAAAGAAGAGCGCGACACAACATCTGGCGGCAGAGCGGCGTCTACGGCAGCGGATGGCGCTTTTGTGATAGAGCTCCGCACCAAAAACCTTACGGCTATCCATACTTACCGACGATGCTAAAGGAGGAGGAACGCAGAATGCGCTGGCAAACCCATACTGTTTTTAATCAACCGTTGCCGCTCAATAACAGCAATCTTTTTCTTTCAGACGCCTCGCTGCGTGACGCCGTGGCCCGGGAAGGGGCGGGCTGGGACGTGGAACTGCTGGCGAGTATTGGTCAGCAACTGGGCACGGCAGAGTCCCTTGAACTGGGACGCCTTGCCAACGTTAATCCGCCCGAACTGCTGCGCTATGACGCGACCGGCGAGCGACTGGATGATGTGCGCTGCCATCCGGCCTGGCACCTGCTGATGCAGGGACTGTGCGCCAACCGGGTGCACAATCTGGCGTGGGAAGATGACGCGCGGGCGGGGGCGTACGTCGCCCGTGCGGCGCGCTTTGTACTGCATGCGCAGGTGGAGGCGGGCACCCTTTGCCCGGTGACCATGACCTTTGCCGCCACGCCGCTACTGCAACAAACGCTGCCCACGCCGTTTCGCGACTGGCTAAAACCGCTGTTAAGCGATCGCTACGATCCGCATGTACTGCCCGGCGGGCAAAAACGCGGCCTGCTGATCGGCATGGGGATGACGGAAAAACAGGGCGGATCGGATGTGCTCAGCAATACCACGCGGGCAGAAAAAAGCGGCGATCTTTACCGGCTGGTGGGCCACAAATGGTTTTTCTCGGTGCCGCAAAGCGATGCGCATCTGGTGCTGGCGCAGGCGAGCGGCGGTTTGTCCTGCTTCTTCGTGCCGCGTTTTCTGCCGGACGGCACGCGCAACGGCGTGCGTCTTGAACGGCTTAAAGACAAGCTCGGCAACCGCTCAAACGCCAGCAGCGAAGTGGAATTTCAGGAGGCCTGCGGCTGGCTGCTGGGGGAAGAGGGCGACGGTGTACGGCAGATCCTGAAAATGGGCGGACTGACGCGCGTCGACTGCGCGCTGGGCAGCCACGGCCTGATGCGCCGCGCCTTTTCTGTGGCGCTCTATCATGCGCACCAGCGGCAGGCCTTCGGTAAAAATCTGGTCGATCAACCGTTGATGCGCGAGGTGCTGAGCCGGATGGCCTTACAGCTGGAAGGGCAAACGGCCTTTTTGTTCCAGCTCGCGGGGGCGCTGGATCACCGCACCGATCCGCAGGCGGCGCTGTGGGCGCGGCTGTTTACGCCAGTGGCGAAATTCGCCGTCTGTAAAGCGGGCATTCCCTTTGTGGCGGAAGCAATGGAGGTGCTCGGCGGCATTGGCTATTGCGAGGAGAGCGAACTGCCGCGCCTGTACCGCGAAATGCCGGTGAACAGCATCTGGGAAGGCTCCGGCAATATCATGTGTCTGGACGTGCTGCGCGTACTGGCAAAACAGCATGGCGTGATGGATCTACTGATGCAGGCGTTCGGCGAGGTGAAAGGTCAGGATCGCCATTTTGACCGCGCCTGGCGGCAGTTACAGCAGCGACTGCGTAAACCGCAGGAAGCCCAGGCCCGGGAGATCGCCCGGCAACTTTACCGGTTGGCGGCTGGCGCACAGTTGCTGCGCCATGCGTCACCGCCCCTGGCGCAGGCCTGGTGTCAGATGATGCTGGATACCCGTGGCGGCTCACTGATAAACGAGCAGGTGCAAAACCACCTGCTGTCACGCGCCACGGGCGGGGTGGGTTAAAGGCGGAACAGACTGACCAGCTGACTCAGATGACTGCCTTTTTCACGCAACGTACGGGCAATGTTTTCACTGCGTGACGCGCGATCGGCGTTGATGTGCGTGGCTTCGCCAATGTGCGTCATCGCCAGATTCACCTGGCCGATACCGGCGGATTGTTCGCGGGAGGCGTGGTTGATCTCGGTCACCAGTTGGTTGATATTGCCCATGTGGTCGATAATCGCCGACATCGCTTTCTGCGTCTGCTCTGACAGGGCATGACCTTCAGAGACTTTCGCCAGCGTATCGGCGATCAGCTCTTCAATCTCCTTCACTGCCTGCGCACTGCGCGCCGCCAGCGCACGAACTTCCTGCGCCACCACCGCAAACCCTTTACCGTGCTCGCCCGCCCGTGCCGCTTCCACGGCGGCGTTCAGCGCCAGAATGTTGGTCTGGAAGGCAATGGATTCAATCACCTGGGTAATGGCGGCGATACGCTGGGATGCATCACGAATATCGTTCATGGTCGCAACCGCACGGCTGACCGTCTGACCGCCCTGCTGGACCGCACCGGAGGTTTCCTGCACCAGACGCTGGGTCTGATCCATGTTTTCCGCGGTTTGCTGCACGGTGGCCGCCAGTTGTTCCATACTGGCGGAGGTCTCTTCCACGCTACTGGCCTGCTTGTTGATCTGCTCGGTGATCTCACCGCTGTCGGCGGCGAGGGTTGACGTGCCCTGATTAATCTCACCCGCCGCTTCGCGCACCTGCTGCACCATGGTTTGCAGACCGTTGCCGATGCCGTTGATTGCCTCGATGAGCTGGCCCACTTCATCTTTGCTTTTCACTTCCAGCGTGGCGCGTAAGTCGCCTGAGGCATAGTGCTGTGCCAGTTGAATGACATCGCGCAGCGGGCGGGTCAGCCAGCGGCGGATGATCACCACAAAGAGCGCCGCAAACAGCAGCGAGATCACCACACCGGCGATCAGGAACTGGTTACGCATGGCATTCACATCGTGCAACAGCACGGCTTTATCCACTTCGCCGACGATGGTCCAGTTCCAGCCGGGCAGGGCGGTCCAGGAGATCATTCGGGTACGGCCATCGCTATCAGTGCGCTCCAGCGTGCCGGATTCGCTGCCGAGCAGCGCTTTCTGCGTGGCATCATCCCACTGCGGACGCTTTCCTTCTTCGCGCGGATGGAACAGGTAATTACCGTAATTTTTACCGGCGTTGCGATCCAGAACGTAGAAATGCCCGCTTTCGCCGAGACGGCGTTGCAGGATCTTATCGCGCATGATAGCCCATGAACGGCTGATGTCCACACCGACAAACAGAATGGCAATGATATTGCCGCTGGCGTCTTTTACCGGCTGATACTGGGTGATGTAGCGTTTGCCGAACAGCAGCGCCAGGCCGCGATAGGCTTCGCCGCGCATGACGGGAGCCAGCGCCGGGCTGGCTTGATCCAGTTTTGTGCCGATGGCGCGATCGCCATTTTCTTTACGCAGCGAGGTCGCCACGCGCACGAAATCATCGCCGCTGCGCACGAACAGTGTCGCAATGGCACCGGTACGGTTCAGGAAATCGTCCGGTACCGCATTATTCTCATGCAGCTCCGTATCTCCGCCTTTCAACAGCGGCACCGTCATGCCCTGGATGGTGCGGGTTTGCGTGAGATCCACGCTGACCGGCTGCGGAACAAAACTGCTGAATAAACGCGTATAGCTTTCCACTTCCTCAGTCAGGCTGGTGTTAAACATCTCAACCATATCCACCACACCGGTAGACTGACTGTGAAGATCTTCGACGGCAAGGGTTTCGAGCTGGTGGCTGGCGTTACGACTCATCAGGAAGGTGAACAACAGGAAAAGCACTGCAACGCTCACGCCTGTCAATAAAGAAAGCCTGGTGCCCAGACCGGCATGGCGAAATGAAGCGTTCATAAAATATCCATTGATCGAAAGGTGTGCGTCGTTCAACGGCATTTACGCGCTAAAATTTAGCGAATCTATGTAACAAAAAGTAACAAGAAATTATTGACTTAGTAACAGTAAGGTAATTTAAAACCAACAAAAAGAAAAGCCACCATTAAAGGTGGCTTCGGAGAGCTACGCGTAGAGAATGGCCTGCACGCGCCAGTTATCGGCCCGCAGATCTTCCTGCATCGCGATGATGCGATACCAGGATGCGCCTTGCTCATCAGCTTTAAAGGCGATGACACGTTCCACATCCTGTGCACTGCCATAAACGTTATTTACCGAGATCAGGCCGATTTCATTCAGCCCGGTGACGCAATCGGCGCTGGCAAACTCGGCGGACTGCGCTGTTGTGCTCACTAAGCCAACGGAGAGCAGCAATGTAGTTAAGGCAAGCGATCGTTTCATTTGTCAGCTCCATTTAACGTTACCCTGAGTCATGGCAGGGCAATCCATCGCGTATAAATCCTCTCCTTTGCCGAAGCATCGAATTCATTGTGCACAGGAATACGTCTAAAGGTGCAAAGCAGTGTAAATCAACCTTAAAAATCAACGAGCCGTTACTGACGATACAGAATGGCCTGCGAATACCACTGGCCGGTGAATATCGTATCGTCATTAAGAAGAATGACGTAATAATCAGCGTGGGCGGCCGCCGCTTTGGCCTTAATTTCCTCCTCCGCATCCATGGGAGAACCTTTCACCATCACGCTGATGGTGCCTAAACGCTGCAAGCCTTCCGTCTGATTACGGCTGATCTCCTGCGGCTGGCTCTTCGCCGGAGGCGGGGGCTGTGGCGTGCCCTGCAATACGCTACAGCCACTCAGTAATAATGCCAGCACAACAGGGGCGAACCGACTCATCGTTATTTCCCGTTTCCTGATTGCCATAGTGTAGTTCCTCGTGAATTCCCCTTTGGTGGAATGTTCCCGAATTGTTATCTGCAACGTGATTTTCGACTGAAAATCACCCAAAAGCGTAATGGACATCTCAACATTATGGCAAAGCATCGCCGCTCCTGGCTTGCGTAAAGCAGCCCTGCGTGGCATATCTGCAAAATAACGCAGGAGAAAACGATGATTGAACTTGAGACGCGGCACCTCGCCGGGATTGAAATCCTTCACGCCACCCCCGCCGGACAGCGGGACCAGCCGCTGCCGACGGTGGTGTTTTACCACGGGTTTAGCTCATCGAAACTGGTGTACAGCTACTTTGCCGTCGCGCTGGCGCAGGCAGGGATAAGAGTGGTGATGCCGGACGCTCGCGATCACGGTGCGCGCTTCAACGGCGACGCCACGGCGCGACTCGGCCAGTTCTGGCAGATCCTGCACAGCAATCTGCTGGAGTTTGATGCGCTGCAAAAGGCACTCTATGCCGAAGGGCTGATCATCGATGGCCGGCTGGCGGTGGGGGGGGCATCAATGGGCGGCATGACCGCGCTGGGTATCATGACGCAGTACTCGCAGGTGAAATGCGTCGCCAGTCTGATGGGTTCCGGTTACTTCACAACGCTTGCCCGCACGCTGTTTCCGCCTGACGATCTGCAACAGGCGATAGCGCCACTTGCCGACTGGGACGTCTCCCGACATTTGCCGCGTCTGGCAGACCGGCCACTGCTGCTGTGGCACGGCGAGGAGGATGATGTTGTCCCGGCAAATGAAAGCTGGCGGTTACAGCAGGCGCTGACGCAGGCCGGGCTGGATCAGCAACTGACCTGCGTGTGGGAAGCGGGGGTGAAGCATCGCATCACCCCCGTCGCGCTGGAGGCCACCGTCGATTTCTTTCGCGCGCACCTTTAAACGCACATCACCTGCACACCCTGACTTTCAAGCTGTTTGATGATGTCAGGGTTGGCCGCTTTGCCGGTGATCACCATGTCGATCTGATCGGCGCGGCTGAACAGCATCCCGGCGCGTTCGCCGACTTTGCTGCTGTCCACCAGAACCACCAGTTTCCCGACGACATTCAGCATTTTCTGCTCTGCCATGGCGGTCAGCATATCGGTTTTATACAGGCCATCGGCGGCTAAGCCTTTGCCACTGGTAAACATCCAGTGACCGGCATACAGGCTGTTTTCGCTGCCCTGCGGGCTGAGTGTGATAGCCTGGCTTTTGTTGTACTGCCCGCCCATGATCACCACGCTTTCGTGTTCCTGATCGATCAGGTAATTCGCCAGCGGCAGATAGTTAGTGATGATCTGCACCGGTTTGCCGCACATTTCACGGCCCAGTAAAAAAGCGGTCGATCCGCAGTTGATTACCACGCTCTCCCCCGGATTTACCAGCTGCGACGCAGCTTTGGCGATACGCACTTTTTCATCCAGATTGTGCGCCTGATGAATGTTCATCGGCGACCAGCGCGGGCGTTGCTGGCTGATGGCCTCTGCGCCGTTACGGACCTTTTTCAGCTTGCCGCTCTCGTCGAGCTTATTGATATCCCGTCGGGCGGTGGCAGGGGAGACGTCCAGCCGCGCCATCACCTGCTCGACGGTGATGAAGCCCGTTTGTGCCAGCAGTTCCAGCAGAATTTGATGTCGTTGCGCTTCCGTCATGAGCTATTCCGATAAGTAATGATTTTTTCAGATGATATTTGAAATAGCCTGCAATTACTAAGCGTCAGTAAAAAAATGCCGGTCCGGCAGCACACGCCGCCGGACGCGAAGCCTGTGGGCATCACAGGAAGGATTTAAAGGGTAAATCAGGCTCAAGGGTAAAGCAGTCGTCAAAACCACGCGGATAGTGATATTCAAACTTGTCTTTATCCAGCGGCCAGGTGAACTTGCCGCCTACCTGCCAGATGAACGGTTTGAAACCGTACTGCAGGCGATCCTTTTTCATCTCCCACAGCACGCGCAACTCCTGCGGGTCGGCCTGGAAGTTCGACCAGATATCGTGATGGAACGGGATCACCACGGTGGCGTTCAGTGATTCCGCCATGCGTAACAGGTCGACGCTGGTCATTTTGTCGGTAATGCCCCGCGGGTTTTCACCGTATGAGCCGAGGGCCACGTCGATCTGATGGTCGTTGCCGTGCTTTGCATAATAGTTTGAGTAGTGCGAATCCCCGCTGTGATAGAGCGAGCCGCCGGCGTTTTAAACAGGTAGTTCACTGCGCGCGCATCCATACCGTCTGGCAGGACGCCGGCGGCTTTCTGATCCGCAGGCAGGGTGATCAGCGCTGTGCGATCAAAGGCGTCGAGGGCGTGGATCTCAATGTCTTTTACCTTCACCACATCGCCCGGTTTTACCACGATGCAACGCTCGCGCGGTACGCCCCAGCTCATCCACAGATCAACACAGGTCTGCGGCCCGATAAAGGGCACCGTCTCCGGACAGTTTTGCATCACCGCTGCCGCCACGTTCACGTCAATGTGATCGTTATGATCGTGGGTGGCGAGCACCGCGTCGATCTCCCGGATAGCAAAAGGATCGAGCACAAAAGGCGTGGTGCGCAGATTGGGCTGTAGCTTTTTTACGCCCGCCATACGCTGCATCTGATGGCCGGTTTTCATCAGCGGATTGCCGTGGCTTTGTTTGCCGGTGCCGCACCAGAAATCGACGCAGACGTTGGCGCCCCCTTCTGATTTCAGCCAGATGCCGGTGCAGCCGAGCCACCACATGGCAAAGGTGCCCGGTGCCACCTGTTCTTGTTCTATTTCTTCGTTCAGCCAGCTTCCCCATTCGGGAAAAGTGCTGAGGATCCATGATTCACGGCTGATGCTTTCCACTTTGCTCATTCTGTACTCCTCGCTTTTCATGTCAAATGTAATCATTTAATGATTGCTGTTGATTCATGTTGTCACGCTTTTTTCAGCAATGCAACGAGGGGATTTGCAGAAAATGTGCGAGTAGCGTTCAGGTTTTGCGCATTTTAGGCGGTGGTATATCGGTCCTTCTTTTTATATCTAACTGTAAATGATATTGATTTTTTATAGTGGTGAATGCCCATTGCTGTGGTGTGGAAATAAATTGCGCGGCGCATCACAAATAATCAAATGCAATCTTTTTGTGATTATTTGTGATTGGTAGAGTGTGCGCACACCCGGTACCGATGCCCGGTGCCCTTTACCTTCCGGAGAGAGTTATGGAGATCCTCTACAGCGTCTTTACCGTTTTCTTTAACCAGGTCATGACCAATGCCCCGTTGCTGTTGGGTATCGTCACCTGCCTGGGCTATATCCTGCTGCGCAAAAGCGTCGGCGTGATCGTCAAAGGCACCATCAAAACCATTATCGGCTTCATGTTGTTACAGGCGGGGTCGGGCATTCTGACCAGCACCTTTAAACCGGTCGTGGCCAAAATGTCGGAGGTGTATGGCATTAACGGGGCTATCTCGGACACCTACGCCTCGATGATGGCAACCATTGAACGCATGGGGGATGCCTATAGCTGGGTGGGATATGCGGTATTGCTGGCGCTGGCGTTAAACATTTTATATGTGCTGTGTCGTCGTGTGACCGGTATTCGCACCATCATGCTGACCGGCCACATTATGTTTCAGCAGGCCGGGCTTATCGCCGTGTTCTTCTTTATCCTCGGCTACCCGATGTGGACCACCATCATCTGCACGGCGGTGCTGGTGTCGCTCTACTGGGGGATCACCTCCAACATGATGTACAAGCCTACACAGCAGGTCACCGACAACTGCGGCTTTTCCATCGGTCATCAGCAGCAGTTTGCGTCCTGGCTGGCGTACAAGCTCGCCCCTTTCCTCGGCAAAAAAGAGGAGAGCGTGGAGGATCTAAAACTGCCCGGCTGGCTGAATATTTTCCACGACAATATCGTCTCTACTGCCATTGTCATGACCGTCTTTTTCGGCGCGATCCTTCTCTCCTTTGGGCTTGATATGGTACAGGCAATGGCCGGTAAAACCCACTGGACGATCTACATCCTGCAAACCGGTTTTCAGTTCGCAGTGGCGATTTTTATCATCGTGCAGGGCGTAAGGATGTTCGTCGCCGAACTCTCCGAAGCGTTTAACGGTATCTCCCAGCGGCTGATCCCTGGCGCCGTGCTGGCTATCGACTGCGCAGCGATCTACAGCTTCGCGCCTAACGCGGTGGTGTGGGGCTTTATGTGGGGTACGGTTGGTCAGCTGATTGCGGTAGGCATTTTGCTGGCTTGTGGCTCTTCCATTCTGATCATTCCCGGTTTTATCCCGATGTTCTTCTCTAACGCCACTATCGGCGTATTCGCCAACCATTTTGGCGGCTGGCGGGCGGCGCTCAAAATTTGCCTGGTGATGGGCATGATCGAAATCTTTGGCTGCGTGTGGGCGATAAAACTCACCGGCATGAACGCGTGGATGGGCATGGCGGACTGGTCAATTCTGGCACCGCCAATGATGCAGGGATTCACCCTTGGCCTGTGGTTTATGGGCATCATCATCCTGATTGCGCTGGCGTACATGTTCTTCGCAGGACGCGTGCTGCGTGCGGAAGAAGATGCAGAACACCCTCTGGCAGAACCTTCTGCCTAATGAAAGGAGTTACGTGATGACGGTACGAATTCTGGCGGTATGCGGTAACGGGCAGGGCAGTTCCATGATCATGAAAATGAAAGTGGATCAGTTCCTGACACAACAGGGCGTGGATCACAGCGTGAACAGTTGCGCCGTGGGCGAATACAAAAGCGAGCTGGGCGGCGCTGATGTGATTATCGCATCCACCCACATTGCCGGTGAAATCACCGTCACTGGCAATAAATACGTGGTCGGCGTGCGCAACATGCTGTCGCCGGCTGATTTCGGACCAAAGCTGATGGAAGTGATCACCGCACACTTTCCCCAGGATCTGAAATAAGGACGTCGCATGAAATTACGTGATTCGCTGGCGGAAAATAAATCGATTCGTTTACAGGCCGAGGCCAGTAGCTGGCAGGAGGCGGTAAAAATCGGCGTCGATCTGCTGGTGGCCGCTGACGTAGTAGAACCGCGTTATTACCAGGCCATTCTCGATGGCGTGGCGCAGTTCGGTCCTTACTTTGTCATCGCTCCCGGTCTGGCCATGCCCCATGGTCGCCCGGAAGAGGGCGTCAAACGCACCGGATTTTCGCTGGTGACGCTAAAAACCCCGCTGGTGTTTAACCACGAGGATAACGATCCGGTGGATATCCTCATCACTATGGCGGCGGTGGACGCCAACACCCATCAGGAGGTGGGCATCATGCAGATCGTCAACCTGTTTGATGATGAAGCCAATTTCGATCGCTTACGTGCCTGTCGCACCGCGCAGGACGTGCTGGATCTCATCGATGCCGCTAATGCAGCGGCCGTTTAAGAGGGACTTACTATGGCATTACCCCTGTTGCAGGTGGCGCTGGATAATCAGACGCTCTCCCACGCCTACGAAACCACCCGTCTGATTGCCGAAGAGGTGGACATTATTGAAGTCGGCACCATCCTTTGCGTCGGCGAAGGCGTGCGCGCGGTTCGCGATCTGAAGGCGCTTTATCCCCATAAAATCGTGCTGGCGGATGCCAAAATCGCCGACGCCGGGAAAATCCTCTCCCGCATGTGTTTCGAGGCGAATGCCGACTGGGTGACGGTGATCTGCTGTGCGGATCTGAATACCGCCAAAGGCGCGCTTGAAGTGGCGCAGGAGTTTAACGGCGACGTGCAAATCGAGCTGACCGGTTACTGGACCTGGGAACAGGCGCAGGGCTGGCGTGATGCCGGTATCGGCCAGGTGGTTTATCACCGTAGCCGTGATGCGCAGGCAGCAGGCGTGGCGTGGGGCGAATCGGATATCACCGCCATCAGACGGCTGGCAGATATGGGCTTTAAGGTGACGGTTACCGGCGGGCTGGCGCTGGAGGATCTGCCGCTGTTCCAGGGTATTCCCATCCATGTCTTTATTGCCGGGCGCAGCATTCGCGACGCGGCCTCGCCGGTGGAAGCCGCCCGGGAATTTAAACGGGTCATCGCGCAGCTGTGGGGCTAAGGAGCGGCTATGTTGTCAAAACAGGTGCCGCTCGGCATCTATGAGAAAGCACTCCCCGCCGGGGAGTGCTGGTCCGGGCGCCTTCAGCTTGCCAGGACGCTGGGGTTTGATTTTGTCGAAATGTCAGTCGATGAAACTGACGCTCGCCTTTCTCGCCTCGACTGGAGCCGCGATGAGCGGCTGGCGCTGGTCAACGCGATTGCCGAAACCGGCGTGCGGGTGCCCTCCATGTGCCTGAGCGCACACCGTCGCTTCCCGCTTGGCAGTGAAGATGACCGGGTGCATCAGCAGGGGCTTGAGATCATGCGTAAGGCGATCCAGTTCGCGCAGGACGTGGGTATTCGCGTGATCCAACTGGCGGGCTACGACGTCTATTACCAGCAGGCCAGTGACGAAACCCGGCGACGCTTTCGTGACGGGCTAAAAGAGAGCGTGGTGATGGCGAGCCGCGCCCAGGTGACGCTGGCGATGGAGATCATGGACTACCCGTTGATGAACTCCATCAGCAAAGCGCTGGGCTACGCGCATTATCTCAATAACCCCTGGTTCCAGCTCTACCCGGACATCGGCAACCTGTCGGCCTGGGATAACGACGTGCAGATGGAATTGCAGGCCGGGAGCGGGCACATCGTCGCCGTACACGTGAAAGATACTCGTCCGGGGGAGTTTAAAAATGTGCCCTTTGGCGAAGGCGTGGTGGAGTTTGAACGCTGCTTCGCCACCCTCAGGCAGAGCGGCTACTGCGGGCCGTACCTGATTGAAATGTGGAGCGAAACGGCAGCGGATCCAATAGCCGAGGTGATCAAGGCACGGGACTGGGTGCGTGAGCGCATGGCGAGGGCTGGTTTGCGGGAGGCGGTATAATGGAACAACTCAGACAGCAGGTGTATGACGCCAATATGGCGCTGCCGCGTTACGGGCTGGTGACCTTTACCTGGGGTAACGTCAGCGCCATTGATCGCGAGCGCGGCTGGGTGGCGATCAAACCGAGCGGCGTCGCGTATGACACTATGACGCCCGACGATATGGTGATTGTTGACCTCACAGGCGCGGTGCTGCACGGTCATCTGCGTCCTTCTTCGGACACCGCAACGCATCTGGCGCTGTATCGCCGTTATCCTGCGCTTGGCGGCGTGGTGCATACCCACTCAACGCATGCCACTGCCTGGGCGCAGGCCGGGCGGGCGATCCCGGCGCTGGGTACGACCCATGCAGATTATTTTGCCGGTGATATTCCCTGCACCCGCGCGTTAACCGAACAGGAAGTCCGGAACGAGTATGAGCTGAACACCGGTAAGGTCATCATTGAAACGCTGGGCGACGCCGATCCGCTGCATATGCCGGGAATGGTGGTGTATCAGCACGGGCCGTTTGCCTGGGGTAAACACGCTGACGACGCGGTGCATAACGCGGTGGTGATGGAGGAGGTCGCGCGCATGGCGTGGATCGCCTGCGGCATTAACCCGCAGCTAAAACCCATTGACGGCTATCTGCAACAGAAGCATTTTCTGCGCAAGCACGGCCCCCAGGCCTATTACGGCCAGCAGTAAATATCGCGTAGACCTGATTTGCGGACTGTGCGAATTATTTGTGCAATTCGCTTGAGTTCGGTGGGCGTCGCAAGTATGATTACGCGTCAATTTTTCAGCCGCCTTTCAAACACGTTCCTTGCTTCCATGGGCCGCGGCTGACCCTGACAGGAGGCTGAATAATCCGTAAGGAGCAATTCGATGCGTCATTACGAAATCGTTTTTATGGTCCATCCTGACCAGAGCGAACAGGTTCCGGGTATGATCGAGCGTTACACTGGTGCAATCACTGCAGCAGAAGGTACGATCCACCGTCTGGAAGACTGGGGCCGCCGTCAGCTGGCTTACCCGATCAATAAACTGCACAAAGCCCACTACGTTCTGATGAACGTTGAAGCGCCGCAGGAAGCGATCGATGAGCTGGAAACAAACTTCCGCTTCAACGATGCCGTTATCCGCAGCATGGTTATGCGTACCAAACACGCTGTTACTGAAGCATCTCCGATGGTTAAAGCGAAAGACGAGCGCCGTGAGCGTCGCGATGATTTCGCAAACGAAACCGCAGATGCTGATGATGCTGGGGATTCTGAAGAGTAATTTCTGATGACCAACCGTCTGGTGTTGTCCGGCACCGTGTGCAGGATGCCCCTTCGAAAGGTCAGTCCATCAGGAATACCTCATTGCCAGTTCGTGCTTGAGCACCGTTCTGTGCAAGAGGAAGCCGGTTTTCATCGGCAGGCGTGGTGCCAGATGCCTGTAATAATCAGCGGGCACGAGAACCAGGCCATTACTCACAGTATAACGGTCGGTAGCGCAGTCACCGTTCAGGGGTTCATTAGTTGCCATAAGGCAAAGAACGGACTGACAAAAATGGTACTGCATGCCGAGCAGATTGAATTGATAGATTCTGGAGACTAGCCAAATGGCACGTTATTTCCGTCGTCGCAAGTTCTGCCGTTTCACCGCGGAAGGCGTTCAAGAGATCGACTATAAAGATATCGCAACGCTGAAAAACTACATCACCGAAAGCGGTAAGATTGTCCCAAGCCGTATCACCGGTACCCGTGCAAAATATCAGCGTCAGCTGGCTCGCGCTATCAAACGCGCTCGCTACCTGTCCCTGCTGCCGTACACTGATCGTCATCAGTAATCGGTCACGGTCCATTAATACGACTTTGAGAGGATAAGGTAATGCAAGTTATTCTGCTTGATAAAGTAGCAAACCTGGGTAGCCTGGGTGATCAGGTTAACGTTAAAGCGGGTTATGCTCGTAACTTCCTGGTACCGCAGGGTAAAGCTGTTCCTGCTACCAAGAAAAACGTTGAATTCTTCGAAGCACGCCGTGCTGAACTGGAAGCCAAACTGGCTGACGTTCTGTCCGCTGCTGAAGCTCGCGCTGAGAAAATCAACGCACTGGGCACCGTTACCATCGCGTCTAAAGCAGGCGACGAAGGTAAACTGTTCGGTTCCATCGGTACTCGCGACATCGCTGACGCTGTAACTGCAGCTGGCGTTGACGTGGCTAAGAGCGAAGTTCGTTTACCGAACGGCGTTCTGCGTACCACTGGTGAGCACGAAGTGAGCTTCCAGGTTCACAGCGAAGTGTTCGCTAAAGTTATCATCAACGTTGTTGCTGAGTAATCTGCAACCCACGTTTTGATAACAACGAAACGCCGGCCTTGTGCCGGCGTTTTGCTTTTCTGCCTTCCACGATCCTGCCGTATTCTGACTGGCTATTGCTTAACCTTTTCGCGATAATAGAAAAATAAAACATTATTTTATTTTTTGGTGAAAGCATGGACACAAGCCACCAGACGCCTCTGTTTGCCCGCAAAAACGTCGTCTATATGGGTGCAGCGCTCTGCTGCCTGCTATGGGGTAGCGCCTATCCGGCGATTAAGAGCGGCTACGAGATTTTTCAGATCGCCACCGATGATATTCCGTCAAAAATCGTCTTTGCCGGTTATCGCTTCCTGTTTGCCGGGCTGTTACTGCTGTTGTTCGCCATGATGCAGCGTAAACCTATTGCTCGCCTCAGCGGTCGTCAGTACGGGCAGCTCGCTGTGCTTGGCCTGACGCAAACCTCTTTGCAGTACATCTTCTTTTATATCGGGCTGGCGTTCACCACCGGCGTGAAAGGCTCGATCATGAACGCTACCGGTACGTTCTTCAGTGTGCTGCTGGCGCATTTCATCTATCAGAATGACAAGCTGAGCTACAACAAAACGCTGGGTTGCGTACTGGGCTTTGCCGGGGTGATGGTGGTCAATTTCAACAGCGGCATGGACTTTAGCTTCACGCTGGCGGGTGACGGCTCGGTGGTGCTGGCGGCGTTTATTCTTTCGGCGGCTACGCTGTACGGCAAGCGCATTTCACAAACGGTGGATCCGACGGTCATGACCGGCTATCAGCTGGGGATGGGCGGGCTGGCGCTGGTGGCCGGGGGCTATCTGACGGGCGGCTCGCTCACTGTGCATGGCGTCTCGTCGGTGGCTATTCTGGGCTACCTGACGCTGCTGTCGTCGGTGGCCTTTGCGCTGTGGAGTATTCTGCTGAAGTACAACCGCGTGGGCATGATCGCGCCCTTTAACTTCCTGATCCCGGTCTCGGGTGCGGTGCTGTCATCGATTTTCCTCGGCGAAAATATTCTTGAATGGAAATATGCGATTGCGCTGGTGCTGGTCTGCTCGGGCATCTGGTGGGTGAATAAAGTAAAAAAGGGGAACGCCTGACGTTCCCCTCTGCAGGTACTAACCTGACCGTTAACGCGCGCGGATAAAGCTGCCGTCCGTCTGACGGGTAAACAGTACCTGCTGGTCGCCGCTGGCTTCAATGGTAAGCCCGGTGACCACGCCGTTCGCGTTCTGACGGATTTTCACAATCTGACCGGTTTGCAGATTGCTGAGCGGTTTACCGCTACCTTCCACCTGCGCCATCGCATAGACATCCGTCGGCGGCAGATTGTGGTCGCGGAACAGCTGCGCCAGCGTTTTACCCGGCTCGACACGATAGGTGCGCCACTGCTGCTCAATGCCGGTCGGCTCCTGCAACGGTGCGCTGTTCTGTGTGGCCTGCGGCTGCTCCTGTTCCTGCTCCTGAATCGGCTCAGGCGCGATGGGGGCCACCTGACCGTCACTTTGTTGCGGCGAGGAGACCAGCGGCGGCTGTTCAGTCTGCGTGGGTTGCATCTGCTGCTGTGATTGCGGCTGCGACTGCGACTGGAGGTCGAGTTGTGCATCGCGCGTGGCAGTCGGCACTGTGCTGTCGTCGGTGGTCGGCAGCAGGAACCCGATCACGATCAGCGCGGCGGCAAAAATAATGCCACGGCGATGACCCGGCGGGAGCGGATCCATGATGCGCACGTTGTCCGGCGCGTGCCAGATCCTCGCCAGGGTTGGTTTCAGTTCAAATCGCCCGGGCATGGCTATCCTCCTGCTCCGCGTCGTTAGTATCCTGTGTCACTGAGTATAGATGGGTAACTGCCTGATGAGCGTGGCAAACCGGTCTTTCGTGACATCTGTTCGGGAATAATCTTACGGCAACCATTGTTTCTTTTTCCCTGCGATTTGTCATCAATCACCGCGACAAAGTTTTACCCGTCGCAGCCTGACTGTTATGCTGCCCGCTACTTTAAATGCGATGAAAGGAAAACCCATGACAACCCCGACTTTTGACACTATCGAAGCGCAGGCAAGCTACGGCATTGGCCTGCAGGTAGGGCAGCAACTGAGCGAGTCTGGCCTGCAGGGGCTGTTACCGGAAGCACTGGTAGCGGGCATTGCCGACGCGCTGGCAGGCACTCAGCCGGCAGTCCCGGTCGATGTGGTTCACCGCGCCCTGCGTGAAATCCATGAACGCGCTGACGCAGTACGTCGCGAGCGCTTCGAAGCGATGGCGTCTGAAGGCGTGAAGTATCTGGACGAAAACCGTGAGAAAGATGGCGTGAACAGCACCGAATCCGGTCTGCAGTTCCGTGTACTGACTCAGGGCGAAGGTCCGATCCCGGCACGTACTGACCGCGTGCGCGTGCATTACACCGGTAAACTGATCGACGGCACCGTATTTGACAGCTCTGTCGCGCGTGGCGAACCGGCTGAATTCCCGGTTAACGGCGTGATCCCAGGCTGGATCGAAGCGCTGACCCTGATGCCGGTAGGCTCGAAGTGGGAACTGACCATTCCACAGAACCTGGCGTACGGTGAGCGTGGCGCAGGCGCGTCTATTCCTCCGTTCAGCACCCTGGTCTTCGAAGTGGAATTACTGGAAATCCTGTAATTCGCCTCCAACGATCCCTCTCCCTTAACAGGGAGGGGGCGTCGTTTCTGTGCACATATGCCATTCTTTGGTTCAGAGTCGATATTTAATCTTGCAAATGCATTTGTTGCGTGTATTTTTGTGACCTAATTCGCACAGACGAAGTGATATAACACTCAGTTTAAACATAAATTTAACATCTCATTCAAAACACAGTATTCATCCCTCCGATTCTTACCTACTATCGATGAGTCAAAAATCCAGGCATTGTCACGCACGTGACACCATGAAAGGCCAGAAGAGCCTCAACAACACAGACAGGTACAGGAAAAAATACATGGTAGATCAAACAAAGGTCGCCGCTGACCAGCAGGCTCCGGCTGAACAGTCGCTACGGCGCAATCTCACCAACCGTCATATCCAGCTTATTGCCATCGGCGGCGCTATCGGCACCGGCCTGTTTATGGGCTCAGGAAAAACCATCAGTCTTGCCGGCCCGTCGATCATATTCGTCTATATGATCATCGGCTTTATGCTGTTTTTTGTGATGCGCGCCATGGGCGAGCTGCTGCTGTCGAATCTGGAATATAAGTCGTTCAGCGATTTCGCTGCCGACTTACTGGGGCCGTGGGCGGGGTATTTCACTGGCTGGACCTACTGGTTTTGCTGGGTGGTTACCGGCATGGCCGACGTGGTGGCGATCACGTCCTACGCGCAGTTCTGGTTCCCCAACTTATCCGACTGGGTGGCTTCGCTGGCGGTGATCCTGCTGTTGCTGAGCCTTAACCTCGCGACGGTGAAGATGTTTGGCGAAATGGAATTCTGGTTCGCGATGATCAAGATTGTCGCCATTGTCGGGCTGGTTGTCGTGGGCCTGGTGATGGTGCTGACCGAATTTACCTCGCCGAGCGGCGTGCAGGCCTCTTTCGCGCATCTGTGGAATGACGGTGGCTGGTTCCCGAAAGGCATCAGCGGCTTCTTTGCCGGTTTCCAGATCGCGGTGTTTGCCTTCGTGGGGATTGAGCTGGTCGGCACGACCGCCGCAGAAACGAAAGACCCGGAAAAATCCCTGCCGCGCGCCATTAACTCCATTCCGATCCGTATCATCATGTTCTACGTGTTTGCGCTGATCATTATTATGTCGGTGACGCCGTGGAGCTCGGTGGTGGCGGATAAGAGCCCGTTCGTTGAGCTGTTTATCCTCGTCGGTTTACCGGCGGCGGCGAGCATTATTAACTTTGTGGTGCTGACCTCTGCCGCATCGTCGGCGAACAGCGGCGTATTCTCCACCAGCCGTATGTTGTTCGGTCTGGCGCAGGACGGGGCCGCGCCGAAAAGCTTCGGTAAGCTGTCCAAGCGCGCCGTACCGGCAACGGGCCTGACCTTCTCCTGCATCTGTCTGCTGGGCGGCGTGGTAATGCTCTACGTCAATCCGAGCGTGATCTCGGCGTTCACCATGATCACCACGGTGTCGGCGATCCTCTTCATGTTCGTGTGGACCATTATCCTTTGCTCATATCTGGTCTACCGCAAACAGCGTCCTCATCTGCATGAAAAGTCGATTTATAAGATGCCTCTGGGCAAAGTGATGTGCTGGGTATGTATGGCGTTCTTCGCCTTTGTACTGGTATTGCTGACGCTTGAAGAAGATACCCGCCAGGCGCTGCTCGTCACGCCGCTGTGGTTTATTGTGCTGGGTGTGTTCTGGTTGGTTGTCGGTAAGAAACGTATGGCAGGAATGCGCAAATAGTCGCCTGTAATGCCGGATAGCGCTGCGCTTATCCGGCCTACACCCTAATCCTGGCCCGGTAAGCGTAGCGCCACCGGGCAACGGGATCACTCCCCGCTTAACGCCCGTGGAAACAGCACGTTATTTTCCAGACTGATGTGTTCCATCAGATCGTCAATCAGCTCATTAATACCGTTATACATCGCTTTCCAGGTCGTGCAGGCTTCTGGCGGCGGCGTCACGTTATTGGTGGTGTGTTTGATCACCTCCAGCAGTTCTCCTGCCTCATCATGCTCGCTTTCCATGACGTTAATCGGCCCGGCAGCCTGACTGCCCATTCCCTGTTTGATCATCGGGAAGAGGATCTGTTCTTCTTTCATCATGTGGCTGGAAAGTTCCTGATGCAGCATGGTCAGGTATTTGGTCAGGCCGCGCGGCACGTTGGGCTTATCGGCGTGGACGCGTTCAACTTTGGTAGCCTGTAAGATCAGCTCTGGCAACTGCTCGCGGTGGCGATCGTGATAGCGCACGATGATATGGTCGATGATGTTCGCAAGCGGCTCTGCGCGCCAGTCTTTCTCCGGCGGCTGCTCGGCCAGTTTTGCCAGCTGCGCTTCAATCGCCTCCACGTCCAGCTCTTTGCGCGCGGCGGCACGAGCCAGCGTTTGCTTACCTCCACAGCAGTAATCCATATCGTATTGACGGAACAGGGCAGAAGCGCGGGGAATGGAAAGCGCCAGCTCACCTAAAGGTTGATCGCGAAAGGCCATGACAGTTACCTCATTAGTCGGAATATAAGATGCATTTTAAATACATCTTTAAGCGGACGCTATACCCCTGATGAGTGATGGGATTTATTCGCCTCATTTTGTGCGCTGCGTCACAAAAATTTACGGGTCATAACGCATTGAAACCACTTGTTAAAGTGAATATTTGGTGTCGAGTGTGCAATATCTTCGTTAAACAAGCGTTAAAACCTGCCGATATACCCCCGTCACATAAAAATCCTGCATCCGATAAAAGGTTCCCGATGTTTAAACGTGTAAAAGTAATAACCCTGTTAATTATGGTGCTTTTCGTGCTTGGCGCGATGCAACTGATTGCTGCGGGCGTGTTTATCAACGCGCTCAAAAATGACAAAAACAACTTTACGGTCTCTCAGGTTGCCAGCCAGAACGTGGCGGAATTTACCGATGCCTGGATCAGCTTAAACCAGGCCCGCGTGACGCTTAACCGCGGTATGTTACGTCTGCAAAGCAGCACCGCGAGCCAAATCAACGGCGGCGAACTGGGTGAGCTGGTGAACACCGCGAAAAACCTGCTGGCCGATGCGCAGAAGCATTTTGCAATCTACGACGCGCTGCCGGAAACGCCGGGCATGGATCCGCGCCTGCCGCCGGAGCTGGAAAAACAGTTCCAAATCTACTCCTCCACGTTGACCGAAATGAACCGCCTGCTGGCGGAGGGTGAACTGGAAGCGATGTTCAAGCAGGGTGCGGAAAAGAAACAGAACGCCATGCAGAGCGTTTATCGTGAATGGCGCGCCGTGCAGGCCGATCTGGCCAATAAAGGCGTTATCGATAACCAAAACGACTACGAGCGCATCATGTGGATCGTGGGCGCTATTATGCTGCTGGTTGTAGCCGTGATCGTGGCCAGCTGGATCGCCATGCAGCGTGTGCTGCTCAAGCCATTGCATGAGGTGATGGGCCATATCCGCCACATCGCGGCGGGCGATCTGACTCATCAGATTGATGCGGAAGGCAAAAACGAAATGGCGCTGCTGGCGTCGAATGTGCGTGAGATGCAGCAGGCACTGGCGACCACCGTTAGCGTAGTGCGCGATGGCGCGGATACGATCTTTACCGGCGCGGGTGAAATCTCTGCCGGCAGCAACGATCTCTCTTCCCGTACTGAGCAACAGGCCGCTTCGCTGGAAGAAACCGCTGCCAGCATGGAACAGCTGACCGCGACTGTGAAGCAGAATGCTGATAACGCCCGTCAGGCGACGCAGCTGGCGAAAACCGCCTCTGAAACCGCGCAGAAAGGCGGCGCAGTGGTGGACGGCGTGGTTCGCACGATGGACGAAATTGCCACCAGCTCCAGCAAAATTGCGCAGATCACCAACGTCATCGACGGCATTGCTTTCCAGACTAATATCCTGGCGCTGAACGCGGCGGTTGAAGCCGCCCGTGCCGGTGAGCAGGGGCGTGGATTTGCGGTGGTAGCCGGTGAAGTTCGTACCCTGGCAAGCCGCAGCGCGCAGGCAGCCAAAGAGATCAAAGCATTGATCGACGATTCCGGCAGCCGCGTGGACGCAGGCTCTGTGCTGGTGCATGAAGCTGGTGAGACCATGGCGGAAATCGTCAGCGCTGTCACCCGTGTGACCGATATCATGGGCGAAATCGCGTCGGCCTCCGACGAGCAAAGCCGGGGTATCGATCAGGTCGGTCAGGCTGTGGCAGAGATGGATCGCGTCACGCAACAGAACGCCTCGCTGGTGGAAGAGTCCGCCGCCGCTGCGGCCGCACTGGAAGAGCAGGCGTCCCTGCTTAACGATACCGTGGCGGTGTTCAAAGTGAACCGTCGCCCGCCTGCCGCCGTAGCAAACGCGCGTCCGGCAGCGGTGAAGATGAAGCCGGTTGCCGCGACCACAGACGCGAACTGGGAAACCTTCTAAACCTGATGCCCGGCGGCGCACGCTTGCGGCGTCTGGCTACCTGTAGGCCGGGTCAGGCGTAGCCGCCACCCGGCACTATCATCCGCTCACCACCCGTTTAACCCGTACCGCGATCACCACCCCCACAACCAGCAACGCAATGCCCGACGCCGTCAACAACGGCGGGACGCTCTGACGCAGCAAAAAGGTATACAGCAAGCCCGCCAGTGTTTCGAAGACGATCAATGGCCCGAGGATCACCGTCGGCAGCTTTTGGCTGGCAAGATTCCAGCACAGCGCACCCACCCAGGAACACAAAATGGCAATCGCCGTCATCAGGCCAATAAATGCCAGCGGACGTGGACCAAACGGCAGCGCAAACGCGGGCTGATCCGCGTGTAACCACAGGCAGGCCGCAATATAGCCCACCAGCGACACCGGCAGCGTGACCAGGCCCTGCGCCGTGGCCCACATCATCGGATGACGCGTCGGGTTTTCCCGCAGCCAGCGGGCATTGCGCAGCGCATACCACGCCCAGCACACCACCGACACCAGCGCCAGGGCGATCCCGGAACCATAACGCCATCCGCTGAAATTCGGCAGCCCGTGCCGTAGCTCGGCGATGTTCACACACACCAGTCCTGCGGCAATGCACAGCAGCGCGGGAGTCAGGCGCCGCCACGGTAGCTTGCCGTCGCGCTGGCTGTAGAGCAGATTCGCCAGCACCGGCAGCACCACCGGCAGCGTGCCGATGATCATCGTCGAGACAGGCGCGCCGGTGCGCTGAATGGCGCTGGCGAGACAGACGTAATAAATCAGGTTGCCCGCCATGGTCAGCGCCAGCGCGGTCAGCCAGTCTTTGCGGCTTAACTGGCGCAGACGTCCCCGTCCCAGCCAGGCCAGCGGTATGGCGATAAGCCCGAGGGCCAGATAGCGTCCGGTCGACTGTAAAATCGCCGGATAATCCGGTACCAGCAGCGGCCCGACAAAAATCAGTCCCCACATTAACCCTGCCGCCAGGGCGTACAGCACACCACTAATCATTCTGCCCTCCAGGCCGTTTTGGTTGGTGATCAGTGTAGGGAAGGGCAGGGGAAGAATATTGTATGAGGTTGCGCATCAGCGGCGGGCGACCTGCTTCTGGTAGCGTACCGGCGTGATGCCATAGCGGCGGGTAAAGGCGCGGGTCAGGTGCGACTGATCGGTAAGGCCAGTTAAGGCGGCGACATCGGCGGCGGGCAGGCCGTGGGTGAGGAAGTTTTTTGCCCGCCACAGGCGGATCGCCATCAACATCTGGTGCGGGGTGACATGATAGTGCGCTTTGAACTGGCGCTGAAAATGGTACGGGCTAAGTGACGCCACGCGCGCCAGCTCGTCGAGGGTCAGCGGCTGCATATAGTTGTCGTGCAGGTATTCCCGCACCCGTTCAAACCGGTGCGTCCCTTCGGCACTCACCGGCGCATGGCGGGCCAGCGGCTGAAAGGCGTCGATCAAATCGAGCAGGTAGCCCTGCTGCGCCAGCGTATCATCGGTATGCCACAGGGCGTGGATCAGGGCGCAGATCTGCCGCGAACGCAACGGATCGTGACGCGAGGCGTCGGCAAACCACCAGTGGCGGATACCGGTGACCTGCTCCAGCAGTTCAGGCTCCAGATAAATCATGCGGTAGCGCCAGCCGTCAGCGGTTTCCGCTTCGCCGGTGTGCAGTTCATCAGGGTTCATGGTGACGACGGAATGCACCGGGGCGACGTGCTGGGCACCGCGATAGCGAAAGCGCTCGGCACCGGCTTCTATGGCACCAATACCGAAGGCTTCATGAGTGTGTGGTTCAAAGGCGTAACGGGAGATATGCGCCTGATACAGCTCGACGCCAGGCAACTGCGGCAGGTGCCGAAAACGGGCGCGGTCTTTCTCATCGCTGAACTGTTCCGGTACACCTTGCACATTCACTCTCCGCCTGGGTCATCCCTTCATTATTAAGGATGACCCGGCGGCGTGCTACAAAAATTAACCAGTTTGTAACCGTTACAGCATGGCTTTTATGCTGTCCGCCAGCGGCGTGGTCGGGCGACCAATCAGTTTGCTGAGGGTATGGCTGTCATCAAACAGGCCGCCTTTCGACGCCCCGGTGTCGGAATCCGCCAGCAGGCTGGCGAAGGCATCCGGCAGGCCAACACCACGCAGCGCCGAAGCATAATCGGCTTCGCTGAGGTTCTGATAGACCACGTTTTTACCGCTCTGCTTAGACAGCTCCACCGCCAGCTCGCTCAACGTCCAGGCCGTATCGCCCGCCAGTTCATACACCTTACCGGCATGACCCTCTTCGCTGATCACTTTGGCGGCGGCAGCGGCGTAGTCTTCGCGAGTGGCCGAGGCGATTTTGCCGTCACCGGCAGCGCCGAGAAACACACCGTGTTCAAGCGCCGGCGGGGCGCTGGCGAGATAGTTTTCGCTGTACCAGCCGTTACGCAGCAGTGCATAAGAAATGCCGGAGGCCGCGAGCATGTTTTCCGTTTCGATATGTTCTGCGGCGAGGCCGAGCGGTGAGGTATCCGCATGCAGCACGCTGGTATAGGCAATGAAGCCGACGCCTGCGGCTTTGGCGGCATTAATGACGTTACGGTGCTGGACGGCACGCTGGCCGACTTCGCTGGAGGAGATGAGCAGCAGTTTCTCCACACCGTTCAGTGCGCGGGTTAATGCCGCTTCGTCGCCGTAATCGCCCTGGCGCACCACGATGCCCTGTTGGGCCAGCGCATCGGCTTTTGCCGGGTTACGCACAATAGCCACGATCTGGCTGGCGGGAACGGATTTCAGCAGGGCGGCAATAACTAACTGGCCAAGCTGGCCGGTGGCTCCGGTGATCGCAATCATGGAAAACTCCTTCGTCTCTGGGTTGTGTTATGAGACACTATCACCCTGACTCACTTTTAGTAAGTACGTACAAAAAGGTTAGTATGAAAAAATACGATCGCCCGGCTACGCTCACTGAACAGTTGCGCGACGGCAATCTCTTTGCCGAACAGTGTCCGTCCCGCGACGTGCTTAAACATGTCACCAGCCGCTGGGGTGTACTGATCCTGCTGGCGTTGCGCGACGGCACGCACCGCTTTAGTGAACTGCGTCGTAAAATGGGGGGCGTCAGCGAGAAAATGCTGTCGCAGAGCCTGCAATGGCTGGAGCAGGACGGTTTTATCAATCGGGTGTCGTATCCGGTGGTGCCGCCTCATGTGGAATACAGCCTGACGCCGCTGGGCGAGCAGGTTAGCGAGAAAGTGGCGGATCTGGCAGACTGGATCGAGCTGAATCTGCCGCAGGTATTGGCGGTTCGCGACGAGCGTGCGGCGTAAACGGGTAAAGTGCCGGGTGGCGGCTTCGCCTTACCCGGCCTACAAGATCACGCGAACGATGGCGGGGGTTATTTCCCGCCTAAATCTAACTGATAAATCGCGAAACCGATGTCATCGGTACCGGTGTTTTTCATCGGGTACTGCGCCTTCTCTTTGATAAAGGCCGCGGCTTTTTCCGATGGCGAAGTCTCAAAGCGAATATCGAGCGGCGTTTTGCTGTGGATCGGTGCCAGACGCCAGTTGTTATCCGCTGCCGGGTGGATCTCACCTGCGCGCGCCGACTCATCACCTATCCATTTTGCCAGCACGGCACGGTTTTCATCCGGCGAGGCAAAGGCGATATGGCTGTCGCCGGTACCGGCAAACTTGCCGCCGTAAGCGCGGTAGTTATTGGTGGCCACGAGGAAAATGGCGGCTGGATCGACCGGTTTACCGTTGAAGGTCAGATCCTTAATGCGTTCCGCTTTCGGGTTCACGCTCTGACATTCGCCGTCGTAGCGCGCTGGCTGGGTGATGTCGATCTGGTAGTTCACACCGTCGATCACATCGAAGTTATATGTACGGAAACCGTCCCAGTTGATCAGCGACTGCGGCTTGCTGCTGTTAATATCGATCTGATTAAACTGTCCGGCGGAGCACTCCAGCCACTCTTTCAGCTCGCTTCCGCTGACTTTGACCACCACCAGCGTGTTCGGGTACAGATAGAGATCGGCGGCGTTACGGAAGGTAAGCTGGCCTTTTTCCACCTCAACAAAACTCGCCGGGTCGTTTTTACGGCCACCCACTTTGAACGGCGCGGCGGCAGACAGCACCGGCAGTTTTGCCAGATCCGGATCGCCCTGAATAAAGCGTTCAACGTAAGCTTTTTGCGCGTTGTTCACCACCTGCACCGTCGGGTCGTCCTGCACCAGCGCCAGATAGCTGTACATGTTATCGGCGGATTTACCGATCGGCTTGCTGACGAACTCCCGCGTGGCATCGTGATCGTGCTTGAGCACCTCAACCAGCTTGCTGTCTTCGGCAGCCAGCGATTTTTTCGCCACCGCATCGTAAATCGGACGCGCTTCCGCTTTCGACTGCGTGACCTGCCACTTGCCGCTGTCATTGTTCAGCGTCAGATCCACCACGCCCAGATGATCGCCCCACATGCCCGGCATCACCGACGGCACGCCGTTCAGCTTGCCGTTCTCCACGTCCGCGCCCTTAATACTGGCGAAGTCTTTTGACGGGAATACCGCATGGGCATGGCCGAACAGAATGGTATCGACTCCCGGCACCTGGCTTAAGTAGTAGACGGAGTTTTCCGCCATCGCCTGATAAGGATCGGCTGACAGCCCGGAGTGAGCCACCACGACCACCAGATCCGCGCCTTTTTGGCGCATCTCCGGCACATAGCGGCGCGCGGTTTCGGTGATGTCGTTGACCGTGACTTTGCCGTCGAGATTGGCTTTATCCCAGGTCATGATCTGCGGCGGCACAAAACCGATATAGCCGATGCGCAGGGTATGGGTTTTGCCGTCTTTATCTTTTACCTGGGTATCTTTGATGATGTAAGGGGTGAACAGCGGTTTTTTGGTCTTAACGTCGATGATATTGGCGTTAACGTACGGGAATTTTGCGCCTGCCAGCGCCTTGTGCAGAAAATCCAGACCGTAATTAAATTCGTGGTTGCCGAGGTTACCCACCGCATAATCGAGGGTATTTAATGCCTTATAAACCGGGTGCACATCGCCTTTTTTCAGCCCGTGGCTGGCAACATAATCGCCGAGCGGGCTGCCCTGGATCAGATCCCCGTTATCCACCAGCACGCTGTTAGTGGCTTCACTGCGGGCGGCGTTAATCAGGCTGGCGGTACGTACCAGACCGAATTTTTCTGTCGCACTATCTTTGTAATAATCGAAGTCCATCATATTGCTATGCAAATCAGTGGTTTCCATAATGCGGAGGTCCACCGTTGCAGCCTGCACGCTGGCGGCGATCAGCGTGGCCAGGAGCGTTGCGCTAAACTTAATCATCAGAGATGTCCTTTTTAAGATCTAAGCCACAAAAGAGAATGTATTTACATTTTGTTGCTTACAGAATTGTGAATCTTGCCATAAAAGTTGTTATGGAAACCGGAATCACTATCACAGATGGCGGATCCCTTTATGATGCGATATAAGTAAAACAACGAGTTAACCCACTGAAAATAAAAAGAGGTGGACGATGTTAGATGCGATTTGTCAGCTTGCCCGCGAGGCAGGGGATGCGATTATGCAGGTGTACGACGGCCATCAGCCGATGGACGTCACCAGTAAAACCGATGACTCACCCGTCACGGCGGCCGATATTGCCGCTCACCAGATCATTGTGCAGGGGCTGATGGCCTTAACGCCGGCGATCCCGGTGCTGTCAGAAGAAGATCCGCCGTCCTGGGACATTCGCCAGCACTGGCAGCGTTACTGGCTGGTGGATCCGCTGGATGGCACCAAAGAATTCATCAAACGCAACGGCGAGTTCACCGTTAACATTGCGCTGATCGAAGAGGGTAAGCCGGTACTCGGCGTGGTCTACGCGCCGGTGCTTAACGTGATGTACGGCGCCGCCGACGGGAAAGCCTGGAAAGAAGAGAGCGGCATCCGCAAGCCGATCCAGGTGCGCGATGCCCGCCCGCCGCTGGTGGTGATCAGCCGTTCACACAGTGACGATGAACTGCAAGAGTACCTGCAACAGCTGGGCGAGCATCAGACTACCTCCATTGGCTCGTCGCTGAAATTCTGCCTGGTGGCAGAAGGGCAGGCGCAGCTTTATCCGCGCTTTGGGCCAACCAACGTCTGGGATACGGCGGCAGGCCATGCGGTGGCCGCCGCCGCCGGAGCGCACGTTCACGACTGGCAGGGTAAAACCCTCGACTATACGCCGCGTGAATCCTTCCTCAATCCCGGCTTCCGGGTCTCTATTTACTGAGTAACTGACGCAGCAGGGCGATCACCTGCTGCGCTTCTTGCGGCGTCAGCGAGCCATCTTTCGCCCATTGCACTCGTCCGTCTTTATCCAGCACCGCCACCGCAGAGCTTTCTTCATCTAACTGCCAGGCTTTCCGCGCCACGCCGTCGCTGTCGACAATAAACTGTGACCAGGGATAGAGCTTTTTATTGCTCTCAATGCTGCTGCGCACGAACATCGCCGAGCCGGGAATGGCATCATCGGTATTAATAATTGTGGTGGTCTGGTAGCGGTCATGGGGCAAATTCGCCGACTTGATCGCTTCAATCAGCGCCGCGTTTTTCTCTTTTGCCGACGAACGACCGGCAATATGTTGCACCACTCGCACTTTTCCAGGCAGCTGCGAGCTGTTCCATTTTTTGTAGCTAAACTCATTATTACTGAGGATCAACTCCCCCCTGTCGGCGATGCCAACCGGCGGAACGCGCTGATTGTTTTCGAAGCGATGGGCAGACGCCATCAGCGGCAGAAGCAGGCAGGTGGCTGCCAGCAGAGTGCGTAGGGTCATGAGGTTTCCTTCTGTATTATTGTTTGCAGGTGATCCGACCACTTGGTCTTAACAATTTAATCATAAGTGCGATCGATCCGGTTTTCCCGCAATCCTGATGCCACTTTGCGGCATAACGCACACATTTGTAAAAAAACGAAGACTTATACTGCCTCTGTTTCAACACGGAAAAGAATATTCTGATTAATTGTCATCAAACGGTAAATAACCTGCTGCAAACTGGGTAACAGAGGGTTTGTGATCTATAGTCATTGAGCAACAAAATTTGCGTTCATAACAGTCGGTCCGATTGTGGTACCGCAAGGGCGTAGACTCAGCAGAAGAGAGACAACAATGAAAATTTTCCAACGATACAACCCGCTGCAGGTAGCGAAATACGTAAAAATCCTGTTCCGTGGACGGTTGTACATCAAGGACGTCGGGGCTTTCGAGTTTGATAAGGGCAAAATCCTGCTGCCGAAAGTAAAAGACAAACAGCATTACTCGGTAATGTCTGAAGTTAACCGCCAGGTACTGCGCTTGCAGTCTGATTTGGCGTAATCCATGTGCTATGCAGTAGTTAGCGAATAACTAAAATGCAAACGGCCCCCAAAGGGGCCGTTGATGTTTCTGGCAGGGGTAAAAGGAATATTACGCCGCGCCTTGCTCGTCGCTGTCCGGCATTTTCGGCACCAGCACCGTCGGCTTACTGTCGATACGCGTCACCAGCAACTGGTCGATGCGGAAGTTATCAATATCCACCACCTCGAACTTAAAGCCGTTGAACTTCACCGAGTCGGTGCGTTTCGGGATCTTACGCAGCATGAACATCATAAAGCCGCCGATGGTTTCATAGTTGCCAGACTGCGGAAACTCATCGATATCCAGCACGCGCATGACGTCGTCAATCGGCGTACCGCCTTCAACCAGCCATGAGTTCTCATCACGCGCCACAATCTGCTCTTCCTGCCCCTGGCCAACCAGGTCGCCCATCAGCGTGGTCATCACATCGTTCAGCGTGATAATACCCACCACCAGTGCGTATTCGTTCATGATCACCGCGAAGTCTTCCCCCGCCGCTTTGAAACTTTCCAGCGCTTCGGAAAGCGTCAGGGTATCCGGAACGATGAGGGTATTGCGGATCTGCACGCCGTTCACCAGCGTCAGGCTCTGGTTGCCAATCACGCGGTTGAGCAGATCCTTGGAATCCACATAGCCGATGATATGGTCAATATCTTCATTACAGACGAGGAATTTAGAGTGCGGATGCTGCGCCACTTTATTCTTCAGGCTCTGCTCATCTTCATGCAAATCGAACCAGATAATGTTCTCGCGCGAGGTCATGGACGACGGCACGGTACGGGATTCCAGTTCAAAAACGTTTTCAATGAGTTCGTGTTCCTGCTTACGCAGCACGCCCGCCAGTGCACCGGCTTCCACCACCGCATAAATATCATCGGAGGTGATGTCGTCTTTGCGCACCATCGGCAGTTTGAAAATGCGGAAAATCACGTTTGCCAGGCCGTTAAAGAACCACACCAGCGGCGTGAAGAGGAACAGGCAGAAGCGCATCGGGTTGATGATGCGCAAAGCCACCGCTTCTGGCGCAATCATACCGATGCGTTTCGGAGTGAGATCCGCAAACAGGATGAACATACTGGTAACAAGGGTGAAGGAGATTATGAAGCTCAACTGATCCGCCAGCTCCGGTGACATGAAGTTGATCAGCACATTGTAGAAGGCCGGCGAAAAGGCCGCATCGCCCACGATACCGCCGAGAATGGCGACCGCATTCAGGCCGATTTGCACCACCGTAAAGAACATCCCCGGCGTTTCCTGCATTTTCAGGATACGCATGGCGTTGATATTGCCCTCGTCGGCCATCAGTTTAAGTTTGAGTTTACGGGAAGCCGCGAGCGAAATCTCCGACAGCGAGAAAAACGCACTCACAGCGATCAGACAAAGTATTAGTAAAATACTGTTTAACATATCTTATCCAGCCATAGGCCAGATCCTCGAAAGGGGGAAGGTTGAAAATCTATGTGGTAAAGCAAAGTAAATGCGGGTCGTGGAAGGTTGACCCGCAATTTCAGGGGTAGTATAGCCTAAGGCGGCGTCGTGTTGCCAGAATGTACCGCGCAGCAGGCGATACGGTATCAATACGGTTGGCCCTCTCCGGCGGGAGAGGGCACACTATTACGCTGTGCCCTGCGGCGGCAGACAGACGCCAATCCCGCCGATACCGCAGTAGCCGTACGGGTTTTTATGCAGATACTGCTGGTGGTCATCTTCCGCGTAGTAAAACGGTCCGGCAGTTTTGATCTCAGTGGTGACCGTGCGGTCATCGCCCGCCGCACGCATGGCGGCCTGGAAGCGCTCAAGGCTCGCTTTCGCCGCGGCGTCCTGCTCCGGGGTCAGCGGATAAATCGCCGAGCGGTACTGGGTGCCGTGGTCGTTGCCCTGGCGCATCCCCTGAGCCGGATCGTGATTCTCCCAGAAAACCTGCAACAGCTGCTCATAGCTGATGACGTTCGGATCGTAGACCACGCGCACGGCTTCAGCGTGGCCGGTATCACCGCTGCACACTTCGCGGTAGGTCGGATTCGGGGTGTAGCCGCCCATATAGCCTGCGGCGGTGCTGTAAACGCCCGGTAAAACCCAGAACAAACGTTCAACGCCCCAGAAACAGCCCATGGCGAAAAATGCGACGTCCATCCCGTCCGGGACATTCGTCATCGAGTGCTCATTGACCGCATGCAGGCTGGCGACCGGCATCGGCGTGTTACGTCCCGGCAATGCATCCGCCTGAGTAACAAGGTGTTTTTTATCAAATAGACTCACGGTGTGGCCTCCGGGGAAAGGGAATTGTGGTTAGGGTTGTAACGGCGCTCGTCTTTTAACACAATAAGTGCATTAAATACGGCTAAATTTAAACATAAGAAATATTGAGGTTGTCGTCTGTTTTTCAACCCGCATTGTTGAATTATTGTTAAGCCGGGAGCGGCATTTTGGTTTCCTTCCAGGGCCAGGACAAGGATATTCAGGAGAGAACGTGCCACAGATCCGTCTTATATGTGTTGCCAGTTTACTGCTGGCAAGCGGTCACGCCTTTGCGGCAAATGTCCGTTTGCAGGTAGAGGGGTTATCAGGCGCGCTACAAAAAAACGTCCGCGCACAGCTGTCGACGATTGAAAGCGACGAGGTCACGCCGGATCGCCGCTTCCGCGCTCGCGTGGATGATGCTATCCGTGACGGTCTGAAAGCGCTTGGCTACTACGAGCCAACCATTGATTTCGAACTGCGGCCACCGCCGGCCAAAGGCCGCCAGGTGCTGATCGCCCGCGTGTCGCCGGGTGAACCGGTACGCATCGGCGGTACGGACGTGATCCTGCGCGGCGGCGCGCGTACCGATCATGATTATCTCGACCTGCTGAAAACCCGTCCGGCCATCGGTACTGTGCTGAATCACCACGATTACGACAGCTTCAAAAAATCCCTGACTAACGTTGCCCTGCGCAAAGGCTACTTCGACAGCCAGTTTAATAAAAGCCAGTTGGGTGTCGCCCTCGATCGTCATCAGGCGTTCTGGGATATTGATTATGACAGCGGCACGCGCTACCGCTTTGGCGCGGTAACCTTTGAAGGCTCGCAGATCCGCGAAGAGTATCTGCAAAATCTGGTGCCCTTCAAAGAAGGGGATTACTACCAGACCAAAGACCTGGCGGAGCTGAACCGCCGCCTGTCCGCCACCGGCTGGTTTAACTCGGTGATCGTCGCGCCGGAGTTTGAAAAGTCACGCAAAACTAAAGTCCTGCCACTGCATGGCGTGGTATCGCCGCGCACGGAAAACACCATTGAAACCGGCGTAGGTTACTCCACTGACGTCGGACCGCGGGTGAAAGCCTCGTGGAAAAAACCGTGGATGAACTCCTACGGCCACAGCCTGACCACCAACGCCAGCATCTCCGCCCCGGAGCAGCAACTGGACTTCAGCTACAAAGTCCCGCTGCTGAAAAATCCGCTGGAGCAGTATTACCTGGTGCAGGGCGGCCTGAAGCGTACCGATCTGAACGATACCGAATCAGATTCCACTACGCTGGCGGTGTCCCGCTACTGGGATCTCTCCAGCGGCTGGCAACGCGCCATTAACCTGCGCTGGAGTCTCGATCACTTTACCCAAGGCAAGATCACGAATACCACCATGCTGCTTTATCCGGGCGTGATGATCAGCCGTACCCGCTCGCGCGGCGGCCTGATGCCGACCTGGGGCGACTCTCAGCGCTACTCCATCGACTATTCCAATACCGCGTGGGGCTCGGACGTCGATTTCTCGGTATTGCAGGCGCAAAACGTCTGGATCCGCACCCTTGCCGATCGCCACCGCTTTGTAGCGCGCGGTAACCTCGGCTGGATTGAGACCGGCGACTTCGACAAAGTCCCGCCGGATCTGCGCTTCTTCGCCGGTGGCGATCGCAGTATTCGTGGTTATAAATACAAATCCATCGCGCCAAAGGATGACGACGGCAAGCTGAAAGGGGCGTCGAAACTGGCGACCGGCTCGCTGGAGTATCAGTACAACGTTACCGGGAAGTGGTGGGGCGCGACCTTTATCGACAGCGGCGAAGCGGTCAGCGATATCCGCCGCAGCGATTTCAAAACCGGTGCGGGTGTCGGCGTACGCTGGCAGTCGCCGGTCGGCCCGATCAAGCTCGATCTCGCCGTGCCCATCGGCGATAAAGACGAACACGGATTACAGTTTTACATCGGTCTGGGGCCTGAATTATGAGTTTGTGGAAGAAAATAAGCCTCGGCGTACTGATTTTTATCCTGCTGTTGCTGGGTGCCGTCGCCTTTCTGGTGGGTACGACTACCGGCCTGCACACGCTGTTTAATGCCGCCAATCGCTGGGTGCCGGGGCTGGAAATCGGCCAGGTCACCGGCGGCTGGCGCGATCTGCATCTGCGAAACATTCGCTACACCCAGCCGGGCGTGGCGGTGAACGCCGGGGATATTCATCTGGCGGTGAAGCTCGGTTGCCTGCGTGATTCCAGTCTGTGTGTGAACGATCTGTCGCTAAAAGACATTAACGTGGTGATAGACAGTAAAAAAATGCCGAAGTCCGAGCAGGTGGAAGAAGAGGATAACGGCCCGCTGGATCTCTCCACGCCTTACGCCATCACCTTAAGCCGGGTGGCGCTCAATAACATCAACATCAAAATCGACGACACCACCGTCTCGGTGATCGAATTCACCAGCGGCCTGAACTGGCAGGAGAAAAACCTGACGCTGAAGCCAACTGCGCTTAAGGGCCTGCTGATCGCGCTGCCGAAAGTGGCGGAGGTGGCTCAGGAAGAGGTGGTGGATCCGAAGATCAATAATCCGCATCCGGATGAAAAACCGCTGGGCGAAACGCTGAAAGCGTTGTTCTCAAAGCCGGTGCTGCCGGAAATGACCGATGTGCATTTGCCGCTGAATCTCAATATCGAGGAATTTCGCGGCGAATCGCTGCGCCTGACCGGCGATACCGACATTCTGGTGCGTAACATGCTGCTGAAAGTCACCACCCAGGACGGCAACATGACCCTCGACGCGCTGGACATCGACTCGAACCAGGGCACAGTCAATGCTACCGGTACCGCGCAGCTCAGCAATACCTGGCCGGTGGATCTGACGCTAAACAGCACGCTGAATGTCGATCCGCTGAAAGGCGAAAAAGTGAAGCTCAAGGTTGGCGGTGCACTGCGCGACACGCTCGACGTCGGCATTAATCTTTCCGGTCCGGTGGACATGGTGCTGCGAGCGCAAACGCAGCTTGCCGAAGCGGGTCTGCCGCTGAATGTGGACGTGGTGAGCAAGCAACTCTACTGGCCGTTTACCGGCGAGCGGCAGTATCAGGCCGACGACCTGAAGCTGAAGCTCAGCGGCAAAATGACCGACTACACCCTGTCGTTCCGCACGGCGGTGAAAGGGCAGAGCGTGCCGCCTGCCACCATTTTGCTGGATGCGAAGGGCAATGAGCAGCAGATCAATCTCGATAAGCTGACCATTGCGGCGCTGGAGGGCAAGACCGAGCTGAAAGCACTGCTCGACTGGCAGCAGGCGATCAGCTGGCGTGGCGATCTGACGCTGAACGGCATCAATACCGCGAAAGAATTCCCGGACTGGCCGTCAAAACTCAACGGTGCGATCAAAATTCGCGGCAGTCTGTATGGCGGTAGCTGGCAGATGGATATTCCGCAGCTGAAAATCACCGGCAACGTCAAACAAAACAAAGTGGACGTCGATGGCTCCCTGAAAGGGAACAGCTATCTGCAATGGGTGATCCCCGGCCTGCATCTGCAACTGGGGCCTAACAGCGCCGAGGTGAAAGGCGAGCTGGGCGTTAAAGATCTGAACCTTGATGCGGTGATAAACGCGCCGGGGCTGGATAACGCATTGCCGGGTCTTGGCGGCACCGCAAAAGGCCTGGTGAAAGTGCGCGGCACCGTGGAGGCGCCGCAGGTGCTGGCAGATATTACTGCCCGTGCGCTACGCTGGCAGGAGTTGTCGGTTGCCAGCGTGCGCGTGGACGGCGATGTGAAGTCTACCGATCAGATCGCCGGTCACCTCAATGTGCGCGCCGAACGCATCGTGCAGCCGGGCGTTAACCTGAGACTGGTACAGCTGGATGCAAAAGGCAGCGAGAAGCAGCACGAGCTACTGCTGCGCGTGCAGGGCGAGCCGGTATCCGGTCAGTTGAAGCTCGCAGGCAGCTTCGATCGCGCCACCGAAAGCTGGAAAGGCAATCTGAGCGATACACGCTTTGCCACCCCGGTCGGGCCATGGTCGCTGAATCGGGCGATTGCGCTGGATTACCGCAACGCGGAGCAGAAGATCAGCATCGGGCCGCACTGCTGGACTAACCCGAATGCGGAACTGTGCGTGCCGCAAACTATCGACGCCGGGGCCGAAGGGCGCGCGGTGGTGAACCTGAACCGCTTCGATCTGGCGATGGTGAAGCCCTTTATGCCGGAGGCCACCAAAGCCAGCGGCATCTTCAGCGGCAAGGCAGACGTCAGCTGGGATACAACGAAAGCGGGCCTGCCGCAGGGTGAAGTGACCCTTTCCGGGCGCAACGTGCGCGTGACGCAAACCATTAACGACGCGCCGCTGCTGGTAGCCTTCGACACCCTTAATCTGAATGCCCGGCTGCGCGACAACCGCGCCGATCTGGGCTGGATGATGCGTCTGACCAATAATGGTCAGTTTGACGGGCAGGTGCAGATCACCGATCCGCAGGGGCGGCGAAATCTGGGCGGCAACGTCAATATCCGCAACTTCTCCATCGGCATGGTCAACGCTATCTTCTCGCGCGGTGAAAAAGCGGCGGGTACGCTGAGCGCTAACCTGCGTCTGGCCGGCGATGCGCAGAGTCCGCAACTGTTCGGGCAGATGCAGCTGAACGGCGTGGACATTGACGGCAACTTTATGCCGTTCGACATGCAGCCGAGCCAGCTGGCGATGAACTTTAACGGCCAGCGCTCGACGCTTCAGGGCGTGGTGCGCACCCAGCAGGGGCAGATCAACCTCAGCGGCGATGCGGACTGGAGTCAGCTGGATAACTGGCGGGCGCGGGTCGCCGCCAAAGGCAGCAAGGTGCGGATCACCGTACCGCCGATGATCCGTCTCGATGCGTCGCCGGATGTGGTATTTGTCGCCACGCCGGAGCTGTTCACCCTCGACGGCAGTATTGATATTCCGTGGGCGCGTATCGTGGTGCACGATGTGCCGGAAAGCGCGGTCGGTGTTTCGAGCGACGAAGTGATGCTGAATGCTAATCTGGAACCGGAAAAACCGCAGTCCGCCAGCATCCCGATCAACAGTAACCTTATCGTGCATGTCGGCAATAACGTGCGTATGGACGCGTTTGGCCTGAAAGCGCGTCTGAACGGTGATTTAAAAGTTGCTCAGGATAATCAAGGGCTTGGCCTGAACGGACAAATAAATATCCCCGAAGGACGCTTCCATGCCTACGGTCAGGATTTGATTGTGCGCAAAGGTGAGTTATTGTTCTCGGGCCCGCCGGATCAACCTTTACTTAATATTGAAGCGATCCGTAACCCCGAGGCCACCGAAAACGATGTTATTGCAGGCGTGCGGGTGACCGGTACCGCCGACGAACCGAAGGCGGAGATTTTCTCCGATCCGGCCATGTCGCAACAGGAAGCGCTCTCTTATTTACTGCGCGGCCAGCCGCTCGACAGCGATCAGAGCGACAGCGCGGCAATGACCTCGGCCCTTGTTGGTCTGGGGGTTGCACAAAGTGGGCAGGTTGTGGGTAAAATCGGCGAGACGTTCGGCGTCAGCAATCTGGCACTGGATACTGCCGGCGTGGGGGACTCCTCCCAGGTGGTGGTCAGCGGCTACGTACTGCCGGGTCTGCAGGTGAAGTATGGGGTGGGTATTTTTGATTCTCTGGCAACGCTCACGCTGCGCTATCGCCTGATGCCTAAGCTTTATCTCGAAGCGGTGTCTGGCATAGATCAGGCACTTGATTTGCTCTATCAGTTTGAGTTTTAGCAATGCGAATATTTGTCTACGGCAGTTTACGACGCAAGCAAGGCAACAGCCACTGGATGACCAACGCTCAGTGGCTGGGCGATCACAATGTTGAAGACTTTCGACTGTACAGTCTGGGGCATTACCCGGGCGCGGTGCCCGGTGCGGGCCATGTGCAGGGTGAAGTCTATCGTATCGATTCGGCGACCCTTGCCGAACTGGATGCATTACGCACCGCAGGCGGTGAGTATAAACGTCAGTTGATCCAGACACCGTACGGAAGTGCATGGATGTACGTGTACCAGCGTCCGGTCGACGGACGCACCTGGATAGAATCCGGAAACTGGCTGGACCGGGACCGGTATTAACATATAGCCGGACGCGGTTTGCCCGGCTGACTAAAGCACCCTGGTTTTACTACGTCTTTTAAAAGAAATAAAAAACGGACCCTGCTTATGCAGGGTCCGTTTTTAGTGATGCTTTAAATAAACCCGCTATACGGAATTATTTCTTCGCTGCGCGCTCGAAAGAGGCCACGATTTCAGCTTTCGCCGCTTCGGCGTTGTCCCAGCCGTCTACTTTCACCCATTTGCCTTTTTCGAGATCTTTATAGTGCTCGAAGAAGTGAGTGATCTGCGCTTTCAGCAGTTCCGGCAGGTCGTTCACATCTTTGATGTGATCGTATTCTTTGCTCAGTTTGGTGTGCGGAACCGCAACCAGCTTGGCATCTTCGCCTGCTTCGTCGGTCATTTTCAGCACGCCAACCGGACGGCAGCGCACAACAGAGCCAGGCTGTAACGGGTACGGTGTCGGCACCAGCACGTCAACCGGGTCACCGTCCAGAGACAGGGTGTGGTTGATGTAGCCGTAGTTGCACGGATAGAACATTGCGGTCGACATGAAGCGGTCAACAAACAGCGCGCCGGTGTCTTTGTCGATTTCGTATTTGATCGGATCGGCGTTGGCCGGGATCTCGATAACAACGTAGATGTCTTCTGGCAAATCTTTGCCCGCAGGTACGTTCAGTAAGCTCATGTTTGTTTCCTTTAAAATGTGTGCAAACAAGTGCCGGGTATTATAGCCAACTCCTTGGGAATGTCTCTGGCTGTTTTCTGCCGCGTTCTCCGTTTAGTCGCGATTCAGGAGCAATCTGACGCGCGGATTGTCCATAAAGTTAGCTGCATACTGAATAAATTTGTGGAAGCGTTTACACAATGTATTTCGCGACCCTGACGCAGGCAAAATTTCCGCAAATTTCAGGTATGTCAAAGGTCTGTTAAAACGTCACTTTTCGCGCGCTGGATCTCATCTGCTTCTTAACCTTTCATTCACTTTTCCGAAGTGTGATGTAACGCATTCTGTTACATCTCTGGTTGTCTATAGTGTCCAGGCAGGTGAAGTTATAGCCAACAATAACCCTACGAGGATGTCCCTATGTGGAAGCGCTTACTTCTTGTCACAGCAGTTTCGGCAGCCATGTCGTCTATGGCGATGGCCGCACCCTTAACCGTCGGTTTTTCGCAGGTCGGATCTGAATCCGGCTGGCGTGCCGCGGAAACCAGCGTCGCGAAAAGCGAAGCGGAAAAGCGTGGTATTACCCTGAAAATTGCTGATGGTCAGCAAAAACAGGAAAACCAGATCAAAGCCGTCCGTTCATTCATCGCCCAGGGCGTGGATGCGATCTTTATTGCGCCGGTCGTGGCGACAGGCTGGGAGCCGGTACTGAAAGAAGCGAAAGAGGCGGAGATCCCGGTCTTCCTGCTCGACCGTAACATCGATGTGAAAGATAAATCGCTCTACATGACCACGGTTACCGCGGACAACGTGCTGGAAGGCAAGCTGATTGGTGAATGGCTGGTGAAAACCGTCGGCGACAAGCAGTGTAACGTCGTGGAGCTCCAGGGCACGGTGGGCGCGAGCGTCGCCATCGACCGTAAAAAAGGCTTCGCCGAAGCGATCAGTAAAGCCCCCAACATCAAAATTATTCGTTCTCAGTCCGGCGACTTCACCCGCAGTAAAGGGAAAGAGGTTATGGAAAGCTTTATTAAAGCGGAAAACAACGGCAAGAACATCTGCATGGTTTACGCCCATAACGACGACATGGTGATCGGCGCGATCCAGGCCATCAAAGAAGCAGGCCTCAAACCGGGCAAAGACATCCTGACGGGTTCCATCGACGGCGTGCCGGATATCTACAAAGCGATGATCGACGGTGAAGCCAACGCCAGCGTAGAGCTGACGCCAAACATGGCTGGCCCGGCGTTTGATGCGCTGGAAAAATTCAAGAAAGACGGCACCCAGCCGGAAAAAGTCACCATCACCAAATCCACGCTCTACCTACCGGATACGGCGAAAGAAGAGTTAGAGAAGAAGAAAAACATGGGCTACTAAGCCTTTCAGAACTTGCCGGATGACGCTGCATGTAGCCGATCTGTGAGATGTGCTTTTGTAGATCGGCTAAGCGTAGCGCCATCCGGCTTGATGCAGGGGGAACCATGACCACTGAACAACACCAGGAAATCCTCCGAACAGAGGGCTTAAGCAAATTCTTCCCTGGCGTCAAGGCACTGGATAACGTCGATTTCAGCCTGCGGCGCGGCGAAATTATGGCGCTGCTCGGTGAAAACGGCGCGGGAAAATCGACGCTCATTAAAGCGCTGACCGGGGTGTATCACGCTGAACGCGGCACCATTCATCTGGAAGGCGAACTTATCGCGCCAAAAAATACCGCCCATGCCCAGCAACTCGGGATCGGCACCGTTTATCAGGAAGTGAATCTGCTGCCAAATATGTCAGTGGCGGATAACCTGTTTATTGGCCGCGAACCCCGCCGTTTCGGGTTTCTGCGCCGTAAAGAGATGGAAAAACGCGCCACCGCATTGATGGAGTCCTACGGCTTCTCTCTCGATGTGCGCGAGCCGCTCAACCGCTTTTCCGTGGCGATGCAGCAGATCGTCGCCATTTGCCGCGCCATCGATCTCTCGGCCAAAGTGCTGATCCTCGATGAGCCTACCGCCAGTCTCGATACTCAGGAAGTGGAGATGCTGTTTACCCTGATGCGCCAGCTACGCGATCAGGGCGTCAGCCTGATTTTTGTTACCCACTTTCTCGATCAGGTGTATGACGTCAGCGACCGCATCACCGTGCTGCGCAACGGCAGTTTTGTCGGCTGCAAAGAGACGCGGGAACTGCCGCAAATCGAGCTGGTTAAAATGATGCTTGGTCGTGAACTGGACAACAACGCTCTGCAACGGGCGGGGCGCACGCTGCTCAGCGACAAACCGGTCGCCGCGTTTAAAGATTTCGGCAAAAAAGGCCTGATCGCGCCCTTCGATCTTGAGGTTCGTCCCGGTGAAATCGTTGGCCTGGCGGGGCTGTTAGGCTCAGGACGTACCGAAACCGCTGAGGTGATCTTCGGTATCAAACCCGCCGATCAGGGCACGGCGCTGATCAAAGGCAAACCGCAAACGCTGCGCTCGCCGCACCAGGCCTCCTGCCTTGGGATTGGTTTCTGCCCGGAAGATCGTAAAACCGACGGCATTATTGCCGCCGCCTCGGTGCGGGAAAATATCATTCTGGCGCTTCAGGCCCAGCGCGGCTGGCTGCGCCCGATCCCGCGTAAAGAGCAAAATGAGATCGCCGCGCGCTTTATTCGCCAGCTCGGGATCCGCACGCCGAGTGCAGAACAGCCGATTGAATTCCTCTCCGGCGGCAATCAGCAAAAAGTGCTGCTCTCCCGCTGGCTGCTGACACGGCCGCAGTTCCTGATCCTCGACGAGCCGACGCGCGGCATCGACGTGGGTGCGCATGCCGAGATCATCCGCCTTATCGAAACCCTCTGCGCCGACGGTCTGGCACTGCTGGTCATCTCCTCCGAACTGGAAGAACTGGTCGGCTATGCCGATCGGGTGATCATCATGCGCGATCGCAAACAGGTCGCGGAGATCCCGCTGGCGGAACTCACCGTTCCGGCGATCATGAATGCCATTGCGGCCTAAGGAGAAGCATGTGATGCCTCAGTCTCTGCCCCGTCCCGGGGAACCCAAACGCCGCTTCAGCTGGCCGGTGGGTACGCCGCAAATCATCGCCTTGCTGCTGGTGCTGGTGGTCGACAGCCTGGTCGCGCCGCACTTTTATCAGGTGATTTTGCAGGATGGCCGCCTGTTTGGCAGCCCGATCGATATTCTTAACCGCGCCGCCCCCGTCGCGCTGCTGGCGATTGGGATGACGCTGGTGATCGCCACCGGCGGCATCGACCTTTCCGTTGGCGCGGTCATGGCCATAGCCGGCGCGACGGCAGCCTCAATGACCGTCGCCGGGCACAGTTTGCCGGTGGTGATACTGGCCGCGCTCGGATCCGGCGTGCTGGCCGGATTATGGAACGGCGTGCTGGTGGCGATCTTAAAGATCCAGCCTTTTGTTGCCACGCTGATCCTGATGGTGGCCGGACGCGGTGTGGCGCAGCTCATCACCTCCGGGCAGATCGTCACCTTTAACGCCCCCAACCTGTCCTGGCTGGGCAGTGGTTCGCTGCTGCTGTTTCCGACGCCGGTGATCATCGCGCTGTTAACGCTCATCGTCTTCTGGCTGTTCACCCGCAAAACGGCGCTCGGTATGTTTATCGAGGCGGTGGGGATCAACATCCGCGCGGCGAAAAACGCGGGCGTGAACACGCGCATGGTAGTGATGCTGACTTACGTCCTGAGCGGCGTGTGCGCGGCCATTGCCGGTATTATCGTCACCGCGGATATTCGCGGCGCTGATGCCAACAACGCCGGGCTGTGGCTGGAGCTGGACGCCATTCTGGCGGTGGTGATCGGCGGCGCATCGCTGATGGGCGGGCGCTTTAACCTGCTGCTGTCAGTGGTGGGAGCGTTGATTATTCAGGGAATGAATACCGGGATCCTGCTGTCCGGTTTCCCGCCGGAACTCAATCAGGTGGTGAAAGCCGTCGTCGTCATGTGTGTGCTGATCGTGCAGTCCCCGCGATTTATTGCGCTGATTAAAAGGAACCGTGGTCATGATAAAACGTAACCTGCCATTGATGATCACGCTCGGCGTGTTCGTGCTTGGCTACCTCTACTGCCTGACGCAGTTCCCCGGTTTTGCCTCGACCAGGGTGATCTGTAACATCCTGACGGACAACGCCTTCCTCGGTATTATTGCCGTCGGCATGACCTTTGTGATCCTCTCCGGCGGTATCGATCTGTCTGTGGGCTCAGTGATCGCGTTCACCGGCGTTTTTCTTGCCAAAGCGATCGGCTTCTGGGGGATGTCACCGCTGGTGGCCTTCCCGCTGGTGCTGGCGATGGGCTGTGCGTTTGGGGCGTTTATGGGGCTTTTAATCGACGGACTTAAAATCCCGGCGTTTATCATCACCCTGGCGGGCATGTTCTTTCTGCGCGGCGTCAGCTACCTGGTGTCTGAAGAGTCCATTCCCATTAACCATCCCATTTACGACACGCTTTCCAGCCTGGCGTGGAAAATCCCCGGCGGCGGACGGCTCAGCGCGATGGGGCTGTTGATGCTCGGCGTGGTGGTGATCGGCATTTTTCTGGCGCACCGCACGCGCTTTGGTAATCAGGTGTACGCCATCGGCGGCAGCGCCACCTCGGCGAACCTGATGGGCATCTCCACGCGCAGCACCACCGTGCGTATCTATATGCTCTCCACGGGCCTTGCGACGCTGGCGGGCATTGTCTTCTCGGTATACACCCAGGCGGGCTATGCGCTGGCGGGGGTGGGTGTCGAGCTGGATGCCATCGCCTCGGTCGTGATTGGCGGTACGCTGCTAAGCGGCGGCGTCGGTACGGTATTAGGCACGCTGTTCGGTGTGGCGATCCAGGGATTGATCCAGACCTACATTAACTTTGACGGCACGCTCAGCTCGTGGTGGACGAAGATTGCCATTGGCATTCTGCTGTTTATCTTTATCGCGCTACAGCGTGGCCTGACCGTGTTGTGGGAGAACCGCCAGAGTTCGCCGGTTACACGCATCAGCACGGCGGCAACAAAGCTATAACACACTGAATTACCTCAAAAACGCTAAAGATTTTCCGGTGGCAGCCGATAAATCAAAATTACGCTCTGTTTGCGCCACGAAGTATCCCTGCTACCGGAATCATCATCATGCTAAAAACGCTATCGATTCGCACCGGCTTGCTGTCTTTACTGGCCGTTATGACATTACTCCTGCTGCTGGTCAGCGGCATGGGGATTTACGCCCTCACGCAAAGTTCCTCTTCCCTGCAACGCATTAATCACCTTCAGGGTGAGCAAATGGCGCGCCTGAATGGCGGTTACAACCTGATTTTACGCGCCCGCAACGAGGCCGGTCAGGCCGTACGCATGATGGAGGTCGGGCTGCTGGATGGCGCCGGAAAATCCGTCATGGGCATCAACAGTGAAATCACCCAGGCGCAAAAAGGCCTGCAAGCGGTGATCGAGGCTGGCGTGGATGACGAGGCCGGTAAACCGCTGCTGGATCGGCTGGCGAAAAGCTATGCCGCATACAATACGCAGGGCATTGTGCCAATGCAGAAAGCGCTCAATGAGCAAAGCCCGGACAGCTATTACGATCTGCTGGAAAACACGCTGATCCCGGTATCACGTCAATTTGATAACGACATGCAGGCCTTCCTCACGTGGGGCGAAAACCGCGGCAAAGACGAAGTGAAGGCGGTGCAAAGTAATAAAAACCGCGTCATGGTGTTGATCGTCATCGCCGCGCTGCTGACGGCGGGGGTGATCGTGCTGGCATGGCTGGTGCTGAGCCACATGCTGTTAAAACCGCTGGAAGCGTCCATTCGTCAGCTGGAGCAGGTAGCCGCAGGCGATCTTACGCCCGTCAGCGCCGCTCCCGCCAGCCAGGAGTTCAACCGCCTGATCGCCGCCATCGATGAGATGCGCCATGCACTGGTGGGCTCCGTGACCCGCGTACGTGACGCCAGCGCGCATATTGATACCGGCAGCCGGGAGTTGACCGCCGGCAATATGGATCTGGCGCAGCGTACCGAATCTACCGCCAGCTCCCTTGAGCAAACGGCGGCGAGTATGGAGGAGATCACCTCCACGGTGAAGCAGAATGCCGACAACGCCGAACAGGCCCACCAGCTGGCGAAAACCGTCTCGGACACCGCCGATCGCGGTAGCGAAATGGTGTGCTACGTGATTGAAAAAATGAGTGATATTGCCGGTAGCGCCAACCGGATCGCCGATATTCTTAGCGTCATCGATGGTATTGCTTTCCAGACCAATATCCTCGCGCTGAACGCCTCGGTAGAAGCCGCGCGGGCAGGGGAGCAAGGGCGCGGTTTTGCCGTGGTCGCCGCTGAAGTCCGCAACCTTGCCGGTCGCAGCGCCGATGCCGCGAAAGAGATCCGCACGCTGATCAGTGATTCCAAAGCGCATGTCAGCGAAGGTAACGATCTGGCGATGCAGGCCGGGGAAACCATGGATGAAATCGCCGGAGAAGTGATGCGCATGACCACGTTGCTGCGTGAAATCGCCAGCGCCTCGCACGAGCAGAGCAAGGGTATTGAGCAGGTGAATATCGCGGTCAATCAGATGGACGAAACGGCGCAGCAGAACTCCGCGCTGGTTCAGCAATCCTCTGCCGCAACCCGCTCACTGGAAGAACAGTCCCGCGTACTGATGGAAGCCATGGCGTCGTTCAGATTGCAGACGGCGGGGTAATATAAATCTTCATTTAACGTGAGTGTTAACACTCAAGGAGAACGCGAAAAATGACCTCAAATACCGAGACTGATGAACCCCGGAAAATGATCTGCATTCAGTGCGATAACGAAGCGCTAAAAGACAGTGATTATTGTGCCGAGTGTGAAAACAAAGCATTCCAGAAAATTGGCGGCTGGTTGTATCTTCCTGCACTGGGGATCCTGTTGACGATAATTGTTAATCTGATCGGGGCAAGTAATACGCTGGGTATATTGCTCGAACATTACTCGTCACTGTATTCAGCGGCAAAGGGGATTCTCTTTTTTGAAGTGTTCGCTCATATCGGCATGGTTGGGCTTGCGATCTACGTGGGAAGTCTGTTTTTCAGAAAGAAACGTGCGCTACCGCGGTATTACATCATCCTGCTGCTCTGTAGCCTGGGTTATCTGATCATCGATCTGATGCTTGGTTATCACTTACTGGACATCGCGCTTAATAAAGAGAACGTAAGCCCGGTGCTGCGTAATCTGGTGAGCGCAGTGATCTGGGGCTCTTATTTCCGTGTTTCGGTTCGTGTTAAACGCACCTTTGTCCATTAATTCACAACGCAAGGTGCCGCCCATTGGCGGCACCTGATTTACCTTACGCGTCCGGATACTCGCGCATAAAGCGTTCGACGTCATCCACCATATGCTCGTTGCCAACGAAGAACGGGCGGCGCTGGTGCAGACTTTCCGGCACGATATCCAGAATTCGCTCTTTACCATCGCTCGCCTTACCGCCTGCCTGCTCCGCCAGGAACGCCATCGGGTTACCTTCATACAGCAGACGCAGTTTCCCTTGCGGGTGGCTCGCGGTGCTCGGGTACAGGTAGATACCGCCTTTCAGCAGGTTACGGTGGAAATCTGCCACCAGAGAACCGATATAGCGGGAGGTATACGGGCGGTTGGTCGCCTGATCTTCTTCCTGGCAGAACTTCAGATACTTCTTCACGCCCTGCGGGAATTTAATGTAGTTACCTTCGTTAATGGAGTAGGTATTGCCTTTTGCCGGGAAGCGCATACGCTCCTGGGAGAGGCAGAACACGCCCAGTGACGGATCGTAGGTGAAAGCATGTACGCCGCAACCGGTGGTGTACACCAGCATGGTAGAGGAGCCATAAACCACATAACCGGCGGCAACCTGTTTGTTACCCGGTTGCAGGAAGTCTTCTTCAGTGACCGGCGTACCCACGGGGGTCACGCGGCGGTAAATAGAGAAGATGGTCCCGACAGACACGTTGACGTCGATGTTGGAAGAGCCGTCCAGCGGATCCATCAGCACCACATACTTCGCGTGTTCGCACCCTTCGAAAACCACGATTTCGTCTTCTTCTTCAGAGGCAATGCCCGCCACGATGTCGCGTGCTTTCAGCGCGGCTTTCAGTTTTTCATTGGCGAACAGGTCGAGTTTTTGCTGCACCTCACCCTGTACGTTTTCGGTACCACTGGCACCCAGAATATCAACCAGACCGGCTTTGTTAATATCCCGGTGGATGATCTTGGCACCCAGTTTTATCGCCGACAACAGAGACGTAAGCTCGCCCGTAGCATGGGAAAACTCATGCTGTTTTTCAACGATAAATTCACCTAACGTTTTCATAACACTTCCCTACATTCAATGTGGAGTAAAGCGACTGCAACAATCTTAACAAAGTTTCAAAACATTGCGCACAGGTGAATCGCGCCAGCATCGTACGGAATATCCTGAAATGCATTTATCTGACGCCTGACATGTGGGTAAAATGTGCGCCAGATTAAAGAGGGATAACGACGTATGCGCATTCATATATTGGGGATTTGTGGCACCTTCATGGGCGGACTGGCGATGCTGGCCCGTTCACTGGGTCACGAGGTAACGGGTTCGGACGCCAATGTGTATCCGCCAATGAGCACGCTTTTAGCCGATCAAGGGATTGCGTTAATTCAGGGATACGACCCTTCCCAGCTCGATAACGCCCCGGATCTGGTGATCATCGGCAACGCCATGACGCGCGGCAATCCGTGTGTGGAAGCGGTGCTGGAAAAGAACATTCCGTACATGTCTGGCCCGCAGTGGCTGCATGATTTCGTACTGCGCGATCGCTGGGTGCTGGCGGTGGCCGGTACCCATGGCAAAACCACTACGGCGGGTATGGCGACCTGGATCCTCGAGGTCTGCGGCTACAAGCCGGGCTTTGTGATCGGCGGCGTACCGGGCAACTTCGACGTCTCCGCGCGTCTGGGTGAAAGCCCGTTCTTCGTTATCGAAGCCGACGAATATGACTGCGCCTTCTTCGACAAGCGTTCCAAATTCGTGCACTACTGCCCGCGCACGCTGATCCTCAACAACCTTGAGTTTGATCATGCAGACATCTTCGACGACCTGAAAGCGATCCAGAAGCAGTTCCATCACCTGGTTCGTATCGTGCCGGGGCAGGGCAAAATCATCTGGCCGGAAAACGACATCAATCTGAAACAGACGATGGCGATGGGCTGCTGGAGCGAGCAGGAACTGGTGGGCGAGCAGGGCCACTGGCAGGCGAAAAAGCTGACTACAGATGCCTCCGAATGGGAAGTGTGGCTCGACGGCGAAAGCGTGGGCCGCGTGAAGTGGGATCTGGTTGGCGAGCACAATATGCATAACGGCCTGATGGCGATTGCCGCGGCGCGTCATGTGGGCGTTGCCCCCGCAGATGCAGCCAATGCGCTGGGATCGTTCATTAACGCCCGTCGCCGCCTGGAACTGCGCGGCGAAGCCAACGGCGTGACGGTATATGACGATTTCGCTCATCATCCGACGGCGATCCTTGCCACGCTTGCCGCGCTGCGCGGGAAAGTGGGCGGCACCGCGCGCATTCTCGCCGTGCTGGAGCCGCGCTCTAACACGATGAAAATGGGCATCTGCAAAGATGATTTAGCGCCGTCGCTGGGACGTGCCGATGAAGTGTTCCTGCTTCAGCCGCAGCATATTCCCTGGCAGGTTGCTGAAGTGGCGGAAGCCTGCATTCAGCCTGCGCACTGGCATGCGGATGTGGATACGCTGGCGGAGATGGTGGTGAAAACCGCGCAGCCAGGGGATCATATTCTGGTGATGAGTAACGGCGGGTTTGGTGGTATTCATCAGAAACTGCTGGACGGGTTAGCGAAGAAAGCGGCGGCGGCAGCGGAGCCGGTATAAAACAGCGCCCGGTGGCGCTTCGCTTACCGGGCCTACAAAACCGTATGACCGTGAACCGTAGGCCGGGTAAGGCGCAAGCCGCCACCCGGCAAAACATTCCCCGCCACCCGGCAAAACCTTCACCGGCGCTTGCCACCTTATTCCGCGTCGGCTTCCGCCAGCTCGCGCAGATACTGGAAAATCAGACGCGCAGACTTCGGCGCTTTATTCCCTTCTTTCTCTTTCTGGGCATTGCGGATCAGCGAACGCAGCTGCTGGCGATCGGCATGCGGCCACAGGTTCAGCACGTCCGGTACCGCGTCATCGCCTTCTTCAACCAGACGATCGCGGATATGTTCCAGCTTGTGGAAAAACGCGACCTGCTGGTTGTGGCGGTTTTTCAGCTTATCCAGCGCCTGGCGGATCGGATCCACATCGCGCTGACGCAGCATTTTGCCGATCAGCTGCATCTGGCGGCGACGGCCTTCTTTCTTGATACGCTGCGCCAGTTCAATGGCGGCGCGCAGATCGTCATCCAGCGGGATTTTGTCGAGGGCATTTTTGCCCAGATCAACCATTTCCGCGCCGAGGCGTTTTAATTCTTCGGCATCACGCTTAATTTCACTTTTACTGACCCAGATGATCTCATCATCTTCATCGTCGATATCATCACCGGGCACGTCGTCGAGCCAGTCTTCGGGCTGCTTGGTCATCTCAGGTTCCTTAAAAAAGAGGCTAATACTAACACCCTGGGAGCACACTGAGAATGGGTTCTCTGTTAGACTTCTTTGAAACTCCCCTTACATTATGGCATTGGCGATGAAAGTAATCACACAAGTTGCAGAGCAACGCAAAGCTCTGGAAGAAGCCGTCTCCACCGCACTGGGTTTAGCCGCTGGCAAATCGGATGGCGCGGAAGTGTCGGTATCGAAGACAACCGGCATTGGCGTGAGCACCCGTTACGGTGAGGTGGAGAACGTTGAATTTAACAGCGATGGTGCGCTGGGCATCACCGTTTACCATCAGAATCGCAAAGGCAGCGCCTCGTCCACCGACTTAAGCCCGGACGCCATCGCGCGCACCGTGCAGGCGGCGCTGGACATCGCACGCTACACCTCGCCGGATCCCTATGCCGGCGTGGCCGATAAAGAGCTGCTGGCCTTTGATGCGCCGGATTTAGATCTGTTCCACCCGGCTGAGATCACCCCGGATGAGGCGATCGCCTTTGCCGCGCGCGCTGAGCAGGCATCTCTCGCCGTCGACAAACGCATCACCAACACCGAAGGCGGCAGCTTCAACAGTCACTACGGTATTCGCGTGTTTGGTAACAGTCACGGCATGCTGCAAAGCTACTGCTCCAGCCGTCACTCGCTCTCCAGCAGCGTGATTGCTGAAGAAAACGGCGATATGGAACGCGACTACGCCTATACCATCGGGCGCGCGTTAGGCGATCTGCAATCCCCGGAATGGGTCGGCGCAGAATGTGCAAAACGCACGCTGTCCCGCCTCTCCCCGCGTAAACTCTCCACCATGAAAGCGCCGGTTATTTTTGCTAATGAAGTGGCGACCGGGCTGTTTGGCCATCTGGTGGGCGCCATTGCCGGTGGCGCAGTGTACCGCAAATCTACCTTCCTGCTGGATTACCTCGGCAAACAAATTCTCCCGGAATGGCTGACCATTGATGAGCATCCGCATCTGCTGAAAGGTCTTGCCTCTACGCCATTCGACAGCGAAGGCGTACGCACGGAACGCCGTGAAATCATCAAAGACGGTATCCTGACCCAGTGGCTGCTGACCAACTATTCCGCGCGCAAACTGGGGCTGAAAAGTACCGGTCACGCGGGCGGCATCCACAACTGGCGCATTGCCGGTCGCGGCCTCAGCTTTGAACAACTGCTCAAAGAGATGGGCACCGGTCTGGTGGTCACCGAGCTGATGGGGCAGGGCGTAAGCGGCATTACCGGCGATTACTCCCGCGGTGCGGCGGGCTTCTGGGTGGAGAACGGTGAAATCCAGTATCCGGTAAGCGAAATCACTATTGCGGGCAACCTCAAAGACATGTGGCGCAATATTGTTACTATTGGTGACGATATTGAAACACGCAGCAACATTCAGTGTGGTTCAGTGCTGTTGCCGGAGATGAAGATCGCCGGTCAGTAAATAAAAGGGCGCCGCCTGCCGCGCCCGATCTAAAAACAAAAAATGGAAGCAACCTGATGCGTAAAACACTCTTAGCAATGTTAGCCGTTTCGTCCCTGGTGATGGCCTCTTCTGCTGTTTTTGCAGCCGATCTTGAAGAGGATATGGAGACGCTTGGTGAGAATCTGAAAGTCGTACAAACCACGGATAACGCCGCAGACATGAAAGAGGCGTTAACCAAAATGCGTACCGCTGCGCTGGACGCGCAGAAAGCCACGCCGCCAAAAATGGAAGATAAAGCGGCAGACAGCCCGGAAATGAAAGAGTATCGCCACGGCTTTGATATTCTCGTCGGTCAGATTGACGGCGCGATGAAGCTGGCAAACGACGGCAAGGTTAAAGAAGCGCAGGCTGCCGCCGAAGAAATCAAAAATACCCGCAATACTTATCACAAGAAATTCCGTTAAGCCTGTTTACCCGGCCTACACCCTGTAGGTCGGGTAAGCGCAGCGCCACCCTACAACACACGTGCCGCAGCCCATAAGCCTTTCCAATATTTCCCGTCAAAAGCCCCTTTAACTCACAGAACCGCATTTTCTTTTATGCCGGATGACGGGCGGCGAACGTCGTCATACCGTGATTAAACTCACACTATTCCAGCCAAAAATCCCTCATGCCGCTATTTCTGTGGAACAGATCACTGCCGCCACGGCCCTTTCCACTTCGAAGTGGAAAACAACTCGCTACAAACTATTAACCTTCGCCGTTAGTTTTAATCCGGAGACATTAACGGGGTAAGACGAGTGAATAACGGAGCGGTAAACAACGACGCGGGGCGTCTGGCGGACAACATGTTAGCGCAGGTCTACAGCCTGCTGGCCCGCCACAACATCATCCCCAACGCGGTACAGGAACAGATGCTGACCTCGCACGTCCGTGCCATGGCGCACCGTTCGATAACCGGCGAACCACTGCCGGAGGTCGATGCCAGCCTGTTTGACGAGATCTCAGAAGATTCAATGTCACTCGCCCATGAAATCGTGGCGGCGTTTGGCAACCTTCCCAAAGAAGAGGCCTGGCTGCTGTCGGTGCACTTCGAAGTGGCGAAAGACAACCTGTAAGGAGCAAAAGATGGAACAGATTACCGTAGTGATTGGCGATCGCCTGGGCAAAGGTCAGAAAGTGGCGGCGGGTGTGGAAAAAGCGGGCGGACGCGCCGTGGTGGTGCCGGGTGTGGCAGCGGACATGAAGCTGGGCGACGTCATGAAAGCAGAAAACGCCACCTTTGGCATTTCGTTCTGCGGCAGCGGCGGCGCAGGGGCAATCACCGCGCAGACCAAATATGGCTACAAGGCTAAATACGGCATGCGTTCAGTGGATGAAGGCGTCACCGCCATCAACGAAGGCTGCAATGTGCTCGGCTTCGGTTTTATGGATAAAGAAGAGTTAGGCGAGCGCCTGGTGCTGGCATGGCAGAAAAAGCACGGCGCATGAGCATGAAAGAGCACTTCACCACGACGTTGCGCGTTAACGGCAAAGGCGAGTCGAAATCGCGCGCCTTTGCGGATGCCCTGAACCAGGTTCAGGGGGCGGTGATGAAAGCATCGCCGCATATTTTACTGCGTATAGAGCCACAGGATGTGCAGGTTGTTTATGCGCGTGAAGCGGTGCGCAAAGAAGCATTTCTGTTTTTCTTTCTGCGCCGGGAGCGACGCACGTTCAGCGTGGAGCTGGACGTTACCGTCAACGTGACCGCCATTAATCTCGATAAAGTGGACTTCGTCACGCACACCTGATTTTCACCATAGGGTTTAACTATGTTCCTGATAATTTTAATAAAATCTCTCATCATCGGCGGCCTGGTCGGCGTGGGTGTGGGGGCCGGGGCTGCACGCATGTTTCACGCGCCAACCACCCAGGGGATGGGGGCGTTTCGTACCTTAGGCGAGCTGAACTCCTGTGAAGGGGATCCAGCATCGCACTTCTCCTTTGGACTGGGCTTTTTCTTCAACGCCTGGGCCTCGTCCGTGGCGGCGGGATCCTTCACCCAGGACGTCGATCATCGCATCATCCCGAACTGGGGCGCGGCGGCGCTGATGATCAAAAACCGCAATGTCGCCGAGACGCTGCACGATCCGAAAAAGATGGCCATTGCCTGCGGCGTGATCGGCATGATCGTCGTCGCCTTCCTCAACTCCACCGCCTCGGCGGTACCGGCGGCCTTACAGGTGACGGCGGTCAAAGTGCTGGTGCCGGCGGCTAACCTGCTGGTTAACACCGTGATGCCGGTGATCTTCTGGCTGGCAGCGATTGATGCCGGTAAAAAATCGGGCTTCTGGGCGACCATTTTCGGCGGCGCAGCGCAGCTGATCATGGGCAACGCCGTACCGGGTCTGGTGCTCGGCATTCTGATTGGTAAGGGCGTGGAAGAGAGCGGCTGGAACCGCGTCACCAAAGTGATGATGGCGGCTATCGTTGCGCTGTTTGTGCTGAGTGCCTTCTTCCGTGGCTTCGACATGAAAATGATCGAATCTTTCCACCTCACCGTGCCGAACTGGCTGGATCTGATCCACAACGCGGTAAGCGGCAAATAACAGGAGCCTGACATGGAACAGAACAAAGGTTTTTGGTACGCCGACTGGTCATTCCCGATCTTCGTTGGCCTGCTCTCGTCCGGCGTCTTTGCCGGGACACACATGTATTACCTCTATGGCATCGGCGCGTTTAACGAAGTGGCGTTTGTGTCGATGCTGCGGGCGGGTATGGACACCGGCGTCTATGGCGCCGTGGCGGCGTTCGGCGCGAGCTTCCTGTTTGCGCGCATCATCGAAGGCTCGCTGGTGGGTATCCTCGACATCGGCGGCGCGATCCAGACCGGCGTCGGCTTAGGCGTCCCGGCATTGCTGTTAGGCGCAGGCTTTGTCTTCCCGGTGGCGAACTTTGGCGCGTCGCTGGTTACTGGCCTGCTGATTGGTCTGGCGATCGGTTACCTGATTATTCTGGCGCGTAAATTCACCATCAATCAGAGCGACTCCACCTACGGGGCAGACGTGATGATGGGCGCGGGTAACGCCTCCGGGCGCTTCCTTGGACCGCTTATCATCCTCAGCGCGATGGCGGCGTCGATCCCGATCGGTATCGGATCGCTGATTGGTGCGCTGCTGTTTTACATCTGGCAGAAGCCGATCACCGGCGGGGCGATCCTGGGAGCGATGATCCTCGGGTCCATCTTCCCGGTCGCGCTGTAATCACACTCAAGGAGATGCGCATGTATGATTTACTCCTGCGCCGTGCGCGGCTGGTGGACGATACGATCGTCGATATTGCCGTGCAGGACGGGCAGATCGCGGCGATCGGCGAGATCGACGCCGGGGCCGTGAAAACCCTCGATCTGAACGGCGAACACTATGTGAGCGCCGGCTGGATCGACTCTCACGTTCACTGTTACAGCCGCTCGCCGATCTACCGCGACGAGCCGGACAGCATCGGCATCGCCACCGGCGTCACCACCGTCGTGGACGCAGGCAGCACCGGTGCCAATGACGTGGATGATTTTTACGCCCTGACGCGCAGCGCGGTGACGGACGTTTTCGCGCTGCTCAATATCTCCCGTGTCGGGCTGATCGCCCAGAACGAACTGGCGGACATGGCGAATATCGACGGTGCGGCGGTGCGGGCGGCGGTAAAACGCCACCCGGACTTTATTGTCGGGCTGAAAGCGCGCATGAGCAGCAGCGTGGTGGGCGACAACGGCATCGCGCCGCTGGAGCGCGCCAGAACCTTCCAGAAAGAAAATGGCGATCTGCCGCTGATGGTGCACATTGGCAACAACCCGCCGAACCTCGACGACATCGCCGCGCGGCTGACCGCCGGGGACATCATCACCCACTGCTACAACGGCAAACCGAACCGCATCCTGACGCCCGCAGGTGAACTGCGCGCCTCGATGACCGACGCCCTGCGCCGTGGCGTGCGTCTTGACGTCGGCCACGGCAGCGCCAGTTTCAGTTTTGAAGTGGCGAAGCAGGCGATCCGTCTCGGCATTTTGCCGCACACCATCAGCTCGGATATCTACTGCCGCAACCGTATCAACGGTCCGGTGTTTTCGCTGGCACGGGTGATGTCGAAATTTCTCGCCATCGGCATGTCGCTGCCACAGGTGATCGAATGCGTGACCGCCAGCGCCGCCGACGGTCTGCGGCTGAAACGCAAAGGCCGCCTGGCGGTGGGCTTTGACGCCGATCTGACGATTTTCGACTGGCGGCACCAGCCGGTGCTGTTCACCGATGCAGAAAACGACAGTCTGCATGCCGACAGCGTGCTGGTACCGCTGGCGGCCATTCGTGCAGGCAAAGGTTATATGACCCCACAAGGGAGTGAAGAACATGTCTTCGATTTATGAAAAATACGCGCTGAAACAGGTGATTAACGCCTCCGGCCGCATGACCGCGCTTGGCGTCTCCACCCCGCGCCCGGAAGTGGTCGAGGCGGTGCTGACCGGCATGAATCACTATTTTGAGATGAAAGACCTGGTGAATAAAACCGGGGAATACATCGCAAAACTGCTGGAGGTGGAAGGCGCGACCGTCGTCTCCTGCGCCTCGGCAGGCATTGCACAGTCGGTAGCGGCGGTGCTGGTCAAAGACAGCGACTGGCTGCTGGAAAACCTGCACAGCACGCCGATTGAGAATAACGAAATCGTGCTGCCGCGCGGCCATAACGTCAACTTTGGCGCGCCGGTCGGTACCATGATAGCGCTGGGCGGCGGCAAAGTCGTGGAAGCCGGTTACGCGAACGAATGCTCGGCGGCGCAACTGGCGGCGGCCATCACGCCGCGCACGGCGGCGATCATGTACATCAAATCGCACCACTGCGTACAGAAAAGTATGCTCAACGTCGAACAGGCGGCGGTGGTGGCGCGTAAGCACAATCTGCCGCTGATCGTCGATGCCGCCGCCGAAGAAGATTTGCAGTGCTACTACCGCGCCGGGGCTGACCTTGTGATCTACAGCGGGGCGAAAGCTATCGAAGGGCCGACCAGCGGGCTGGTGATCGGCAAACAGCAGTATGTGGAATGGGTAAAACGCCAGACGGCGGGTATCGGCCGCGCCATGAAAGTGGGCAAAGAGGGCATTCTTGGCCTGACCTGCGCCATCGAACATTACCTCACCGCGCAGAAAGAGAGCGGCGCAGAAATGGTGGCAAAAATGACGCCATTCATTGATGGGCTGAATGCGCTGGACGGCGTGACCGCCCGCGTGGTGTGGGACAGCGCCGGACGCGACATCGCCCGCACAGAAATTAAATTTGATGAAGCCCTCACCGGTATTGCCACCGGCGATCTGGTTAACGCGCTAAAGCAGGGCGAGTACGCCATCTATTTCCGTGGCTATAAGGCCAACGAAGGCATTATCGAAGCGGACGTGCGCAGCGTCAGCGCCGACCAACTGGACATTATCATTCGCCGTATTGCCGACGTGCTGAACAAGGAGCAAACCGCATGACCCTGACGCCCAATTTCTACCGCGACCGTGTCTGCCTGAACGTGCTGGCAGGCTCGAAAGAGAATGCCCGTGAAATCTACGATGCCGCCGAGGGGCATGTGCTGGTGGGCGTGTTGTCGAAGAACTATCCGGACGTGGCGAGCGCCGTGGCGGATATGCGCGAGTATGCCGCGCTGATGAATAACGCGCTCTCCGTCGGCCTGGGGGCCGGGGACCCAAACCAGTCGGCGATGGTCAGCGCGATTTCACGCGAGGTGCAGCCGCAGCACGTCAACCAGGTGTTTACCGGCGTGGCTACCAGCCGCGCGCTGCTCGGCCAGTCAGATACCGTGGTCAACGGTCTGGTTTCGCCCACCGGCACGCCAGGGCAGGTAAAAATCTCCACCGGGCCGCTGAGCGCTGGCGCACCGGCAGGGATTGTGCCGGTAGAGACTGCCATTGCGCTGTTAAAAGACATGGGCGGCAGCTCGATCAAATATTTCCCGATGGGTGGGCTGGAATGCCGTGAAGAGTATCAGGCGGTGGCAGAAGCCTGCGCCCGTCACGACTTCTGGCTGGAGCCGACCGGCGGTATCGATCTGGATAATTACAGTGAGATCCTGCGTATTGCGCTGGACGCCGGGGTACCGAAAATCATTCCTCATATTTATAGTTCCATTATTGATAAAGTAACCGGTCATACCCGCCCGGCGGATGTGCGCCAGCTGCTGGCGATGACCCGGGCACTGCTGCCGTAACCAGAGGACACCGACGTGCGATTTCCGAACCAACGTTTAGCGCAACTGTTCGACATGCTGCAAAACGAGACGCTGCCACAGGATGAACTGGCGCAGCGGCTGTCGGTATCCACGCGTACCGTGCGGGCCGATATCACCGCGCTGAATGCTCTGCTCGCCAGCCACGGCGCGCAGTTTATCCTCAGTCGCGGCAACGGCTATCAGCTGAAAATCGACGACGCCACGCGCTTTAACTCTCTGCAAACGGATCGCCCCCGCGCGCTGCGTATTCCGCGCAGCGGGCAGGAGCGGGTGCACTATCTGGTGGTGCGCTTTTTGACATCGGCTTTTTCCCTCAAGCTGGAGGATTTAGCCGATGAATGGTTTGTCAGCCGGGCGACGCTGCAAAGCGATATGGCGGAGGTGCGCGACTGGCTACAGCGCTATCATCTGACGCTGGAAACGCGCCCGCGTCACGGCATGAAACTGTTCGGCAGCGAAATGGCGATCCGCGCCTGTCTGACGGATTTGCTGTGGGAGCTGGCGCAGCAGGACGTCCATAACCCGCTGTTAACCGAAGAAGCGCTGAACCGCGGCGTGCCGGAACAGCTGGAAACGCTGCTGCACCAGTGCTTTACCCGCCATCACATTCGCCTGACCGATGAAGGCGAGCTGTTTATCCGTCTGTACTGCGCGGTCGCGGTACGGCGTATCAGCGAAGGCTATCCGCTGTCGGAATTCACGGCGGACGACGGCGATGAAAACGTCCACCTCGCCGCGCGTGAGATCGCCGCCACGCTGCAACAGCTGGCGCAAAAACCACTCGCCCCGTCGGAAGAGGCGTGGCTGCGGGTGCATATTGCCGGGCGACAGGTGCAGGAGATCGCCCCCAGCGCCATCAATGCTGATGACGACGAAGCGCTGGTTAACTATATCCTTGGCTTTATTAACACCCACTACAACTACAACCTGCAAAACGATGCCCAGCTGCATGCGGATCTGCTCACGCACATAAAGACCATGATCACCCGCGTGCGCTACCAGATCATGATCCCTAATCCGTTGCTGGATAACATCAAACAGCACTATCCGATGGCGTGGGACATGACCCTCGCCGCGGTGTCGGGCTGGGGCAAATACACGCCCTGGACGATCAGCGAAAACGAGATTGGCTTTCTGGTGCTGCATATCGGCGTTGGCCTTGAGCGGCACTACAACATCGGCTATCAGCGGCAGCCGCGCGTGCTGCTGGTGTGCGATGCTGGTAACGCCATGGCGCGCATGATCGAAGCGGTGCTGCAACGCAAATACCCGCAGATTGACGTCACCAGTACGGTGACGCTGCGGGATTATGAACAGCGCGAGAGCATCAGCGAAGATTTTGTCATCGCCACCGCGCGCATCAGCGACAAAGACAAACCGGTGGTCACCATCGCGCCGTTCCCCACGGATTATCAGTTAGAGCAGATCGGCAAACTGGTGCTGGTGGATCGCACGCGCCCCTGGATGCTCGAGAAGTATTTCGATGCCAGCCATTTCCGCATTATCGATCGCACGGTCGATCAACAGACGCTGTTTGCGATGCTGTGCAGCCAGCTGCACGAGGAGGGCTTTGTCGATGCGGAGTTCGTCGATTCGGTAGTGGAGCGTGAGGCCATTGTCAGCACCCTGCTCGGTGACGGGATCGCACTGCCCCACGCGCTGGGCCTGCTGGCGAAAAAAACCGTGGTTTATACCGTGCTGGCACCGGAAGGGATCCAGTGGGGCGATGACGTCGCGCATATTGTTTTCCTGCTGGCGATCAGCAAAAGCGAATATGAAGAAGCGATGGCTATCTACGATATTTTTGTGACATTCCTGCGTGAGCGCGCAGTGACCCGCTTATGCGCCTGCAAAGACTTTACCGAATTTAAAACCGTTGCCATGGAATGCGTGAGCCGATTTTAATTAAGGTAACGTCTTTATATTTCCGCCTGCGCTAGCGGGTATTTTTAATTTTACAAGTTTCCACGTGAAGTTATTTATGTTTTCGGTGGAAGATCCTGCGGCAGTATTTCCTGCCCGGTAATGGCATCGACAATTTGCTCTGAGCCATCAGGATATTTGGTCACGGATACCAGCCGGCCACCGTACAGCGGGATACCGGACATCTCCAGCGTGTAATCCGTTTTCTTAATTTCCTGTTTCTTAAGTTCTTGCTGCTTCTTAATTTCTTCCAGCGTCTGCGAAGACAAGGTGATCTTCGTACCGCTTTCTTCGGCGTCCAGGGGCGACTTGTCAGTATTAACGTCTGTGGATTTACTATTATTCCAGACAGTCGGGTTATTATCGTGATTAGATAAAAGCGATTCACCGTGCGTATTAGTCGCGGTGATTTTCTCAATACCGTTCATCATCATCTCCGGGTCGAAAATGCAATAGGGTGCAGGACGCGGCGCGTGCTTTTTTGAGCGCGCGATGCATCTGTAAGGGATAAACGTGACAAAGAGGTTATCGGCGGCGTGGCGAAATAATTTAATACAAAATAATCAACGCCCGGTCGTTCTGTTTTTTTGAAGGATAAGAACAAATTGTTCTACTTTCACTATTGCGCCGTCAGGCTTACTCTGTAAGAACAGCCGACAGAATTTGAAGTGAAAAACATTCAGGAGAACCTATGTCAGACAACTTTATTTCGCTCGCGACACAACGCAGAACCATCTATGCACTGGGCAAGGAACTGCCGGTACCGGAAGATGAAGTGATTGCCACCATTCAGGAAGCCATTCGTCAGGCACCTTCGGCATTCAACTCGCAGAGTTCTCGCGCGCTGATCCTGCTCGGCAACGAACACAATAAATTCTGGGAGCTGGTGCGTGAACAGTTAAGAAAAATTGTTCCGGCAGAGAGCTTCCACGCCACCTCCGACAAGCTGGACGGCTTCGCCGCTGCCGCGGGTTCGGTACTGTTCTTCGAAGATCAAGAGGTGGTAACCCGTCTGCAGGAGCAGTTTGCTGCTTATGCTGATAACTTCCCGGTCTGGTCTGAACACAGCACCGGTATCGCTCAGTATGCGGTATGGCTGGCACTGGCTGAAAAAGGCATTGGCGCGAACCTGCAACACTACAACCCGCTGGTTGATATTGACGTACAGCAGACCTGGAATATCCCGGCAAGCTGGAAACTGCGCGGGCAGATGAACTTCGGTGCGATCCTGGCACCGGCGGGCGATAAAGCCTTTATGGACGACGACAAACGCTTTGTGGTTGCCCGTTAATTAAAAATGCCGCCAGAAGGCGGCTTTTTATTATTGTAGGTCGGGTAAGCGTAGCGCCACCCGACAAATCTGGCATTGCAGGTCAGCCAGGTCGTAGGTCGGGTAAGCGTAGCGCCACCCGACAAACAAGCCCAACTACCGCAAATGATGCACAACCTGGTTGCTGCTACCGCGCCAGATCAACGACGGATCTTTCAGATCCTGCACGAACTTCCCGTCCACCAGCACGTTAATCAGATCCACCACCGCCATTTGCGCGGCATCCAGTTCCTCAAGCTTATAACCCGTCCACACCCAGATATCCTTGCCTGGACATTCGGCACGAATGCGCTGAACCAGCGTCAGGATCTCCGGCACGTTTTGCGGATGCAGCGGATCGCCGCCAGACAGGGAGATCCCCTGGCGTTTGATCCGCGTGTCATTTAGATCGCGGATAATGGTATCTGCCATTTCGCGGGTGAACGGCTGCCCGGAATTGAGCCGCCAGGTGCTTTTGTTGTAGCAGCCGGGGCACTCGTGCACGCACCCGGAGACAAACAGCGTGCAGCGAGTTCCGGGGCCGTTCACGATATCGACGGGGTAATATTGATGGTAACGCATCAACCGATCTGCCCGTTTCCTAAATGCTTAACGCGGCGCTTCACTTCTTCCTGCTTACCGGCGTTAAACGGACGCGCATCCGGGCTGCCCAGATAACCGCATACGCGGCGGGTCACCGACACACGCGCGGCGTCGTGGTTGCCGCATTTCGGGCAGGTGAAGCCTTTGCTGGTGCATTCGAACTCGCCGGTAAAGCCGCACTCGTAGCATTCATCAATCGGCGTATTGGTGCCGTAATAGGGCACATGCTGATAGCTGTAATCCCATACGTCTTCCAGCGCTTTCAGGTTGTGCTGAATGTTCGGGTATTCGCCGTAACAGATGAAACCGCCATTCGCCAGCGGCGGGTAGGGGGCTTCGAAATCGATTTTGTCGTACGGGTTCACCTTCTTCTCCACATCGAGGTGGAAGCTGTTGGTGTAATAACCTTTGTCGGTGACGCCCGGCACTACGCCGAACTCGGCGGTATCCAGACGGCAGAAACGATCGCACAGGTTTTCGCTCGGCGTACTGTAAAGACTGAAACCGTAGCCGGTTTCCGCTTTCCACTGATCCACCGCCTGACGCAGACGTTCAACGATGGCAATGCCTTTCGCGCGCAGCGTCTCGCTGTCGTACATATGGGTGCCGCCCGCCAGGGCGTTAATGGTTTCATGAATGCCGATATAACCCAGCGAAATGGAAGCACGTCCGTTTTTGAAAATTTCCGAAACGTCGTCATCCGCTTTCAGACGCACGCCGCAGGCCCCTTCCATATAGAGAATGGGCGCGACGCGGGCTTTCACCCCTTCCAGACGGGCGATGCGCGTCATCAGCGCTTTACGTGCCAGTTGCAGGCGCGCGTCCAGCAGTTTCCAGAACGTGGCTTCGTCGCCTTTGGCTTCCAGCGCGATGCGCGGCAGGTTCAGGCTGATGACGCCGAGGTTGTTACGCCCGTCGTGGATCTGCTCGCCGTTTTCATCTTCCCAGACGCCGAGGAAGCTGCGGCAGCCCATCGGGGTTTTGAACGAGCCGGTAACTTTCACTACCTGATCGTAATTGAGAATATCCGGGTACATGCGCTTGCTCGCGCATTCCAGCGCCAGCTGTTTAATGTCGTAATTGGCATCACCGGGTTTGTGGTTCAGCCCGTCGCGGATGGCGAACACCAGTTTCGGGAACACGGCGGTTTTACGATTTTTGCCGAGCCCGGCAATGCGGTTACGCAGGATCGACTGCTGGATCAGGCGTGATTCCCAGCTGGTGCCCAGACCAAAACCGAAGGTGACGAACGGCGTCTGGCCGTTGGCGGTATGCAGCGTGTTCACTTCATATTCCAGCGACTGGAAGGCGTCGTAGCACTCTTTTTCGGTACGGGAACGCGCGTAACCGTCGGCATCGGCAATCTGCCACTCTTCCGCGGTCTTACGGTGTTTTTTGAAGCTGGCGGTGACAAAAGGTGCCAGCACTTCGTCAATGCGGTTGATGGTAGTGCCGCCGTAAATATGGCTGGCCACCTGGGCGATGATCTGCGCGGTGACCGCCGTGGCGGTGGAGATGGATTTTGGCGGTTCGATCTCGGCGTTACCCATTTTAAAGCCCTGGGTCAGCATGCCTTTCAGATCGATCAGCATGCAGTTAAACATCGGGAAGAACGGCGAGTAGTCGAGATCGTGGTAATGAATATCACCGCGCTCGTGCGCCAGCACCACGTCGCGCGGCAGCAGATGCTGACGGGCGTAGTGTTTGGCGACGATGCCCGCCAGCAAGTCGCGCTGGGTCGGGATCACTTTGCTGTCTTTATTGGCGTTTTCGTTAAGCAGCGCCGAGTTGGTTTGTTCTACCAGACCGCGAATTTCCTGGTTCAGGCGACCACGTGTTTCACGGGCGATATCACGGTCATGGCGATATTCAATGTAGGCGCGCGCCAGCTGCTTGTACGGGCCGGACATCAACTGGTTTTCGACCGCCGTCTGGATGTCATTGATATCCACCTGGCTGCGGCCCTGCATCTGCTGACCCACTACGTCTGCGACGGTGGCGCAATAGTCTGCGTCATCGACTCCCGCTGCTTTAGCTGCACGCAAAATTGCTTCCTGAATGCGCTCTGAGTTGAAAGGCACTTTACAGCCATCTCGTTTCATCACATGCGGTGTCATGATCTCTCCATTAGTAAAAAACAGGTTATCCACAGAGGCGGGAATTTATTCACGGGCTGTATTCGTTTGTGTCATCAGCCTTTCCCTCTCTGCTGGCCCTTTTTATCCACAGTATTCACGGTTAAGAGTGATGCAATAATAGTCGATGAATACAACATGTAGGGCCGGCGACGGATTTTAAGCCCTGTATATAGTGATTTGCATCAAACATGTTTGCGATTTTATTGATGCAGGACAAGGTAAGCCGGAGACGGTAGAGCGCATGGGCGTTACGAGGAATGTAAATTATGTGTGGGCGTTTTGTGGTTTATTGCGCTCTTTTTAACACCTAGGAACGACGTCAGGTTCTGGGGCACAGAGCGCGCACACTTCCAGATTCTTTTATAAATCCAACTCTCAGGTTGCTGTAAGTTCAAATAAAACTAAAGCCACTCAGCCGTAACAAACCGTCATCGTAATCCACGCGAGGGGTTGAGTCCCCGCTGAAACCGGCGAGCCGGAGGCCGGATGACAAGGGCTGGCCGCCATGGATGGCGGCCAGAGGCGACATGAGGCAGGAGGCCGAATCGAGCCGACCGCGGGCAGACGGGCGGGAGGTGAGCGTAGTGCGCAGCACCGGTTTCGATGCGGGGCCGCGGGGATGGCTAAGGGGGCCGCGGTGGCCCCCTTAGCACGTTCACCTTCAGCGGCGTTACGCCTGACACGAAACCCAAAGTGAACGGAACATTCCCCTGACTCAAACGAAACAATCCCTTAAGCCTCGCGCTAACCGATCCACCACACCGCCTCATATGGCCTTAACACCGCCGACGCAGGGGCCTGCGCCACCTCCGCATAATTGCTCATCACCACCCGCCAGTCGCCAGCCATCTCCTCCGGCTCCCACGCCTGATTCTCCCCGCTCAGATTCGCCACCACCAGCAGCGTCTGTCCCTGCCACTGGCGGCGATAACACCACACGAACGGATGCGCGGGCAGCAGGTCCTCGTAATCCCCCCACGTCAGCACCGGCTCGCTTTTGCGCAGTGCAATCAGCGCCTGATAGGTATAAAACACCGACCCGGCATCACGCAGCGCTGCTTCCACGTTCACCTGCGGATAGTTCTCACACAGGGCGATCCACGGTTCGCCCCGGGTAAATCCGCCATGCGGCGAGGCATCCCACTGCATCGGCGTGCGGCTGTTGTCGCGGGATTTGGAGGCGAGGATCGCCAGCAACTGGTCGGCGTCCTGACCGGCGGCGCGGCGTTCGGCAAACATATTGTGGCTCTCCACATCGCGGTAATCGGTAATGCGCGTAAAGTGCGGGTTGGTCATGCCGATCTCTTCGCCCTGATAGATATAAGGCGTGCCCTGCATACCGTGCAGCACCATGGCGAGCATTTTCGCCGAGGTGACGCGGTATTCGCCTTCATCGCCAAAGCGCGAGACGATGCGCGGCTGATCGTGGTTACACCAGAACAGCGCGTTCCACGCCACCTGATGCATACCCTGCTGCCAGTAGCGGAACAGCGTTTTCAGCGCCACAAAATCCGGCGCCGCCAGCGTCCATTTCTCGCCGCCGGGGTAATCCACTTTCAGGTGATGAAAGTTGAAGGTCATCGACAGCTCGCGGCCATCCTGGGCGGCATACTGCTGACAGTGTTCCAGTGTGGTGGAGGACATTTCGCCCACCGTCATCAGCCCGCGCGGGCGGAAAACGTCGCGACTCATCTCCTGCAAATACTCATGAGCGCGCGGCCCGTCGGTGTAAAAACGACGCCCGTCGCCCAGTTCATCCGACGGGAAATCCTGATCTTTGGAAATCAGGTTCACCACATCAAGACGCAGCCCGTCAACGCCGCGACCGGCCCAGAATTCACACACCTTCTTGAGTTCGGCGCGTACCTGCGGGCTTTCCCAGTTCAGATCCGCCTGCTCCGGGGCGAACAGATGGAGATAATACTGCCCGCTCTCTGCATGCCAGCGCCAGGCGCTGCCACCAAATTTGGAGCGCCAGTTGTTTGGCGGCGTCAGCGGCGAGCCGTCGCGCCAGATATAAAATTCACGGTACGGACTGGCAGGATCCTGCGCGTGACGGAACCAGGCGTGATGGGTGGAGGTGTGGTTTAGCACCATATCCAGCACGATGCGGATGCCGCGCGCATGCGCCTGCGCCACCAGCTCGTCGAAGTCGTCCAGCGTGCCGTAGCCCGGATCGATGGCGGTATAGTTCGCCACGTCGTAGCCGTTATCCACCTGCGGCGAGATATAAAACGGCGTCAGCCAGATGGCATCGACGCCGAGGATTTTCAGATAGTCGAGGCGGTGTGTTACGCCGCGTAAGTCGCCGCGTCCGGTGCCGGTCGTGTCCTGGAAGCTCTTAGGGTAAATCTGGTAGATCGCGCCGGTCTGCCACCAGTGGGGAAGTGTATTCATCATGTCGTCCCGATCAAAAAAGGGGGCGCTATCGCGCCCCCATAGCATCAAACAATCTGTAGCGCACCCTGGCGGGCTTTGCGCTGGTACATAAAGGTCGTGAGCACTAATGGCACGACAATCGCAATGATCATGGCGATGCCGTAGACCTGCCAGTAACCGGTCTGAATGGAAAGAATACCCGGCAGGCCGCCGACGCCAATGCCGTTCGCCATCACGCCGTACAGGCCGCACAGCAGGGCGGCGAGGCAGGAGCCAATCATCGCGCACAGCATCGGGAAGCGGTATTTCAGGTTGATACCGTACATCGCCGGTTCAGTTACGCCGAGGAAAGCGGAGATCGCGGCAGGCACCGAGATCTCACGTTCATTCTCTTTACGGCTGACAATGATGATGCCCACTACAGCGGACGCCTGAGCAATGTTCGACAGCGCAATCAGCGGCCACATTGGCGTGCCGCCCATGCTCTGGATCATCTGCATATCAATGGCGAGCGTGGTCTGGTGTACGCCGGTGATCACCAGCGGCGCATATAGGAAGCCAAACAGCGCCGCGCCTATCGGTGCGAAACTGCCGGTCATCAGATGGCGCATGGCGAAGGCCACACCGTCACCAATCAAGCGACCAAACGGCCCGATAAACGCATGGGCGAGGAAAACCGCGAGGATCAGCGAGCAGACCGGCACCACCACCAGATAGAGGTAAGAGGGGACGATGCGTTTTAACTGCAATTCAATATAGCCAAGCGCCAGACCGGCCAGCAGCGCCGGGATAACCTGCGCCTGGTAGCCCACTTTATCAATGCTGAACAGGCCGAAGTTCCACGCTTCCGGTACCTGCTGGCCCAGTAAGTAAGCGTTCATTAACTGTGGCGAGACCAGCGTGATGCCAAGCACGATGCCGAGGATCGGCGTGCCGCCCATTTTCTTCACTGCCGACCAGCAGATACCTACCGGTAAGTAGAAGAAAATCGCCTCGCCAATCAGCCACAGGAAGTCATAGATGGTTTTCAGCGTCGGCGACATCTGCGCCAGCGTCTGGCCGTTGCTCATCGGCAGATCGCCGATAACGTTGCGGAAACCCAGGATCAAACCGCCGCTGATCAGCGCCGGCAGCAGCGGGAAGAAGATCTCCGCAAAGTGCGAGATCAGCTGCTCGTGCCATTTCATATTCTGCCGCGCCACCCGTTTGGCGTGCTCTTTATCCGCATGCGCCTGGCCGGTAGTGGCAAGCAGAACTTTGTAGTAGTCGCCGACATCGGTGCCGATCACCACCTGGAACTGCCCGGCGTTGGTAAAGCAGCCTTTCACCATTTTGAGTTTTTCAATGGCTTTCGGATCGGCTTTCGCCGGGTTATCCAGTACAAAACGCAGTCGGGTAATACAGTGGCTAACGGTGGCGATGTTATCCCGCCCGCCCACCAGCTCGATTAATTTATCGATGTCAGCTTGATCTACTTTTTTGCTCATCGTGAAGCCTCACAGAGGATTTGGAATTGTGCGTAGGGACAGCTGAAAGAGTATCTGCGGATCGGTAAAAGCGGAAAGGGAACGTTCCCGAAACCGGTTAAGGATCACACAAAATCATCCAGGATGAGGTTAACCGAGGCGGGCGGGGACGATAATGGTGCGCGGATCGGCGCGGCCGGTGATCTGATCGATAAGCTGGGTGGCGGCCATACGGCCCGCTTCCCCATAGCCGGGATCGACGGTCACGATTTCCGGATGCAGGAACTTCATCAGCGGCGTATTGCCGACGCTGGCGAGTTGCAGGTCGGTAATGCGCTGCTCTTGTAAGTACTTACTCGCGCCGAGCGCCAGGGTATCCGTGGCACAGACCAGCGCGGTGGTGTCCGGCGTCAGCACACGGGCGACCTGTTCGTAGCCCTGCTTCATGGCAAGGCCGGGCAGCACGGCTACCGGCTGCATCTGGTGTTGTTCGCAAAAGTGCAGATAGGCGTCGTGGCGACGCTGGCCGGTGGTGGTGTCGCTGGCGGGCACGCCGAGATAGCTGATATGCCGGTGCCCCTGGGCATAGAGCTTTTCCAGCAGCATCTGGATCGCCCGTTCATCGTCATAACAGACAGAGGCAAAGCCGCTGGCATCCCGCGCCATCAGGACCAGCGAAGACTGCCAGGGCGCAAGCAGGGTTTCCGTCAGGCCGGTAAAGCCAAACAGCACCACGCCGTCGATATTACGGCGGCTCAGCATACCAAGATGTTCTTCCACCAGCGCCGGGGAAAACTGACTTTCCATCATGATCGGATCGTAACCCTCGGCGTAAAACGCAGGCAGCATGGTCTGCACCGCGAGGTTTTCCGACAGCGAATCCAGACGCGTGACGATGATCGCCACGATTTTATCGCTCTGCCCGCGCATCGCCCGCGCCGAGCGGGACGGGGAGAAGCCATGCTGTTGCATGACGGCTTCCACGCGCTCGCGTGTCTGGATGCTGACGCCGCTCTCATTATTGAGCACGCGCGAGACGGTGGATTTCCCCACGCCGCTTAGACGGGCGATGTCTTTGATTGTCAGTCGGTTTTGCATGCGTCCTTTCCTTTGAGGTCGGTATCAGCCTAATGATTCTGCGACAAAATACAATGCACAACGTCTGGTTTACGTCTGGTTTAGTTGCCGGGCGTTATTATGCGCCGCAACATCACCTTATCACTTTTACCGGAGGCAACATGGATCCTGATCCCACCCCTCTCCCCGACGGGAGTTTTCCCGCGTCCCGGTAAGCCAGTTCTCGCTGCCTTGCCAGACGCGTAAGGCAGCGACGTTTCACGTCCCTGCAAAATATCATTTGCACCTGCGGGTGCAGAGGGACTTTTTATGCTGAAAAATTTTATCCGGCAGCGCGTCTTTGCGCTTAGCCGCCATCTACCACGCCGTCTGGTTGACCGCAGCCCGCTGCCGGATGCGACCACCGCGGGCGTGACGCCGATCCCGGCTTCACTCAGTGCACACTGCTTGCGGGTGGCGGTGATGGACGAAACGCAACTGTGGCACAGCTTCGGCAGTCATCCTGAAGGGTTAAACCCGCAGGAAGTCAGCGCCATCCGCGAGAAGCACGGTGACAACCGCATTCCGGCGCAGGCACCGTCGCCATGGTGGGTGCATCTGTGGTTGTGCTATCGCAATCCGTTCAATTTATTGCTGACGCTGCTCGGCGTGATCTCCTATGCGACGGAAGACCTGTTTGCCGCAGGCGTGATCGGCCTGATGGTGGCGATCGCCACGCTGCTCAATTTTATCCAGGAAGCGCGCTCGACCCGCGCCGCTGACGCGCTGAAAGCGATGGTCAGCAACACTGCCACCGTGCTGCGGGTGATCAACGATAAAGGTGAAAGCGCCTGGTGCGAACTGCCCCTGGATGAGCTGGTGCCGGGGGATATTGTCCGGCTGGCGGCAGGAGATATGATCCCCGCCGATTTGCGCGTCATGCAGGCCCGGGATCTGTTCGTGGCGCAGGCTTCGCTGACCGGTGAATCGTTGCCGGTGGAAAAGGTCGCCACCACCCGTAATGCCGCGCAAACCAATGCGCTGGAGTGCGACACCCTGTGCTTTATGGGCACTAACGTGGTGAGCGGCACGGCGCAGGCGATGGTTATCGCTACCGGCGGCAATACCTGGTTTGGGCAGCTGGCCGGGCGCGTCAGCGAACAGCCCACCGAGCCGAATGCGTTCCAGAAAGGCATCAGCCGCGTCAGTATGCTGCTGATCCGTTTTATGCTCATCATGGCACCGCTGGTGCTGTTGATTAACGGCTACACCAAAGGCGACTGGTGGGAAGCGGCGCTGTTTGCGCTGTCGGTGGCGGTGGGCCTGACCCCGGAAATGCTGCCGATGATCGTCACCTCGACGCTGGCACGCGGCGCGGTGAAACTCTCTAAACAGAAAGTGATCGTGAAACATCTGGACGCCATCCAGAACTTCGGCGCGATGGACATCCTGTGCACCGATAAAACCGGCACCCTGACGCAGGACAAGATCGTGCTGGAGAACCACACGGACATCGCCGGAAAAGTTAGTGAGCACGTACTTCACACCGCGTGGCTGAACAGCCACTATCAGACCGGCCTGAAAAACCTGCTGGACGTGGCGGTGCTGGAAGGCGTCGATGAAGACCGCGCCCGGGAACTGTCGGCACGCTGGCAAAAAATTGACGAGATCCCCTTTGATTTCGAGCGCCGCCGCATGTCGGTGGTGGTAGCGGAAACGCCGGATGCGCCGCTGCTGATTTGCAAAGGGGCGTTGCAGGAGATGCTCAGCGTCTGTAGCCACGTGCGACACAACGGCGAGGTGATGGTGCTTGATCAGGCTATGCTGCGCCGCATCGAGCGTGTCACCCAGACCCTTAACCGTCAGGGCTTGCGTGTTGTGGCGGTGGCCAGCAAATACCTCGCGGCGCGCCAGGGGGATTATCAGCGTGCCGATGAGTCAGACCTGATCCTTGAAGGCTACATCGCGTTTCTCGATCCGCCGAAAGAGAGCACCGCACCGGCGCTGAAAGCGCTGCACGCCAGCGGTATCACGGTGAAAATCCTCACCGGCGACAGCGAACTGGTGGCGGCCAAAGTGTGCCATGACGTCGGGCTGGACGCCGGCGAGGTCGTAACCGGCAGCGAGATTGAAAACATAAGCGATGACGAGCTGGCCGCGCTGGCGCAACGCACTACGTTGTTCGCCCGCCTGACGCCGATGCACAAAGAGCGCATCGTCACGCTGTTGAAACGTGAAGGGCATGTGGTGGGCTTTATGGGCGATGGCATCAACGATGCCCCGGCGCTGCGGGCCGCCGATATCGGCATTTCCGTGGACGGCGCGGTAGATATCGCCCGCGAAGCCGCTGACATTATTCTGCTGGAAAAGAGCCTGATGGTGCTGGAAGCTGGAGTGATCGAAGGGCGTCGTACTTTTGCCAATATGCTCAAGTACATCAAAATGACCGCCAGTTCTAACTTCGGTAACGTATTCAGCGTGCTGGTGGCGAGCGCCTTCCTGCCGTTCTTACCCATGCTGCCGCTGCACTTGCTGATCCAGAACCTGCTGTACGATGTGTCACAGGTGGCGATCCCCTTTGATAACGTCGACGATGAGCAGATCCAGAAGCCACAGCGCTGGAACCCCGCCGATCTGGGACGCTTTATGCTGTTCTTTGGGCCGATCAGTTCCATCTTCGACATCCTGACGTTCTGCGTGATGTGGTGGGTATTCCACGCCAACGTGCCGGAAGCGCAGACGCTGTTCCAGTCCGGCTGGTTTGTGGTGGGGCTGCTGTCGCAGACGCTGATTGTGCATATGATCCGCACCCGTCGCGTGCCGTTCTTCCAGAGTCGCGCCGCCTGGCCGCTGCTGATGATGACGGCGGTAGTGATGGTGCTGGGCATCGGGCTGCCGTTCTCGCCGCTGGCAAGCTATCTGCAACTCCAGGCGCTGCCGCTGGCGTACTTCCCGTGGCTGGCGGGGATTTTGCTGGGGTATATGGCGTTTACGCAGCTGGTGAAAGGATTTTATAGCCGCCGGTATGGGTGGCAGTAAGAGGGGGATTGTGTGCCGGGTGGCGCTACGCCTACCCGGCATACGTTCCGGACATATCACCTGATGGTTTGCCCGGCGGCGCTGCGCTTGCCGGGCCTACCATTCCACGTCTAATCGGTAGGCCGGGTAAGGCGTAAGCCGCCACCCGGCAAACCATCACGCAAAATTAACGGCGTACCGCAATCGCTTCGATTTCAATCTTCACATCTTTCGGCAGACGCGCCACTTCCACGCAGGAGCGTGCCGGGAAGGTGGCATTGTGCTCGGTAAAGAATGCTTCGTAGGTGGCGTTAACGGTAGCGAAATCATTGAGATCTTTCACGAACACCGTGGTTTTCACGATATCGCCCACTTTCAGGCCCGCTGCTTCAACGATAGCTTTCACGTTTTCCAGTGACTGACGCGCCTGCGCAGAAACGTCGTCGGGCACGGTACCGGTTTTCGGATCCACCGGGATCTGCCCGGAAGTGATGATCATACTGCCCAGATCAACACCCTGAACATAAGGACCAATAGCTGCTGGTGCATTTTCCGTCGCGATGGTATTTGTCATGATTTCTCCTGAATAACAGCGAAAATAAGGGTTCTGCGCCATTATAGGCAGCGCAGAACCCATTACCAACCTCAATTAGCTGGCCAGCACCACATAATGCGAAAACTCTTTTTCGCAGTATTTGCATTTGAGTGCGATGTCTGCGGCGCGTTTTTTCACTGCGAAACTGGAGAAAACCGGTTCGGCATGGCTGATGCAGTTACTGTTCGGGCACACCAGCACAGCGTCGATGCGCTCCGGCAATTTCGGACGCGATTTACCCACCACTTCGTACTCATCAATACGGTTTACCGTGGCATCCGGCGCATATAAAGACAGCTGATCCACCTGCTCATCGGTGAGAAAGGTATTCTCGATTTTGATCAGATCTTTGCGGCCCATTTCCCCTGACGGCAAATTCAGGCCGATGGTGATGCGCTGGTCGGTTTCCGTCAGCTTGAACAGCGTCAGCAGCTTAAAGCCCACCTGCGCCGGGATATGGTCAATCACGGTGCCGCGTTTGATGGCTTCGACCTGGAGTTTGTTATCGTGTGTCATCTCAGTGCTCCTTACAGAACCAAATCGCGATTAAGAACCAGCGCCAGCAACGCCTGACGGGCGAAGATGCCGTTACCGGCCTGCTGGAAATACCAGGCGTGCGGGGTTTTATCGACATCCGTATGGATCTCATCCACGCGCGGCAGCGGGTGCAGCACTTTCATATTGGCGCGCGCATGGGTTAAGTCGCTGGCGCGCAGTACAAACTGCGCCTTCACGTTGGCGTATTCCGACGGGTCGAGGCGCTCTTTCTGCACGCGGGTCATATAGAGAATATCCACTTCCGGCATCACCGCGTCGATGCTGTCGTGCACGCTCCACGCAATGCCCTTTTCATCGAGCATATCCAGAATGTACTGCGGCATTGCAAGTGCTGTGGGGGCGATAAACAGGAAGCGGTTACCGCTGAATTTCGCCAGCGCCTGCGCCAGCGAGTGCACCGTGCGGCCATATTTCAGATCGCCGACCATCGCGATATTCAGATTTTCCAGACGGCCCTGGGTTTCCTGAATGGTAAACAGATCGAGAAGGGTCTGGGTTGGATGCTGGTTCGAGCCATCCCCGGCGTTCAGTACCGGGATGCCGCCGGAAAACTCCGTCGCCAGTCGCGCCGCGCCCTCCTGCGGGTGACGCATGACAATCGCATCGACATAGGTGCTGATCACCGAAATGGTGTCCGCCAGCGTCTCGCCTTTTTTGCCAAGCGACGTGTTGCTGCTGTCAGAGAAGCCCACCACGCTGGCCCCTAAGCGATGCATGGAGGTTTCAAAGGAGAGACGCGTGCGCGTGGAGGCTTCAAAAAAGCAACTGGCGATCACTTTGTGCTTCAGCAGCTCCGGCTGTGGCGTGGCCTTCAGACTGGCGGCGGTTGCCAGCACCAGTTCCAGTTCTTCGCGACTGAGATCATTTATGGAAATGATATGTTTTTGATAGAGCGGATTAGCCATCGTTCTCTCCTGACGCCTGCGCAAAAAAAAGCCCCTCAAAATGAGGGGCTGTGAATATCATGAGCAACGGGAAGAAAAACGGCAGGCCTGCGTCTGTTTTCAGACGCGGTAAGACGCGATGTCGTACGCAGTTGACCATGCTTTCCTCCCGGCAAATTGCCCGGCATTATACTCAGCTGCTTTTGCGGATCAAGTGATTCAATGCACGATTTGTATAAGGCAAACGGTTATTCTGCATATTAATGCATTCTTAGTAGATAGTTAACGCGCTTGTGCACCAGCGCCGTGCGAGACACATCCCGCGGTGCGACCCAGACAATGCTGCTGCTCGCCACCACGCCGAGGATGTCCGGGATCGCATGGTAATCCAGTATTCTGGCGACGGCGCGGCCATATCCGGCGGCAGTATGGATAAGGATAAACTCGCTGTTGTGCTCGACGCTGACCACCATTTCCGACACGGATCGCGCGGCATCGGGTGCCGGGCGTAACTGTGGATTCACGGAATAAATCTTTTGTCCCTTCGCATTGCGAATTTTTATTACGCCCAGCAGCTTTAACAGCCGCGAAACGGTGGACTGGCTGATGCTGTCAAAACCGTGCAGCTGTAAATCGCGGCGGATCGCCTCCTGCGATAAATAGCTTTTTTCCACAATAAGACGCTGGCAGACAGCGAGCTGAAGTTGCTCTCTGGCGGTGCATTCTGCGTATTCCTTCATCGTTTTATTCCAGTTAGTTGCCAAAATGCCCGGTGGCGCACGCCATCCGGCGAAAACTAGAGCAGGGCGCCGAGACTCAGCACAACGGTGATCACCACCGTGAGGATCAACAGCAACGGCGCAACCCATTTCAGGTAACGCACATAAGGTACGCGCGCAATGGCCAGGCCGCCCATCACAACGGCAGAAGTTGGTGTGATCAGATTCACAATGCCGGAGGCGGACTGGTAGGCGGTGACCACCAGATCGCGATTGACGTTAGCAAAATCTGCCAGCGGCGCCATGATCGGCATGGTCAGCACCGCCAGTCCTGATGAGGACGGCACCAGAAAAGAGAGCACCACTTCCAGCCAGTACATCACATTGATAAAGGCGACGGTGGACAGCCCGCTGACCAGTCCTTCGGCGCTGTGCAAAATGGTATGGGTGATCATGCCTTTGTCCATGATCACCACGATGCCGCGCGCGATGCCGATGATCAGCGCCACGCCGAGCAGATCCCGCGCGCCGTTAATAAAGGTGGAGGTCAGATCCTCTTCGCTCATGCGGGCGATCAGCCCGACGACGATCGCCGCCGCCAGAAACACCGCTGAGATCTCCGCCATCCACCAGCCGAGCACCGCCACACCGTAGATCATTACCGCGAAGGCCAGCGCGAAGATCACCAGAATGAGCTTGCGTACCGGGGTAAATTCCAGCATCTCCAGCGGCTTATCACCGAGAAAATGCGCGCGATTTTCTTCCAGCTTATCAGCCACGATCGAGCAGGATGGATCCTGGCGTACTTTACGGGCATAGCGCATCACCCACGCCACGCAGATTAGCCAGCCCACCGCCAGCAACAGTACGCGCAATAAGATGCCGTTGGTAAAGGGGATCCCGGCGGCGTTGGCGGCGATCACCGTGGCAAAGGGGTTGATGGTGGATCCGAGCGTGCCGATCCCCGCGCCCAGCAGAATGGTCGAGGCGGCCACCAGCGGATCGAAACGCGCCGCCAGCATCACCGGCACCAGCAGGGTATAAAACGGCAGTGATTCTTCAGCCATGCCGTAAATAGTACCGCCAGCGGCAAACAGCCCCATCAGGATCGGGATCATCCACTCTTCGTGGCCGTGCAGTTTCAGGGTAACGCGGGCGATCCCGGCATCGATCGCCCCGGTTTTGGTGACGATCCCCAGAAAGCCGCCGATGATCAGAATAAAGAGTGCCACGTCTATCGCGCCCGCCTGCCCGGTGACGGGATCGTACAGCCCGCCGATGGGGGCCATCAGCACGGCAACCAGCCCCTGCGGATGAGCCGCAACCTGTGCGTAAGTGCCGGCCACCGGCACTTCTTTGCCGAGCGTCTCATTCATCATCATCTGATACTGACCGGCGGGGACGATCCAGCTCAGTGCGGCGACCAGCGCGATCAGGATAAATAAAATGGTGTAAGCGGAAGGAAATTTGAACTTGCCCATGGGGTGATCTCCCTGTGCGGGCGCGCCAGCTCACCGGCGCGCCCGGATAATTACTCGCCGAGTGTCGCCACCATGACCGCTTTAATGGTGTGCATTCTGTTTTCTGCTTCGTCAAAAACGATGGAATTCGCCGATTCAAACACCTCTTCGGTGACTTCCAGCCCCTTCAGCCCGTACGCCATTTCGATTTCCCGGCCCATGGTGGTGTGCTCGTTATGGAACGCGGGCAGGCAGTGCATAAATTTGACGTTCGGGTTGCCGGTGGCTGTCACGACGGCACGGTTAACCTGATAGGGCGTCATCAGGCTGACGCGCTCTGCCCAGGCTTCTTTCGGCTCGCCCATCGACACCCACACGTCGGTGTAGAGAAAATCAACGCCGTTCACGCCTTCTTCGACATCTTCCGTCAGCATGATGCGCGCCCCGGTTTCACGGGCAATGGCGCGACACTGCGTCACCAGTGCCTCTTCCGGCCAGAAGGCGCGCGGTGCCACCAGACGGACATCCATGCCCATTTTCGCGGCGCCCACCATCAGATCGTTGCCCATGTTGTTTCGTGCATCCCCCAGATAGGCGAAGCTCAGCTCCGGCAGGGTTTTGCCTGGCGCATGTTCCAGCATGGTCATGAGGTCGGCGAGGATCTGGGTGGGGTGAAATTCGTTGGTCAGGCCATTCCACACCGGCACGCCCGCAAACTCGCCCAGCTCCTCGACAATCGCCTGGCCATAGCCGCGGTATTCAATGCCGTCATACATGCGTCCCAGCACGCGGGCGGTATCTTTCATCGACTCTTTATGGCCGATCTGCGAGCCAGTCGGCCCGAGATAAGTCACCTGCGCCCCTTGATCGAACGCTGCCACTTCAAAGGCGCAGCGGGTGCGGGTGGAGGTTTTCTCGAAGATGAGCGCGATATTTTTCCCGGTCAGGGTTGGCTTTTCGCGACCCGCTTTTTTGGCGGCTTTCAGTTCGATGGCCAGATCGATAAGTGACTGGATCTCCGCCGGGGTGTAGTCCAGCAGCTTGAGGAAATTGCGGTTTTTCAGGGAGTGGGACATAAGTATTTCCTTATTCAGATTTTAACGCCGGATGGCGGCTTCGCCTTATCCGGCCTACGATCTGTAGGCCTGATAAGCGCAGCGCCAGCAGGCAAAAGGGCTTAAAAATTTAATGCCGGATCAACGTACCTTTCTCGCCCGCGAGGATCGCCGGGCCGTCCGCCAGCGCGCCGATCCCGGCGATGCCGTGGCACTCGTCGACAAAACGGCAACAGGCGGCGACTTTCGGCCCCATCGATCCGGCATCAAAGGTCATCCCGCCAAGCTGCGCTGGCGTGACCTGAGCGAGCGGGCGCTGGCCGGGCATACCCCAGTCGACATACACCGCATCGGCGTCAGTGAGGATCAGCAGCGCGTCGGCTTCGATTTGCCGCGCCAGCAGGGCGGCGGAGAGGTCTTTGTCGATCACCGCCTCGATGCCGTGGTAGCCATCGGCTTTTTCCACTACCGGCACGCCGCCGCCACCGTTGCAGATCACCAGATGGTCACGGCTGATTAGCGCGTTAATGGCATCGCGCTCGACGATGCGCTGCGGCTGGGGCGAAGGCACCACGCGGCGGAAATAGTTGCCGTCGGCTTTAAAGATCCAGCCTTTTTCGGCTTTCAGCGCGGCAGCCTGGACATCGTCATACACCGGGCCGATGTATTTGGTCGGGTGATGAAAGGCCGGATCGGCGGCGTCCACTTCGACCTGAGTGAGCAGCACGCTGATCTCGCGCTGCGGCAGCTGGTTCTTCAGCGCCTGTTGCAGCATGTAGCCGATCATTCCCTGGCTTTCCGCGCCGAGCACATCCAGCGGGTAGGGCGTAACTTTGTCGTATGCGCTGTTTTGCAGCGCCAGCAGGCCAACCTGCGGCCCGTTGCCGTGCACCAGCACCACCCGCCAGTCGTGGGTCAGTCGGGCGATGGTTTTCGCCGCGAGCAGAATATTTTTGCGCTGAATATCGGCTTCCAGCGGTTCGCCGCGTTTTAACAGCGCATTGCCGCCAAGGGCGACGACGAGAGTCGGTTTCAGTTCCATGGGGCGTCTCCTTAAATGCCGTCGCGTTCAAGCGGGCAACTCATGCAGCGCGCGCCGCCGCGACCGCGGCCCAGTTCGTCGCCGGGGATCGGCAGCACGGTGATGCCTGCCTTGTCGTATTTTTCGTTGGTCCAGATGTTGCGCTCGTAGCCCACCACCACGCCGGGGCGCAGGGTCAGCACGTTGTTGGCGTCGTTCCACTGCTCGCGTTCCGCTTCAAAGGCGTCACCGCCGGTGGTGATCAGGCGGATCTGCGACACGCCGAGGGCTTTTTCCAGCGCCGTTAACAGGCCTGGCTCCTGCAAGCGGCTGATACCGCCGCGCCCGTCCGGCGTCAGCGTCCAGCACTGGGCATCTTTGCGCACCACTTCCGGGTAGACAGAGAAGGTATCGACGTCGATATGGGTCATGACGGTATCAAGGTGCATACAGGAACGGTGCTTCGGCAGCTCGACGGCGATGACCCGCTCGGCCTGACGATGTTTAAACAGGGCGCTGGCGAGGAATTCCACTCCCTGCGGTGTGGTACGTTCTGACATGCCGATTAATACCGCGCCGCGACCAATGACTAATACGTCGCCGCCTTCGATGGTGGCGTGGTCATAATTAATGTTTTCATCGCCGAAATATTTAATAAAATCGCCGTCGGCAAATTGTGGATGCCAGCGATATATGGCGCGCAGATTATTGGTTTCACGCTGACGTGCCGGTTTGGCCATCGGGTTAATAGACACGCCGTTATAGATCCAGCAGGAAGTATCGCGGGTGAATAAATGGTTTGGCAGTGGCTTCATAATAAAGTCATTGGCCGAATGGGTATCCACCACCATATTTTTGATGAACGCCGGAATTTCCCCGTAGGTCAGGCCGCCGCTTAAGCGACGCGCCAGTTCGCGATGCGGCATATCCGCCAGCCAGCCGCGCACATCGGCGGCAAAGGCAGGGCCCAGGCGGTAATCTGATACCTGGGTTTGCAGCAGCCAGCCTTTGGCATCCGGCACATCCAGCGTCTGGGTGAGCAGGTCGGTAAGCAGTAAAACTTCCACGCCCTGATCGCGCAGCGTACTGGCAAAAATATCGTGCTCTTCGCCTGCACGCTCAACCGATAACACGTCGTCAAATAACAACTCCTGGCAGTTCGATGGCGTCAGTCTTTTCAGGCTAAGATTAGGGCGATGTAACATCACGCTACGTAATTGGCCAATTTCAGAACCGACATAATGCTTTTCCATATTTATTCCTTGAGCTTTTTTAGAAATAAAGGGGCCAGCGTTATGAAAAAACTATTTTCATAACCCTTCGTGTTCAGTTGAATTCGGGAGTCATACTAATTGCTGTCGCTATTAATAATGTGATATTGCTCACGTGAAACTGCCACTGTCGGGGTTTATTTCTTATTGCATGATGGGCATCAGAGAATACTCAAATCCATATATTACGCCGGTGAATCGCTACGCATTAATCGCTGTCATTATTTTTAGATGTTAATATTTTGTACAATTAGTTATTAATTCATGTTCATCTATCTATTTGAAATGTATTGATAAAATTAAAATCACCGCATGGCTATGCAAAACCGCTAATAATTTATTTCGGCGTTAAGCTGAATTAAAAAATAAATATGAACGTATGTGCCTGAATATGCCGTATGGCAAAGTGTGAGCGGCAAGTGGTTTTTTTGATAAGCACCGACTTTTCAGCGGGTTGTGAGAGGGTGCTCTACGCAGCCGTAACAGGTTATGCAGTTTTAGTGCATATGTCCGGCGAGGGCGTTAACAGGCTGATAACAGGATGTCGGATAAACATGCGCCATCGCAAATCTTTTCCATTTAGAGGTGGTGCAGCAAAAGGATTTTTCGTATAACACATAAAAATTGAAACAGTGTTTTATATGAGGGGTTCATCATGATCGTTGGCAACATTCACCACCTCCAGTCCTGGTTGCCGCAGGAACTGGCGCAGGCAATCGACTACATCAAGCAGCACGTCACGGATGCGACCCCGATCGGGAAGCATGACATTAATGGCTCGCGCCTGTTTTACCTGGTTTCCGAGGATATGACGCAGCCGTTCGCCGAGCGCCGCGCCGAGTATCATGCGCGTTATCTGGATATTCAGATGGTGCTGAAAGGCCAGGAGGGGATGACGTTCAGTACTCTGCCGCACGGTACGCCGGACACCGACTGGCTGGCGGATAAAGACATCGCGTTTTTACCGGCAGGCGAGCAGGAAAAAACGGTGGTGCTGAGCGAAGGGGATTTTGTGGTGTTTTATCCCGGGGAAGTGCATAAACCGCTGTGCGCCGTAGGTGAAGCCGCGCCGGTGCGTAAAGTGGTGGTGAAACTGCTGGTGGCGTAATCTTTGCCGGGTGGCGGCTGCGCCTTACCCGGCCTACGGTTCGGATGGTTCACTGATTTGCCGGGGAGACGGCTACGCCTTACCCGGCCTACGGCGTTCGTTTCTCCCTCTCCCTGCGGGAGAGGGCCGGGGTGAGGGGGAACTACTCCGCCAGCGTCGCCACCATCACCGCTTTAATGGTATGCATACGGTTCTCCGCCTGATCAAACACCACGCTGTTTGCCGATTCAAACACCTCGTCGGTCACTTCCATGCCGCCGTGCAGGCCATAGGTTTCGGCCATCTGTTTGCCGAGCGTCGTTTGATCGTCGTGAAACGCGGGCAGGCAGTGCAGGAATTTCACCTGCGGGTTGCCGGTCAGCGTCAGCATCTGGCGGTTCACCTGATAGCCGCGCAGTAACGCAATGCGCTCCGCCCACTTTTCTTTTGCTTCGCCCATCGACACCCAGACATCGGTATAAACAAAGTCGGCGCCTTTCACGCCTGCGGCAACATCTTCGGTCAGCGTGATATTACCGCCGTTTTTCACCGCCAGCGCCGTGCACTCGGCTACCAGGCTCGCATCCGGCCAGCAGGCTTTGGGGGCGACAAGGCGCAGATCCAGGCCAACCAGCGCGGCCGCTTCCAGCATCGAATTGCCCATGTTATTACGCGCATCACCGGCATACACCAGCGTCATCTCATTGAACGCTTTGCCGGGCAGATGCTCCTGCATGGTGAGCAGATCCGCCAGCAACTGCGTCGGATGAAACTCATTGGTCAGGCCGTTCCATACCGGCACTCCGGCATATTCTGCCAGCGTTTCAACGACTTCCTGCCCGTAACCCCGGTACTGAATGCCGTCGTACATGCGTCCCAGCACGCGCGCGGTATCCTTAATTGATTCTTTATGCCCAATCTGACTACCGGCTGGACCGAGATAAGTGACGCGTGCGCCCTGGTCAAATGCGGCAACTTCGAAAGAGCATCGTGTACGGGTTGAGTCTTTTTCGAAGATGAGCGCGATGTTTTTTCCAGTAAGCTTCTGTACTTCTTTGCCTTTTTTCTTGTCGGCTTTCAGTTTTGCGGCGAGCGCCAGCAGGGCGTGGATTTCAGCGGGTGTAAAATCGAGCAGTTTAAGAAAGTGCTTCCGGAATAATGCAGACATGTTTCCCTCACATGGCTTAGGCCACTTATTGAATTAAAATTCACTTTATATGTGTAAATATTCATTTGCAACCCTGTTTAACAAATCTTTTCGGTCAGGAGTGGAGGCATTGTCAGTGGTGTGTGAAAATAAGAGTATCTGCCGCACATTAAGAGGAACGAGCCATGGCAAACCCGGAGCAACTGGAAGAGCAACGCGAAGAAACGCGTTTGATTATTGAAGAACTGCTGGAAGATGGTAGCGATCCTGACGCGCTGTACACCATTGAGCATCATCTTTCCGCTGACGATTTTGAAACGCTGGAGAAAGTCGCGGTTGAAGCGTTCAAACTGGGTTATGAAGTGACCGAGCCGGAAGAGCTGGAAGTGGAAGAAGGCGAAGTGGTGATCTGCTGTGACATCCTGAGCGAATCCGCGCTCAAGTCAGAGCTGATCGATGCGCAGGTTGAGCAACTGATGACGCTGGCAGAAAAATTCGACGTTGAATACGACGGCTGGGGAACCTATTACGAGGATCCAAACGGCGAAGAAGGCGACGACGAAGATGATGAAGATCTGGTGGACGAAGACGACGACGGTGTTCGCCACTAAGTAAGACGTGCGGCGGCGCTCGCTGCCGCACAGCCATTCCCCTCACTCCCAAAAAAACAACCACAAAAAGTTCCATTAATGCACCATTTCTGGCAGGTGCGCCCGCATCCGATGTTGCGTAACATATGCCTCCTTTTTTTCACAATAAACGTTTAACAACCTTTGCAGAGAGCCAGGATGAAACTGTCACGGATCGTCATACCGCTTGTCGTTGTTGTTGTCGCCACTGTCGTCGGTTTTTTTATCGGCGCCCGCCCTACGCATAGCGGACTCACCGATGAGCAGCAATTTGACGCCGCGATGTCGCAATTCCCTTCCTTTATGGTGCTGAAAGAGCAAGAGCCGGCGTACTGGTCCACGCTGCGCACTCGCGCGCTGACGATGCAAAAAGAGGGAAAAACGGAGCAACAAATCATCGACGTCATCCAGCCGGAAATTTTGCAGATCCAGATCTCGCGTCTGCAATCGGCCCCGGACGATCAGGTGGTGCGTTATATGAAAGTGAATATGGAGCAGACGGCGGCGATCCAGAAAGTCAGTGATGATGACTGTTACCGTTTCCTGTTCCCGACCGTGAAAGGCGGCATCAACCCGATGCGTGTCCTGCCGAAAGAGATGCTGACTTACCGCGCCACGGTGGATGCTGAGATGATGCGTTCGGCTTACGGGGCGGGCAAACACACCGCGACGCCGCAGGAGCAGGAACGTGCCCAGCAGGATCTCCAGCCGGTTGCCGAAAAGCTGATGCAGAAATATGGCGCTGATGTAGCCATCCTGTCGGAGCCGCAGAAGGGTGTCGGAAAAGAGAAACTGACCTGCGATATGGTAGAAGAATTGTGGAGCAACGTGCTGGCCTTACCGGCCGATAAAGCCGCGGGTATTGTGCGCTTTATGATGGCGCAGTAACGCCACGCCGATAAGCCCTCCCGCAGGGGAGGGCCAGATGACCAGCATTTACAACGTCTTCAGCATGCGGACTTCGCAGTCCACGTGGCCGGTGCAGCCCAGCGGCGCGTCGATATGCGTAAAGCCCAGGCGCTCATAGAGCGCAATGGCGTCTTTAAGGAAGGCGGTGGTTTCGAGATAGCAGCGGGTAAAACCCTGCTCACGGGCGAAATCGAGGGCGGCGAGGGCGAGCTGGCGAGCCAGACCTTTGCCGCGAATGCCCGGCAGGAAATACATTTTTTGCAGTTCGCAAATGTCCGGATCGCTACAGCTCAGCGGCGCGACGCCACCGCCGCCTACCACCTGGCCGTCCTGCTCGACGACCCAGTAAGCGTGGCGGGGCTGGCTGTAGAGCTGAAATAAGACATCCAGATTTGGATCGGCAACGGTGTAGCCTTTATCCGCCGTCAGTCCGAATTCAGCCGAAACCTCGCGGATCACGCGGGCAATGGCCGGATTATCTTTTTCCTTGAGAGGGCGAAGCCGTAATTCGCCTGTCATACTGTGTGCATTATTCTGCATGGGATAACCTGGAAACGTGGGACAGTAAAAATCTGTGGACAAGCCCCACTATAAAACAGACCTTGCGAGATGAAAAATAAAAGCCTGCATTAACCCTTTTCCATTTTATTGCCGATATACGGCAATGAAGTACGGCGCAGTACATTGTGCTGCGTGACGTTAATTCCCCCTTTTAATAAGGGTTTTAATCATTCATTTCAGGACGAAAAAGTATGGATTCCTTAAGTAAAACACAGCGTCATCAAATCAAGTTTCACGGGGATGGCGGCAACTATTTTGCAATATGGCTGGTGAATATCTTCCTGTCTGTTATTACCCTCGGCATATATTCGGCCTGGGCGAAAGTCAGAACTTACCGTTATTTTTATGGCAATACCGAACTGGCGGGCGATCGCTTTGATTATCATGCCCGTCCGATGCAAATTCTCATTGGCCGCATCATCGCCTTTGTGGGTATCGTTATTTTTTACCTCTGTTTCCTGGCCAGTGAAGTGCTGGGAATGGTGATCATGCTGGCGTTCATTGCGCTGCTGCCGTGGATTATTATCCGCAGCTGGCGCTTCAATGCCATTATGTCCAGCTACCGTGGCGTCCGTTTTAACTACCTTTGCCGCGTTGGTCGCGCCTACTGGGTATTCCTCGGCTTCCCGTTGCTGGCTTTCGCGGCGCTGATTGTTGTCGTATCGCTGTTGAATTTCTTCACCAACCCGATGCTGGGTATTCTGCTGATGGTGGTGATTTTTGTGCCGGGTGCAATCCTCATCCAGGGGATTAATTCCGCGCTGACGTACGACCTCTACGTGAACAACCTTTTCTTTGGCGATGCCGCGTTCAAAGGCGACATGAATAAAGACGCCTTTGTAAAAATGGCATTTAAAGCCGCGCTCTTTGTGGTGCCGGTGCTGATTATCCTCGGGCTGATCTTTGCCAAAATGTTTTACTCCATCATGCAGGCGAGCTTATACGGCGGGACTGAAGATGCGATCGCCATGATGGTGCTCAGCAATATGGGCCTGATTATCCTGGCGTATCTGGTGGCGCTGGCTGGCGGCATGGCGGCGGCGGCCTGGCTGATTGTCGCGCACCGTAACTATGTGGCGAATCAGACCACGCTGAACGGCGGCGCGCTGCGTCTGCACTCCAGCATGAAATTCACCTCTTACCTCGGCCTGCTGTTCACCAATGCGCTGATCGTCATCTTCTCTTTAGGCATTGCGTCGCCATTTGCCCATGTGCGTCATGCGCGCTACGTGCTGCAAACACTGGAAGTGGAAGGCGATCTGGATCAGCTGACCGTGCACGCCCATGGCGAGAAAGCGCCTGCGGCCGTGACGGAAGAACTGGTGCAGGCTCTGGATATCAATGTCGGCCTCTGATCTCAGCGGCTTTTATCAGTATCCCGGTCGGGCTGCCCGTGAGGCGGCCCGTCTGACGTTGCATAACGGGGCGGTGACGCTGCATCGGGACAGCGGCGACGAAACGTATCCGCTGGCGGCGCTGACGGTGTCAGAGGCGCTGGGAGATATTCCGTTGTCCCTCACCTTTGCCGACGGCGGCCGTTTTGCGCCCGGTGACGATAAGATCTTTCGCCAGTGGTATTTCCGCCACCGGCGTCCGGGGCTGGTCCACCGGTTAGAGCAGCACAAACGTGGTGTGGTGGCGATGCTGTTCGCCACCGTGCTGGTGGGCGTGTTTTACGTCTGGGTGCTGTTGCCGTGGCTGAGCGGCGTGATTGCCAGCCAGTTGCCGGTCAGTATCGAGCAGCAGCTTGGCCGCTACAGCGCGACTTATCTGGAAGAGCAGGGGCTGACGGAGAGCAAACTGAGTACGGCGCGTCAGCAGCAGTTGCAGACGCTGTTCCGGGCGGTGATCCCTGGGGACATGCGCGGGCAGACCGGCCTGCGCCTGCGCATCATGCATTTCCCGCTCGGGGCGAATGCGCTGATGCTGCCGGACGGCACCATGATGCTCAGCGACCAGCTGGTGCGACTGGCGAAAAGCGACGATGCGCTGGCCGCCGTAATGCTGCATGAGATCGGCCATTACCGTTACCGACATTCGATGCAGATGGTGGTGCGCTCATCGCTGATCTCCATCACCATGATGTGGGTGATGGGCGACGTCAGCGGGATCGGCGATACCCTGTTACAGTCGGCGGTGTTGGTGAACGAGCTGCGCTTTTCGCGGCGCATGGAGAGCGAGGCGGACCGTTTCGCGCTGGAGGAGATGCAGCGCCAGGGACGACCGTTAAGCGCGATGCTGCAAATCTTCACCGCGCTGGGCGAGCAGGGTAAGGATGACGAGAAGTGGGCGATCCCGGACTGGCTCAGCACGCATCCGGCGATGCAGGAGCGGCTGGAGACCATCCGCAATGCCGCACAGTAAAACGCATAAAAAAACCGGGCGCAGAGGCCCGGTTTTTTTTATCAGGGATAAACCGCTTACAGCGCGGCGATCACGCCCTGTTGCTCAATCAGCTTTGCTTTGGCCTGGGCAAATCCGTCCAGACGCTCACGCTCTTTGGCAACCACGGCTTCCGGCGCGCGCGCCACAAAACCTTCGTTACCCAGTTTGCTTTCGATTTTCGCGATTTCCTGCTCGATCTTCGCCACTTCTTTTGCCAGACGTTCCAGCTCAGCGGCTTTGTCCACCAGACCGGCCATCGGGATCAGCAGCTCGGCACCGTCAACGATTTTGGTGACCGATACCGGCCCTTTATCGTCGGCAGGCAGCACGGTAATGCTTTCCAGACGCGCCAGCGTTTGCAGGAAGCTACGGTTTTCCGTCACGCGACGGATCACCGCCTCGCTGCAACCGCGCAGTAGCAATGCCAGCGGTTTGGCAGGGGAGAGGTTCATCTCAGCGCGAATATTACGCACCGCGACGATCGCCTGTTTCAGCCACTCGGTATCCGCCAGCGCCGCGTCGTCTGCCAGTGCCGCATCAAACTGCGGGAAGGGTTGCAGCATGATGGTGTCGGCGGTAATGCCTTTCAGCACTTTCACGCGCTGCCAGATGGTTTCGGTGATGAACGGAATAATCGGGTGCGCCAGACGCAGCAGACCTTCCAGTACCGTCACCAGCGTATTACGCGTGCCGCGCAGTTCCGCTTCAGAACCGCCGTTCATTACCGGCTTGGTCAGCTCCAGATACCAGTCACAGAACTGGTTCCAGGTGAACTCGTACAGAATGCCCGCGGCGATGTCGAAGCGGTAGCTGTCCAGCGCTTCACGGTAGGCTTTCACCGTGCGGTTGAACTCGGCGAGGATCCAGCGATCCGCCAGCGACAGCGTCAGTTCGCCGCCGTTGAAGCCGCAATCCTGATCTTCGGTGTTCATCAGCACAAAGCGGCTGGCGTTCCACAGTTTGTTACAGAAGTTACGGTAACCTTCCAGACGCTTCATGTCCCAGTTGATGTCGCGGCCGGTTGAGGCCAGCGCCGCCAGGGTGAAACGCAGGGCGTCGGTGCCGTGCGGCTCGATGCCGTCCGGGAACTGTTTCTCGGTACGCTTAGCGATTTTTTCCGCCAGCTGCGGCTGCATCATGTTGCCGGTGCGTTTTTCCAGCAGATCCGGCAGCGAGATCCCGTCCACCATATCCAGCGGGTCAATGACGTTGCCCTTGGATTTAGACATCTTCTGGCCTTCGTCATCACGGATAAGACCGGTCATGTAGACGGTTTTAAACGGTACCTGCGGCTTGCCGTTTTCATCTTTGATGAAGTGCATGGTCATCATGATCATGCGCGCGATCCAGAAGAAGATAATGTCAAAGCCGGACACCATCACCGAGGTCGGGTGGAACTGGCGCAGCGCGTCAGTGTTTTCCGGCCAGCCGAGGGTGGAGAAGGTCCACAGCGCGGAGGAGAACCAGGTGTCGAGCACGTCTTCGTCCTGGCGCAGGGCGATGTCGGCAGACAGGTTGTTTTCGCTGCGCACTTCTTCTTCCGTGCGGCCAACGTAGACGTTGCCGTCGTTGTCGTACCATGCCGGGATACGGTGGCCCCACCACAGCTGGCGGGAGATACACCAGTCCTGAATGTCACGCATCCAGGAGAAGTACATGTTTTCGTACTGCTTAGGTACAAACTGGATGTCGCCGTTTTCTACCGCTTCCACCGCCGGTTTCGCCAGCACGTCCGCACGGACATACCACTGGTCGGTCAGCATCGGCTCGATCACCACGCCGCCACGGTCGCCGTAAGGCACGGTCAGGTCGTGGGGTTTGATCTCTTCCAGCAGGCCGAGGGCGTCGATGGCCGCCACTACCGCTTTACGCGCCGCAAAACGCTCCAGGTTCTGGAACTGCGCCGGGATAGCGCCTGAGTAAACGTCTGATTCGTTGCCTTTGGTGTCGTACACTTCGGCGACGTCACGAATGTCGCCGTCAAAGGTCAGGATGTTGATCATCGGCAACTGGTGACGACGACCCACTTCGTAGTCGTTAAAATCGTGCGCCGGGGTGATTTTCACGCAGCCGGTGCCTTTGGTCATGTCGGCGTGCTCATCGCCGACGATCGGAATGCGACGATCCACCAGCGGCAGCATCACGAATTTGCCGATCAGATCTTTATAACGCGGATCTTCCGGGTTCACTGCCACGCCGGTATCGCCCAGCAGGGTTTCCGGACGGGTAGTGGCGACCACTAAATAATCTTTACCGTCAGCGGTTTTCGCGCCGTCAGCCAGCGGATAGCGAATATGCCACATGGAGCCTTTCGACTCGCGGTTTTCCACTTCCAGATCGGAGATAGCGGTGCGCAGCTTCGGATCCCAGTTCACCAGGCGCTTGCCACGGTAAATCAGATCTTCTTTATACAGACGCACGAAGACTTCTTTGACGGCGTTGGACAGGCCTTCGTCCATGGTGAAGCGCTCGCGCTCCCAGTCCACGGAGTTACCAAGGCGACGCATCTGACGGGTAATGGTGCCGCCGGATTCCGCTTTCCACTGCCAGATTTTTTCGATAAAGGCATCGCGGCCATAATCGTGGCGGGTTTTACCTTCTTCGGCGGCAATTTTGCGCTCAACCACCATCTGCGTGGCGATACCGGCGTGATCGGTACCGACCTGCCACAGGGTATTTTTCCCCTGCATACGCTGGTAGCGGATCATGGTATCCATGATGGTTTGCTGGAAGGCGTGACCCATATGCAAACTGCCGGTGACGTTCGGCGGCGGGATCATGATGCAGAAGCTTTCCTGGCTTTCATCGCCATTTGGTTTGAAATAGCCCTGCTGCTCCCAGTGCTCGTAAAGCGGCTGTTCGATATCTTGTGGGTTATATGTCTTTTCCATTATTTCCAGGTTGCCGTATTCAGGTTAAAACCAGCCAGGCGATAGGCTTTATAGCGCTCGCGGGCCAGTTGTTTCAAAGTTTCTTCGTAGGGGACGAAGTCTACCACTTCTGTGAAAGCGGTGGCAAAATCTGCGAAGTTAACGCGTAAAGCGATTAACAGATCGCGCGGGCTGCTGTTGCGTTTCTGCGGCCAGGCGATTTCCACCGGCGCGCCGCCCCGTGGTCCTTCTCCCGCCAGATTATGCGGCACAAAGCTTTGCGCCGGACGCGCCCACAGGGCCTCGTCAAGGCGGATCGCCTGTTGTTCATCTTCGCAGGCGATCAGCACGCGCTTGCCGTTGCGCCAACGTTCCGCGGCAATTTCACACACCAGTTGTTCAACGGCGCTGAGGCCATCTACGGTGTCGTCATTGTCCAGAAGGTAGAACGTCGCGTTTTTCATGATATGGGGCTTCTTGTGGTGGATTTAAATGCAAAGCCGGGTGGCGCTTTGCTTACCCGGCCTACGGTTGAGAGGCGTGTAGGCCGGGTAAGGCGAAGCCGCCACCCGGCACTTTACATCACTCGTCGCCGTTAAAACCCGCACGATTGAGCAGGAACTGCGACAGCAGCGCCACCGGGCGACCGGTTGCGCCTTTGGCTTTCCCGGAGCGCCATGCGGTGCCGGCGATGTCGAGGTGCGCCCAGTTATATTTACGGGTAAAGCGCGCCAGGAAGCAGCCCGCGGTGATTGCACCGCCAGGGCGGCCGCCAATGTTCGCCATATCGGCAAAATTGGATTCCAGCTGTTCCTGGAATTCATCGGCCAGCGGCAGACGCCACGCGCGGTCGCCCGCCTGTTCGGACGCGCCGATCAGTTCATGCGCCAGCGGATTGTGGTTCGACATCAGACCGGTGATGTGATGACCCAGTGCGATTACGCAAGCACCGGTGAGGGTCGCCACGTCGATTACCGCTTCCGGATCAAAACGTTCAACGTAGGTCAGCACGTCGCACAGCACCAGACGGCCTTCGGCGTCGGTGTTCAGCACTTCCACCGTCTGACCGGACATGGTGGTCAGCACATCACCCGGACGATAGGCCCGTCCGCCAGGCATGTTTTCACAGCCCGCCAGCACGCCGACGACGTTAATCGGCAGCTGTAGCTCGGCGACCATACGCATCACGCCGTACACCGCCGCCGCGCCGCACATATCGTACTTCATCTCGTCCATGCCTTCGGCAGGCTTGATGGAGATACCGCCGGAGTCGAAGGTCAGGCCTTTACCCACCAGCACAATCGGACGCGCGTCTTCGTCGCTGCTGCCTTTGTATTCGATAACGGACATCAGGGATTCATTCTGCGAACCCTGACCGACCGCCAGATAAGAGTGCATACCCAGCTCGCGCATCTGCTGCTCGCCAATCACGCGAGTGACGACGTTCTTGCTGAAGGAATCCGCCAGCTGGCGCGCCTGCGACGCCAGATAGCCCGCATTACAGATGTTTGGCGGCATATTGCCGAGATCTTTCGCCGCTTTAATGCCGGCGGCAATCGCCAGGCCGTGCTGAATAGCGCGCTCGCCGCTGGTCAGTTCACGGCGGGTCGGCACGTTGAACACCATTTTACGCAGCGGACGACGCGGTTCGCTTTTCGTGGTTTTCAACTGATCGAAGCTGTACAGCGTCTCTTTTGCCGTCTCAACCGCCTGGCGTACTTTCCAGTAGGTGTTACGGCCTTTGACGTGCAGTTCCGTCAGGAAGCACACCGCCTCCATGGAGCCGGTATCATTCAGGGTATTTATCGTTTTCTGAATCACCTGCTTATACTGACGCTCATCCAGCTCGCGCTCTTTGCCACAGCCAATCAGCAAAATACGTTCGGAAAGCACGTTAGGAACATGGTGAAGCAATAACGTTTGTCCCGGTTTACCTTCCAGTTCGCCGCGACGCAGCAGCGCACTGATATAGCCATCGCTTATTTTATCGAGTTGTTCGGCGATGGGAGAAAGTCGGCGTGGTTCAAATACGCCAACAACGATGCAGGCACTCCGCTGTTTCTCCGGGCTACCGCTTTTTACACTGAACTCCATGCACTACGCTCCTGAATCTTAAAGACAACAGCCATGGCTACGGATAGAATTGCAAGCTTTCGTAACTCATGTCCGCTGTTGCGGTGACTTCGTGTTAATCTTAACGTTATTACGGTTCAACACGTCAGAACTTATTCTAAACCGCGAATCCGCTGAGTTTTGTTATCTTAGCGATGATTTCAACGACTCAAGAGAATAAATGACGTTTAAGCCATGAAACAAGCGATTTTCCTGCAAAAAACGGGTTTTTACGGGCGTATTTAAAGTGATAATCATAAGATATTTGGTGCGGGAGACGCTCAAAAGCCAGTTGGCGATCCTATTCATCCTGCTTCTGATTTTCTTCTGTCAGAAACTGGTCAGGATCCTCGGCGCGGCGGTGGACGGTGAGATCCCGACAAACCTGGTGCTCTCTTTACTGGGGTTAGGCGTGCCTGAAATGGCGCAGCTGATCCTGCCGCTCAGCCTGTTCCTCGGGCTGCTGATGACGTTGGGTAAACTCTACACCGACAGCGAAATCACGGTGATGCATGCGTGCGGACTGAGCAAAGCGGTGCTGGTGAAAGCGGCGATGATCCTCGCGCTGTTTACCGGCATCGTGGCGGCAGTGAACGTTATGTGGGCCGGACCGTGGTCGGCGCGTCACCAGGATGAAGTGCTGGCGGAAGCCAAAGCTAACCCTGGTATGGCGGCGCTGGCGCAGGGCCAGTTCCAGCAAGCCACTGACGGCAGTTCGGTGCTGTTTATTGAAAGCGTGGACGGCAGCCGCTTTAACGACGTCTTCCTCGCGCAGATCCGCCCGAAAGGGAACGCCCGCCCGTCAGTGGTGGTTGCGGACTCCGGCGAACTGTCGCAGAAAAAAGATGGCTCGCAGGTCGTGACGCTCTCCAAAGGCACGCGCTTTGAAGGCACAGCGCTGCTGCGCGATTTCCGCATTACCGATTTCCAGGACTATCAGGCGATTATCGGTCATCAGGCCGTGGCGCTGGACCCGGATGATACCGAGCAGATGGGCATGCGTACGCTGCTCAACACCGATAACAAACGTGCTAACGCCGAGCTGCACTGGCGCTTAACGCTGATCTTCACCTGCTTTATGATGGCGCTGATGGTGGTGCCGCTGTCGGTGGTGAACCCGCGTCAGGGCCGTGTGCTGTCGATGCTGCCGGCAATGCTGCTCTATCTGGTGTTCTTCCTGCTGCAAACGTCCCTGAAGTCCAACGCGGCGAAAGGACGAATCGATCCGCTGATCTGGATGTGGGCCGTCAACCTGCTGTATCTGGCACTGGCGATTGGCCTGAACCTGTGGGACACGGTGCCGATGCGCCGTCTGCGCGCCCGTTTCACGCGTAAAGGAGCGGTATAATGCAGGCATTTCGCGTACTTGACCGCTATATCGGTAAAACCATTTTTACCACCATCATGATGACGCTGTTCATGCTGGTGTCGCTTTCCGCCATTATCAAATTTGTCGATCAGCTAAAGCGCGCCGGGCAGGGCAGTTATGACGCGCTGGGCGCGGGCATGTACACCGTGCTCAGCATTCCGAAAGATATTCAAATCTTCTTCCCGATGGCAGCCCTGCTGGGCGCGCTGCTCGGTCTGGGGATGCTGGCACAGCGCAGCGAACTGGTGGTGATGCAGGCATCCGGCTTTACCCGTATGCAGGTGGCGCTGTCGGTGATGAAAACCGCGATCCCGCTGGTGCTGCTGACCATGGCGATGGGGGAATGGGTGGCACCGCAGGGTGAGCAGATGGCGCGTAACTACCGCGCACAGCAACTCTACGGCGGCTCGCTGCTTTCCACCCAACAGGGCTTATGGGCGAAAGACGGCAATAACTTTGTGTATATCGAGCGCGTGACCGGCGATGCCTCCCTTGGCGGCGTCAGCATTTACGGCTTTAACGATCAGCGCCGCTTGCAGTCTGTGCGTTACGCTGCGTCAGCCACTTTCGATGCGAAAGCTAAAGTTTGGCGTTTGTCGCAGGTGGATGAATCGAATCTCACCGATCCGAAACAGATCACCGGCTCCCAGACGGTGAGCGGCACCTGGAAAACCAACCTGACGCCGGACAAACTGGGCGTGGTGGCGCTGGATCCGGATGCGCTGTCGATCAGCGGTCTGCGGGATTACGTGAAATACCTCAAGTCCAGCGGCCAGGATTCCGGGCGCTATGAACTGAACATGTGGAGCAAGATCTTCCAGCCGCTGTCGGTTGCGGTCATGATGCTGATGGCGCTGTCGTTTATCTTCGGGCCGCTGCGCAGTGTGCCGATGGGCGTGCGCGTGGTCACCGGTATCAGCTTCGGCTTCGTGTTCTACGTGTTGGATCAGATTTTCGGCCCGCTGACGCTGGTGTACGGCATTCCGCCGATCATCGGCGCGCTGCTGCCAAGCGCCTCGTTCTTTGCCATCAGTCTGTGGCTGATGCTGCGACGTTCCTGATCCGCTTTCCCCTCTCTGTACCGGAGAGGGGCATCCCCCCGATAATTCTGTACTTTGCGACGTTCTCTGCTACGCCGACTATGCTATGCATATGGTTAACCAAAATATCAGGTAGTTATGTCCAGATTTTTCTTTAATGACCGCAAACAGCTGGTCAACGACGCCATCGAAGGCCTCGTCATCTCCGCCCCTCACGCCAATCTCGTCCGCCTTGATATTGATCCTGCCATTCGCGTTGTCGCCCGCAGCGACTGGAGCAAAAGCCGCGTGGCGGTGATCTCCGGCGGCGGCTCCGGTCATGAACCGGCTCACGCGGGCTTTGTGGGCAAAGGCATGCTCACCGCTGCCGTCTGCGGCGATGTGTTTGCCTCGCCAAGCGTGGACGCCGTGCTGAACGCTATCGTGGCGGTAACCGGCGATCGTGGCTGTCTGCTGATCGTCAAAAACTACACCGGCGATCGCCTGAACTTCGGCCTCGCGGCAGAGAAAGCCAAGCGCTACGGCCTGAAAGTCGAGATGGTGATCGTCGCCGACGACATCGCGCTACCGGACAACAAACAGCCGCGCGGCATCGCCGGTACAGCGCTGGTGCATAAAGTAGCCGGATTCGCCGCCGAACAGGGCAAATCCCTCAGCGAAGTGCGCGACCTGGCGCAGCAGGCCAGTGACAACGTCTGGAGCCTTGGTCTTGCGATGGAAACCTGCAACCTGCCGGGCAGCGATGGCGAAGAAGAAAACCGTATTCAGCGCGGTCAGGTGGAACTGGGCCTCGGCATTCACGGCGAACCCGGTGCCACTACCGTCGACACGCACAACAGCAAAACGCTGATCGATACCCTGGTCGGCCCGTTAAAAGAGAAGGCAGGCAATGACCGCGTGGCGGTGCTGATCAACAACCTCGGCGGCGTCTCTGCCCTGGAAATGGCGCTGCTCACTAAAGAGCTGGCGCACTCGGCGTTAAAAGATCAGATCGCCTATCTGGTTGGCCCTGCGCCACTGGTCAGCTCGCTGGATATGAAAGGTTTCTCGCTGTCGCTGCTGCGTCTTAACGACACCTTTGAAAAAGCGCTGTGCGCCGATGTTGAAACCGTCGGCTGGCAGAAGCCGGTCGCCTTTGCGCCGATGCGCATCGTCAGCCACAACGCCATTCACGACAATCTTGAGATCCATCCGTCCGAAAACCCGCAGGTGAAAGCGCTGGTACAGACCGTCACCGACACGCTGATCGGCCTTGAGAACCGCCTTAACGCGCTGGACGCCAAAGTGGGCGACGGCGATACCGGTTCGACTTTTGCCGAAGGCGCGCGCGATGTGGCGCAACTGCTGGCGGACGGCAAGCTGCCGCTTAATAACACCGGGCAACTGATGCAACTGGTGGGCGAACGCCTGGCAACGGTGATGGGCGGCTCCAGCGGCGTGCTGATGTCGATCTTTTTCACTGCCGCCGGACAGGCGATCCACGACGGGCAGCCGCTGCCGGAGGCGCTGTTAAGAGGGCTGAAGCAGATGAAGCATTATGGTGGTGCCGATCTGGGCGACCGCACGCTGATTGACGCGCTGCAACCGGCGCTGGAAGCACTGCGCGATCATGATCTGACGGCAGCCATCAGCGCGGCGAAAAAGGGCGCAGAAGCTACCGCATCGATGCAAAAAGCGGGGGCGGGACGATCGTCTTACGTGAACCGCGAGAACCTGGAAGGCGTGACCGATCCGGGCGCGGTCGCGGTGGCAGAAGTCTTTGCTGCTCTGAAGAAGGTCTAAATCCGCAGGCCCGGCAAGCTACGCGCCGCCGGGCGTTTTACCCTTTAAAAATCCGCTTTTAACACCACGCGATAACGGGCTTTACCGTCACGCACATGTCGCAGCGCATCGTTGATTTTCGACATCGGGAACAGCTCGGTGGTCGGTGCCACCTGCGCACGACCGGCAAACTTCATCAGCTTGCGCAGTTCGTACGGCGTACCGGTGGCAGAGCCGGAGATGCTGCGATCGCCGCCAATCAGCGTGAACGCCGGCACCGGCAGCGGTTTCAGCACCGCGCCTACGGTATGGAAGTTACCGCCGTAGGCCAGCGCTTCAAAGTACGGCTGCCATTCAAGATCGACGTTAACGGTGTTGATGATCAGGTCAAACTGACCGGCCAGCGCTTTCAGGGCTTCCGGATCGCGGCTGTTCACCACTTTATCCGCGCCAAAACCACGCACTTCCGCTTCTTTGGCCGGGTTAGAGCTGAACGCCGTCACTTCGCAGCCCATCGCGCGCAGCAGTTTAATGGCGATGTGACCCAGACCGCCGATGCCGATCACGCCGACACGGCTGGTGGCGGTGACATGATGCATCAGCAGCGGTTTGAACACCGTGATACCGCCGCACAGCAGCGGGCCTGCGGTCTCAATATCAATGCTGTCCGGCAGCGGGATCACCCATTGCCAGTCGGCACGAATTTTTTCAGCAAAACCGCCACGGTTTAAAATGGTCGGCACCGCGCCTTCCAGACAGTTGATCTGGTTACCGCTGATACAGGCATCGCAGTGCCCGCAACTGCGCGCCGTCCAGCCGATACCCACACGCTGACCCACTTTCAGGCCTTTGTCCTGGGCGTCACGGCCAAGGGCTACCACGCGACCAATCACTTCGTGACCTGCCACTAACGGGTACTGCGACATGCCCCACTCGTTATCGATCATCGACAAATCAGAGTGGCAGATGCCGCAGTAATCAACCTGCACTTCAACGTCAGCCGGCAGCAGTTCACCCGCATCGAATTCCTGCAATTCCAGATCGGCACCGGCCTTGGGCGCGGCGTAACTTTTTATGATGCTCATCACAATTTCCTTCGGTTGGCATTGATTAGAAAGAAGTGTAGAGCATTCCGCGAGGGGCGACTTGGCAATAGAGGGGGTGAAACGTCACGCTTTGTGTAAGAGGGTATTTAACCACCGCGTCTTATACTTCATCCTGATTGATCCTCATCCTGAACGGAGAACCCAATGACTTTACGCGCGGCAATCGTGTTGCTGGCGGGCGGGCTGCCTTTTTTCGCCCTGGCCCATAACTTTGTGGAAGGAGAACGCGTGCCGCCGGTCGGCGTGGCGGATCGCGGCGAGTTGCAGCTCCGGCAGGAGGCGATCCGCTATCAGGCCTGGAACAGCGCGCGGCTGGGCGGAAAAGTGGGCGTGGTGCTGCATATGGCGGGACGGCTGTCGGCAAAAGATCAGAACGCCGCGCTGATCGACGCCATCGGCAAGGCGAAGCTGCCTGCGAGCCGCTTCGCGGTCACCACCATCGTTAATACCGATGACGCTATCCCCGGCAGCGCGCTGTTCGTGCGTCGCAGTCTGGAGGAGAGCAAACGGGAAACCCCCTCTGCGCAGTTCGTGGTGGACGATCGCGGTGCCGCGTTGCGCGCCTGGCAGCTACAGCCGGGTGGTTCCGCTATCGTGGTGCTGGATAAGGACGGGCGGGTGCGCTTTGCGAAAGACGGCGCACTGACCGCCGCCGAGGTGGATCAGGTCATGACGTTACTGCATCAGTTGCTGGCGTAATCGTGTATTGTTAAAGCCAGGTAAATAGTTGTGATGATGGCGTTGCGTAAAAGCAAACATCTGTAGATTACGCTACGCTTTCCAGACACAGCAGGATGTAAATAGACAGGCAAGCGGCTGTTCAGGCTGCAAAAGTTCCTGGTCAGATTATTACGGCTTACTGGCAGCCGTGACATGCGCCATTCGCATCAAACCGCCACGACGAGGAACCATGACTGTAACGATGAACGTCAACGCCGATAACTGCCTGAACCATGAAGATGAGCTACAGGCGCTGCGCGAGGCGCTGCAAGTCCGCCTCGATGAACTGCTGCCCGCGGGGCAGCAACAAGACCTCGTTTATACGGCGATGCGCGAAGGCACGCTGGTAGCGGGCAAGCGGGTGCGTCCGCTGCTGCTGGTGCTGGCGGCGCGCGACCTCGGTTGTCATGCCGATCAGCCCGGTCTGCTCGATCTCGCCTGCGCGGTGGAGATGGTCCACGCCGCATCGCTGATGCTCGACGATATTCCGTGCATGGACAATGCACTGCTGCGTCGTGGTCGTCCCACTATTCACCGCCAGTATGGCGAAAACGTCGCTATTCTCGCCGCCGTGGCGCTGCTCAGCCGCGCGTTCGGCGTGGTGGCGGAAGCCCAGTCGCTGTCTCCCGCCTGCAAAACCCTGGCGGTGGCAGAACTCTCTACGGCGGTCGGACTACAGGGACTGGTGCAGGGACAGTATCTCGATCTGCACGAGGGCGCAGGCGCGCGTACCGCCGAGTCGATCCTGCTCGCCAATGAACTCAAAACCAGCCGCCTGTTTGATGCCACGCTGCAAATGGCGGCCATCGTCGCCGATGCCCCGCCGCAGGCGCGTCAGCGATTACGCTGTTTCGCGCAGGATCTGGGGCAGGCGTTCCAGTTGCTGGACGATCTGGCAGATGGCCTGAACGGTACCGGTAAAGATATCAATAAAGATCACGGCAAATCGACGCTGGTGGCGATGCTCGGCGCGGATGCCGTACATCAGCGACTGCGCGACCATCTGCGCAGCGCGGACGAGCATCTGGCCAGCGCCTGCCAGCGCGGCGTCGCCACGCGGCGCTTTATGCACGCCTGGTTCGACAAGCAGATGGCGCTGTTCGGCTAAGACAGGGTTTTCATCTCAGGATGCCATAGCGACTGGAGCGGCAATGAAGGACAGGGAACTGACTCAACGCAAAAACGATCATCTGGATATCGTGCTGGATCCGGCGCGGGCGCTGAAAAAGCGCGGCACCGGTTTTGCTGAATGGCGTTTTGAACACTGTGCGATGCCGGAACTGCATCTGGATGCGATCGATTTAAGCACCGCGCTGTTCGGCAGAACGCTGCGTGCGCCGCTGCTGATAAGCTCGATGACCGGCGGTGCCAGCCGCGCCAGAGAAATCAACCGTCATCTGGCAGAAGCGGCGCAGGCGCTCGGGCTGGCGATGGGCGTCGGCTCGCAGCGTGTCGCGCTGGAAAGCGAAGATAACTGGGGCCTGACGCGCGAACTGCGCCGTGCCGCGCCGGATATCCCGCTGCTGGCGAACCTGGGGGCCGCGCAGATCGCCGCGCCTCATGGCATCGACTATGCCCGCCGTGCGGTGGATATGATCGAAGCGGATGCGCTGATTATCCATCTTAATCCGTTGCAGGAAGCCTTGCAGAGCGGCGGCGACCGCGACTGGCGCGGCGTGCTGACGGCCATCGCCCGCACGGTGAACGCGCTGCCGGTGCCGGTGGTGGTAAAAGAGGTCGGCGCGGGGATTTCCGTGCCGGTAGCTCGGCAACTGGCTGACGCGGGGGTGGCGATGCTGGACGTTGCCGGTTCCGGCGGCACCAGTTGGGCAGCCGTCGAAGGTGAACGCGCCGCCACGCCCCACGCCCGTGCGGTGGCGATGGCGTTTGCCGACTGGGGCATTCCCACCGCGCAGGCGCTGCGCGATCTGCATCAGGCGCTACCGCAGATGCCGCTTATCGCCTCCGGCGGCGTCAGCGACGGCATCGACGTTGCCCGCGCCATCGCGCTGGGCGCGACACTCGCAGGGCAGGCCGCTGGCGTGCTCGGCAGCGCCACCGCCTCCGCCGACGCGGTTATCGCCCACTTCCAGATTATTATCGAGCAGCTGCGGGTCGCCTGTTTCTGCACCGGCAGCGCCAGTCTTCACGCGCTGCGTCAGGCGACGCTGGTGCGCGCCGGGGACGGGGAATGAGCCACTACGCGGTTATCGCGCCCCCGCTCTACAGTCACGTACGGGCGCTGGAAGCCCTCGCCCAGGCGCTGATCGCCCGCGGGCATCGCGTCACCTTTATGCAGCAGGCGGAAGCGCGGACGCTGCTTGGCGACGCGCGCATTGGTTTTTATCCCTTGGGCGAACTCAGCCATCCCCCCGGTAGCCTGGCGCATACGCTGGAGTTAACCGCGCACCCTTCCGGGATGGGCATTTTTCGGCTGATCGCGGATATGGCGAAAACCAGCGATATGCTGTGCCGTGAGCTGCCTGCCGCGCTGCAACAGGCGGGCGTCGACGGACTGATCGTCGATCAGATGGAGGCGGCGGGTGGACTGGTCGCGGACGCGCTGGGACTGCCGTTCGTTTCGGTCGCCTGCGCGTTACCGGTTAACCGCGAGCCGCACCTGCCGTTGCCGGTAATGCCCTTTAATTACGGTACCGGCGCGCGCCGCCAGAAACTGTATGCCACCAGCGAGCGTATTTATGACTGGCTGATGCGCCGCCACAGCGAGGTGATCGCACGCCATGCGCGCGACTTCGGCCTCGGCGAGCGGCGATCGCTGCACGACTGTCTGTCGCCGCTGGCGCAGATCAGCCAGACGCTGCCCGCGTTTGATTTTCCCCGTCGCCAGTTGCCCGCACACTTTCACGCCGTCGGGCCGCTGCGCCACGTCCACGCCACGCCGGAGGCGGCAGCACCTTCCACGTCGCCGCTGGTGTTCGCCTCGCTGGGTACGCTCCAGGGCCACCGCTTTACGCTGTTCCGCACTATCGCCCGTGCCTGTCGCCAGTTGAACGTCCGGCTGCTTATCGCCCACTGCGGCGGCCTGAACGCGGCGCAGGAAGCGCGACTGCGACGTTACGGCGCGGAGGTAACTGATTTTGCCGATCAGCCCGCCGTGCTGCGCCAGGCGCAGGCGGTGATCACCCATGGCGGACTGAATACGGTGATGGACGCGATAGAGAGCGCCACGCCGATGCTTACTATTCCGCTGGCGTTCGATCAGCCGGGCGTCGCCGCGCGCGTCGTCTACTGCGGTATTGGCCGTCGCGCCTCCCGATTCACGACCGTGAACGCGCTGGCAAAAAAACTGGGCGCGCTGCTTAACGACCCTGGCTACCGTCAGCGGCTAAGCCTGATGCAGACGCAGCTTGCGCAGGCGGGCGGCGCGACCTGTGCGGCGGCGGTAGTGGAGCAGGCGCTCAACAGCCGCCACCCGATCCTGGCGGACTGCGCATGACGCGGCAGTACGATCTGATCCTGGTCGGCGGCGGGCTGGCCAACGGGCTGATCGCCTGGCGGCTGCGCCAGCGTCAGCCACAGCTGAAGGTGCTGCTGCTGGAGGCCGGTGCAGAGCCAGGCGGCAATCACACCTGGTCGTTTCATCACGAGGATCTCACCCCGGCGCAGCACGCGTGGATCGCGCCGCTGGTGGCCCATCGCTGGCCCGGCTACGACGTGCGCTTTCCGGCGCTGACCCGGCGGTTCGACGGCGGCTATCTGAGCATCACCTCTGAGCGCTTCGCACTTGAGATAACGCAGGCGCTGGGGGATAGCCTGAGAACGCAGACACCGGTCAGCGCGCTGACGCCGCAGACGGTGACGCTGGCAGACGGCGCTGTACTGCACGCCGGTGCTGTGATCGACGGGCGCGGCTATCAGCCGGGCGAGCATCTGACCATCGGTGCACAGGCATTTCTCGGGCAGCAGTGGCGGCTCAGTCAGCCGCACGGGCTGACGCGCCCGCTCCTGATGGACGCCACCGTGGATCAGTCGGCGGGCTACCGCTTTGTCTATACGCTGCCGCTCTCCGCCGACAGCCTGCTGATTGAAGATACCCATTACATCGATCGCGCCACGCTTGGTAACGATCAGGCGCGCCAGCATATCGCCGACTACGCGGCGGCGCAGGGCTGGGCGCTGGAGACGCTGGAGCGTGAAGAGCAGGGCAACCTGCCGATCACCCTGGCGGGAGACTGTCGCGCGTTCTGGCAGCAGAAAGCGGGCCAACCCTGTAGCGGACTGCGCGCCGGGCTGTTCCACTCCACGACCGGCTACTCCCTGCCGCAGGCGGCGGCGCTGGCTGATGTGATCGCTGATCAACGCGACCTGTCGTCCGGCGCGCTGTTCGCGCTGACGCGGGATTACGCGCAGCAACAGTGGCGTCGCCAGCGTTTTTTCCGCGTACTCAATCGTATGCTGTTTCTTGCCGGACGCCCTGACAGGCGCTGGCAGGTGATGCAACGTTTTTACCGACTCAACCCAGGGCTTATCGCCCGCTTTTACGCCGGTCAGCTTACCCTGGCCGACAAAGCGCGGATCCTGACGGGCAAACCACCGGTACCGGTGGGCGAAGCCTTACAGGCCGTACTCAAACACACTCCCCGGCTGCGAGCGTTCAGTGATGAATAAAACAGTAGTAATAGGTGCTGGTTTCGGCGGCCTGGCTTTAGCGATCCGCCTGCAGGCGGCAGGCATTCCCACGCTGCTGCTGGAGCAGCGCGACAAGCCCGGCGGTCGCGCTTATGTTTATGAAGATCAGGGTTTTACTTTTGACGCAGGCCCGACGGTGATCACCGATCCCACCGCCATCGAAGAGCTGTTCACGCTGGCGGGCAAACACATGGCCGACTATGTCGATCTGCTGCCGGTGACGCCGTTTTACCGCCTCTGCTGGGAGACGGGTCAGGTCTTTGACTATGACAACGATCAGGCGCGGCTGGAAGAGCAGATCCGCCGCTTCAACCCCCGCGACGTTGAAGGCTATCGCCGCTTTCTGGCGTACTCCCAGGCGGTGTTTAAAGAGGGCTACCTCAAGCTCGGCACGGTGCCGTTTCTGTCGTTCCGCGATATGGTACGCGCCGGTCCGCAGCTGGCGCGTTTGCAGGCATGGCGCAGTGTTTATGGCATGGTGTCGTCGTTTATCGAAGATGAGCGCCTACGCGAGGCGTTCTCCTTCCATTCGCTGCTGGTGGGCGGCAACCCGTTCGCCACCTCGTCCATCTACACGCTGATCCATGCGCTGGAGCGCGAGTGGGGCGTGTGGTTCGCCCGTGGCGGCACCGGCGCGCTGGTGCAGGGGCTGGTGCGGCTGTTTGAGGATCTCGGCGGCACGCTGGAGCTGAACGCCGAAGTCACCCGGCTGGAAGCTCGCGGCAACGAGATCGGCGCGGTGCAACTGGCGGACGGGCGGCGTATCGAAGTGGCGGCAGTCGCCTCTAACGCCGACGTGGTGCACACCTACGAAAAATTGCTCGGCCATCATCCGGTGGGGGCGTCCCGCGCCGCCTCGCTGAAACGCAAGCGTATGAGCAACTCGCTGTTCGTGCTCTATTTCGGGCTTAACCATCACCACAGCCAGCTGGCGCACCACACCGTCTGCTTCGGGCCGCGCTATAAGGCGCTGATTGACGATATTTTTAACCGCGACACCCTGTCGGACGATTTCTCGCTCTACCTGCATGCGCCCTGCGTCACCGATCCGTCGCTGGCGCCGCCCGGCTGCGGCAGCTACTACGTGCTGGCGCCGGTACCGCACCTCGGCACTGCCGATCTCGACTGGAATGTCGAAGGGCCGCGCCTGCGTGACCGCATCTTCGCCTGGCTGGAGCAGCACTACATGCCCGGCCTGCGCGACCAGCTGGTGACGCAGCGCATGTTCACACCCTTTGATTTCCGCGACCAGCTCGGCGCGCATCATGGCTCGGCTTTCTCCGTCGAACCCATCCTGCGCCAGAGCGCCTGGTTCCGCCCGCACAACCGCGACAGCCGCATTCCTAACCTCTATCTGGTGGGTGCGGGCACCCATCCGGGCGCGGGCATTCCCGGCGTGATCGGCTCGGCGAAAGCCACCGCAGGGCTGATGCTGGAGGCGCTGGCACGATGAACAGCACGCTGATGGAACACGCCACCGATACCATGGCGGCCGGCTCAAAAAGCTTCAATACCGCCGCTAAGCTGTTTGATGCACCGACACGCCGCAGCGCCCTGATGCTCTACGCCTGGTGCCGCTATTGCGACGATGTGATCGACGGCCAGGTGCTGGGCTTTCGGGATGCCTCCGCCGTTAACGGCAGCGCCACCCAGCGGCTGGCGATGCTGAGAACCGAGACAGAGCGGGCCTACGCGGGCGCGCCGATGCAGGAGCCCGCTTTCGCCGCCTTTCAGGAGGTGGCGACGCGCCACGCCATTCCGCCACAGCTGGCATTCGATCATCTGGAAGGCTTCGCCATGGACGTGCGCGACACGCACTATGAGACGTTCGGGGATACGCTGCGCTATTGCTATCACGTGGCAGGCGTGGTGGGGCTGATGATGGCGCGGGTGATGGGCGTGCGTAAAGAGGCGGTGCTGGATCGCGCCTGCGATCTGGGGCTGGCTTTTCAGCTGACCAACATTGCGCGGGATATTGTCGAGGACGCTGAGACCGGACGCTGTTACTTACCGGCGCAGTGGCTGGCGGAGGAGAGCATCGAACGCGAACAGCTTGCCGATCCCGTTAACCGCGAGAAGCTGGCGCGGCTGGCGGCGCGACTGGTGGACGCCGCAGAACCTTACTACGCCTCGGCGCGCGCGGGCCTCGCCGGTTTGCCACTGCGTTCCGCCTGGGCGATCGCCTCGGCGCACGGGGTGTACCGGGAGATCGGTGTGAAGGTGAAAGCAGCCGGCCCCCGCGCCTGGGATCGGCGGCAGGGCACCAGCAAGGGTAAGAAACTCGCGCTGCTGCTCAAAGGCGCTGCGCAGGCGGTCAGCTCTCGCGTCGCGTCGGCGTCGCCGCCGCGTTCTTCCGCGTTGTGGCAGCGTCCACGGCATGACGATCGCGCGGTGTAGCCTGCTCGCCCTGGGGCGGTCTGCCGTTACGACTACGCAGGATCGCCTGTAGCTTTGACACCGGCGGCGCATAGAGAAAGCCGAAGGAGACGCAGTCCTCTTTGCCGCGCACCGCATGATGCAGACGGTGCGCCATGTATAAACGCTTCAGATAGCCGCGGCGCGGAATATAGCGAAACGGCCAGCGCTGATGCACCAGCCCGTCATGCACCATAAAATAAATGGCACCGTAGAGCGTCATGCCTGCGCCGAGCCACTGGAGCGGCCAGACGCCGGACGAGCCGACGGCGATCAGCGCTATCGCCAGCACGGCGAACACCACGGCATAGAGATCGTTGACTTCGAACCAGCCGGTGCGCGGTTCATGGTGGGAAAGATGCCAGCCCCATCCCCAGCCGTGCATGATGTATTTATGCGCCAGCGTCGCCACAATCTCCATGGCGGCGACGGTCGCCAGCACAATCAGGGTGTTCCACAGCACGAGCATCGTGATTCCTTGTTTTGAGATGATGCAGAGTATAGCAACGGAGTCGCCCGGCTGCCGCACAGCTGGCAGAAGGGCAGGGCTAAGGCGAAATTTTCGGCACTTAGCGCACGCAACGGACAATTGAGGTTGCGAAGGTGGCCGGTAAGGGTATAATCCTCAACGTTTTCCGCATACCTTTCCGTGCCGGAGTGGCGAAATCGGTAGACGCAGTTGATTCAAAATCAACCGTAGAAATACGTGCCGGTTCGAGTCCGGCCTTCGGCACCATCGGAATGCTAATTAAGTCGCCTGAGGGCGGCTTTTTTTGTAAATTCAATAATTACCCGTCCATTTCACAACATCACCTTTCTGCAGTCGAGCAATTTAAGCGTGCAGTTGATATTCGTTCAACTAAACGTGTATTTGCTAGCGCCCCTGTAGAGCACGGGTAATGTTAACCCAACCTGTAAAGGTTGCTTGCATAACTCACCATTCTTTTTTATAACTTCATCATGCCGGTACTCCAGAGGTACATGATGAAAACATTTGATACTCAAAAAGCTATGAAAATTATATCGCACTCGGATGGTGGTTTTAGCTACGATACTCTTGCCAGAGCTTTGATTTCAAAAGATAAAAATGAAGACTCGACCGAATTACTTAAAGAGTGCCGAAAGTTTTGCCTACATCTTGAGGAGAAAGGAATACTTAGAAGATGTCATAATTGTTTGCATCCCCAGGACGAGTACTATGTGTTCGTTACTCACTAAGTTCTGCTTCTGAAAAAATTTTTTAAAACCTGTAACTCGTATCTTGCAACTCCCCTTTTTCTGCTGTAGCTTTGCAACAGCAGAAAAAGGGGAGGCGATCGTGAGTAATATCCATTTAATAACAACATGCACTAACGGGAAAAATGGTCTTAGTAATGGTACACTTAGTTTAAGTAAGTATACTTCCGGACATATATCTTCTGAGATGCTTATCAATTCTTGGTGTAGTGCTGTAAATAGCGCTATTCCAGCGTCAGCATCAGTATGTGCAGTGGATCTTTATAAAGGTGGACACTGGGCAACTGCTAAAGCCATTTTAAAAGAGTATCCTATTGATTTATGGATTCTTTCGGCTGGACTTGGATTATTGAATCATAAAGATAAAGTCCTTCCTTATCAGGCAACCTTTGCTAAGGGATATGAAGAATCGATACCCTCGTACTCACACCAGTACGTTGGTAAATCTTTTCACAGAACATGGTGGAAAGAAATAACTGAACGTTCTCCATTCAAACTTCAACATCCCACATCAATAACTGCATTAATGAAAAAAAATAATCGCGACTATTTTATCATATGTGGTTCGCCTGATTACATAAATGCTATTGAACTCGATATTATTAATGGGTTGCAACATTTAAATGATTCGCAAAAACAGTTGCTCATTATAACCTCAAAGAAAATCAATGTTAGGCTTGAGTCATTTTTATTTAAAAGTAATCAGCATATGGCTCAATGGTTGAAATGTAATATGCTAATGCTCAATATCAGTTTGGCTAGATATTTAGTGAAGGAATTCGTAGGTAGCAAGGCTGATAATCTACATTTGTTATCCCAACAATTAACAAAAAAATTAGAAAATTTACCTGAGAGAGAATTTAAAAAAGGAATTAGGTGTAGTCTTGAGGAAGTTAATGCTTATATTTTAAATCTTCTCATACGACAACCCGGGATTAGTGCAACCCAAGCGCTACGCATCTTCCGAGATGGAGGGAATTCTTTTGAAGAAAAGCGGTTCCGTGTGGTGTTCAAAGCTATTGCTGAGAGTAAACCCTAATGCTACTAGCGAATGTTTCATGATAGAATCCAACGTTTTTTGGGGCCTTGCAGTGGCGTCACAGGAGAGTACGTGTCGGAGCTAAAGTATTTTTTCCCTGATAGTCAGGATTTTATCGATCCGAGTTTCGACTTCTTCCGCGAAACGCGAAACGAACATCGCGTGCGTCAACGTGACGATCATTATCCGCATGAGGTTTTTCCTCATCCTTACGATGGTATGCTGGTTTCTAAAGCTGTAGTAGATGGTCTAGGCGGTGGCGAGAGCAAATATACCCGTGCCCAGCGTTTGCGTTACTTCCGTAATGGAATGAAGCATTTTTTCCGCCTGCCGGAAAATATGGAAACTATGGGTGATTGCGGTGCCTTCACCTATGTTAACCAAGATGTCCCGCCATACCGTGTGGAAGAGGTGATTGAGTTCTACGAAACTTCCCGCTTTAACCATGGCGTTTCTCTCGATCATATCGTTTTTGGCTATGAGAAACCTGGTGAGGTATTCAGTGGCGAAGTATTGGCTGAGTGTCGCCGACGCCAGGATATCACGCTGACCTTGGCTCAAGAGTTTTTGAACAAGTCTCAAAAGTCTTGTTTCACCGCCTTTGGCGTTGCACATGGATGGAGTAAAACCTCCTACCGTCAGTCTGTTGAGGCCCTATTGGCCATGGGATACAAAAATATCACTATGGGGGGGATGGTGCCGTTGAAAACGGCGCAGATCCTTGAGACTCTCGAAGAGATTAAGCCGTTGCTGAAAAGTGATACGCGTGTCCACTTGCTTGGCATTGCTCGTCCAGAGAGTTTCGCCGACTTTATCAAGTTTGGTGTGACCAGTATTGACTCGACCACACCGCTGCAGCAGGCCTTCAAAGATCGGAAAAATAACTACCACACGCCTGATGGCCCAGCCTATACCGCTGTGCGTGTCCCTCAGTTTGATGCGAATCCAAGTTTGAGTCGCAAAATTAAATCTGGCGTGATTGATCAGGATATTGCGCGGCATCTTGAAAAGGATGCCATGAATGCCCTGTTCGAATACGATAAAGGGGCTTTGTCCCTTGAGAAGACGCTGGAAACAGTACTGGCATATGAACGTCTTCATTCGGGCGAGAAAGAAGCCGAAAAAATCCGTGCTGACTACGAACGTACGCTGGGTGATCGTCCGTGGAAGCAATGCAAGTGCAATATCTGCAATGCCATTGGCATCAACGTCATCATTTTCCGCGGCGCAGAACGCAACCGTCGCCGCGGTTTCCATAATATTCAGGTGTTGTACAACCGTTTACAGCACACATTGTCATTACGCTCAGAGGAACTGTCATGAGTGAGTATCGTGTTCCCGCCCTGCGAATCCGACAGGGTGAGGAGAGGCAACTCTATAGCCTTGCGATAGAAGGTAAACAAATCAGCAAGATTGCAGCGATTTCACGTATCCGTCGCGGCGAAGAGAGTTTGGTTGGTTATCAGCGTCCAGAAGTACGTAACCATATTCGCGAAATTCAGCGCTACATTGAGAGCGCAAATCCGATGATACCAAACCCGGTGATTATCGCTTTTGATAAGCGTGTGCGTTTTGAGCCGCTTACAGATAATGGCGATATGGGACATCTGGTAATACCTTTCTCCGAAGATAAGGATTTTGAGAAGCCAGGTTTTATTGTGGATGGTCAACAACGTACCGCTGCTTTGCGGGATGCAGAAATCGACTCGTTTATGATGCCGGTCTCCGCTTTTATCGCTAATGACGCGGAAGAACAGCGTGAACAGTTCATGCTGGTTAACTCCACAAAACCGTTGCCCAAAACGTTGTTATACGAACTGGCACCGCATACCCACGGTCGTTTGCCATCCGATCTGCAAATGCGTAAGTTTCCTTCACTACTGACTCAACGACTGAACTTCGGCGAAGGTCCACTTGCGGGGCGCATCAAAACGGCGACCAATCCAGATGGGGTTATTGCTGACAACTCGATGATCAAAATGATCGATGCTAGTCTTCGTGAGGGAGCATTGTATCGCTTCCGTGACCCGGCGACAGGGTTGGGGGATGAAGGGAAGATGGTGAAACTGCTGAATAACTTCTGGTCGGCTGTGGAAACTGTGTTTACTGATGACTGGGATAAAAAGCCTCGCTATTCCCGTTTGTTACATGGCGTTGGTATTCTTGCGCTTGGTAGCTTGATGGATGAAATCGATCAGGTACATCAGGATTATAAAGGTGAACCTGGCTGGACTGAGATCCCTTCCTATACTCGTTTTGTCGAAGAGCTAAACCGCATTAAGCCGATTTGTGCATGGAGTAGTGGCGTGTGGAACTTCGGCACAGATGTTGATGGTCAGCCTATTGTTCGTAAATGGAATGAACTGCAAAATCTTTCAAAAGATATATCTTTGGTTACTGATTATCTTGTAACCAGTTATATAAAAACGGCAAACGCAAACATCTAAAAAAATAAGGGGCGAATGCCCCTTATTTTTTATACGTCAATACTCATGGGTTGTTGGAGACGTGCAACAAAGGCATTCAGAATCGAACCAGCCCCTTTACCTTCAGGATAAATGAGATCGCGACGATGAGGCGTTATCGCATAGAGCGCCTGATGTTTTGCGCTCGCGGCGGCAAAAATAAAGTAATCAGCCTGTTTTGCTAAATTGACCAGCTTATCCGTCGCGGTATGGTCATGATTCACATCTACTCTGATCCCCTGAAACAATACCTCAATCATTCCCCGGGCCCGGCGGGCAGCCCCTTCTGTCAGGGTATAAATGGCGACGCGTTTGCCTGAGAGATCCGGAAGTGTTTCAGGCTCGCTATTATCGCTTCGTGCCGGTTCCGGAGGAAACGCTGAATCAGCACCATTGCCTAATACGTTGATGGCCAGGCTACGCATGATGGCGCGAGTTGAGTGATCGAGGCGCGGCCATACTCCAGCAGCAAAACTCTGAATATCCATCCATAGCACGTTTCGTGCGGTGTTATCGTGTTCCGGTGCGTCCAGAAACAGTTCGATCATCTCTCCAAGCGAGTTCAGATTTTTAAGTGAACTGCAGCGCTCAATAATGAGTTGCAGTGTCGCAACAAAATTCTGGTATTCAGCCCGAGTGAGAGGACCTTGCAGGAAATATTCGGTTGCCAGGGTCGCCAGTTTAATGTCCGCCGTACTGACGCTTTGTTCCATCGCCAGAACATCCATCCATTTCAGCCATGTTGTACTCTGCAATTGCAGTTGGTTTTTCCCCAGCCACTCGATAAAGGCGGGCATGGCGTTGCGTAGTGTTGAAAAGGCATGTGGCGGAAAATCCTGCGCCAGCAGGTGAACAAAAGCCGATTCCTGGAAGGACGTGGCTGGCCAGTGCTCACTCTCCAGCGCGACAATTTGCATCAGAGCGTTTCTATCGGCATCGGGTTCGCGCAGGCGCGAGAACCAGTTGTCCCAGCCGGTGATGCTCGCGGTAGTGAGCCGGTTAATGCTCTCAATCAGCGTTTTCAGAAGAGGGGTTTTCTGAGCTTGATCAAGCAGTTGTGGATCTATCTTGCTGAGCATCTCAGCATAGCTCCCCAGCGCTTCGGCTGTGGCTGTCAACGACGTTTGTAGATAACTGGCCAGAGATTCAAGTGTTGTTGGCGGCAGCGACAACGAGACAGGAGAAGAGGCCGGAGTATCGTACACGGTGCTCTTGAGTTCGGCCCAGTGCTGTAATTCCTGAAGCCATCCTGATTTCAGCGTGTCAGGTATCATGCTGAGCAGGTTTTGTTCACCCACCAGCGCCACGCCAATCGCCCAACTTCTCCAGGCGTTAATTTCCCCTTCCTCGCTTCCTAGCAGTGGAACCTGCGTAAAAAGCGGTTGGAGGGCAAGGAAAGCTGGGCGCAGAGCCGATGGAGTCTCCTGCGTGTAGCTCAGGGCATCATGGCCCAGATAGCGGTGCTGATAAGCGGCAAGCAGCATTCTGGTCAGCGACGAGGGAATGCGCCCTCTGATCAGATCTGGCAGGTCTTGGTGATTTAGCAGGGCATCCCAATTTTGCCATTTCCCGGCCTGCTGAAGCTCAAGTAGTAGCAGATTGCGTTTGGAGAGCAGACCGTTATCACGCAGTTCTTGCAGAAAGTCATTGCTGGCCTCCACCTCTTTTTGATTTGTTGCCAGCATGAAATCGCTAAGGATACGACCAAACGGGCGCTTGCGGGTGCGAACGAGAGATGGACGCAGTCGGAACAGGTCAATCAACTCTTTCAGGGCGGCAAAAACCCGCGTTTTTGCCTGCTTATCCTCACGTTTACCTTCCAGCAACTCAATACGAATAAACCCTGCTGGGCTATGTTCGAGCAGTGCGGTTTCTGCCGTAAAAGTCGGGCCAGAAGTCGGGCTCAAGTAAATTCGGGGGTCGGGCTCAACGTCGGCTGAACCAAGCCGGGCATTGATAACTTTGGTGAGTTCTTGCAGGGTGCGCTCATCTTCTGCCATCGCGAAGAAAACCCAGTGTTGGCGGTCGCACCAAGGCAAAATAATGGGCCATTCACCGTCCAGCGCGCTCTCCACAAGAGGCAACAGCGCATTTTTCTGCTCGGGCGCGTAAGCACCGGGGGAGTCGCTTAGCAGTTTATCAAGGCTGAGCAAATTGCTTTCGCCAAAGAAGGCCCTAATCCAAGAGGGGATATTATTCATCACTCTCACCGAAGGTATATTGCCCACCGAATTCAATCAGTGCGTCAGAAATGAGGGTTTTGTTGCTGGAGAACAGTAAATGCTCATCGTTAAGGTTCGCACCGCTCCAGGTGTAGTTCATCGAACCTTTTAGAAAGAAGTGCTTTGTTAACATGCCTTTGGCATGTAGGTTCTCATAATAGGAGCATTGCATATCATGATCCGGCGAAAGTCTTGCCTGCAGTCGCTCAACGAACACTTTGTTAAGCGTGTCCGGGCGAGTGACTATCCTGAGTGGACAGCCGTTATTCACCGCCGTCGCCAGTAGCTCCTGGAAACTGACCATTCTGGCACCCCACGACGGATCAAGAAAACTCCATTGCCCCCCGCGATTATCAATGACGTCAAAATCGCTCATCCATGGCGAGATCAGCCAGATGAGTTCAGGGTACAGGATAAGCCCACTGAACTGCGCACTCAGAACTTCCCGCAGTTGTCGCTGTCCGAGAGGTCCGTGGAGAAATATTTGTCGTTGCTCTTCCATTCATTGTTCTCCTTACTGCAGGGCTTCAGCCAGTTCGACTCGCAACACGATGTTGCCGCCTCGATAGTCAACGGCCCCCATTCTCGGGTAGAGGTGCAGGCCGAAATAATCGACAGGCGCCAGTTGTAACGTGGACACGGTCTGTACTACGTGTTGGCGGGCCTCCCGGGGGATCAGCAATTCAGCAAAACCTTCGCGGCAGATCGCCGTGTGGACCTGCGAAAGCCAGTCGTTGTCGGTCACATCAACCTGCGTCGTAGGTTGTCGAAATAAGTTGCTTAGCAACAGCCTTTCCGTGAGTTTTGGCCCGTTATCAAACGGGTTGTAGTAGTTGAGTACCGACTGGCGGAGGGTATTGCCACGCTGCCACAACATGCCCTGAATCTGGCAAAAACGATCGAAAATTTTTGTGACGCTCGCTCCAGGAAGTTCTTGAATTGCTTGGGTATGGGCGAAGATGTTTAGGCTAATCTCATAACCAGCTTTGGCCTCCAGCGCCCGCCATTCGCGCAGATAGTCCAGCAAGCGCCGATCGTGAGAAGTCTGGCTGCCAGGGCGAAGGATGCGGGTATGCAGCACAGACATAAAGCTGTGAGAAAGCGCAAATCCTTGTTTTTTTAGCTCTGCGCGTAGGTGTCCATTCGCCATCCGGCGATCATGATGGCTTCCCGCCAAGCGCAGATCGTTCAGTGTCTGCTGCAATGTAGTGTTTGAAGGGAGTCGCGAGAGCAGTTCGAAGAGATCGTCATCGATCTGCTCGTAGTCGCTGGCGGCAAAGCTACGAATAAACAGATTCAGTAGGGCGACCGGATCGCTGTGGAACGCTTCTTCGAGGCGGGTGACAATCCCGCAGCCCCCAGGCTCTGATTCGGTGAGCCAGATATCGAGTTGCTCCCCATCAAGAACGGCGTCAACGAGCAGTCCTCTGTCGTCCACCTCAGGCAGCAACAGATGGCTGGTCTGTTTTACGGCACCTGAAAAGGTGTTGATCAACAACGTCTGGAGCCACTGGCTAAAAGAGGCATTTTGGCTGAGGTCGTCAGTAAACACGGCACTGTGCGTATCAAGCATTTCAAGTAGTTCCGGCTGGTTGAACAGACTCCTCAACTGCTGCTGTAACTCTTGGCGCTCCGCTGAACCCTCTCCATCTTCGTTGTTTTCAAAAATGTTTTCAGTTTGGAACAGCGAATCGGCAATTGTCGCCAGCGACTCTCTGCCTTCCGGCGTGCGCAGGGCGTGAATTGCATCAGCGAGGGTTGTGCTGCTGACAACTTCTTTGGTCAGCGCTGCCAGATAGCACTCGTAGATCCAGTCAGCGGTGAAACTGTCATATTCAAAACGAGCTTCCCTGCTAATGCAGTGGTGGAAATAGAGCGTTCTGAGAGACCTGGCTAACTTTGCATCATTCATAACCTGCTGATGCAGTGCGCAAGGCAGCATAAAACGCAGTTTCATTCCATCCACCCACTGGCGGGCACCCACTGCTACCGGGTGACCGTTTTCGACCCATCTGAAATTCACCCAAGCCTGCTGTTTACTTTTACTGCGCAGCGAAGCGCTGGCGGCGGTGGCATAACGCGTCAGTTCAAGAGGCGTCATATGCTGATGTGTATAAAACGTGGCGGACCGCAATACTGTGCTCCATGGCCCAGCAGGGATCGCCATCGCTTCGGCATGGGCATCTGTAGAAAAGTTAGTGTGCCACGTCAATTGAGAATTACTCTTCTCAGTCAGATTCTGTTTGAAATCAAGAGCTCGGGTAAGAATTTGCAGAGGACGAATGACTTTTAGCTGCGATGCATCCGCAAGGGTTACCAGACACTCCGGCTGCCAGGTATCACCAAATGCCTCGTTAATCTCGAAATCGACGTCTGAAACTTGGTTCAGTTGCGGCACAAAATTGTTTGGCACCAGCCAATCGGCTTCCAGATCGGAATAAATAGCGTAGCGCTTGGAGATGCGACCCGGTGCAAACTCCTTCAGGCCCTGAATAAATGGCAGATTTTCATATTTCGTAAAGCGGCGTTCAAGCTGGATGCTCAGTTCAGGCAAGTTCAGCTCGCTGAAGAGGGCTGCTGGAATAAACGAAGGCAGTGGTGAACGCCCCGTCGATCTGTCTGCGCCGGGAGTACCCATCAGCGACCACCGGGTGGTCAATTGGCGCTTCAAGGTCGGGAGCAACTCCATCATGATAGAGCGTGGCGGAGACCACATAACGCGCTGAAGTTGCAGCTCGGTTATTTTGAGCGCGTAGAATAAGTATTGTTCGAGTTCCTGCTGAGAGACATTCTTTTCCAGCACGGCGGAAATCAAAGTGAGCATGCGCTCCAGATGCCCTTGCTGCTCTTTGCTTTTGGGCGGATTGTTCAGCAATGACCAGATGTTACTGCCAGGGATCTTCATGCTTAGCCAGTCCAGAGTTGCCATCGCTGCCTGCATTTTCTGGATATGGATATTGCCTAGAGGGAGCGACTGGCCCTTGATTTCCGGTGTCACCAGTTCCTCATAACGTTGGTACACAACGCGATCGCGACCGAATTCTGACAGCACGACCACCATCCAGGGACGCATGGTTCTTGAGCGCCCGGCCCGGCCTTTGCGTTGCAGATAAGAGGCGACATTGCGCGGTGCTTTATGCTGAATCACTACCCCGACTGAAGGATCGTTAAAGCCGACTTCCAGCGAGGCGGTTGCCACGACAATATCGGCTTTAGGATTGACTCCAGCGTCCTGGCTGGATGTCCGCGCCACGATGGCACGATCGTGACTATCAAGAGGATGCCCAATATCGATCACCATTCGCCAATTTTGTCCGGCAAGGGTCAATGCGTCGGAAGCACCATTGTTTTCGTTACGCTGAGCTGCCAGCGGAGTTTCGTTAGACAGAAGTTGTTGTCCGCGCGTACGCCACCCTTCGGCATCGCAAAGCTGGTGGTAGAGGCGGTTATTGATATCTAGATCGTCGGTAAAGACGAAGGTTTTGCGACCCCAAGTGCCGTGCGACGTGGCTTTGCGGGTATCCATAATCCGGCGTGCCAGCATACTGGTTTGGATGGTGGTTGAGAGCAGCGCCGTTTGCGAAACGGGATCGCCTCGCAGTGCCAACAGATATTCAGCCCCTTCGTCTACCATCTCCTGGAAAGCGGGCTCAATGAGCATGACATGTTTTTTGTTAGCTCCTACCAAGTCTGCGAAGAACCGCTCAGCATCGCTCAACGTTGCCGAGAGGCCCACAAAATGCGGGCGGCAGCGCGCCAGTTGCATCCAGCGACGAAGTAGATAGGCAGTTTGCGCGCCGCTGTTGCCTGAATAGGTATGGACCTCATCGAGCAAAACCACCGGCGGTGCAATTACGTTCATGCCGACGCCGAACAGATGGCTGGCCTTGTTGTTGCCTAGATGCTGGCTGAGCATTTCAGTGGTGGTAAACAATATATCCGGTGGGTTATTCATCAATGAGACGCGGGTGAGCACCACTTCATCTTCACCCACGCTGTGCGTGCAGTGCGTACAGCGCAAGATCTCTTTGCCCTGACGGATATCTTCCGCTTTCCAGCGCATTTCGCCTTGGCATTTTGGAGTGCTGCAGCGTAGCAGATCAAAAGGAAGATCTTTTTCTTTATCAACGTACTGTATGCTGTACGGCGTATCGCCAAAGAATGAGCCAATGCGGATTTTTCGCCCTGAAAGTTTCTGTGCCTGGGTGTCCACTTCACGGCATTTTCCCCAAGTCTCCATAAACTGATCTTTAAGCAACTCTTTACGCGGATAAAGAGCCAGTGAGCGAACCCGCGCCGAGCAATCGCGTTGCAGATCGTTGATAAGTGACGTTAGAGCAGGCAGATAAAACGCTAGGGTTTTACCGCTGCCAGTGCCGGCACATACGATGGTGGCGGTTGCTTCTTTGGCGTGTGGGTGGCTGCTGTGAAAATCCCATGCTCTCAGGATGCGCGCCGTCGCCTTGGACTGAAAACCGGCTATGGAGAAATCACCGATAAGCGTCTGCAGGGCCTGACGTTTAATGTCGTTCATCCACTCAACGTCGGACCATTGATTTAGCACTTCTTCAGCCGGATGTATCCTTGCCGGGTAACTGCGCGGGCGGCGGATAAAGCGATAGTCAGCCACCAGCGACCGCGTGCGATTCAACTGCTGGCCGCGAAACCACTGGCGCTGATGGCGAAAAAGATGAACAGATTCCGCCATACGAGTGCGATAAAGCCTCATTCCCTGAGTATTGGGGATGCTAAATAACATCGCGGCGTCTTGAAGATCCTGCATCAGCACTTTGCCATTATCATCAGGAAAATGGTGGGCAAACAGGGACAGAATATCCGCATCCGTAAAGGCACCTTCCGTGTCTCCCCAGACCAGCAACTCGGCTTCGCGCCCTTCGAGCACGTCTAGCGCCGCATGCAGACGACTTATATCCTCAACAGTCATGTCACTATTTCCTTGTAATCACAAAGTCTTCCAACATGTCTTCATCTCGAAGCCACTCAAACACTTCTGTCGTCAGTGCACCCAGTGTCGGTTTGCTTGGCTGCGGGCCATTGATTCGATCCAAGAAATGCTGCACCGCTTCAGGCCAGTCGGTTTTCATCATACCGCGCAGGGTGTTCAGGTGCTCTGCCATTGCCCGGATCTTCGTCACGCTCTCGCCGCTCTCAGGCAAAGGTTGGATCAGGTCATCAAATTTGTCGCGTAGGCCTAAGTATTCGTCAGCAATTTCTTTCAATTTCTCGAGTTTCTGTTGGGCGTCGAGAGTTTTGCTGTCAACGTGAATTTGCTGATGCAGGATTTGTTGCCACTCTTCCCATGCGTTTTTAAGCTGGTCGCTCAGAGTGCGGTGCAGGCTGAGCGCCTGGCTCACGCAGTTGGTCAGGGAGTCATTCTGAATGATGTCATATGCTGTAGATTCCTGCGTTGCGACCACTCCATCCAGCGGTTCATCCGAGGCTTGCGTATCGGCAGTTGCTCGGGTCTGATTATTCAGCCAGCGGCTCCACTGAGACAGCAAGTTATTGACACCGTTAACCACATTTTTGAGTTCATTTCGTTGATCTTCTCTCCAGCTGACCCTCAGTTCAGACGGCAGAAGTTGTAGGGCCGGGTACTGGTATTTAAGGCGACCATAATGCCCAGCGACGGTGTCAGTTTTTGAGAGCACTATGCCGCATTTCTCAATAATCTGCGTGGCTTTACTCGCCTGGACACTCAAATCTAGTTGCTTCTGCATCTCTGCAAGCTGTTGGCGTAATGTACTCATTCATTCACTCCAGAGGCGCTGATATCAGCCGCCAGATTTTTCAGCCGCTCTTCAACTAGCGTGCAGGCATTTTTCAGTTTCGGTGCGTCACCCTTACTGTTTATCTGCTGTAGCGTAAAGCTGATTTTCGATTGAATATTCTGCCATTGCGCAAGAAGGTTACCGATACGGCTGACGTAATCACCATCCAGATGGGAAATGTCATGCCACAGCATGAAGGCATCTTTCTGCCTGACGAGGGAATTAAGCGTGAGCAGTGTGTTCAGGCTGGCCTCTGCGTCTACTCTTAATGCTTCAATTTCACCCAGCAACCATGATGAGTTTCTGATTTGCTCGGATTCCGAAGGGTAATATTGGGTGCGTACCGCTTCGATAAACATCTGCCACTCATCGAGAAGGGCAATGAAGTCATCCTGATTTTTTATATTTTCAAAGAGTTGTGCATTTTCGATAGTTGATGCGATCTCTTTGCGGGCTGTCTCTGCCGCACGCTGCACATCCGCTCCAAGCGGTTCTTTCTGGATTTCTCGCAACGCGGAGGTTACCACTTCGGCTTCAAGTGCGCGGGTTGAGGTGAGCCCGGAACTTAATTCAGGGACGGCAACCTGAGAAAGCCATGCGTCGCGGGCGTCGTCCCACCCCTGAAGTGCTGCCTGCCGGGCTTCAGCCACTTTTTTGCTGGAATGTGGTTTCTGGTTGGCCTCGAGTCCGTAGAAACAGAGATCTGATGGGCTTGTTTTGATTGTTCGTCCTTGATTCTTACCCTCAGTTCGACCGACGCCTTTCTGCGTCAGGCAAAGCGCATCAATGAGCTCCACCGGATTCTCTTTGCCAGTCAACAGGCCCAGCAGCAGCGCTTTTTGGTAATGATTACGCAGCGCAGGCTTCAGTTTCCGCGCCCTGGCATGGTTGATTGCAATCTCCGTTGTCTGCGGCACCCACCAACTGACAAAGTTTTCATAGTGGGCATAGTCTTCCATAGCTTCAGGGTAGCTAAGCCCTTCGCTTAAGTTGGCGTAATGCTGGATACGCAAAATCGCCAGCGACACGTTGTAGATCTCTATCCTGCGTAGCGGATCGTTGAGGTCTTTGAGTTCATAGAATTTCACAATGGCGTTCGAGGGATCTGAAGCCGCCAGTGGCAGGCTAATCAAAGGATTACGCTCAATCAGTGAAGGTCGCTCTGCCATACTGGAAAATTCCACTTGGGCATAGAGTTCATAGCAATTGTTAAGTCCTGCGCGCAGATCGCGGGCAACATCCTGAGGTAAAATTGCCTGGTCGTTGACCCAGGCTTTAAGGTGTTTAACAAAAGGCAGACTCGTTTTTGCCGGCGGCGGTGGTGGCGGTGGAAAAATGTCTTTGTCTTTGTCTTTGTCTTTGTCTTTGTCTTTGTCTTTGTCTTTGTCTTTGTCTTTGTCTTTGTCTTTGTCTTTGTCTTTGTCTTTGTCTTTGTCTTTGTCTTTGTCTTTGTCTTTGTTTTTATCTATGTTTTTGCCTTTATTAGCAGATATTTTATCGGCTAACTCGCTCAAACCAAAGGCCTCGGCGACACCTGATGGTAATTGCTGGCAAATCTCCTCCCAAGAGTGACTGCCGTATCCCCACAATGCAGCCAGAGAGGCTGCACTGCTCGTCCTGCTGGTAGTTAGCTGGTTGATTTTATGCTGGATTTCAGGATCCGTGATTATTCCGGCAAAGTTTGGCGGCGGGAATGCCCCGTGCTCTGCTTCAACGCGACAATCACGTAAAATATCCAGCAGGATACGGTTGATCACAATTCGTGGGTTAAAAGCCAGTTGGCCGCTGCTGTCGCGGCAGTTTTTATTTGCCAGCGCCCGGATAGCGTTGCGGTTAAACGGGAACAGCGGAACCTGCTGTTTGTCTGTCGTCCCAAAGTCCGCCAACCATCCCGGCGCTCCGTCATCATTCCATATTGGAGGCCAGTCGGCCAAACCTTCTGCCCGCGACTGCTTCAGGGCTGATGCGCCATGGCGTGCCGCATTCAGATAACGACCGCACAGAGACACAATCCGCTCTTCATTGTTGTCTCTATCGGTGCTTTCAATGCTCCACTCATAGCCTGCGCGTGTCATCAGCGTTTCCTGACGGCGCTTATAGCCCGGATAGTTATCGGTGACTGCAATGACTGAGTGCACCGGGCAGAGCGTTTTTACCCCATCGCGCATACCTTCTTGGATTAGGCTGTCGATCAGCACGTCTTCAATGGCCGAAATGGCTGCCATATCTTCCACCAGGATCACCAGGCGGCGATCTTGTGCGAGCAACTCACTGCGAATTTGCTGGAACAACTCTTGGAAGTTGCCGCCGTTGAAGGTAAAGAGTTTGGCAAACAGCGATTTTAACGCCGCATGCATCGCTTCATTCAGAACGCTGACCGCCTGAATACGGGCTCTCTCATTCCCCTCTTCATCGATGCGGGAATGGCGAATATACTCTCGGGCAGGTGACGACAGATCATCGATATTTTTCTGGAAAAAGAGATCGTCAGGTACAAGTTCGTAGTTATCGTGATCCTCATCGCCGTCTTTAAGCCCATCGCTCATGCGACTGGCTCGTCTGTAGATGCAATGCCCTGGCTGAAGTATGTCTTCTTTGAATTTTGGATCGGTAATGAGTTTACCAATACCATTGCTAACTTCCTCGTTAATCGCATCAAGGCGATTGCCGATCTCTGTTGGAATCTCTTTCCCTTGCGATTCATATTCCTGACCGAGCTTCATCGCCTCGTTATACATGCTTTCCAATTGATGAGACATCATGGTCAGCATCAGATCAGCGAGATCTTTAGCGGAGTGTTGTTCAGCCACATCGTCGACGCTTTTACGCACATCATCAAAAAAATCGCCGTGCAGATTTTTAAGGATCAGCAGCAGAACCTGTCGCAGGCTGGCGTTTTTCGGGATACGAACAATTTCCCATTTTGCCAGTTCGCCTTTTGCATGCAGATGGCTTTTGAGACGACAGTCCAGCCAGCGTACCAGATGCGATTTTCCCATCCCTGAACGGCCGATGAGCGGGATAGCTCGCTCGGTGGTGAGCAGTTGCGTAAACAGGTCTTCATCTCTGAAGACAGCCTGATTGTTGTTAACGTCACGACGGGTAAGCACCATCGGCTCATGTACCGCTAACAGCACATCATCCTGCAACTCTTCGGCTTCGTTACGGATGCACTGCTCGATATGCTCAAGTGACGGCCAGTAATTCATGATGCTCATTGTGCGGCCTCCCTGAGACTGATCTGGCTGACTGGGCGGATTTCACCATTGGGCAATTGCAGCGATAATGAGGCGGCGTCATCACTCCCAACGATCAGCTGAATTTTCTGGTCGATTTCCAGACGACGTAGCGCAAGTGATGTACTGGTGCTGATATTCTTACCTTCCGGTGCAGACCAGTTCCGTTCTCTCATGATCTCCTGCACTTTTACCCGAAACTCACCACCGTCCATCATCGGCATCACTTCAGCCATATTTGCCATGAAGGTTTTAATGGAGAGGCTATTTTGTTCGCCAAAAATCTGCGGCAAAAAGCACTGAATCGCCCGGGTTGGATCGGTATAGTAATTCTGGTCCGGCGCTAGTTCCAGAAAGCCCAGATAGCGTCCATATTCCCTGACCAGCTTTTCGGTATTGGAGTTAACGGTTTCGGTTGGAAGCCATCTTTGCAGTTTTTCAGTGATGATATTCGGGGCCAGCGGTTCCTTGCCGCCTAATGAGTGCTGCTGAAGATTCATCAAACAGGTCAGCACTCGCCACAATGGTTCACATTCCTTACCTTCAGCGATACCTTTTTCTTTGCAGGCATCAATGGTGCATTGCAGCACGCGCTGATAGAGCGGACGAGTCTCATTGGGCTGCGGCAGGATCCTCTCTTCTTCCATAGGCCAGAGTCCCAGTCGGCACCAAAAGACGAGGTTCTCTCTGATTTTTCCCCAAGCGTTATCGTTAGCGGGCAGGTTATTGGGCCGATAGCGAGCCACAACCGCTTCCGGAGAAAGCGGTGCTTGGGCATTTTGTACAATGCGATCAAATAAGGGGATCAGCACCAGGCTGCTTCCTGGGTTTGCGTTATTGATGATTGACATGCTGTAGTTGCCTGATAAAAGTGTCCAGGGGTTGCGCGTTGCCAGCGCTTTCCCACCATTTTCTGTAAGGATGCTGCGGATCGGCCAGGTGCTGCGGGGCGATGATGATGCGTTCATATCGCGAGGCCGGTAGGTCCGGTAGCGCAGTGGCAGTGTTAGACACAATCACAATTTCCGCGCTGTCCGAAGTGGGTGCAGCAAGTTTTTGCACGCACCAGAAGCGAGAGATGGAATCCAGGGCGCGTTCCAGATGCCTGAAATCGGCCTTATCTGCTCGGATGGTCTCGTAATCGCCAGAGCCGATCAGCTGACGAAGCGGTACGCGAAGTTCTGATAGAAGAGCCCTCATTTCCAGTTCATCGGTGTAATACACTTTCCTGACGGCACCAGCGAAGCGCGCTCGTTTCTTCGGCGTCGCTCGTATAATTTCCACATCGGCCCCAACTGTTGGGGAGAACGCGCCTTTACCCTGAGCCCGACACCCCGGGCATCCGCCGCAAGTGATTTCTGGCGCATGGTGCTGATAAATATAAAATTTTCTCAGTATCTGGCATAGAGGAGTGCGAGGGTCGAGGATCCACGTTTTCAACAAGGTAAATGCCGCGCGGCGCTTAGCCAGTTCTTCTTGGCGGGCCTTATCAACAAAGGTGTTCCAATACTCTTCAGAGTGGTGCGAGTCGTTGCAGTGGCGAATATGCACTTTGTTATAGTACTGGGCAAACCAGTCGTGAACTGCCTGAGCGTTTTCTTCTTCATTTTTTCGCAGGTTTTCTGGCAGCTCAGGGGCTGCGAACACCAGCTCAATCAGCCCGGTGCGCTGCATCAATAGTAAGGTTCTGCGGTTCTAGGCTTGATTTCGATCGCCCTGATAGTCGATATGATCGGGTTTAGTATCCAGTGAGATGCTATAACTGGCGATGTCGCTGGGCTGGTACCGCTTAAACATGGCCATCCAACGCTGGTAGCCTTTTTGGATGCTGATAAGTTTTTCAACCGAGAGGCTTTCTGCCGTCTCCATTTGCGCACTATGCCAGACCAGATGTGCCTGACAGGCTTTGCCATCACGCCCGGCCCGTCCACATTCCTGATAATAGCGATCGATATTTTCAGGAATGGCGGCATGAATGACCGTACGGACGTTGCTTTTATTCATTCCTACGCCAAACGCCGAGGTGGCAATCATTATATCCAGCTGGTCGCTTGCCCATTGTGAAATCAGTTTTTTGCGTACCAGGGTTTCCGTGTCGCCATGGAACAAGCCAACTCGCTGGTAATGCTGTTCCTGAAGTCGGAGATGCCAATTTTCCGCTTCTTCCTTCGTGGTGCAATAGAGGATGAGCGGGCGTGGGAGCGTCATCAGCAACTGCTCCACGCGCTGCTGATGCGCACCAGGGTTGGGCTCAGCATGCACGAAGTATTCGGGCTCGGGGCGGAGGAAGTTCGCTGTAATCTCGATCAGTTCGCTGTCATCTGAGCGGAACTGCTCAATAATCACATCACGGGTATTCTGGCTCCAGGTGGCGGAGAGTAGCAGGGTGCGAAAACGGCATCCGGGCTGTGCTTTTAATGAACGAATCAGCGGCGCAATCAGCTGAAAATCAGGACGGAATTCAGCGCCCCACTGGTCTATAAGATGGGCTTCGTCGATGACGACGGCACCAATCAGGTTATTGTTCGCAAGGTCAAACAGTACCGGAACCAGCGACGATTTTGCCGCCTCGGGCGAACAAAACAGGACGCGCTGTGAGCCTTTTTTCAACCGCTCTTTCAGCGTCTGGCGCGTTGTGTGATCCTGACCGCCAACCCAAGCATAGGTTCCTCCGTGATCCTGCTCAGCCTGACGCAGCATGTCCCGCATAAAATCCGCTTGTTCAATTGCAAGGGCGACCGTTGGGACAATCACTAGCGTTAACGAACTGAACGGCGCACTGATAGCCTGGATTTGCGTGATAAGACTCTTGCCGCAGCTGGTGGGGAGATTCACCACCAGAGTGCTGTTGACGTCGGAGGTGAGCAGCGTGCGGATTGCCGCCTGCTGTCCAAAGCCACGGTAGTGAGTATGGGGCGTGTCGACCAGCAGGTTCTTTAGCGCCGGATCCATTTCCGGTTGCAATAAGTTGCGTCGGGTTCGGCGCTGGTAAGTAGCCTGGGTGCTCGTCAGGTCCGCTTCAGCAGCGAGTGACAGTGTCTGCCCCACGGCGGATTTTTCCAGCCCCCAAAGTGGGTCTGGGGTCTCCGTCAGCGTCGGTGGAGAAGGCAGCCAGGGATCTTCGATGCCGCTCACCTGTGCAGTGCGAAGGGCATCGGCATAGCCGGCAAAAATATCATTCAGGCCCGCAGTAGGGTCGATAATGATGTTTATTAACCGCAGGAAGAAGGGATTTTCAATCCCCTCTTTGAAGGTAACGTCATCGGTAAAATAGGTGGTTAACGCAAACTGCAGACGTGACCATTGTTCCGTCATCAGGCGACTCCAGATAAAATATTGCTGCTGCAAAGAATGATCGCTTTTACCGACATCAGCTGGATATAAGCATTGGCTTGAGCCAACTCTTGCTGTTTTTGCCGCGCTTTTTCATATACCTGCTCAACCTGTTCTTTCCACGCATCAGCGGAGATCAGCTCTTCAATCTCTTGCCATCTTGAGGCTCGCAGGTTGAGGTCCACATAGCTTTTTGTGGCGGAAGGGGTCTTGCTGTACTCGCTGTTCAGCATTCCAAGCAGTTGTGGATTTGTCACCTGAGAACCGTCGGCAGCCACCCACTCCTCAACAATGCGTGGTGGCACCAGCTCATCGCATTGACGAAGAGTGGCGTAAGGGCTTAATGGATCGCAGCCGGTAATAAGCCAACTCATCTGGAAGAAATAGCGAGGTTCATTCAGTTCCGCGTTAATCATACGTAGCATCGCTACCGAACTGCCCCGCGCGTCCTGATTCAGTAACTGCCAAATCGCATCGACGAAAGGCTGACCGTAACGCAAAGGATAAACTGTTGTACCGTCAATGGCAGGGATGCGTTCTGCACTCATTAGATGGGTAGATGGTGGATTGCCTCCCTCTTTGTCGAAGCTGAGCATGCAGGTCGTCAGAAATGTTTTAAAATCTACCAGCGTCCCAGAACTGCGTTCAGCTAGTTCAAAACTAAACCGCATCCCTTCTTTAGCATTTCCTGATGAACGGAAACGCAATCCTTGAGAGATCCATGGCGTTAGCGCTTTACACTGTTCTGCTGCAATGAGATCGTCATTACTTAACTGTTGAGCGAAAAGTGCCGCTTGCGAGACTTCTTCATCCATCGCCAGCAATTTTTCCTGCATGTTGATTTTGTTGGCCTCTCTGACCAAGACGCCATTTTCACCAGGGAATTCTGCCGCAAGGTTTTCCAGCACTTGTGGGCCTTCGAGGAACAGTCTGTTCCAGGCATCACCGATATAGTCATCCAGTACGAACTGCAGGCTGGCGATGGTATTGTTAAATACGCCAATGCTGTTCACCAGAATGTCGGCCCACTGATTGCGTAAGCTATCGGTCACATGGTTTTTTAGTATCAGGCTTTGAACCGGTTTGATACCACGCAGGTTGGCGCTGTAGCGGTTGAGACGGCCCAGACGTTGCTCAATCCGACTGCAGGATCGCGGCAAACCATAATGAACGGCCAGACGACGTCCTCCGTGGAGATTCAGCCCATCCTCGCCGCTTCTATCGCACAATAGAACCCGAACGGGGGTTTGTGCCTGAGTGAACTGTAGTGGTTGGCCGGGCTGATAGCGTTCTATCGGGTAGTCCAGCAGAATGCTCATCTTGACTGACAGGTGCTGTGCTAGTTCAGGACGATCGCAGAAGACAATCGCTTTGCCATCTGGAAATTGATTTAACCAATCATTAAGCGATGCGACCAGCATATTGTCGATAGCTTGTTGCTCATTTTTAGCCGTCGAGACGATATGTTCCAGTAAGGCTTGCTCATCCTTGGGCAGTCCCGTTGACTCTGTGAGAATGGCTTTTGCCCGCTGCAGAACACAAATCGGACTGGAAAAGAGATCGTCAATCCAGGCGATGTAGCTCGCTTCTTTTAACGACCAATGCTGGTTTTGCGGTAGTACGGCCATAGCGCGATACTCTTCCAGCAACTCATCCAGGGTTAGTCCTTCGGTTTGCCAGTGAGATTCCCTCACGCCGTTCAGGCCAGGGAAGAGAGGATCCAGATTCAGGTTTTTGCTTTCATCCTGACTCAGTGCAACCTGACGGCGATTTCTCAGCAGACGGTGGTGAATGCGGTAATGCTCGCCAAGATGTAGTCGTATCGCTTTAATACCCGCTTCACGTTCAGGTGTTGGCTGAGAAAATCGCCCGATCAGCGGAAACAATTCTTGGCATAGCGTTGCCAACTGACGATCGTCGGGGAATTGCACCAGAACCTCATCAAGGTTACGGCGAAGACTAATATTAGACACTGATGGAACTAAAGAAGAGAAAACACCGCCAAGGCTTTCACGGTTTTTCACTAGTTTGGTGAATGCATTGAGATGGTTTTCATCAATCTGGAAAGCTTCCGGGTTGATACAGTGCAGCATAGACAGGAAGTTGCGCTCATGACCATGCAGTGGCGTACCGGTGAGAAGCAATGCGTAATGTGCTTTATGGCATGCTTGGGACATCAATTTGAAATCATCACGCTGGTCTTCGTCCGTAGACCATGGCCAATCGGCAATTTGGTGGACTTCATCGATCGTCATCAGGGAAGGTGAGAACCCCCTGCTCAGCAGAAGACAGGCCTCAGAATAACTACAAATAACAATACCTTGTGCAGCACCATCTTGCTTTAACAAGGAGACCATCGTCGAGACATCCACAAGCAACTGTTTTAGTTGAAAACGTTCGCCTAATTCTTCCCGCCACTGGCTGACGAGTTGCCCAGGCACGGTAATAAGCATACTGACATGCCCAGCTTCTTCCAGAGCATGTTCACGAATAACCATACCTGCTTCAATGGTTTTTCCAAGGCCCACTTCATCCGCCAGAATGTATTTCGGCGTTTTATCCTGTAAAACTCGCCGTACCACGGCCAACTGATGCGGTTCAAGTTCGACAGCGCTGCTGGAAATAGAGGCCAGACCCCTGCAGGAAGCGCGTTGCTGGATGTAAGTTTTGATGAAGGAGTGTCGGCGAGGAAAGAAGAAGGGGGCGTCATTGGCCTGGTAAGCCAGAAAATGTGCTGGGTTTATAGGTTTATCGGGCGCTTTGTTTACTATGAAGATCTTATCGATAGGTAGCGTAGTTGCGTCATCTTCTCGAAAAATTACTAAAAACTCGCCATTGGGACGGGAACCGCCAAAGCGGGCACGTGCCCACCGCTGGCTTTGCGGTTCAAGACAGTAAATCACAGCTTCTTCATGGGGGAGCGTTGGCGTCAACTCCTCAAGGCTCATTGCAACTTGACGTGTATAGGGGTGTGCGGGTGACTCAAAAAATGCAACTGCTGCATTGTTTGCCTCAAAATCAATGCTGACGACTTTACCGATGCCGTCAAACCGCTCAGAAACAACCAGTGACCCTATAGGCAATATGCTCATCATCCCAATCCTTGAAATTGTCTTCGCGTGTATGGTTTGTGCGAAAAATGGACAGTCATGGCGAGAGTAAGCAGTTTCCATGTCTGAACGACATACATAGTGAAGCAAAAGTTCAGTCGATAGTGACAGGATACTGGGATAAATCTCATATTCAAGTGAAAAAAAGCAAAGTTCTTAGTAAGCTCACAGATAACAAAGTGATGCTATTAATTCATGGTAGAAGCGTGGTTGGTTTCTATAGGTAATATATCGTTTTCAACTACCATTTTTGGTATTAATAATATTGGGTTTGAGTTAAGGTGGGTTAAATTAATGAGAACTAGATGGTTAATGTTTTTATATACATGAAATATTGTTGTTGCATTAGTTATATGTAACAATTAAAGTTTAAAAAGAATAGATAGCCATTATAAATTTGGCTATCTAATAAATTATTATTCACCGCGATAAATACAGCCAGCAGAACATGTCTCTTTCACGACGACTGCACTAAGAATCTGAAGTTGGGGCTTAACCTGATCCCAGATCCATTGTGCAAGCACTTCACTGGTAGGATTTTCCAGACCTGGAATCTCATTGAGATAGTAATGATCCAGCCTGTCCAACGTCGGTTTAAAAATCGTTTTTAGTTCGGCAAAGTCCATAATCCAGCCTGTATGCTTATCCACTTCACCTGTAATCTCAAGGCGCACGACAAAAGAGTGTCCGTGCAGGCGTCCACATTTATGACCATCCGGCACATTGGGAAGATGGTGGGCGGCTTCAAAAGTGAAATCTTTGTATAACGTTGTTTTCATAATGTCCTCACTTTTTATATAGTAACAATAAAAAGCATGATTTTCTGCTATTTCTCAATTAGTTGTTAACACGCTTTTGAAGACAAAATATACCGGTCAAACCAAAAACAGTCTGTTGTAGTTTGTTGGCATATTTGCAGGATGAGCACTGAAAAGATTCAAAGTCCCACCACCCCCATAATCATCACCGTCAACTCCCCAACCGCCGCATCCGCCTCCAGATCCCCGGTCTTCGCCGCATAGCTCAGCCCTTCGGCGGCACCGAAAATCGCCCATAAACCGGCATCAGGCAGCGCCTTATCAGGCGAGAAGGGCAGCAGAAGGTCGCGGCACAGGTGCACGAAATCCCGCGCGTATTCGAGCTTAAACACCTCCATCTCTGGCGATGCGCTCAGCGCGGCCAGCACCTCGGGGATCTCAATGCCCTGGGTCAGTACACAGTTGATGTACGCCCGGGCAATGGCGCTGGCTTTGTCGTGCAACGTCGGGCCGCTGCGGGAAATCGACTGCTTGAAAATCTGCGCCTGGCGCGCTTCAAAGTCCCGGTACAGCGCAATAAACAGCCCGGTGCGGGAGCCGAAATGGTTATACACCAGCGGCTTGGTCACGCCGGCAAACTCCGCCAGTCTGCCGGGCGTCAGGGACTCGGTGCCCTCCTGGCCAATAAGTTTCCAGGCCGCTACCAGTAATTGCTGAAAACGGTCTTCTTTACTCATGCGCTTTTGCGTCATCGTCGGGCCTCCTGTTGACAACAGCATCGTCCATCGCTAAGTTACTATTGGTAAGTTACTAAAGGTAACTTCAGCTTTAAGAGTAAAAGAGTTCCCTGGCAGAAGCAATGAGGAAAATCTATGCAAACTCTGATCGTCACCTCTCACCCGTCTCTCACTTCGCTCACCCGCAACGTGGCGAACCATATTGCCGACGGCATCACCAGCGCCGACAGCGCGCATCGCGTGGAAATTGCCGACTTACATCAGGAGAACTTCGCGCCAGCGTATCAGGACGTGGATTATCAGGCGTTCAGCGGCCAGCGTACGGTGCCTGACGACGTGCGCCGGGAGCAGCAGCGCATCGATGCCGCCGACAATCTGGTGCTGGTGTTCCCGATTTACTGGTGGTCGATGCCCGGCATGATGAAGGGCTGGATCGATCGCGTCTTTGCCAATGGCTGGGCCTACGAAGAGTCGCCTGACGGTAAGCTGCTGAAAAAACTCGGTCGGCTGAACGTCTGGCTGGTGGGGCTGGGGGCGGCATCGGAAGACGTCTATCAGCGGCACAACTATTTTGACGCGATGAAAACGCAGCTGGAGCACGGTATTTTTGGTTACTGCGGGGCGCAGTTCCGGGCGGCGGAGTGGCTGTTGCCCTCGCAGTTGCCGCGCCCGGAGGATTATCTGACCGCCGCCCGCGAACTGGGGCAGCGTATCGGCAGTGGCGCGCGCTAAACGGCAGCCCCCGTCGTGGGACGGGGGCGTCAGCTTACTTTTTGCCGTTCGGTGTTAACTGCTCGCCGGGTTTGAGTTTGAACAGTTCATCGTCGCGCGTGGAGTAACGTACCGTGCCGTCCGCCAGCAGATATGCGCCCTCGGTGAAACCGGCACCGTTAAGGAAAGGAGCCACCGCGTCGGGTTGATTACGGAAGGCGGCTTCCAGCGCCAGTAATGCGTAAGGCGCGATATTGTCGATGCTGGCAAACTCGGCCTGCGGATCATCCACGAAGAAGCCGTTCAGACGACGGGTATTCAGGATGTTGGTCGCCACGCGGTCTGCCAGCGTCAGATAGTCTTTGTTGCCGGTGGACTGCCATAGGTCGATCAACGCGAAAATGGCGTACGGCTCGTTGTTGTCGGTGTTCAGGTTCAGCTTAGTGTCCGTGCCGCCCGGCTCGCCGATGTCGCCCAGCCCCTGACCCTGCGCAATGCCGCGCGCCACTATCCACATTGCTGGATCCGGCTCCAGCGTCCAGGCTCTGGCATAGGACAGCAGGAACTCGTTACCCGCCGGGTATGGTTTCAGCGTGGTGCCTTTTTTGCCGTAGTAGCCGTTCCGTTTTAGCTCATAGCCCGACAGATCGGTGCCGTTTGCCAGCATCGGGCGGAAGGTGTTGGTCTGCGCGTCATACGCATAAGTGGCGAAGGCTTTCAGGCCGTCGAGCGTCCATTTTTTGATGTCGTCGCCATCTTTGCCGAGGGATTTTGCCAGCGCCAGCTGCATCAGCGCGTTCTCGGAGTAGAGCGTGCTGGTGCGACCTTTGAGCATCATATTGCCTTCCAGCGCATCGGCACCCAGCTCCGGACCAAACTGACGCTGGGCGCGGTCGCCGTATTTTGAGTTGGTATCCGTGTCGTCAGTGGTTTCGGCGCGTTTGAGCGGCTGCGTGAACTGGTAAACGCCAAGGCCGGTCTTTTTATCGCGCGGTAGCACGTACTGCTCTGCCAGCCGCTTCGCCCAGCGCAGCGCCCCTTCATCATGATCGTACTGATAGAGCAGCGAGGCGGAGTAGATCAGGTCGTTTCCGGCATTCAGGAAGCTCAGCCCTTTGGTGGCGAAAAACGGCGGCTGCTGTTCGAAATCACTCTGCCACAGTTTGCCCATCGCTTTGCCGTATTCCCCGTGGCGACTGGTTTCCAGCGTTTTCCAGTCGTTAACGTGCGCATTCCAGAACGCTTTGATAAAACGCGTGGTGGCGGGTTTATCCACGGCAAACATTAAATCGTAATAGGGGTAAGCATTTTTCAGCTCGTGGACCATCTCTTTTTCGCTCGGACCTTCCGGCTGGAGCGTCTTTAGATCCACAAAACGGTGGCCGCCCCACAGCAGCAGGCCGCTGGCGTCCTGGTAATGATCAAAGTAGTAGCGCACGTTGTCTTCGGCGCGCTGTTTATATTTCGCGTCACCGGTGAGATTGCTCAGGCCGACCAGCACGCGCATCAGGTTTTGTTGGGCGGAGAAGTTCGACAGCACGGCTTTTTTGCCATCCGGGAAGATCCACTCCATTTGCTTACCGGTGCGCGGATCCACGCCGTTCGCCAGCAGCGGCACGTTGTGGCCATAACGATCGCCGGCTTTATCGAATACCGTGTCAGCGAACTGTTTTACACTGTTCAGGCGCTCGCTCTCCTGCGCCATGGCATGAAAAGAGAGCAAACTCAGACAACCCACCGCCAGTGCTAATCCTGAAATGTTCATTATTTGCCTCTCAGTCAAATAAGGGTTTTGTTTTTATGCTGCTGCCCGAATGTCATCAGAAGGAATATTTCACGCCGACGCGATAACGGGTTTGTCGTTCATCGGTGACTTTGCTGCCGGAAACATTACCAATCGCCATATAAGGGGACCAGTTTTTATCCCACTTATAGGTCAGCTTAAAATCGTGCGTCCAGTCGTAGCTTTCGTTATCAGCCAGTACGACGCCAGCGGAATTCGCTTTTTTGTAATCCAGCTCGTAATCCAGTTGATAGTCTTTGAAAATTTTCCATGACAAGACGCTCGTCAGGTTGTAGCCGTTCTCTGAGGTGTTTTTCTGCGTGCCTATATTGTTGGAATTACGTTTGTAGTACGGGCGGTAGCGGAGGTTAATGCTGACGTCATCGCTCAGATTCGCTTTACCGCGCAGATACGGGCGGTAGTTATTTGATGACGAGCTGGTATCCAGCGAGAAGCCCGGCTCAATCTGGAAGGTCTTGTCAATTTTGTAGACGTAGCTGGCGACCACTTCGGTGCCATTACTGATCGTTTCGTCATAGGCTTTGTCTTTATCCTGCGAGCCTTTCCATTTTCCCTCCAGCGATAAGCCAAAGCCGTTGGCAAAACGGTGCGACATCAGTAAGCGATCTTTATGGTTATTCCCGCCGCTGTCGTTCATTTCGTGACGATAATCAAATGTCACTGCGTGGGCGGCAATACTCATGAAAGGTACGGTTAATAATAACAATGAGCGCAACATAGGATCCCCTATTTTAGTAGTAGTCCAAAGGTATAAGATGCTCTCTGCTGTGCGGCAGATAGAGGCTTTTGTATTTTTGTGGAATAGACTTTTGCACAAAATGAAATGATGTTTTGAGGTTGAGATCAAAGTATTAAGAATGGGCGAAAATAATTTAAAAGGACGAGTATAAAGAAAATCCTAATAAACATAGTCTTTTATTTTCAATGAGATATTTGCATTGCCTCAATTTTTTAATGTCATGTTTTAGCTTTTTTTAAGAAATTCGCTGTTTGACAATAAATTTATTCCTGGATAATAACTACCTAAAAGATAAATCGCCGCTGGATGATTGCCGAAATTAGGTCGATGGCAGCTATTCGTAGCCGCAATATGCGATCGCGCGGCAACCTAAACAAAAGGTAAACGAGCAGGGACATCGGTCTGCTGCCCTGCACAAAACGCAAAAAAACCTTCCACTGAGAAGGCGAATAAAAATGACTACCTCTGGAGAACTGAAATGCCTGTCTACGGAAAGGATCGTTTCTATATTTATGGAATAGAGAAAATACTCAAACAGCTGTACCAGGAGCGGGGCGGGGGGAACCGTGCCAGTCCGTCGTGCATCTATGTCACCTCTGGTATGGATGTTGTGGAAATCTATTCCCTCTATTTCACTCACCCGCCAGTTCACCACGCTATTTTTATTACCGCCGAACGCCATTTCGAAGCGCTAAACCGCCTGTTCCCCGGACTGATAAAACTGAGCCTCGCGGAGCATCTCAGCGTGGAGGAGCTGCGACAGGCGCTGACCATCATGATGCTGCTTGCGGAGCAAAATCAGGGCGCGGGCTACCGTGTCGATCCCTTTAAATTCACCGCCGCCGAGCAGCAGATCATGCGGCTGTTGTTGCGCGGGCATTCGCTGGAAGAGATCGCCACGATCCGCGGCGTCAGCCCGACCACCGTCAGCGTACAGCGCAATGGCCTGATGAAGCGCACCGGTACCAAAAGCCTGCTTGAGTTGTGTTCGCTGTACAGCGCGATGCGCGTCGGGCAGCGCCACGCCAACACTTGACCCATGACAAGGCGGCCAGGCCTGCACCCTCTTTATAATCAGGGCCGTTTATCTTCTCGCAGGCAGGATCGTATGGCGTACCAACTGAATCTCAACTGGCCGGAATTTCTTGAAAAATACTGGCAGAAACAACCCGTTGTACTGAAAAACGCGTTGCCGAATTTTGTCGATCCGATCACCCCGGATGAACTGGCGGGCCTGGCGATGGAGCCGGAGGTGGATAGCCGCCTCGTCAGCCACAAGAATGGTCAGTGGCAGGCCAGCAACGGGCCGTTTGAGGATTTCGACGGGCTGGGCGAAACCGGCTGGTCGCTGCTGGCGCAGGCGGTGAACCACTGGCATGCGCCTTCTGCCGAACTGGTACGCCCGTTCCGCGTGCTGCCGGACTGGCGGCTGGACGATCTGATGATCTCTTTCTCCGTACCAGGCGGCGGCGTGGGGCCGCATATCGATCAGTACGATGTGTTTATTATTCAGGGGATGGGCAGCCGCCGCTGGCGTGTGGGCGATAAGCTGCCGATGCGTCAGTTCTGCCCGCATCCGGCGCTGCTGCATGTCGATCCTTTCGAACCGATCATTGATGAAGATCTGGCGCCGGGGGACATCCTCTATATTCCGCCGGGCTTCCCGCACGATGGCTTCACCCATGAAACGGCGCTCAACTATTCGGTGGGCTTCCGTGGGCCGAACGGCCGCGATCTGATCAGCAGCTTCGCCGATTATGCGCTGGAAAACGATCTTGGCGGCGAGCATTACAGCGATCCGGATCTGACCTGTCGCGACCATCCGGGGCGGGTGGAAGAATACGAGCTGGCGCGCCTGCGCGAGATGATGGTCGACATGATCAACCAGCCTGAAGATTTCCGGAACTGGTTTGGCCGCTTTGCCACCACGCCGCGCCATGAGCTGGACATCGCGCCTGCCGAGCCGCCTTATGCAGAAGACGAGATCCTCGACGCCCTCCAGGGTGGCGAAGTCCTTTCCCGCCTGAGCGGTCTGCGGGTGCTGAACATCGGCGGGCGCTTCTTCGTCAACAGTGAGCCGCTGGATATCGTGGATCCCGTCGCTGCCGATGCGCTCTGCCGTTATACGCAGGTAGGGCAAAACGAGCTGGGCGATGCGCTGAACAACCCGGCGTTTATCGCCGGGCTGACCGCGCTGGTTAACCAGGGCTACTGGTACTTCGACGAATAATCCCGCCATGCCCGGCGGCGCACGCTTGCCGGGCCTACAGAAATGCCTTCCTTGTAGGTCGGGTGAGCGCAGCGCCACCCGACAAAACGTCATACTCTTTTTTCATGCGCCACCCTATTATTGAGCCTGGTCACTCTCTTATAAGGAACATGTCGTGAAACTTCCCTACACCCTGGCGGCGCTGACGCTGCTTGCCGCTCCGGTTATCGCGCAGGAAAACGGCGTCTCATTTAGCCACAAAGACTGGGAAATGGTCTGTGACAATACGCTCACCTGCCGCGCGGCGGGGTACAGCACAGAAGAGACGGAAGAAGGCACGGGTGGATCGGTGCTGTTGACCCGCAAGGCCGGGCCGGACAGCGCAGTAGCCGGTGAGGTGGTGCTGGCGGATACTGAGTCTGACGATAACGCCACATCAGGCACGTTGATGCTGTGGATTAACGATCAGCCCGCAGGCGCGCTGAAGGCGGCTGAGGACGACCGCTGGACGCTGACGACGGCGCAAACGCAGGCGCTGATCAAGGCCGTCAAAGGCAGCGGAAAAGTAGAAGTGAAAGAGGGACGCACACCCTTTGTGCTCTCCGGTAACGGTGCTACTGCGGTGCTGCTGAAAATGGATGATGTGCAGGGGCGCATTGGCACGCCGGGCGCGTTCATCAAAAAGGGCGATAAGCCCGAGAGCAGCGTACACGCCGCCGTACCCGCGCCGGTGATCCAGGCAGTGAAAGTGACGCCAGGCGAAACGCGCACGCTGAGCAAGGCCGACGCCGATGCGCTGAAACCACAACTGCTTGCCACGCTAAATAAAGACGCCCAGTGCGACCGTCTGCAACCTGCGGAAGGGGATGCGCAGGAAGGGGATGGCGACATCACCGTCACGCCGCTGGATGCCCGTCACGTACTGGCTTCCACCCTTTGCTGGCGCGGTGCCTACAATGAAGGTTATGGCTACTGGGTGATCGCAAATACCCCGGATGCGAAGCCTGTGCTGGTGACCGAATCGGCAACGGATTATAGCGACGGCGTGATCGCCATGGGCCAGAAAGGACGTGGTCTCGGCGACTGCTGGGCCACTGCCAGCTGGGTATGGGACGGCACGGCTTTCCGCCTGAGCCATGAATCCACCACCGGCATGTGTCGCTATCTGCGCCTCGGTGGAACCTGGGATCTGCCCACCTGGGTGGCGGACGTCAAGCCTGCGGCTAAGTGATCCGCTTCACTCCTCCATCGCAATCTGCACCGCCTCGCCGAGCTGTTTAAGCGCCTGGCGGTGATGCTCGTTGGGGGGGAGGGCGCAGTTGATGCGCAGACAGTTGCGGTATTTGCCGGAGGCGGAAAACAGTGAGCCGGGGGCGATCTGGATCTTCAGGCGGCGCAACTGTTTTGCCACGCATACCATGTCCACCCGTTCAGGGAGTTCGATCCACAGCAAAAAGCCGCCTTTCGGGCGCGTCACGCAGATCTCAGCAGGAAAATACTGGCGCACCCAGCAGGTAAAGGTGTCCATATTATTTCGGTAAAGCTGCCGCATACGGCGCAGGTGGCGATGGTAATGCCCGTCGCGGATAAACGCGCTCATCGCCATCTGCGTGGTGGGGGCCGTGGTGGCGCTGGCGGCGTATTTCATGTGCAGAACGCGATCGTGATAACGCCCCGGCGCGATCCAGCCAACGCGCAGGCCAGGTGCAATGGTTTTGGTGAAGGAGCTGCACAGCAGCACGCGGCCATCGATATCATAAGATTTCAGCGTGCGCGGACGCGGGTAATCAAACGCCAGCTCGCCGTAGACATCGTCTTCAAAAATCACAATATCGTGCCGCTGCGCCAGGGTGATCATCGCCCGTTTACGCGCATCAGGCATGACAAAGCCCAGCGGGTTATTGCAGTTGGGGACCAGGATCACGCCTTTAATCGGCCACTGTTCAAACGCCAGCTCCAGCGCTTCCACGCTGATGCCGGTATCAGGATCGGTCGGGATTTCAATGGCTTTGATGCCCAGCCCGCGCAGCATCTGCATGGTGCCGTGAAACGACGGTGATTCCACCGCCACAATATCCCCGGCTTTGCAGATCGCCAGCAGGGCGGTGGCGAGCGCGCTGTGACAGCCGCTGGTGATGATGATCTCGTCGGCGCTCAGCACCGCGCCATTATCGAGCATCAGCCGGGCGATCTGCTCGCGCAGTTCTTGTCGCCCCGCCAGTTCGTCGTAGCTGAACGCATCAAGCATCTGGTGCTGCACCACGCGGCTCATCTCGCGCCACAGCGGTTTCAGAGTGGCCTGGGCGATATCCGGCGAACCGCCGCCAAAGGAGGTGATGCTGGGATCGCAGCGTGCTTCCAGCAGGGTCAGCACTTCATCCCACTGGGTAACCTCAACCGGACGCTGTACCGGACGTGACATCGCCGGCACCGGCGGCTGCACTTTGCGATGGGCGACGAAATAGCCCGAGCGCGGCTGCGGCAGGATCAGCTGCAAATTTTCCAGCACCCGATAGGCTTCCTGGACGGTGCTGATACTGACACCGTGCTCGTTGCTCAGGCTGCGCACAGAAGGCAGTTTTTCACCACTGCGATACAGCCCCTGCTCAATACGATCGGCCAGCAGAGTAGCCAGATGTTGGTAACGCGTCATGCTGTATCCTTTGTCACATCCATACAGATCCCAGGACCAGTACAGAGCAGCGGCAAAAATGCCATTCAGCTGCTGTTTTAGCGGATCTGTATGGTTAAGAAAAGCGTTTTTTGCATCTGTATTGCAACCCGGTATTTCCCGCATGATAAGGCTCTGTTCCGGCGAGGAGAGCAATCATGGAATTCTTTGAAAACAGGCCAAAACGGCCTTTTATCGGCTTTGTGCTGATCTGGCGGGCGTTTAAACAGTGGCGTCGACAGGCGCAGACGCGGAAACTGTTCAGCCGCATGAGTGATGCGCAATTGCGGGATGTGGGACTTAAACGTGATGATGTCTGTTAAAAGAAGCCCGGAGGCGAAAGCTGACCGGGCATTTTTTTAACGCGTTAATGTGATCGCGATCACTTTTTCGCATTCCATGCTCTCTTGTTGCCGCTTTCTTGATCCTGCCCCTGATTACCATTAGCTTAGCCGGCTGCCCGTCGATAAAGAAACCACGAAGACATAATAATTATGATGACGCCTGAACAAAAATTTGCCCGCTGGGTAAGGGTGAGTATTGCCTCTTTCCTGCTGATGTTTGTCTATTTTATTGTCGCGGATATCTGGATCCCGTTGACGCCGGATGCCACCGTGATGCGCGTGGTGACGCCGGTTTCCTCCCGCGTGTCGGGCTATGTCGCGCAGGTGCATGTGCACAATAACAGCCCGGTGAAGAAGGGCGACCTGCTGTTTGAACTGGATCCGACGGCATTCATCAATAAAGTGGAAGCGGCGCAAATCGCCCTGCAACAGGCGCGTCTGACCAATCAACAACTGGATGCGAAAATTGCCGCCGCTCAGGCCAGCCTGAAAACCGCCACCCTCACCGCGCAAAACGATAAGGTCACTTTTGACCGCTATCAGCGTTTAAGCGCAATGCAAAATGTCTCGCAGCAGGATCTGGATAAGGTGCGTACCGCCTGGCAGAGTAGCGAACAGTCGGTGAATGCGCTGCGCGCTAACATCAACGAGCTGATTATCGAGCGCGGGGAAAAGGACGACAGCCGCAACGTGACGCTGCAAAAATACCGCAACGCGCTGGCGCAGGCCGAGCTGGATCTGGCGTGGACCAAAGTGCGCGCCGAAGCCGATGGGATGGTGAGTAATCTGCAATTAAGTCCCGGCTGGAATGCCGCTGCGGGATCGGCGGCGCTGGCGCTGGTCAGCGAACAGACGGATATCATCGCCGATTTTCGGGAAAAGAGCCTGCGTCATACGCATACTGGCGCCGATGCGGCAGTGGTGTTTGATGCGCTGCCAGGCCAGGTGTTTCACGCGCACGTTACCAGCCGTGACGCCGGGGTGCTGGCGGGGCAGGAAGCGGTGAATGGCGAGCTGTCAGCGCCGGAGTCCTCTAACCGCTGGGTGCGTGATGCCCAGCGTATGCGCATTCACGTCGCGCTGGATGAACCGCTGGATCAGCGGCTGCCGACCGGCGCGCGCGCTACCGTGCAGCTGTATAACAGCGAAGGCCCGTTCGCCCGCTTCTTCTCCGGGCTGCAAATCCATTTAGTCAGTCTGTTGCATTATGTCTATTAACAACACGCTGACCCGCGTTTTTACGCCGCACGATAATATCGTGTTCACCGCCAACGATCTGCGTCAGACGATCCGCATCGCGGTGGCGGGGGTGATCGCGCTCAGCATCTCAAGTTTTTATAACACCCAGTACGGCGTCTTTTTCGTGATCTATCCCCTGATGCTGATGTCGCTGGTGCCGGTTTTTAATCGCCACGTGGCTAAACAGTTCATGTTAAGTGCGGCAGCTAACTGCGTTGAAATGGTGCTGATCATTGGCTACTTGTCGCAATGGCCGGTGATCATGACGCTGGTGGTATTTGCGCTGTACGTGATCCGTTTTCGCCTAATGAGCCAGGGGCCGCTGTTTCTGTTCGGATCGATGGGGGTGGTGTGCCAGAGCGTCATGCTCAACTTTATGAGCTATCCCACCAACGACTGGCATGTGCTGCTGTTCTCCAATATGGAGGCCAGCGTGATGGCGGTTTGCCTGAGCGCGGTGCTGCACTATTTGATCCCGGATGCTGAACCGCGTATGCGCCCGCCGCTGATCGAGAAAAACGCCGCCCGCGTGCGCCACGAGTCGCTGCTGTCCGGCACGGTGGCGACGATGATTTTTGTTGTCTTTCAGGTCTGTAATCTGAGCGATTCGCTGTCGGCGCTGATGGCGGGCGTGTTATCCCTGTTTCCGATGCATTACCGCGGCGCGGTGCTGAGTTCGCTGTGGCGTATCGTCGGCGTGGTGCTGGGCTGTCTGTATGTGATGGTGGTGCAACTGGTGCTCTACGATCACAGCAGTCATATGCTGCTGATGATGCCGCTGATCGGCCTCGGCCTCGCTTTCGGCGCGCGGCTGCACACCATGGAAAAAGTCGGCGCGGGCGTTGGCTTTGCCAGCGTCACCACCCTCGGCATTATGTTCGGGCAGAACATGCACCCGGATCAGGATCTGGTGTTCAGCGACGTTTACCGCATTGCCTCGGTGACGGTTTCACTCCTGATCACCCTGACGATGGTCTTTCTGGTGCACCTGTTCCTCAATCGCTTTGAGGCGACCCGCTACGTGATTGATCCGCCGCAGGCCGGAGTGTGACAAGGCGCGTTACAGGCTGAAAGAGAGGCGTGAAAACAGCGCCGGAAGTTGTGACAGCAGGAATAAAATCAGCCCGATTGTGCCGCCGACCAGCGTGCCGTTGACGCGGATGAACTGCAAATCCTTACCGATGTTCAGCTCAATTTGCTGCGACATGTCTTTCGCGTCCCAGCTTTTCACCGTGTCGCTGATATGGCCGGTCAGGAAGCGGGCAAACTCCGGGGCGACGCTGCGCGCGGCCTGTTCCAGATGCTGATTGAGCGAGGCACGCAGGGCGCTGTCGGCCACCAGGGTTTCGCCAAACCACAGCCCGGCTTCGGTAATGCGCTGTTTGACGCGGGAGTCTTCGCTTTGCATATCCGCTTTCAGCCAGCCGCGCAGATCGCCCCACAGCTCACCGAGATAGCGGTTAAACGCTTCATCCTCTTTCAGATACTTTTTAGTGCTCTCCGCTTTCGCTGCCATCTCCGGATCGGTTTTCAGTCGTTCGATCAGCCGCACCGTGGCGCGGTCAAAGGCCAGGCGGATCTGGTGCGCCTGATCGGCGCTGATGTCGGCCAGCAGGGAGTTCACCGCGCTGGTCACCAGTTCAGCGCTGTGCTCGCCAAGCCATTCGGTGGGCAGCAGTCGCGCTTTATTCGGGTGTTCGGTCTTCAGCCAGCGCACCACCTGCGCGGCGATAAAGGTGCGCGTACTTTCGCGCCCTAACAGCGTCACCAGCTGCGCAATCAGCGCATCCAGCAGCGCCTGATGGCGGTTATTCTTGGTCAGACTTTCCAGCACCAGCGCGGAAGTGCCGCTCAGATCGACCTTATCGATGGCCTTATGCACCGCGCGTTTGAGCAGTAGCTGGATACGCGAGTCGTCAGTCAAATCGAGAAAGCCGCTCATCACCTGCAACAGGTTCTGACCAATACGCGTGGCATTTTCCGGTTTACTGAACCAGTTACCGATGATCAGCGCCGGTTCGTGTCGCCGGATCAGGTCGATCAGTGACTGGGTATCGAGGAATTTTTCCTGCACGAAGACCCCGAGATTTTCGCCGATGCGGTCTTTATTGCGCGGGATGATCGCCGTATGGCGGGAAATAAACGGCAACGGCACGCGGCGAAACAGCGCCACCACCGCAAACCAGTCCGCCAGCGCGCCGACCATCGCCGCTTCGGCAATCGCTTTTACGCCGTTTACCCAGATTGAGGGCGGCAGAAACAGGGTCGTCACAAAGGTCGCCGCTGCAATCAGCAGTAACGACAGCGCCAGACGCTTGGCGCGTTTAAGTTCAGCGAGTTTATCCATGGTTTAAGCATATCCTCTGCCCGGAATTAGTCATTTTTTAAAACATTTTGAAACTAAGAACCCTCTGGTTATACCCAACTTTACCCCTGATGCCAGCGTTAGCGTCTACCATTATTAACCCAAGCAGCATTTTTTACTGCCCATCAGGAGGTATTTGATATGGCGTACCAGACAATTAATCCTTTTACCAACGAGCTCGTAAAAGAGTATCCGCCCCACAGCGATGCCGACGTCGAAAGCGCGCTGCAAAAAGCCGATGCGCTTTACCACTCCGACTGGGCGAAAGGGGATATTGATCAGCGGCTGCCGATCCTGCGCCGCCTGGCCGATCTGATGGAAGAGCAACAGGAATCACTCGCGAAGAGCGCCACCCAGGACATGGGTAAGCTGATTGAACAAAGCCGTGGCGAAGTGGCGTTGTGCGCGAAAATCGCCCGCTATTATGCCGATAACGCGAAAGCGTTTCTCGCCCCGGTGAAATACGACTCCGATCTAGGCGACGCCTGGGTTGAGCACCATCCGATTGGCGTACTGCTGGCCGTGGAGCCGTGGAACTTCCCCTATTATCAGCTGATGCGCGTATTGGCACCGAACCTGGCCGCCGGTAACCCGGTGGTGGTAAAACATGCGAGCATTGTGCCGCACTGTGCCGAAGCCTTTGCGCATCTGGTGCGCGAAGCGGGCGCGCCGGAAGGGGCATACACCAACCTGTTTATCACCTCCGATCAGGTGTCGAACATTATTGCCGATGACCGTGTGCAGGGCGTTGCGCTGACCGGTTCGGAAAAAGCCGGTGGTATTGTGGCTGCACAGGCAGCGAAGAAACTGAAAAAATCGACGCTGGAACTGGGCGGTAACGACGTGTTCGTGGTGCTCGACGATGCCGATATGGAAAAAGCGGTGAAAGTTGGCGTGACCGCACGTTTACAGAACGCCGGGCAGGTCTGTACTGCCGCGAAACGCTTTATCATCCATGAAGCCGTGGCGGATAAATTCCTCGAAAAATATACCGAGGCGTTCCGTCAGGTGAAGATGGGCGATCCGCTGGATGAAAGCACCACCCTTGGCCCGCTCTCTTCCAAAGATGCTGTCGAAACCCTGACCAAACAGGTGGACGAGGCGGTGAAAAATGGCGCGACGCTGCACTATGGCGGTAAGCCGGTGGATCACAAAGGCAACTTCTTTGAGCCGACCATTCTGACCAATATCACCCGTGATAACCCGGCGTACTTCGAAGAGTTCTTCGGCCCGGTGGCGCAGGTATACGTGGTGAAAAACGATGATGAAGTGGTGAAGCTGGCGAACGACTCCCACTATGGTCTGGGTGGCGCGATCTTCAGCCAGAACATCGAGCGGGCAAAAGGCCTCGCCTCGCGTATCGAAACCGGTATGGTCTACATCAACTCGCTGACCGATACCGCGCCTGAGCTGCCGTTTGGCGGCGTGAAGCGCTCCGGCTTTGGCCGTGAGCTGTCGGATCTGGGGATCAAAGAGTTTGTGAACCAGAAGCTGGTGGTGGTGAGTAAGTAATTACTGTTTAGTATCATGGTTCTCCCGTAAAGGGAGGGCCAGCCTCCTTCTGTTTTAAGCCTCTTCTCCCCCTAATTCAAACGCCATATTAGCGATGAGCTAAAACTGTGAAATAATATCAGCGTCAATAGTGATACGGGAAAGAGCGATGTCGACTGAACTGCTGGGGCTGACCTGGGATGCAAGCGTGATCCCGGAGGTTAAAAACGTGGGTACCCGCGTGGCGTTATTTACCTTTAAAACCCATATGGCGGGTTTTGTCTGGGACGCGGCGCAGCTGGAAAATAACCCCTATACCTATGTTGAAGTTAAAACCCTGCTGGATGGCGTTACCGTCGGCGGCCATAAAGTCAGTGATACCGAGCAGGTGTTGAACCTTGCTGACAGCAGCAAAAAGCTGATTGAGCTAGTGCAGACCGGGCGGTTTGATCTCGATAAAAAAACCTTCACGCTGTTGCATAGTATTATTGCCCGTAACGAAGCGCTGGAATGGGGCGTTTTCCGGGGGGATGGGGATGAGGTGCATTATCAGGCCCGCGTTCACTTGGGGGAACTTGGTACGCATTTCCCGCCCGCAACGGAACCCGGTGCTCCGGAACTTAACCGAATATTTTCAGAGGGTGTCGGCCACATCAAAACCCTGCCGCCTTTTGAAGGCGCGCTGGCTATGTTCCTTTTTGGCGCTTATTTCCAGTTTTTCTTCGATGGTAATAAACGCACCAGTCGTTATATGATGAATGGTTGGTTGATGCTGCACGGCTTCAACCCTATCAGCATCCCGGCTGCACGAGCCCTCGACTTTAACTCCAGAATGGTACGTTTTTATCACAGTAAAGATGCCACCGAAATGATGGAGTTTCTGGTGGAGTGTTATCAGGATTAAATTCATGCGTCTTAGCAGGCTCCTGGATACATTTACGGGGAGTTGCTAGAGATGTTATTAATAAAATCATGGACGTGTTAATGTGAAGCGACGTAACCTTAAAAATAACTCGACATTCAAGCGATTTAGTCCTTATTTGTACCGCAATATGTTATCTAGAATGTATATGGAACGGTTAGTGTGATGTTCTAATGCATATTATATTTCTCAATCAGATAATTGAGGTTGAATGGAGAAGTTAAAGTAATTTCATCTAATAAAAAATTAGACTATATGAAGATTTCTCATGAAATTTTTTATGGATCAGAATAGTTCATGATAGTGTTATGTGAGATGTATTTTAAAAAAAATTATTAGACAAAAGGGCTTGGGCTGTACTAAAGTATTTTTTATTATGAGTGTGTTTTAGTAGTGTGTATAATATATTGTCGTTGGTGATGTGGTATAGCTAATGAAAATATGTGGCATATTAAATCTTTTAAATTTCAATAAGATGCTATGTGTTAGAGCATGGAGAAAGTAAATGCCTTATGAGTTATCTTCCAGACTAGTGATTGGGTTGGCATCAAGCGCTCTTTTTGATCTTGAGGAGTCTGATGAAATATTTAGAACAAGAGGTGAAGATGAGTATAGGAAGTTTCAAAGAGACAAACAAGATGATTTATTGGCAAAAGGAGTAGCATTCCCTTTCATTAGACGTTTGTTAACCTTAAATAAAATTAATCCCTCTAACCCTCCTGTTGAAGTTATTCTTCTTTCTAGAAATGATCCTGATACTGGCTTAAGAGTCATGAATTCTATAGAAAGTTATGGATTAGGAATTACTCGTGCTGTTTTTTTACAAGGGCGTTCACCTCATAAATATATTCCGGCTCTCGACATTGAACTTTTCCTTTCTGCTAACTCACAGGACGTTAATCAGGCAGTCATTGCAGGGTATCCCGCCGGACAGATATTGAAAGGGAATATCAAAGATGACATTCAAGATCATGAGTTAAGAATCGCTTTCGACTTTGATGGCGTATTAGCTGACGACGAAGCAGAAGCTATCTTTCAGGAGACGCATATCCTTGCGGATTTCCACAATCACGAAGCCAAGAAAGTAAATGTAGCTCATAACCCGGGTCCTTTAAAAAATTTTCTTCAAAGGATATCAGCTATACAAAAAATGGAAGAACATATCGAAAAGGAAGATTCTACTTATCATAGGATTTTACGTATTTCAATAGTGACTGCAAGGAATGCTCCGTCACATAAGAGAGTGATAAATACTATGCGTGAATGGGGTATAAATGTTAATGAGGCATTTTTTATGGGGGGAGTAGAAAAAAATAAAATTCTTGAAATTATGCAGCCTCATATGTTTTTCGATGACCAAAGATTACATTTAGAACCTTCTGCATCGGTACTACCTTCAGTACATATACCATTTGGAATTACCAATAAGCAGGAATAGTTTTGGTTATGTTTTGCTTTGAACTTCTAGAGTATCTGGATGGGACAACATCCATCCAGATATAATTTTTTATTTTTTGCAAGCGTTTTCTATTTCTTCAGCCCGGCAAACGCCGCTCTGATCTCGTCTTCCGGCAACTGAACCCCGATAAACACCAGCTGGCTGTGCGGTGGCTCATCGCCCCATGGCCGGTCCCAGTCGGCGCTGTACAGGCGCTGCACGCCCTGGAACAGCAGGCGATTCGGCTCGCCGTCTATCCAGAGCATTCCTTTGTAACGCAGCAGTTTCTCCGCGAAGCTCAACAGCAGGTTTTCCATCACCCGTGACACCTCGCTGATATCCACCGGGTAATCCATCTCCACCACAATAGACGCAATATCGTTCTGCTTATCGCTCATAAAGTGGAAGCGCGGCTTCGCCGGTACAATGGTTTCTTCCAGCATAAATCCGCTGGTGTTAAACAGCAGCGCCAGATCGGTTTCGCCGTGGATCACGGTATAGATCGGCGCGCGGGCGTTGATGCGTGCCAGCCGTTCACGCAGCGGTTCGGCTTCACCGGCAATATCGGTTTTGGTGAGCAGGATGCGGTCGGCATAGCCCACCTGTGACTGGGCAAGGGTGAACTGGTTCATCTGCTCGTCGGCGTGTACCGCATCGACCAGCGCAATGACACCGTCCAGCAGGTAGCGCTGGCAAATGATTTCATGGTTGAAGAAGGTCTGAATAATCGGGCCGGGATCGGCCATGCCGGTGCATTCGATCACCAGCCGGTCAAATTCAATGTCGCCTTTGTCGAGGCTGTCGAGCAGATCCAGCAGCGCGTCCTGTAGCTCGTTCGAACGGCTACAGCAGATGCAGCCGTTGGTCAGGGTTTTGATCTGCGTGGCGCGGTCGCCGATCAACTGCGTATCCACGGAGACTTCCCCGAACTCATTTTCAATGACGGCAATTTTATAGCCGTGCTGTTCATTGAGGATATGGCGCAGCAGGGTGGTTTTTCCTGCGCCAAGAAAACCGGTGAGGAGCGTGACGGCAATCGGGGTCATGAGGTTTCCTTCTTAACAGCAGCTGCTTCCGCCGCTGCCATAGCGTGCTTCCTGACGTTCGCGGAAGAACTCGTTATAGGTCATCCAGGGCTTGTCCGGGTGATTGGTTTTCATGTGTTCGACGTAGTTGTCGTAATCAGGAATACCAATCAGCATTCTCGCGGCCTGGCCGAGATACTTTTTTGCTTCGCCTAAGTTACCAAACATTTTACCCTTCCGATAAGTAAAAGCCCGGCGGCGCTACGCGTGCCGGACCTGAAGTGTTTTGTAGGGCGGGTCAGCGCAGCGCCACCCGCCAGGCTACTTAGTGATGCGAGGAGGTTTTCACACCGCCTTCCGGCACCGGCACATACGGGGTTTCTTTATCCGTGCGCACCGCGCTGTTGCGGGCTTTCATGCAGGTTTTGAAACCGTAGAAAATGATGCTGTACACCACCACCAGGAACAGAATACTCAGGCCCGCGTTGGTGTAGTTGTTCACCACAATGTGATTCATGTTCGCCACTTCCTGCGCGGTCAGCTCGCCGCCGGCGGCAATACGCGCTTTGTACTGGCTCGCCATGTAGAAGAAGCCTTCCATCTGCGGGTTGTCGCTGAACAGCTTCAGACCGAGCGCCCAGGTGGTGCAGATCAGCAGCCATACCGCCGGGACTACCGTCACCCAGATGTATTTGGTGCGCTGCATTTTAACCAGCACCACCGTACCCAGTACCAGCGCCACGGCAGCCAGCATCTGGTTAGAGATCCCGAACAGCGGCCACAAGCTCTTCACGCCGCCCAGCGGATCGACCACGCCCTGATACAGCAGATAACCCCACAGCCCCACGCAGCCCGCCGTGCCAATAATACCGGCTACCAGCGAATCGGTTTTCTTCAGGAAGGGCACGAAGTTACCCAGCAGATCCTGCAACATAAAGCGGCCGGAACGGGTACCTGCATCCAGCGCGGTCAGGATGAACAGCGCTTCAAACAGAATGCCGAAGTGATACCAGAAGCCCATGTCAGCCCACGGCAGGATCTTGTGGAATACATGCGCGATACCCACTGCCAGCGTCGGTGCGCCACCGGCACGGTTCAGCACCGACGGTTCGCCGATGTCTTTCGCGGTTTGCAGGATCTGCTCAGGGGAAATCACAAAGCCCCAGGAACTGACGGTTGCCGCCGCGTGTGCGGTGACGTCTTTCAGTTGCGCCATGATCATCGGCCCGTTTTCGCCGCCCAGCTCATGCAGGTTCGGCATCACGATCCCCAGACCGGCAGGCGGGGTGTTCATGGCAAAGTACAGGCCCGGCTCAATAATCGAGGCCGCCACCAGCGCCATGATGGCAACGAAGGATTCCATCAGCATCGCGCCATAACCAATAAAGCGGGCGTCGGTTTCACAGGCCAGCAGCTTCGGCGTGGTGCCGGAAGCGATGAGCGCATGGAAGCCAGACACCGCGCCACAGGCGATGGTGATAAACAGGAACGGGAACAGCGCCCCTTTCCACAGCGGACCGGTACCGTCGATGTACTGGGTCATGGCAGGCATTTTCAGTTCCGGATTAAGGATCACGATACCGATAGCCAGACCGACGATAACGCCGATTTTCAGGAAGGTTGCCAGGTAGTCACGCGGTGCGAGGATCAGCCATACCGGCAGCAATGCCGAGACAAAGGCGTAACCAATCAGCGTAAAGGTGATGGTGGTGTCTTTGAAGGTCAGCGCCGGACCCCAGTAGGGATCACTTGCGATCACGCCACCGAAATAGATCGAGGCCACCAGCAGCACAATCCCAATCACCGACACTTCACCCACGCGTCCCGGACGCAGGAAGCGCATGTAGATGCCCATAAAGAGCGCGATAGGCACCGTCGAGCAGACGGTAAAGACGCCCCACGGCGATTCCGCCAGCGCTTTCACCACGATCAGCGCCAGTACGGCAAGGATGATGATCATGATTAAGAAACAACCGAACAGCGCAATGGTACCGGGTACCTGGCCCATCTCTTCTTTGATCATCTCACCCAGAGACGCGCCGTTACGGCGGGAGGAGATGAACAGCACCATAAAGTCCTGTACCGCACCGGCCAGCACGACACCGGCCAGCAGCCACAGAGTGCCTGGCAGGTAGCCCATTTGCGCGGCCAGCACCGGACCGACCAGCGGGCCTGCCCCGGCGATGGCGGCAAAGTGGTGACCGAACAGAACGTTACGGTTGGTCGGCACATAGTTCAGGCCGTCGTTATTAATGACCGCCGGCGTCGCGCGCGTCGGGTCGAGTTTCATCACCTTCTGGGCAATGTAGAGGCTGTAGTAGCGATACGCCACAAGGTAAACCGAAACCGAAGCGACGACGATCCACAGTGCGCTTACGCTTTCACCCCGTCGTAAGGCGACGACCGCCAGACAGAATGCACCGAGGATCCCGAGTATCGCCCAGGGTAAGTGCTTAAGTAGCTTTTTATTATCCATATCAGACCTGGCTTAAAGATCAGTTAAGAGTTGAATGTGCGTGTAAAAAATGACGTTTTTCAGTGACAACGTGCTGGGGCAGATCATGGCAAAAAGCGCGCAAAAAACGGGCGCTATCTGCCTGAGCGGTAGTTAATCGGGGGTAAGCGGTCAGCCTGGGCGGTAAGCGGTAAATGACGACAATGTGCGGCGGGAAATATGTGATTGAGATCACGGGGAATAGCTTACATTTAGCGTAAAGCCCCTGCAAAATAACCGACAATTAGCACGTTTAGCCGTAAAGTTTTTCTTATCCAGGCCGAAAAAGTGTTATTCGTCCAAAGGAATGAAAAACATGTTAAATCGTATCAAAATTGTTACCAGCTTACTGCTGGTATTGTGTTTATTTGGCCTTTTACAACTCACCTCCGGTGGTCTTTTCTTTAACGCCCTTAAGCATGACAAAGAAAACTTCACCGTTTTACAGACCATTCGTGCCCAGCAGTCCACGCTGAACGGCAGTTGGGTGGCACTGTTGCAGACCCGTAACACGCTCAACCGTGCCGGGATCCGCTACATGATGGATCAGAACAACATCGGTAGCGGCGCGACCGTGGCTGAACTGATGCAGATTGCTACCACCTCCCTGAAGCAGGCAGAAGCGCGCTGGAACGAGTATCAGGCGCTGCCGCGCGATCCTCGCCAGAGCGAAGCCGCTGCCGCCGAAGTGAAGCGTAACTACGATATCTATCACGGTGCGCTGGCGGAACTCATCCAGTTACTGGGTGCAGGCAAAATTAACGAGTTCTTCGATCAGCCAACCCAGGGTTACCAGGATGGCTTTGAGAAGCAGTACGTGCAGTACCTTGAGCAGAACGACCATCTGTATGATGTGGCCGTGGCGGATAACGACAGCTCCTACAGCATGGCGGTATGGATCATTATCAGCGTGCTGATCGTGGTGCTGGCGGTGATTATTGCTGTCTGGTTCGGCATTAAAAACGTGCTCATTTCCCCGCTGCAACGTCTGGTGGAAAGTATCCGCCATATCGCCAGTGGCGATCTGGAACAGGATATCCACGTACACGGCACCAACGAGATGGGACAACTGGCAGACAGTCTGCGCCATATGCAGAGCGAGCTGGTACGTACCGTAGGTGACGTTCGCAGCGGCGCTGATGCGATTTACAGCGGTGCCAGCGAAATCTCTGCCGGTAATAACGATCTCTCCTCCCGTACTGAACAGCAGGCCGCTTCTCTGGAAGAGACTGCTGCCAGCATGGAAGAACTGACCGCTACCGTTAAGCAGAACGCCGAAAACGCCCGTCAGGCGAGCCATCTGGCGCTCAGCGCGTCGGAAACCGCGCAGAAAGGCGGTAAAGTGGTGGATAACGTTGTGCAGACCATGCGCGATATCGCTGGCAGTTCGCAGAAAATTGCAGACATTATCAGCGTGATCGACGGCATTGCCTTCCAGACCAACATCCTGGCGCTGAACGCCGCGGTGGAAGCGGCACGTGCGGGTGAACAGGGCCGTGGCTTTGCGGTGGTTGCCGGTGAAGTGCGTAACCTCGCCCAGCGTAGTGCCCAGGCCGCGCGTGAAATTAAAAGCCTGATCGAAGACTCGGTAGGGCGCGTTGAAATCGGCTCCACGCTGGTGGAAAGCGCCGGTGAAACCATGGATGAGATCGTCAGCGCGGTAACGCGTGTGACCGACATCATGGGCGAAATCGCCTCTGCATCTGATGAGCAGAGCCGCGGTATCGACCAGGTGGGTCTGGCGGTCGCCGAGATGGACCGTGTGACGCAGCAGAACGCCTCGCTGGTAGAAGAATCTGCCGCTGCGGCTGCGGCGCTGGAAGAGCAGGCGAGCCGTCTGACGCAGGCTGTCGCCGTGTTCCGCACCCGTCGCGTGGCACGTACAGCCCCTGCGGCACCGTCGCAGACCATGGCGCCAACGGTGCTGACGCGTAAAGTCGCGACCACAGATGAGAACTGGGAAACGTTCTGACGCTCAGCCAGTTGCCCTGTGGCGCTGCGCTTACCGGGCCTACGGGATAGTCTCTGTAGGCCCGGCAAGCCTGCGCCGCCGGGCATTAACGTTTCGATAGTTCGCTGATTGTAGGCCAGGCAAGCTTGCGCCGCCGGGCATTAACGTTTCGATGGTTTGCTTATTGTAGGCCCGGCAAGCCTGCGCCGCCGGGCAATTTTCAGTTGATACGCGGATCGCTGATTGGCTGGCGAACCAGCGCCACATAGGCGAGCGCGCCGAGCACGGTCACGCAGCCGCAAATCAGTAACGCCAGGCGGAATGAATGGGTGGTATCGACGATAAACCCGGTCACAATTGGCGCAAAGGATGCACAGATAAAGCTCGCAAAATTCTGAATGCTGCCCACGGAGGCGGTCATTCGCGACGCCACCGCGACGTGGATCAATCCCCAGCACGACGTACCCGCAAAATGAATGCAAAATAGTGCCATGCCGATCAGCAGCACTGCCACCATTGAAGTGGTCGCTTGCGGCACGACGAATGTAAAGGCCGCTGAACAGAGCATACCGGCGATAATACAGATCTTACGACTGCGGATCGGCGCCATGCCGCGCTTCACCAGCCCGTCGGTTACGTAGCCGTTCACCAGCATCCCCGCCGCGCCAAACAGAAAAGGAATGGCCGCCATCAGGCCGGTACTTTTCAAATCCAGGCTATACGCCGTTTGCAGATAACCCGGTAGCCACGCCAGATAGAGCCATGCCGTGTAGTTAATACCGCTAAAACCAAGCATCATGCCCCACATCGTCCGGTTACGGAACAGGCTGCGCCACTCGGCAAAGCTCAGCGGATCGCGCCGTGCGTTAACGCTGCCGGCATTCAGATACGCCTGTTCAACGGCGGTGAGATCAATACTCTCGCGGTTGCGATAGAGCATGTACCAGCCGATGGCGAGGAAAATGCCCAGCACGCCAATGGTAATAAACATGCCGCGCCAGCCCATCACCAGCATCATTGCCGCGAGGATCGGTGGACTCATGGCAACGCCCACCGTCGATGCCGCGTTAAAAAAGCCCATCGGCCGTCCGCGTTCTTTGATATTAAACCAGTCGTTAATCACTTTTACGCCGCACGGGTTCATCGGCGCTTCGCCAATGCCCATGCCGATGCGCATCAGCACAAACTGCATGAAATTCTGCACCAACCCGGAAAAGGCCTGAAACAGCGACCAAAAAAACATCCCCAGCCCGAGCATGATGCGCGGGCCTTTGCGATCCAGCAGCGGGCCACACGGCAGCTGCGCGATGCCGTACGCCAGCGAAAATACCGACAACAGCGCGCCGATTTCTGTGGCACTTAATCCCAGCTCCTGACGGATCGTCAGATTGGCGACCGACAGCGAACTGCGGTCGAGATAATTAATCACTGCCGCCAGAAATAACAGCACCATGGCAGTGGTCTGGATGCGTTTAATTCGCGGAGAGCGCTGTAACAAGCTATCCGATGGCACGGGTATATCCACAGGCTGAGGTTTATCAAAAGCTGCCTGCGGGTCGAGGGTAATATTATTTTTCTCCACGCCTGACTCCTGATGTTCAATTATTTCCTTTCGCATTCACCACAATGAAAAAGGATGAGGTAAGAAAGTCAGAGAATATGATGGCGGTCAGCGCGGTAGATTATCTTTATGCAAAAGCGTGCTCGCGCTAATGCTTTGCTGCTTTTAATCGGTACTTAATGGGTGGCAAGGGCAGTCTGATTAATTGAACGGATCATCGACTGTTTAGCCGTATTCAGATGATTACGCAGCGCCAGCGCGGCGTTAAGATCGCTGCGGCAGATGAGCGCGCTGAGGATGGTCATATGCTCGTCAATAGCGATGATATTGCGTTGGATCAGGTCACTTTCATCCCACTGGTAATGGAAGTGAAAAATAACCGAGATAATCTCAAGCGACTGATTAAAAAATATATTATCCGCAGCAGAGAGCAGCAGTTCGTGGAAGTCGCGATCCAGTTGCGAGAACATACGGAAGCTGTTGCCGATGCTGTCGCGCAGCATCCGGTGCCGCTCCAGCAGTGTTTTCGCTGCCAGCCAGCGCGGGTCGTCATCGGGCAGATTAAGGAAGTGTTGCAGTGCGTGAGTTTCCAGCATTTCCCGCAGTTCAAACAGCTGTTCGGCATAGCGACGGTCAAACTGCTTCATGTTCCACTGGCCACGTTTCTGGCTTTCGATCAGGTTATAGCGACCAAACTTCAGTAAGTATTCACGTACGACCACCGGACTGACTCCCGCAGCCCTCGCCAGTTGCAGTTCGGAAAAGGTCTCACCAGCGCGTAGCTGGCGCTGATTGATCATAGTGAAAAACGCCTGCTCAAAAATGCGTGTCTGTTCGGCCAGCGGCGCATCAGAACAGGTAAACCCGTCCCGGTGCTCGGGTTTGCGAACCAGCCGATATTCACTGCCCGCTGCCGTCAATACGCCGCACTCGCTCAGGTGGGTAAGGATATGCCGCACGGTGGTGCGGCTGACGTTATACATTTCCGCCAGTGCGCTTTGCGACGGTAATGGCGACGGAAGATGACCGCGCGCCATATCATTAATGACCTGGTTAATCACATTATGACGCAGGTTTTTTGAACGGCTCATCGCTTCCTCCGTGTTTTTTTGCCATTAAAACCAGATTTAAAACCATTTAGTGCGCGGTCATTCACACTTTGGCGCTGTTATTTTCCGACGACGCTTTTTTTACCGGATATCTGTGGCAACGACACAGGAGAGCGTAATAATGACCACAATGAATATGCTGGTTTGCCAGCAGCCTGAGCAATTAATCTGGAAAATACGTGAAGTACCTTTGCCAGGGGATGATGAGGCGCTGATTAAAATAAAAACCGTCGGTATTTGCGGCACGGATATCCATGCCTGGGGTGGCCATCAGCCTTATTTTAGCTATCCCCGCGTGCTAGGCCATGAAATATGCGGCGAGATTGTTGGCCTCGGTAAAAATATCCAGTATCTGAAAAATGGCCAGCAGGTATCGGTGATACCCTATGTTGCCTGCCGCAAATGTCCGGCCTGCCGCAGCGGGCGCACCAACTGCTGCGAGAATATCTCGGTGATTGGCGTGCATCAGGACGGTGGTTTTGCTGAGTATCTGGTGGTGCCGGTGGCGAACTTGCTGGCGGCTGATGGCATCGATCCGGAGGCCGCGGCGCTGATCGAACCTTTCGCCATCAGCGCTCATGCTGTAAGACGTGCAGCCATCAGCCAGGGCGATCAGCTGCTGGTGGTAGGGGCGGGGCCAATTGGTCTGGGCGCGGCGGCAATTGCCAGCGCGGACGGTGCAGAGGTGGTGGTGGCCGATACCTGCGTGGCACGGCGCGAACATGTGCAAATGCAGCTTGGTCTGGACACGCTCGATCCCTCACAGGCGGATTTTGTAGAACGGTTACGGGCGCGCTTTGGCGGTTCGCTTGCGCAAAAGGTGATCGACGCCACCGGTAATCCGCAGGCGATGAACAATACCGTCAACCTGATCCGTCATGGGGGCAGTATTGTATTTGTCGGCCTGTTTAAAGGCGAACTGAGCATTTCCGATCCTGAGTTTCATAAAAAGGAAACCACGCTGATGGGCAGCCGTAATGCCACTGAAGAGGATTTCGCGAAAGTGGGTCGCCTGATGGCGCAGGGGTTACTCAGCGCCAGCATGATGCTGACACACCGCTATACCTTCAGCACCCTGGCGGAGGTCTATGAGCAGGAGGTGGTGAAAAACCAGCAGTTAATTAAGGGCGTGATCCACATGGGCTAAAATGTGTGGGTCGCCGGGCGGCACTGCGTTTGCCCGGCCTGGACGTTATGTGCCGTAGGCCCGGTAAGCGTAGCGCCACCGGGCAATTTTTCATCCACCGATTTTCACTACTTTAATTTCCACCATACCGATCCCCAACTGACGCGGCGAATGGCCGAGAATATTGCCTTCGTTGGTCGACTGCGGATCCGGCGGGACGATCTCCAGCGTATTACTCTGCGCCGGGTTGCGAAAACGCAGCGTGGTGGTGGAAAGATCGTGGCCAAGCGTCAGCGTCTGTTCGCTGTTGCCGACGCGCACCGGGATTGGGCGATCCGCATTCGGGCCATAGGCTTTGGCGGTGATCACCAGATCAAATTCGTCGGGCAGCGGCGCCTTATATTCGATTTTCACCGCTTTACCAAGCTGGGCGTTGGACCAGCGACCCCAGGATTCCGGGCGGGAAATGCCACTGAACTGCTTCACTTCTTCCGGCGCGCCTGCGACGTTAAATACAAAGCTGTCGGCTTTGTAGCGAATATCGTTATCCACCACTTTCAGCGTATCGACGTTGGCCTGATAGCGCAGGGTGTCGATCACCGTCTCGTTAAACGCCGTTTTGCCTTTCCACTGTGTTTTGTCAACGCGCTGCACCCGCTGCTCACCCCCCAGTTGCCCCTGAGACACGCACCAGTCGCTGGAGAGCGCCAGCTCTGGCGCCCACAACTGCGCCATCTTGTAACACTGATCGACCCAGACGAAATTATCGCGCGGCGCGAAATCCGCCAGCTGGAAGCGCAGCGGGGCGGAGTATTCGCTCTCCGGCAGCGGCTCGACGCGCTGGTCGGAAATGCGCAGCAGTAGCGGCAGGCGGAAATGGCTGCCGGAAAACGCGATCATTTTTTTGTCGGTATCGACGGTGAAATCCTTCATCTCTTTCGGGAAGTTCCACAGACGAATGATGTCCGGCTTCCAGGACAGCACTTTCTCTTTCATATTCAGGAAAGACTCCGACAGCGACTGGCCGGAAAGGCTGCTGCGGCCGAGGCCGATAAAGTTATCTCCGCCAAGAATATCCAGCACCGTCGCGCCGTTATCCATGGTGTTACGCTTCAGGCCCGACACGTCCTGCTGGGGGCGATCGCCGCGCAGCACGAAGAACAAATTGTTGCGATCCTGCTTATTGAGGTATTTCCACGCCGTGTTGTTCATCGCCAGATGATCGGACGAAACCACTATTACCGTGTTCTTGTACCAGGGCGACGCCTGGATTTTCTGGATCAACGCCGCGATGTTTTGCTGACTACAGGTGACGGCGCTGAAGGACTGGTTGAGTTTGCCTTCTATTTCATAACGCTTGCGATCGCAGGCGCGGGAGATAAAGCCATCGGGATGGTGCGTGTCCACCGTCAGGGTGAACAGCGAAAAACGTTTGCCGCTTTTTGACAGCGTTTCGTACTTTTTCCATACCTCATCCAGCACGGTGTCGTCGTAAAAACCCCAGTCGTTACGATACGCAGGATCGGCGACCTGACTTTTCAGCTCTTCCGCCCCCACCAGATGATCGAAACCATGAGACTTGAGGAATACGTCTTTACCGGCGAAGCGCAGGTTCGCGCCCTGCACGAAATGGTTTTCATAGCCGGAATTTTTCAGGATATCGCCCAGGCACAGGTTCTGCGGGAAGAAGCTCGACATTGATGCTGAGGCGTTGCCTTCAAAGGGCGCAAACAGCGGAATACCGCACTGGGAAGCCACCATACCGGCGATGGTGTAGTCCGTGCCAGGCAACTGCGCGGTATGGGTAAAATCAATGCTGTTATTTTTGATCGCCCCCAGCTCCGGCGTCAGATCCGGGAAGGCAGCGTTATCGAAATAGGTGCGCTCCAGGCTTTCACCATAGATATAAACCAGATTGAGTTTGGGATCAGGAATGCTTTTGGCTGGCACTTTGTACCAGGTGGTAAAGTCCGGTGAGCTTTCCCGCGACTGCGATTTTACCAGCTCGGTGATCTGCCGAAAGGCCGGGCTGGCATCCACCGATCCCAGCGCCAGCAGCAGCGCCAGCAGGCTATAACCGAAATGATAAGGCCGATGGCTGCGACGCCGTAAGATCCAGCCGAGCGCGCCAAATACCGCAATCAGGGCGCAGATCAGCCCCGCGCCGGGCAGTATATATTTGCTGACGCCCGCGCCGGTCAGACTGTTGGTCAGGGTGTAAAGCACCGCATCGTTGATGCCATCACCGGTAAAATAATCGCTCGCGTACAGGGTGATGTTAAGCACCACAAAAAGGCCGAGCACAATCAGCGTGGCGGTAAACCACCACGTGTTGCGGCCTGCTTTCCAGGCGTAAATCACCACGGAAGCAAGAAAAAGGGCAAGAGAGAGCAATTCTGACAACAGCCTGTCCTCATCAGTCGCCAGTCGTGCGGCTGGCCAGTCTTATCGTTTTTGAGCGATACAATGTAATGGCGATGACATATTGCTGCAATTCTAGTGTCATTAAATCGTGCAGTGATTCGGATTTGGTTTAGATGTGTGACTATTTGAAGGCGGTCGCATCTTTGATGCCGGGGGCTATAGGGCAGGAAGGGGGGAAAAGCGGCAGGCTAACGTCGCGTCTGTCCTGAACGCGACGTTTACGCCACTCAGGACAGGAAGCCTATCCCTTGTTTCAGTACGATATCACAGGCTTTGGTTTTGACTTTCTCCGCCAGCGGGGAGTTGCCGATATTACTCAGGCTCAGTTGTTCACCTTCTTTGGTATTGAGCAGCCCCTGCAGGCCGTCCAGATAGTTGGTGTCCTGCTGCTGGGCGGCGGGCGTACTCAGACCCAGCTTTTCCATCACCTGGTTTTTTACGTTTTCCGCATTCGTGACCGACGCCAGCTTGTTTTTGGCGCAGTACTGCAAAATCCCGGCGGCATTGTTCATGTTGTCGGCACTTAACGCCTGGTTGCCACCGTTAAGTAAGCTGCCCAGGGACGAGAGCGACAGGCCGCCCTGCTGAGAATCATTGTTCTGGCTGAGCTGCGTGGCAGCGCTGGAGAGAGATTCCTGCCAGGAGGCGGCGCTGGCGGCCGTGGAGAGAAGGGCGCTGCCGACAAGGGCGCAGCAAAGCATACGTTGGGCTAATTTCATCTGGCGTACTCTTGGGTAATGCCCTGACGGGCAGGATCGGCCCATTATTACAGGGCCGATGCGCATTACGGGTTCAGATTGCTCTCAATACTCTTTACCGGTGACGCGGCTGCGGTAGCTGTCCCAGTTGAAAATCACCCACAGGCTGTTACCCAGACGCATCCGGTCCATCACGCGCTCGCCGAGCAGTTTGGTCATTTCGTCCATATTGCTGTTGGTCAGCATTCCGGTCGGGCGTTTGGAGGAAGAGCGGCGATCGACGATCTGGTTGATGATCACTTTTTCATAGCGTGATTCGGACTGCATGCCGATCTCGTCGATCACCAGCAGATCGACGTTGCTCAGATCGTTGAGCAGCTGTTCTTCGCTGATCTGCCGATTGGTAAAGGTGTCTTTCATCGCCGACATAATATCCGCCACGGTAATGATCAGCACCGATTTGCCGCGCAGCAGCAGTTCGTTGCAGATGGCCGCCGCGAGGTGGTTTTTACCGGTGCCGGGCTTGCCGGAAAAGATAAAGCTGGCGATGTTGCCGTCGAAGGCTTCCACGTACTGACGCGCTTTGGCAAGGGCGTTCATCTGGCCTTCGTTCTCGACTTTATAGTTATCGAAAGAGCAGTTCTGGTGCAAAGGACGGATGCCGGAGCGGTTAAAGGTGCGCTGCATTTTCATGGCGCGGTTTTCACGCGCAAGGGCAGCAGCGCGGATCTCACCCTGCTCTTTTTGCCACGCCAGCAGCTCTTCACCCGTTTTAAACGCGGGTTTCACGTGCTCTGGCATCATCTTTTGCAGACGTTTCATCAGTTCGCCGACGTTTTTCATCATCATCCTCTGAAACCGGGTGGAATTTGATTATCAGGCTCGCTCACCGTGTTCACATCACGCTTGAGCGATGCGCCCTGGCTGGCGCGGCTCATTTGTACGCTGCGCGCCAGTTTTTGCTGCCACTGGATGTGGTGGAAGACTTTGCCTTCCGCCTGCCAGTAAGCCACGAACGAGGCCAGCTCTTCCGGCGTGACCGGTTGCGTCAGGCCGATGCCCCACAGCGCGGCCTGACGCTGGAAATCCGCATCGGGCTGCCAGGCGGCATACATGGCAAATTTGCCCATCGGTACGCTCACCGGCGTGGCGACGGGTTCTTCATAAAACTGCGCGTCCAGTGCAACATCGCTGGCCGGACGTTCCAGACGGGCTTCCAGTTCCAGCAACTCCGCCAGCCGCGCAGGGGTGAGCGCGTAAAAAGCCGGGGTATTATTGGCAAACACGGCCACTGTGCCGTGCGGCGCTTGCGCCAGGACGGTAGCGTGCTGACGCATAAAATCATCGATGCCGATGACGTTCGTGGACAGGATTCTGGAGGACATTGTGCTATCTCAAACTGACTGGTACAGACATTGCGAAGGGTTCCGCAACTGATATGTGCACATAGTAGCACAGAGCGCTGCCCGGAAAGCAGTGCAGAAAAGAAAGCCGGGTTTCCCCGGCCTTAAGTGTTGATGAATCAACAGGATAAAGGAGGCGGCTGCGCAAGCGGGCAACCGTCTTATCCTCCCGAAAAGCCCCCTGGTGAGGGTAATAAATCAGGCAATAATGTTCAGCGTAACGTCGATGTTGCCGCGCGTTGCGTTGGAATACGGGCAAACGATATGGGCGGCATCAACCAGTTTTTTCGCTTCGCTGGCATCCATACCCGGCAGGTGGATGTTCAGTTTGGCTTCGATACCAAAACCGGTCGGCAGCGGCCCGATACCCACTTCGCCTTCAATGAACGCGTCTTTAGGCATGGTGATTTTGTCGCGTGCGCTGACGAACTTCATCGCGCCCAGGAAGCAGGCTGAGTAGCCCGCCGCAAACAGCTGCTCCGGGTTAGTTACTTCACCGCCCGCGCCACCCATCTCTTTTGGTACGCCCAGTTTCACATCAAGTACGCCGTCAGAAGAGGTCGCGCGGCCATCACGGCCACCGGTAGCTTTGGCAACAGCGGTGTAGATCACTTTTTCGAGAGACATCATGCGTTCCTTATGTATGCTATAAAATAGCGTGCTATTTATCTGCGCGCATAACCACTCTTAATGAGTCATTATGCGCGGTGTAAGTTCTCGCGTAACTTTTCCAGCTCCAGCTTCAGCGCCGTCATGGTGGCGGTGTCGCAGGCGGCAGCACAGCCCACCCGTTCAGGGATATCGCGTGCCTTTTCCTGTAACGCCCGACCCGTGTCGCTCAGCGTAACCACCACCTGACGTTCGTCCTGACGGGAACGCTGGCGGCTTACCAGCCCGGCGCTTTCCAGACGTTTCAGCAGGGGCGTCAGGGTGGCGGAATCCAGAAACAGGCGTTCGCCGATCTCCGATACCGTAACATCATCCTGTTCCCATAACACCAGCATCACCAGATACTGCGGATAGGTCAGCTGCAACGGTGCCAGCAGTTGCCGGTACACTTTGTTGAGCGCCAGATTCGCAGAATAGAGCGCAAAACAGAGCTGGTTATCAAGGTCCAGCATACGGCTGGATGGAGCGGTCTTCGTCTTCATGATGTGAATATAGATAGTGCACGATTTAATTGCAAGTTATTTTGTTTGCTTATTTTACGGGCACAGATAACGCAGCACCACCTGTACCGCCATCGCGCGGTAATGCGCCTGCTGCGCGGCGCTGTCGGCTCCGTCTTCAAACAGCAGGGTGAAAGTGTAACTGTTGGCGACAAAGTGGAAACTGAAGCTGCTCATCAGGCGGTGCACATCACGGGCATTGACCGTGCTATTGAATAGCTGTTTGCGCTGACCGCGCTGGAGAATATCTTCCAGCAGATCCAGCGCGCTGCGGTTAACGGTTCGCAGTACGGCGGATTGCTGCATAAAGCGGCCCCGCTGCATGTTTTCCATGCAGATGATGCGAATAAAATCCGGGTGAGCGGCATGATAATCAAAGGTGCTTTGCACCAGTTGCACCATCGCTTCTACCGGCGGCATCCCGGCAAGATTCAGCTGTTTCTCGCTGGCGCGGATTTCGGTATAGACGTGTTCAAGAACGCGTAAGTACAGGTTCTCTTTAGTTTTGAAGTGATAGACCACCATACGTTTGGTGGTGCCGGCTTTTTCCGCGATCTGCTCCATGCGCGCGCCGTTAAGCCCGTATTCCGCAAACAGCGTGATGGCGCTGTCAAAGATCTTCTCTTTCAGGCTGGCTTCGTCAGTCTTCTCTCCACAATTAATGCCATGGTGTTCCACGCTCACTCCTTACACGCCAAAACGCAAAGAGGGATTATCACCATGGCAGCAGCAGAAAACAAATTTCAAACGCGCGGGCGCTTGCGGTAGATCCACAATCCCGGCACCGACAGGCCGATGGAGAGGGCGGCAACAATAGAGGTGGCCTTCAGGAAATTGGTCAGCAGCAGGATCATCAGATCCTCGCTGTAGCCGAGATGCCCAATCTTCACCGCCGAGATCATCGCGGTGTAGGCTGAAATGCCAGGAAACATCGGGATCACTGCCGCCACGGTAAAGACTTTCGGGTGCGCCAGATACCAGCGCGACCAGCGGATGCCAATGGCACCGACCAGCATCGACGCCATAAAGGTCGACCACTCAATATTAAAACCCGCGGTGACCATCGTCATGCGTGAGCCGTGGCCGAGCGCGCCCAGCAGCGCACACCAAGGCAGGGCGCGATGCGGAACGTTAAACACCATCGCAAAACCCACTGCGGGAATGGCCGACAGCGCCATGTCCTGCATCAGCGCCAGCAGAAAATCGATTATGCCCATCCGCGCAGACCCCATAACGTCATCGCCATCACCACGCCCACGCAGGTGGCGAGGGTCAGCAGACTGGCGATCGCCCAGCGCGCCAGTCCGGTATTAATATGGCCTTTAAACATATCCGCCACGGCGTTGATCAGCGGAAAGCCCGGTACCAGCAGCAGTACGCTGGCGGCCATTGATACCGTCGAGGTCAGGGCGAAGACAGGCAGCATCAGTAACAAACCCGCGACCGTAGTGGCGACAAATGCGGTAATGCAGAAGTTGATCTGCGGATGCATATGCCGCTGCGCCAGCGTCAGCCGCACGTACATCGCGATACTGCTGGCAAAAAAGGTCACCACCGCGCCGTCCCAGCCGCCTTTATTCAGCTGGCAAAAGCAGGCGCAGGAGAGACCCACCATCAGCACCATCAGCCAGCGCGGATAACGCAGCGGTTTGACGTGGTCAAAGCGTTTCGCGACGTCCTCATCATCGAGCAGTTTATGCTCGGCCATGATGACAATATGTTGTACTTCGGTCACCACATGCATGTTGATCCCGCGATCGCTGTTCTTGCGTGTCGACGTGAGACATTCACCGTCTTTAATAGTTGTCAGCACAATGGCATTGGCCGAAATCGAGCTTTCGACGCTGTCCATACCCAGCGCCAGCCCCAGACGGGTGGATAATTCCTCCACCAGGGCGCTCTCGGCACCGTGCTGTAATAAAAGAAGACCGCACTGAATACACAGTCGCGTGATGGTCCGCTGTGACGCCTGCTCTGCTTGCATGTCGTGCCCTGGTAGTAAACGTCGAAACGCCTGGAGGCCAGGCGGAAAGCTTAGTTTTAGCACAAAGCGCCCATGGCCCTGCCGGAAGGCAGATCAATATTTATTCATTATCTTTTAGATTTCTTATGCTTTTTCAAACGCAGAGCCTGTGCCACCTGCTGAGCAGCATCTGTACTTTTAATATTCATAAGATTAATAATTTAATTTTTACTTAATTTTCTTTGTATTTTTTAACCATATTGTTGGTTATTTATTTTGCAGGATTTATGCGATATTAACGCGGTGAGAGCAGGATGAAAGAATCTCATGGTTAATCTCTCCAGAAGGAAAAGAGGTGCCGGGTGGCACTTTACGGTTAGTATCCAGGGAAAAGTGACGGAAAACTCAGGGGCGAAATATAATGCTTATTTATAGTATTCATTTCTGCCTGGAGTCTCTGAGCTTAAAAAGGAGACGGATGAATTATGGTTACAGGAAGTTGTAAGTTCGGTATCGTTATTAGTAAAGCACCTATCATACAAAATGGTCTTGGCAATATTATTGCTAATCATTTTCCCGAATATGAACTCTCGTATTGCCGCGCATTAGAAGAACTCACGTTGCTTCAGCTGCGGCGCGCAGATTTAGTGATCGCCGATTTGTCAGGCGACATTCGCCATCCCAAAAGTATCTGCGAGCAGTATTACAAGTTATTGACTCAGTACCTTGATATCCACTGGATTTTTATTGTCCCGCGTCTGCTTTACCCGCTGGCGGTAGAGATGCTGCTGCGCCCGGAAAGCACCTTGCTGTCACAGGTTGATCCGGTCGATGTGGTGGTGAATGCCATTCGCGCCGGCAGTATCAGCGCGGAAAGGATCAGTCAAAGTCTGCTGTCTCCTGAGCCGGGTGATTTTGACGAGGAAGAGGACAAGTCTGCCCTGTTAACGTTGTCTGAACGCCGCGTATTACGACTCATCGGTAAAGGCTGGGGGATTAATCAGGTCGCGATGTTACTCAAGAAGAGTAATAAGACAGTGAGTGCGCAAAAAAATAGTGCCATGCGCCGCCTTTCACTGCGCAGCAATGCTGAAATGTACGCATGGATTAATAGTGCACAGGGAATGAGAGAGCTGAATTTAGCGTCAGCCTACGGAGAGCAAACGGAATGGAAAAGAAATGTGCAAAGCGGCATGTTGCTGTCATCGAAAGCTGTGTCATGAGTGAGATGGGATTATCCCATCTTTTCAGTGCATCAGCGTTCAGTGCGTATAAGCTCCATTTTTTTAAAGATTATCCGGCGTTCGAAGCGGCCGCGCCCGGGATGCCTTTTTTTTCTGTCATATTTTCGCTTTCCGGACTGCGGGCGCAGCGTATTGAGTGCCTGAAGAGCCTGTTAAAACTTGCCAATGCGTATCCGTCCGCTCAGCGGATCGTGCTGGCGCAGGATGATACTGAAGTTCGCCTGATGAGTTTGCTTTCCCCTTCCAGCCTGCATGGCATCATCAGCAAAACGCTGGCCATCGGGCCGTTACAGGAGCAGCTCACGATATTGCTGCACAATACGCATCGGCTTAATGAGAATGTGATTAACGACTGGTATATCAGTAAGAATAACGGGCTGAGTCCAACTGAACGCGCCATCCTGCATTATATGACTTACGGTTATTCAATGCCGGAGATCGCCAACTGCCTGTCGCGCAATATCAAAACGGTGCGGGCGCACAAGTTTAATGCCATGACCAAGCTGGGCGTGCATTCGGATGCGGGATTGCTGGATGCGGCGGATATCCTGATGCATATCTCCGTTGACCGGAAACCGCCTGCAGTGCATATGTTTGCCTGAGTGCGGATGCTTTTGACGAGCTGCGCCAGGCAACAGACTGGCGCAGGCTGTTTTATTCACATACATCTACCCAGGTGGCAGCGGTCAGCTCCGCCATGCGCGCCGGTGAAATACGCACGGCGCTGTGGGTTGCCCCGGCGGCAGGTAACACTTCCTGATACTGCTTTAGGGACACATCACAATAGACCGCCAGCGGATTCTCCAGCCCGAACGGGCAGACGCCGCCAACCGGATGACCGGTGGTCAGTACCACTTCATCACTGCTCAGCATGCGGGCTTTCGCGCCAAACGTCGATTTCAGCTTTTTATTATCCAGCCGGGCATCGCCTTTCGCCACGATCAGGATGACCTCATCCTTAACTTTTAACGACAGCGTTTTAGCGATTTGTCCGGGTTCGACATTATGCGCCGCTGCGGCCAGTGCCACGGTTGCCGTACTCTGACTAAGTTCAATAATTTCAATATCGGGGGCCTGGCTTGCAAAAAACTCCCGCACAGAATGCAGACTCATTGTTATCTCCTGGGAACGACTGGCAGTAATCTGTCATAAGCCTTCGTGTGCTGTAAATATTAATTAATCACAAACGGATCTGCCGGATTTCTCGATCCTCTTCACAATCACGGAAACCGGTTACAGTAACCGGTTGCAGTGTCCGTAACGGAGATTAATACTCGTTTGACCCTTCCTCTGTCTCAGATAAAAAGAGCCGTCTATGAAACGTATCCACCTGAGCTTTAATGCTGGCCCTGCGCCCGGCATGGTTGTAAACCCACATAATGGATTGCCGCACAGCACCTTATTTAGCGCTGCTGCGTTTAACTTGTTCGCCTGACAGGAGAGCTGCTATGTCTGATAACCATGCTGCGTTTAATCTGATTTTCCGTTTTGTTGAAAATTATGTCAGCCCGATCGCCGGGCGAATTTCCTCCCAGCGCCATGTAATGGCGATCCGTGATGGCTTTATTTCCGCTATGCCTTTTATGATCGTCGGCTCATTTTTACTGGTGTTTGCCTATCCGCCCTTTTCACCGGATACCACGTTAGGCTTTGCCCGCGCCTGGCTGGATATGGCAAAACAGTTCGAAGGGCAGATCCTGACGCCTTTTGATATGACGATGGGGATCATGTCGATCTACATCTGTGCGGCCATCGCCTACAACCTGGGCAAGCACTACGTGAAATCGCATCAGCTTGATCCCTTCATGTGCGCCATGCTCTCGCTGATGGCGTTTCTGCTGGTGGCGGCGCCGAAAACCAAAGGCGCGATGCCGGTAGACAGCCTGGGGGGAACCGGCATCTTTACGGCGATCCTCGTCGCCATCTACTGTGTGGAGATGATGCGTTTTCTGAAGGCGCATAACATCGGCATTCGCCTGCCGGATCAGGTGCCGCCGATGATCAAAAACTCATTCGACCTGCTGATCCCGGTGCTGGTGGTGGTGGTCACGCTGTACCCGCTGAGCCTGTTTATCCAGTCGCAGCTGGATATGCTGATCCCGCAGGCCATCATGTCGCTGTTTAAACCGCTGGTTTCGGCGGCGGATTCCCTGCCGGCTATTCTGCTGGCGGTACTGATTGGGCATCTGCTGTGGTTCGCCGGCATCCACGGTGCCGCGATCGTTTCCGGGATGCTGCAAATGTTCTGGCTGACCAACCTCGGCATGAACCAGAGCGCGCTGGCGCAGGGCGCGCCGTTGCCGCACATCTTTATGGAAGCTTTCTGGACCTTCTTTATTGTGATCGGCGGCTCCGGGGCAACGATGGGGCTGGTGCTGTGTTATTTACGCAGCCGCTCGGTGCACCTGCGTTCGATAGGTAAACTGAGCGTGGTGCCGAGCTTCTTTAACATCAACGAGCCGGTGATCTTCGGTACGCCTATCGTCATGAACCCGGTGTTCTTCATTCCGTTCCTGCTCGCGCCGATGGTGAACGCCGTGATCGCCTGGGGCGCCATGAAAATGGATCTGATTGGCCGGGTGATTTCCGTGGTGCCATGGACTGCGCCTGCACCAATCGGTGCGGCATGGGGGCTGGGCTGGGATTTCCGCGCGGCGATCCTCGTGGTGATCCTGGCGGTGATATCCGCCATCATCTACTACCCGTTCTTTAAAGTGTATGAGAAGCAGTTGCTGGCGCAGGAAGCGGAAGAGGCATTGCGTGCAGAGGAAGAACGTCAACAGGTGGCGTGACAGGAATTGCCCGGCGGCGCGAGCCTGCCGGGCAAGCAAAAGTCTGACCGTCGGCCGGGTAAGCGTAGCGCCACCCGGCAGACCAACAATCTGGTTTATTTCAGCGTGCAGTCACCGCATTGCTGCACATCCGGCAGACGGTAACGCTGGCAGCAGGTACGGCGAACCAGTAACCCATCACGCAGCACCACGGTGCGCCACAACGGATTATCCTGACCATCGGAAAGCTGTTTTTCAAAGAAGCAGAACTGACGCAGCGCCGCGACGCGCGCCTCGCCGAGCAGGGGCTTCATCTCGTTGAGATACCAGTTAATCAGATAGCCGGTGTTACTCCAGATAAGCTTGCCGTTGATGTCGCCTGTCGATTCCAGCGCCTGCACCACCGGGATCATCGCCCGGACGATCAGCCGTTCAATACGTTGCTGATCCGACAGACGGGGGGTGACATGATCCGCATGCACATCCACCCAGAAACAGGCCGCGCGGCCCGTTTCATGAAACTCCACGTGGAAATGCTCCGGGGAAACATCCGGTGCGGTTTTCTGCGTTAACAGCGCCAGCAACAGCGGCGGCACCATCAGACCCAGATACCACTGTGCCCATAACGACAACAGCGGCTTATTTTCCCGCGGTTGCGTCGGCTGATTACGGTAGATGTGATCGGCATAAACCGCCTGCAACGACCGAAGCGTCGAAGGCTTTGACCATTCGGCCAGCGTCATGGCCTGGGGCGGGTGAGGCTCGTCGAGTTTAACCACATCCAGGAAATGCGCACGATGCGTGGCAAAAGCGTCACGCAGGGCATCGGCCAGCGAAACCGTTTCAGGACGAAGCGGGATACGCCAGACAGCATCTTCAGTGATCGGAGCGAAGCGATAGGCCATAGTGCGCGACTGAAATGGAATCTAAATGATAATGATTGCCAATCCTAACTATAGATAAAACCGATCGCAAGATCTTTGTCCGGAAAGTGGAGGGCGATCCCGCTTCAGGCGACTTTCAGCTCACCGCTGAACAGGATATTGTTACGGCCAAGGTGTTTGGCTTCATACAGCGCCTTATCGGCCTGGTCGAGCGCCGCCTCAATATTGGCGTCCGTCAGCGGCGCGATGCCGATGCTGACCGTCACATTGGTCGCCACGCTTTCGTTAAACATGTGCGGGATTTTCAGATCGTAAACCTGCTGACGGATACGCTCCGCCGCCAGGCGCGCGCGCTCCAGATCGACGTTGCTTAACAGGATCATAAATTCTTCGCCGCCGAAACGCGCCACAATATCCCGCGAGCGCACCGCATCACGAATGGCAGCCGACACGCGGATCAGCGCCTGATCGCCCATCATATGACCGTAGTGATCGTTGTAGGCTTTGAAATGGTCGATATCCAGTAGCAGGACATAACGCACGCCGTTATCCAGCGTCAGCAGATTATCAATTTTGTTTTGCAGCCCGCGGCGGTTATACAGGCCGGTAAGCGGATCGAGCATACTTAAATCATTGAGCGTCTCTCTTTCTTCCAGCAACCGGTACAATAAATCGAGCGCAAACTTATCATTACGCGCCTGGATCACATTCTGGATGGCAATACCGGTCATCGGCAATGCAAAGGAAAATATCATGCGCAGCATATTTTCACCCTCGCTAAACCACAGGCAGCATAAAAATACCGGCAGCGAGTGCAGCGTGAATGCGATGATATTATTAGAAAAAGCAATTGAGCCAATAAATAACACGCTAATTAGCGCGATCAGCAGATAAGGCGAACCGGGATCGGCAAGACCGGAATATTTCATGGCGATTTGCCACGCCCATAATGCGCCAAATAAAGCTGAGACCAGCAGCACATTTAATTTCTTTGTCGGAAAACGCCAGTGCCACAGCAGAAGCGTCACGCTGACGGTAAACAACAGGCACAGCGGGGCCGTCAGCGATCGCTCGTTATAAAGCGGAAGCATAAAAGAAAAGAGGGCCGAAGCTGCATTCAGAAACAAGAACAGGCGCAGGGATAAACGGTATTTCTTGTCACAAAGGGAATGCCATGAGTGTGCTGTCATCTTTAAACTTAATGTCGTTATTAATCTGCAATTTAAAAAATGTAATGGTTGCCAAAACGAAAAATAACGCGGGGGAAAATTAATCGCGAAAGTATTATTTAATTGTTATCGGTCTTCCTGAGCGCACAATTTATCACCTTACTGAATGTCTGTCATCAGGCGATGCGTAAAGTTCATGCAGCGCCCACAACACGGGCTGACAAATGAGAAAACATATCATATGATATTGGTTATCATTATCACTGTGAGAGGTGAAAGCATGTTGCAACGGGCGCTGGGAAGTGGATGGGGACTTTTACTGGCGGGTCTGATCGTCACCGGGCTGGCCTATGCCGATCTTTCTCTGAATACGTGGCGAATATTGATCGTTCTTGGGCTGGTATTGACGCCAGTGATGCTTTATCACAAGCAGTTACGGCACTTTGTGCTGTTGCCATCGGGCATTGCGCTGGTCAGCGGGATGATGATGCTACTGATGAATTTGAAGCGAGTGATGTAACCGGGAAGGAAAGCTGGAAGAAAACAAGATAAGTGGTGCGAGGGGGGGGACTCGAACCCCCACATCCAAAGGACACTAACACCTGAAGCTAGCGCGTCTACCAATTCCGCCACCTTCGCACTGTTATCTTATTTTTTTGATATTGCCTCGTTGGTGCGAGGGGGGGGACTCGAACCCCCACATCCTAAGGACACTAACACCTGAAGCTAGCGCGTCTACCAATTCCGCCACCTTCGCCCAGTGCGAGCAATATCATGTGATTTATGGTGCGAGGGGGGGGACTTGAACCCCCACGTCCGTAAGGACACTAACACCTGAAGCTAGCGCGTCTACCAATTCCGCCACCTTCGCATACCATCGATACTCTTGAAGTATCGTAACCACGGAGGCGCATTCTAGATGTTTTAGGATTTTCGTCAACAGTTAATTGTGTGCCGTTTCTTAATTTGCTGCAAAAAACGGCACTTTAACCCTTAGCGTTTTGCCTGGCGCGTCATGATCGTACGGTAAACTTTAAAGCGACCGGTTTGCGCGACCACTTCGTGGAAGCCAAAGGTCTCGTCCAGCGCCTGCGGATAAGGCAGGAAGGCGTTCGCGACAATACGCAGCTCGCCGCCGCTGTTCAGATGACGAACCGCACCGCGGATCAGCGTCTGCGCCGCTTCAAGACTGGTCTGCAACCCATCGTGGAACGGCGGGTTAGAGATGATCATGTCATAGCGACCGGTCACTTCCGAGAAGACGTTACTGGCGAACACGTCACCTTCAATACCGTTTGCCGCAAGCGTCGCACGGCTCGCTTCCACTGCCGGGGCGCTCACATCGCACAGGCTCAACCGCACTTTTGGCGAGTGGCGGGCCAGCGCGACGGACAACACGCCCGCGCCACAGCCTACGTCCAGCACCTTACCTTTGGTGTGCGGCGTCAGGGTGGAGAGCAGCAGCTTACTGCCCACATCCAGACCGTCGCGGCTGAACACGCCCGGTAAGGTCTTGATGGTCAGATCGTCCAGCGGGTATTCATCCCAGAAGCTTTCGGCATCGAAAGTGGGCTGTTTTTCCAGGCGACCATGATACAGGCCACAGCGACGCGCGCTGTCGACTTTGGTCAGCGGGCAGTACGCTTCCAGAATTTGCTCGGCGCTACGCACGCCGCTTCGGTTTTCACCGACCACGAAAATATCGGTGCCGACCGGCAGCAGCGACAAAATGTTCATCAGCTGGAACTGGGCTTCCGGCTTATTTTTCGGCCAGTAGTAGATCAGCGTATCGCTGTCTGCCACGTCAGTCGCGTCGGCAACGAGGCTGAAACGGGCACGATCTTCCATCTGACGGCTCAGCACTTGCCAATGGTGGAACTGCTGGGTGTGCGCACGGCTTGCCGCCGTCTCCAGGCGAGCAGGCAGGTCATCCTGCATATCTCCGGCAAACAGAATACGGCTCTCTTCGAAATCATCACTGTGGCGCAGCAAGACTTCACTTGCCGGGGTAAACGCAGACATTAAACACTCCTCATTAAACTCAGGCGGCGATTATAGTAGTTTGTTGGCGCAGATACGACGAATTTGCTATATTTGCGCGCCTGACAGACAGGAGTGATCCGCTATGACATCCCGACGCGACTGGCAACTACAGCAGCTGGGCATTACCCAGTGGGCTTTGCGCAGGCCCGCGGCGTTGCAGGGCGAAATTGCGATTTCGCTGCCGGCACACATTCGGCTGGTGATGGTGTCCTCCGCACTGCCGGCGTTAACCGAACCGTTGATCGGCGACGTTTTGCGCGCGCTGACCGTCTCTCCCGATCAGGTTTTACAAATTACGCCGGAACGGATCGCGATGTTGCCACCGGGCAGCCGCTGTAACTGCTGGCTGCTGGGCGCTGACGAAAACGTGGCGCTGGAGGGCGTGAAGGTGACGTCCCCGCTATTCGATGAATTACGGGTTAACCCTGCGGCTCGCGCCGCCCTATGGCAACAAATCTGCGAACATGAACACGATTTCTTCCCTCACCACGACTGATTTAGCGGCCGCCTTCCAGATTGAAACCCGCGCGCACGCATTCCCGTGGAGTGAAAAAACCTTCGCCAGCAATCAGGGTGAACGCTACCTCAATTTCCGGCTGATGGCCGGTGACACCATGGCCGCGTTTGCCATTACGCAAGTCGTGCTCGACGAAGCCACGTTGTTTAACATCGCCGTCGATCCCGCTTTTCAGCGCCAGGGACTGGGCAAAATGCTGCTCTTGCATCTGATTGCCGAGCTGGAAAAACGCGATGTGCTTACGCTGTGGCTGGAAGTGCGTGCGTCGAACGCCGCCGCCATCGCGCTGTATGAAAGCCTGGGCTTCAACGAAGCCACCGTCCGGCGTAACTATTACCCGACAGCAACGGGCCGCGAAGACGCAATTATTATGGCGTTGCCGATTTAACAAGACGTAAGGTGATGTAATGAACTGGGACTGGATTTTCTTTGACGCTGACGAAACGCTGTTTACCTTTGATTCGTTCGGCGGCTTACAGCGGATGTTTCTTGATTATAGCGTGACTTTCACCGCTGACGATTTCCAGGATTATCAGGCCGTTAATAAACCGCTGTGGGTGGAATATCAGAACGGCGCCATTTCAGCGCTACAGTTGCAGCACCAGCGTTTTGAAGGATGGGCGGCGAAATTAAATGTTCCGGCGGGCGATCTGAATGAAGCGTTTCTTAACGCGATGGCCGAGATCTGCACGCCGTTGCCGGGCGCGCTATCGTTACTGAAAACGCTGAAAGGTAAAGCAAAGCTGGGCATTATCACCAACGGCTTTACCGCCCTGCAGGAAATTCGCCTTGAGCGTACCGGACTGCGGGACTATTTCGATCTGCTGGTGATCTCCGAGCAGATCGGCGTGGCGAAGCCGCATCCGGCGATTTTTGATTATGCGCTGGAGCAGGCGGGAAACCCGGCGCGCAGTCGTGTATTAATGGTGGGGGATACCGCCGAGTCGGACATTCTGGGCGGCATGAATGCCGGGCTGTCGACCTGCTGGCTTAACGCCCATCAGCGTACTTTACCGGACGGTGTGGAACCCACCTGGACCGTGACCTCCCTTGGCGAACTGGAGCAGCTGCTGTGTAAACATTGATTGTCTGTCCTCCATTGATGGGTAAAATAGCCGCAATTTTGAATTTCATGCTGCGTGGCTTCGCGCCGCGCATTGACTAAGAAGAATGTAATTATGACGTTGTCTCCTTATTTACAAGAGGTGGCGAAGCGCCGCACGTTTGCCATTATTTCGCACCCCGATGCCGGTAAAACCACCATCACCGAAAAGGTGTTGCTGTTCGGACAGGCGATCCAGACCGCCGGTACGGTAAAAGGCCGTGGCTCTAACCAGCACGCCAAATCCGACTGGATGGAAATGGAAAAGCAGCGTGGGATCTCGATCACCACCTCCGTGATGCAGTTCCCGTATCACGACTGCCTGGTGAACCTGCTGGATACCCCCGGCCACGAAGACTTCTCCGAAGATACCTACCGCACGCTGACGGCGGTGGACTGCTGCCTGATGGTTATCGATGCGGCAAAAGGCGTTGAAGATCGTACCCGTAAGCTGATGGAAGTTACCCGTCTGCGCGATACGCCGATCCTCACCTTTATGAACAAACTTGACCGTGACATCCGCGATCCGATGGAGCTGCTGGATGAAGTGGAAAACGAACTGAAGATCGGCTGCGCGCCTATCACCTGGCCAATTGGCTGCGGCAAGCTGTTCAAAGGCGTTTACCACCTCTATAAAGATGAAACCTATCTTTATCAGACCGGTAAAGGCCACACCATTCAGGACGTGCGCATTGTAAAAGGGCTGAATAACCCGGAGCTGGACAGCGCCGTGGGCGAAGACCTGGCACAACAACTGCGTGACGAACTGGAACTGGTGCAGGGCGCATCCAACGAATTCGATCAGGAACTGTTCCTCGCCGGTGAAATTACGCCGGTGTTCTTTGGTACCGCGCTGGGTAACTTTGGCGTTGACCATATGCTCGACGGTCTGGTGGACTGGGCGCCTGCGCCAATGTGGCGTAAAACCGACACCCGTACCGTGGAAGCGAAAGAAGAGAAATTCACCGGTTTCGTCTTTAAGATCCAGGCCAACATGGATCCGAAACACCGCGACCGCGTCGCTTTTATGCGTGTGGTGTCCGGGAAATATGAAAAAGGCATGAAGCTGCGCCAGGTGCGTACCGGTAAAGATGTGGTGATCTCCGATGCGCTGACCTTTATGGCGGGTGACCGTTCGCACGTTGAGGAAGCCTTCCCGGGCGACATCATCGGCCTGCATAACCACGGCACCATCCAGATTGGTGATACCTTTACGCAGGGCGAGATGATGAAGTTCACCGGTATCCCGAACTTTGCGCCTGAACTGTTCCGTCGTATCCGCCTGCGCGATCCGCTGAAACAGAAACAGCTGCTGAAAGGTCTGGTACAGCTGTCGGAAGAGGGGGCGGTACAGGTATTCCGTCCGATCTCCAACAACGATCTGATCGTGGGTGCCGTAGGTGTGCTGCAGTTTGACGTGGTGGTTGCCCGTCTGAAGAGCGAGTACAACGTGGAGGCGATCTACGAATCCGTAAACGTTGCCACGGCGCGCTGGGTTGAAAGTACCGACGTGAAGAAGTTTGAGGAGTTCAAACGGAAGAACGAAATCCAGCTGGCGCTGGACGGTGGCGACAACCTGACGTATATCGCCCCGACCATGGTTAACCTCAACCTGACGCAGGAGCGTTATCCTGACGTGCAGTTCCGTAAAACACGCGAACACTAATCCCGACCCCTCAGAGCGCGGCAGCCGCCGCGCTCAGTGACTTTCCCTGTCTTATTAGCCTCTTGCGGAATGTTCTTAATTACCCCGCTTTTTCAGTTTGTTGCTCACTTTTTAGCCTTTCGCGCAAGCGCTTTTAATTTTGTTAGCTATATTTAACAAAGTGGTTACCGAAGGGGCGGCTGAAAGCACTGTTCAATGCGTGAATGTTGACCTTTCATCCTGGCTTATCGGATAACCATAATATTAATAACTGGAGCAGGGCAGTGCGCCACGGGACATCCTGATTTGTGACCCATGCCATTGAATTCTGCATTAGGTGAGATTCACCACAGCAACGAAGCAGCCAGTAAGGCGGCTTGACGCCCGGGTGCGGGCAAACTGAAAGGAATAAATCGATGACTACGACAAGACTGAAGATTTCTAAAACTCTGCTGGCAGTAATGCTGGGTTCCGTACTGGCAAGTGGTTCTGCTCTGGCTGAAACCAGCGCCACTGACAAAGCACAGTCTACCGCAAGCGACGCAGGGCAAAAAATCGATAGCTCTATGAATAAAGTCGGTAACTTCATGGATGACAGCGCCATTACCGCGAAGGTAAAAGCGGCACTGGTGGATCATGAAAGCATCAAGAGCACAGATATTTCGGTGAAAACGGAAAAAGCGGTCGTTACGCTGAGCGGTTTCGTCGAAAGTCAGGCACAGGCTGAAGAAGCGGTTAAGGTTGCTAAACAGGTTGAGGGCGTAGCGTCAGTAAGCGACAAACTCCACGTACGCGATGGCAAATCCGAATCCGTGAAAGGGTACGCAGGCGACACTGCGACCACCAGCGAAGTGAAAGCCAAACTGTTGGCTGATGACATCGTCCCGTCACGTAAAGTGAAAGTTGAAACCACGGATGGTGTGGTTCAGCTGACCGGTACGGTGGATTCCCAGGCACAAATCGATCGCGCGGAAAGTATCGCTAAAGCGGTCGATGGTGTTAAGAGTGTGAAGAACGACCTTAAGGCGAAGTAATACATTCGCCCGGTTAGCGCCGGGCATTGTAAGCAACACACCGAAAAAAAATCGCAGTGAGTAGCCTGAGCGCTCGCGAGCAGCGATCGATATTAAATTATGGTAAAGGAGAGTCATATGTTTCGTTGGGGCATTATTTTTCTGGTTATCGCGTTAATCGCTGCAGCCCTGGGCTTCGGTGGTTTAGCAGGTACCGCAGCTGGTGCGGCAAAAATCGTATTCGTTGTAGGTATCATTCTGTTCCTGGTTAGCCTGTTCATGGGCCGTCGACGTCCATAGCAGTTTGTCATACCTCGATCCATTGCAAAGCCAGTCCTCGTGACTGGCTTTCGTTGTTTCAGGGACCATGGTTCCAGGGACGGCAAAAGTGCGCTACTTTGTAAGTCATAGCGACGTAAAAAGGATGACAGGGTGGGACAACGAATTCCAATAACGCTCGGCAACATCGCACCGTTAGCGTTAAGTCCATTTCGCCCGGGTCGGCTCGCACTCGTCTGTGAAGGCGGCGGTCAACGGGGCATATTTACAGCCGGCGTGCTGGACGAGTTCATGCGCGCCAACTTCAACCCTTTCGACCTGTACTTCGGCACCTCCGCTGGCGCACAAAATCTCTCTGCTTATCTCTGTAACCAGCCTGGCTACGCGCGAAAAGTCATTATGCGCTACACCACATCGCGGGAATTCTTTAACCCGGTGCGCTTCGTGCGCGGCGGGAACCTGATCGATCTCGACTGGCTGATTGAATCCACCGCCAGCCAGATGCCGCTGGCCATGGACACCGCCGCCCGGCTGTTCGACAGCGGGAAAGCTTTTTATATGTGCGCCTGCCGCGGCGATGACTTCACACCCGGTTATTTTTCGCCCACCAGCCAGACCTGGCTGGATCTTATCCGCGCGTCGAGCGCCATCCCCGGCTTCTACCGCCCTGGCGTCATGCTGGAAGGGATTAACTATCTCGATGGCGGCATCAGCGATGCCATTCCGGTGCAGGAAGCGGCGAAGCGGGGCGCGCAAACCATTGTGGTGATCCGCACCGTGCCGTCACAGATGTATTACACCCCGCAGTGGTTTAAGCGTATGGAGCGCTGGCTGGGTGACAGCAGTCTGCAACCGCTGATGGCGCTGGTGCAGCACCATGAAACCAGCTATCGCGCCATTCAGCAGTTCATTGAAAAACCGCCGGGAAAACTGCGCATCTTTGAGATCTACCCGCCGCGGCTGTTAAAAAGCATGGCGCTGGGCAGCCGTCTGCCTGCGCTGCGTGATGATTACAAACTGGGCCGCCTTTGTGGACGCTACTTCCTGGCAACGGTCGGCAAACTGCTGGCGGAAACTCCGCCGCTGCTGCGCCATCCCCCGCGTATTGTCACCCCGCCGGGCGTGGTGGTACCGCCGACCGTGGTCGTGCCACCAGCGGTGGTGGCGAACGATGCCATAACCACGCCGCTGGTGGATGCACCCCAGGCCAACGACGATCCCGCCATCAGCAGTGAGGGAACGGCGTGACCTTTCGTTTTATCGATACCCACTGCCACTTCGATTTTCCGCCGTTTACCGGTGACGAAAGCGCCAGCATTACCCGTGCCGCTGGGGCTGGCGTAGAGGCCATTATCGTTCCGTCGACGGAAGCGGCGAATTTCGCCCGCGTGCTGACGCTGGCTCATAAGCACGACGCGCTTTTTGCCGCACTCGGTCTGCATCCCATCGTCATCGAACAGCATACCGACCGCTGTCTGCAACAGCTGGAGGCGCACCTGGCCGCCCCGGACTCACGGCTGATTGCCATCGGCGAAATCGGCCTTGATTTGTATCGCGACAATCCGCAGTTTGAGCGTCAGGCGCAGATCCTCGATGCCCAACTGGTGCTGGCGAAACGCTATGAGTTACCGGTGATCCTGCACTCCAGGCGCACCCACGATAAGCTGGCGATGCACCTGAAGCGCCACGCGCTGCCGCGCACCGGCGTGGTACATGGTTTTGCGGGTAGCCTGCAACAGGCGCAGCGGTTTATTGAACTGGGATATTACATTGGCGTTGGTGGTACCATCACGTACCCGCGGGCCAGTAAAACCCGCGACGTGATGGCGCGCCTGCCGTTATCGGCGTTGCTGCTGGAAACGGACGCGCCGGATATGCCGCTGAACGGTTTTCAGGGGCAGCCTAACCGGCCCGAGCGGGTGGCGCAGGTGTTTGAAACCTTGTGCGAACTGCGGTCAGAGCCGCCGGAGATGATCGCCGAAACGATTTTTGCTAATACCCGCCGTCTGTTTTTCACAGATAGAGCGCGGGCAGAATAACCTTTTCCACGCCCCGTTCCCGCAGCGCCGTGGCCAGCGGTTCAACCTCTGCCGGGGTGGCGCTGCGCCACTGTGCCCCCTCACCATAGACGCCGTGGGCATGAAAGGCGTTCAGCCTCACGCTGACGTTGCCCAGGCTGCCAATAAACGCGCTCAGTTCCGCAATGTGTGGCAGATAATCGCTCTGGCCTGGGATCACCAGTAGCCGCAACTCGCTCAGTTTATCGCGCGCCGCCAGCCAGCGAATGCTCTGTTTTACCTGCGCGTTATCCCGCCCGGTCAACTGGCGGTGAATGTCGTTGTCCCAGGCTTTCAGATCGATCATCGCCCCGTCAAACAACGGCAGCAGTTTTTGCCAGCCGGTTTCACTCAGCAGACCGTTGCTGTCCACCAGACAGCTCAGCGCTGACAGCGCGGGATCGGCTTTTATCGCCGCAAACAGTTCCAGTAAAAAGGGCAGTTGCGTGGTCGCCTCGCCACCGCTGACGGTGATGCCGCCAATAAACGCGCGCACCTTTTTGATCTGCGCGATAACCTCCGCCACACTCATGCGCTGTGCCATCGGCGTCGCCTGCTGCGGGCAGCGCCGCAAACAGGTATCGCACTGCTGACAGGCGGCCGCATCCCACGCCACCTGCCCGTTAATCATCGACAGCGCCTGATGCGGGCAGTGCGGCACGCACTCGCCGCAGTGATTGCAGCGCCCCATGGTCCACGGGTTATGGCAGTTTTTGCAGCGCATCGTGCAGCCCTGTAAAAACAGCGCCAGCCGACTGCCCGGCCCGTCGACGCAGGAGAAGGGGATCAGGCTACTGACTAAAGCGCATCTGCTGTTCATGGCTGACCACGCGGGGTTGACGTTCCAGCATGCGCGTATTGCGCGCGGCTTCTTCACCCAGCCAGGTGGTATTGGTGCGCGATCCCTCCGCCCGGAATTTTTCCAGATCTGACAGCCGTACCATATAACCGGTGACGCGCACCAGATCGTTGCCGCTGACGTTAGCCGTAAATTCCCGCATCCCGAGACTGAATGCCCCCAGACAGAGCTGCGCCACCGCCTGCGGGTTACGCTTGATGGTTTCGTCGAGGGTTAAAATATCGCTGATGCCCGCCGCATACCATGCGTGATGCGGGGCAACCGTCTGCAAATGGGTGATGGGGTCCTGCTCTTCGCCGTACGGCAGACGCGCCCCCGGTGTGGTGACGGTATCGCTGCTGATGCCGGACTGCGCATGCAGCATCGCGCGCTGTTGCCAGCCATGCTTCACCGGTGTCCGGGCGACAAAATCAGCCAGATATTCACTGATGCGCCAGGCCAGCTGATTCGCCGCCTCGTCTTTCCCGTAGCGAGCCGTGCTGCCGCTTTTCCCGCACAGTGTGTTCACCGCTTCCGCAAGGCCGTAAATACCGAACATCGGCACAAAACGTTGTGCATCGATCAGCCCCTCTTTCACCAGGAAGCTATTCTCAAAGAAGTGGGACTGCTGATAAAGAAAATCGCAGCGCGCATCAATAATGGTGATTTGCTGTGCGCAGTAGTGCGCCAGCGTGTGTTCAAAGAAATCCTCCACCGACGCGCTGCGTTCAGCAACGGCTTTCAGATTCAGCCTGACCAGCGTGCTGCCGCCCCCCGCCAGCGGCAGTGAGTTGTAACAGCTGACGACGCCATAACCGCCTTTTGTGAAAATTTTATCATTTACCGGCCCGTTGGAAATATGCGGTTTACTGCACTCGCAGATGTTTTCCGCCACCTGAAGCAGCAGCGATTCGGGGGTGATTTCCGGATCATAAATAAAGGTCAAATTCGGTGCGACCTGCTTTAGCTCTGCGTCGGCGCGTAAAATGGCGCGGGTGACCGGCGTATCATACGGGCCAATATTGGCGTGCATAAAGGCATCCGGCAGCGTGCGATCCAGATAACGCCAGAAACGTTTTATGCGACTATCGATCTCTTCTTGTGTTAGAATTCTAACATAAGGTTGCAGCAGGGCATCGAGATGACCGAGGAACACCGGCATCGAGGTGACCGACGGCACATGGTGGTAAAGAATGGTGAGCATCGACAGCGCATCGTCGACATCTTTTGCCGGTTCCAGCTCCAGCCATTCCGAACCCTGCGCCAGAAATTTTGCGTAATCGGGCAGCACATAGCGCGGTTTGTAAGGCGCATTGCCTTCGAACATATCGCATATCACGCCGTCATCCAGCGCCGCACGCGCGGCCTGCGGTAATGCGGGGTACGGCAGGCTGTTTTCCGCCTCCAGTGCCAGAAAATGGCGCTTTTGTGCCGAGGACAGTACAGGGCTTGTCACAATGTGCTGGCAACGTTGCAGCAGGGATGGGGTCGCAGACGCGGGCATGGGCTTTCCTCGGGTTCCTTGAGTGAGGCAGGCAGTGTAAGAAATGCCGGAGGCGCGTCTTTTGATCCTGGTGCGGACTCAGCGGAAAAACCCTGGCCGTGTCGCTGAAAAATATGATCTGAATCTCATATCAGTTATGCAAATGTGAATGTCGTTTTCATTAACTGTGATGAATGTCGAAGTGTCGTGGCGGGTGAATGTTAGAATACTCACACACCCGCCGGAATAAAATGTTAACCGGAGAATGTTATGACTGACTTAACTGCAAGCAGCCTGCGCGCGTTGAAACTGATGGATCTGACCACCCTGAACGACGATGACACCGATGCGAAAGTGATCGCCCTGTGTCACCAGGCGAAGACCCCGGTTGGCAACACCGCCGCGGTTTGCATCTACCCGCGCTTTATCCCGATTGCGCGTAAAACGCTGAACGAGCAGGGCACGCCGGACGTGCGCATCGCCACCGTGACTAACTTCCCGCACGGTAACGATGACATCGAGATCGCGCTGGCTGAAACCCGCGCTGCCATCGCCTACGGTGCGGATGAAGTGGACGTGGTCTTCCCGTACCGCGCGCTGATCGCCGGTAACGAGCAGGTCGGCTTCGATCTGGTGAAAGCCTGCAAAGACGCCTGTGCCGCAGCGAACGTTCTGCTTAAAGTGATCATCGAAACCGGTGAGCTGAAAGAAGAAGCCCTGATCCGTAAAGCCTCTGAAATCGCCATCAAAGCGGGCGCTGACTTTATTAAAACCTCCACCGGTAAAGTGCCGGTCAATGCCACGCCGGAAAGCGCGCGCATTATGATGGAAGTGATCCGTGATATGGGCGTGGAAAAAACCGTTGGCTTCAAACCGGCAGGCGGTGTGCGTACGGCTGAAGACGCCGCGCAGTTCCTTGCCATCGCAGACGATCTGTTTGGTGCCGACTGGGCCGATTCCCGTCATTACCGTTTCGGCGCGTCCAGCCTGCTGGCTAGCCTGCTGAAAGCGCTGGGTCACGGCGACGGTAAAAGCGCAAGCGCGTATTAAGTTGTTATTTGCCTGATGGCGCTCCGCTTATCAGGCCTACAGGATCGTAGGGCGGGTCAGCGAAGCGCCACCCGCCATAATTCATCCGATTCCTCAGGGGGTTCCCTTGTTTCTCGCTCAAGAAATTATCCGCAAAAAACGTGACGGCATCGCATTAAGCGATGAAGAGATCCGCTTCTTTATTAACGGTATTCGCGATAACACCGTTTCCGAAGGCCAGATTGCGGCCCTGGCAATGACCATTTTCTTCCACGACATGGCGATTGAAGAGCGCGTATCGCTCACGATGGCGATGCGTGATTCCGGTAGCGTACTGGAATGGAAAAGCCTTAATCTCAACGGCCCGATCGTGGATAAACACTCCACCGGCGGCGTGGGCGATGTCACTTCGCTGATGCTGGGGCCAATGGTCGCCGCCTGCGGCGGGTATATCCCGATGATTTCCGGGCGCGGCCTGGGTCATACCGGCGGCACCCTCGACAAGCTGGAAGCCATTCCGGGCTTCGATATTTTCCCGAACGATCAACGTTTCCGCGAGATCATCAAAGACGTGGGCGTGGCGATTATCGGCCAGACCAGCTCGCTGGCACCGGCGGATAAACGTTTTTATGCCACCCGTGACATTACCGCCACGGTTGACTCCATCCCGCTGATCACCGCCTCGATCCTCGCCAAAAAACTGGCGGAAGGTCTGGATGCGCTGGTGATGGACGTGAAGGTCGGCAGCGGCGCGTTTATGCCAACCTACGAACTCTCTGCTGAACTGGCGCAGGCGATTGTCGGCGTGGCGAACGGTGCGGGTGTTCGCACCACTGCGCTGCTGACGGACATGAACCAGGTGCTGGCCTCCAGCGCCGGTAATGCCGTGGAGGTGCGCGAAGCCGTGCAGTTCCTTACCGGCGAATACCGCAACCCGCGCCTGCTGGAAGTGACTACCGCGCTGTGCGTGGAAATGCTGATTTCCGGCAAGCTGGCCGAAGATGACGCCAGCGCCCGCGCCATGCTGCAAAACGTGCTCGACAACGGCAAAGCCGCCGAAATCTTTGGTCGCATGGTTGCCGCCCAGAAAGGCCCGACCGATTTTGTTGAAAACTACGACAAGTACCTGCCGACGGCGACGCTGACCAAAGCGGTTTATGCTGATAACGAAGGCTTCGTGTCAGAAATGGACACCCGTGCCCTTGGCATGGCCGTCGTGTCGATGGGCGGCGGTCGTCGTCAGGCGTCTGACGCGATTGATTACAGCGTCGGCTTTACCGATATGGCCCGACTGGGTGACAGCGTGGACGGTCAACGTCCGCTGGCGGTCATTCATGCCAAAGACGAAAACAGCTGGCAGGAAGCGGCCCGCGCGGTGAAAGCCGCCATCCGCGTCGATGACAGCGCACCGGCGCAAACCCCGGTGGTATATCGCAGAATTACGGAATAACCGCCCGGCGAGCTTCCCGTTACAGGAAGAGTTCGGGTATACTGATCTGATCGCTTTTTTACAGCGCGCAAGGTACGGAGAAACTATGAAACGTGCATTTATAATGGTGCTGGACTCATTCGGCATCGGTGCGACTGAAGATGCGGAGCGCTTTGGCGACGTAGGTTCAGACACACTTGGCCACATCGCAGAAGCCTGCGCAAAAGGTGAAGCTGACCAGGGTCGTCAGGGTCCGCTTAATCTGCCAAACCTGACCCGTCTGGGTCTGGCGAAAGCCCACGAAGGTTCCACCGGCAAGATTGCGGCGGGTCTGGATGGCAACGCGGAAGTGATCGGCGCGTATGCCTGGGCGCATGAACTCTCCTCCGGGAAAGACACGCCGTCGGGCCACTGGGAAATCGCCGGTGTGCCTGTGCTGTTCGACTGGGGCTATTTCAGCAACGAGACCAACAGCTTCCCGCAGGCGCTGCTCGACAAGCTGGTGGAACGCGCAAATCTGCCGGGTTACCTCGGTAACTGCCACTCCTCCGGTACGGTGATCCTCGATCAGCTCGGCGAAGAGCATATGAAAACCGGGAAACCGATTTTCTATACCTCCGCTGACTCCGTGTTCCAGATCGCCTGTCACGAAGAGACGTTCGGCCTGGATAAGCTGTACGAGCTGTGCGAAATCGCCCGTGAAGAGCTGACCGAAGGCGGCTACAACATTGGCCGCGTGATTGCACGTCCGTTTATCGGCGACAAGCCGGGCAACTTCCAGCGTACCGGTAACCGTCACGATCTGGCGGTCGAGCCACCGGCGCCAACCATCCTGAAAAAGCTGGTTGAAGAGAAGAACGGCCAGGTGGTTTCCGTGGGTAAAATCGCGGACATCTATGCCAACGTCGGCATCACCAAAAAAGTGAAAGCGACCGGTCTGGATGCGCTCTTTGACGCCACCGTTAAAGAGATGAAAGCGGCAGGTGATAACACTATCGTGTTCACTAACTTTGTCGATTTCGACTCTTCATGGGGCCATCGCCGCGACGTGGCGGGCTATGCCGGTGGGCTTGAGCTGTTCGACCGCCGTATGCCGGAGCTGCTGGAGCTGGTGGGCGAAGATGACATTATTATCTTCACCGCTGACCACGGCTGCGATCCGACCTGGAAAGGCACCGATCACACCCGCGAACACATTCCGGTGCTGATCTACGGCCCGAAAGTGAAACCTGGCTCGCTCGGTCACCGTGAAACCTTCGCGGACATCGGCCAGACGCTGGCGACCTACTTCGGTACGTCACCAATGGAATACGGCAAAAACATGCTCTGATACCCGTTGCCGGATGGCGCTACGCTTATCCGGCCTACGGGAAGCGCTTAAAGTTATGTAGGCCGGGTAAGGCACAGCCGCCACCCGGCAAAAAATTTTAAAAAGGAATGAAAGATGGCTACCCCACATATTAATGCAGAAATGGGTGATTTCGCTGACGTTGTACTGATGCCGGGCGATCCGCTGCGTGCTAAGCACATCGCGGAAACCTTCCTGGAAGACGCGCGTGAAGTAAATAACGTGCGCGGCATGCTGGGTTACACCGGTACCTATAAAGGCCGCAAAATTTCCGTCATGGGTCACGGCATGGGTATTCCGTCCTGCTCCATCTACACCAAAGAGCTGATCACCGATTTCGGCGTGAAGAAAATTATCCGCGTCGGCTCCTGCGGTGCGGTACGTGCAGACGTAAAACTGCGTGACGTGGTGATTGGAATGGGTGCCTGCACCGATTCCAAAGTCAACCGCCTGCGTTTTAAAGACCACGACTTCGCCGCCATCGCGGACTTCGACATGGTGCGTAACGCGGTTGACGCGGCTAAAGCGCTGGGTGTTGACGCGCGCGTCGGTAACATTTTCTCCGCTGACCTGTTCTATACGCCGGATCCGTCCATGTTTGATGTGATGGAGAAATACGGCATTCTGGGCGTGGAAATGGAAGCCGCGGGTATCTACGGCGTGGCGGCGGAATTTGGTGCGAAAGCGCTGACCATCTGCACCGTGTCTGACCATATCCGTACTCACGAGCAGACCACTGCCGCTGAGCGTCAGACCACCTTCAACGACATGATCAAAATCGCGCTGGAATCCGTTCTGCTGGGCGATAAAGAGTAAGAGCCGTTGTGCCGGGTGGCGGCTTCGCCTGACCCGGCCTACGATTTTGCAGGCCCGCTAAGCATAGTGCCAGCGGGCTTTTGATCACCGCACTGCCGTTGCAATCCACGCCGACAACTCCCGCAGTTCTTTTTCCTGCTCAGGAAAATCCTCAATCAGCGCATCACACGCCAGCTGTAACCGATCGGCGCGATACAAACAGCCCTGTAAACGTGTTGCCAGCGCTTCAAGCGGCGCAGGGTTCAGGCTGTCGGTAAAGACCTGCGTGCGGGTAATATGGCCTTTTTCAACATCGAAATGCAGCTCCACGCCGCCCCAGGTAAAGCGCTCGTCCAACAAATGGCTGAAGGCCGGGGCCTGACCAAAGTTCCACTCCCAGCTGCTTTGACGGGCAAAGGTTTCCGCGAAGTTTGGCAGATCCGGCGTCTTGTCCGGGGAGATGATCTCCGCGTCCACGCTTTCACCGTAGTGCTCGAAAAAGGCGCGGGTGACAGCCTCGCAGATCGCCTCATGGGTGATGCCGGGCAGCAGATCGACCAGGTTCGCCACCCGCCCGCGCACCGAGGTAATGCCTTTGGCCTGCAGCTTTTTCTTGTCCGGGTTAAGGTAGTTCGCCAGACGACTGAGATCGGCATTCAGCAGCAGCGTACCGTGATGAAAGCCGCGATCCGGCGTTTCCCGGTAGGCGGAGCCGGAGACTTTACGGTCGCCGTCCGGCGTTTTCACCACCAGATCGTTACGCCCGGAGGCTTCTGCCGTCGCACCAAGGGATCGCAGCGCCTTTAAGACAATGGCCGTGGAAATACTTTTATCGTATTCCGGCTTACCCGCCATAAAGGTAAAGCAGGTATTGCCCAGATCGTGAAACACCGCGCCACCGCCGCTGCTGCGACGGGCAAGACGCACGTTGTCTTCTTCCATGCGACGGGTATTACACTCTTTCCACGGATTCTGCGCCCGGCCAATGACCACGGTATCCGCATTGCGCCACAGAAACAGCACGCGCTGAGTGGCGGGCATCTGGCGGAAAATGCACTCTTCCACCGCCAGGTTAAACCACGGATCGTAAGAGTCAGAAATCAATAAACGCAGGGTGGACATAGCCAGTCTCCTTGATACGGTGTCCCGTTACGGTTCCTTTTTATCACGCTCTTCTTCTTCCGGCACCGACTTGCTGGCCGTCAGCAGGAAAGGGGATTGCTGCCAGCGGGTGCGCTTGCCCTGCAACAGGGTGCGGGTCAGCACCACGCCGATGGCGAGGGAGAGCAGCAGCATCAGGCGTAAAATATTGGTGGTGTTATCGACCTGTTTCGCTTCGGTCGCCAGCGTATGGGTATCGAGCGTCAGACGCAGATAACCCAGCGGGCCATTTTTACCGGGCACCGGTTCGACAATTTGCTGGTTAAAATAGCCGCCCGCTTTTTTGCCATCCAGCGCCAGCCGATCGCGCACATTGACGCTTTCGCCCGCGCGCACCACCAAATCGCCCTGTTCGTCATAGACGCCCGCATCCAGAATGCGGCTCTCGTCGGTTAACTGGCGCAGGATCTGGCCGATACGTTTTTCGTCCGGCGTTTCACTGCGCATCAGCGGCGCGAGATTGATCGTCACCTGACGCGCGAGCGTGCGGGCCAGCTCCTCCAGTTGCGGATTGCGCGCCCGCTGATGGCTCTGGCTGAACCAGCTGGCCCCCTGCATCAGCGCCACCAGAAGGGCGAGACAGATCAAGACGATCACGGCGCGATGCAGCCGGAATTTTAATTTTGCGCGAGCCATAGTCTACCTGTTGAAATTTTTACGCTTCCGCTGCGGCATAATGGTCCGCGCTATGAGTGCATCTTAGTTAAATACCATCCCTCCATCAATCAGCAAGGACTGGCCGGTCATGTAGTTGGAATCCGGACCGGCAAGATACGATACGCACGCAGCCACATCTTCTGGTTCGGACAGTCTGCCGAGCGTAATACGTTTGGCAAAGGTTTCAGTGCCATAGCCAAGGGGTTTACCTGCCGCCTCTGAAACCTGACGGTCGATTTCTTCCCACATCGGCGTTTTGACGATCCCCGGGCAGTAGGCGTTAACGGTGATCCCCAGCGGCGCGAGATCGCGTGCGGCGGTCTGGGTTAACCCACGAACCGCGAACTTACTGGAACTGTACACCGCCAGTTCCGGGTTGCCGGTATGGCCCGCCTGGGAGCAGGCGTTAATGATCTTGCCGCCGTGTCCCTCTTTACGAAAGGCGTCAATGGCGGCTTGCATACCCCAGATAACGCCTTTCACGTTGATGTTGTAGACCTTATCCACTATCTCCGGCGTAATAGATTCAATGGGCGTAGACGGGGCTACCCCGGCGTTATTGACGATGACGTCGAAGCCGCCCAGCGCGGTGCGGGCTTTTTCCACCGCCGCAAACACCTGCTCGCGGTCAGACACATCCACCTTCACGGCGATGGCTTTACCACCCTGCCGGGTGATCTCCCCGGCAACGGCGTTCGCCGTCTCGTCATTGTAATCCGCGATGGCAACGGCAAAGCCATCTTTCACCAGGCGAAGCGCAATCGCTTTACCAATCCCCTGGCCTGAGCCGGTTACGAGAGCAACTTTTTGCATTTTTCTTTCCTTATCGTGAGTTACAAAATCTGGCTGAGATGGAGCTGGCCCATCAGCAGCGGGTTATCGCTGTAGTCGACGGGAATGGCCACCACGGCCGGGCCATCGACATCCATTGCCGCACGCAGCGTCGGCTCCAGCGCGTCCGCGCTCTCGACAGCAAAGCCTTTCGCGCCAAACGCATCGGCATAAGCTTTGAAATCGACCGGGCCGAATTCCACGCCGGAAAGACGCTGGTATTTTTTCTCTTCCTGGATCGCCACCATGTTGTAGGCGTTATCCACCCAAATGATGTGCAACACGTTAGCGTTGAGACGCACCGCAGTCTCCAGTTCCATGCTGGATTGCAGGAAGCCGCCATCACCGGAGACCGACACCACCTTGCGGCCAGGGTTGACCAGCCAGGCGCCAATCGCCCACGGTAGCGCCACGCCCATGGTCTGCTGACCATTTGAAATCATCACCTGGCGGGCGCGGAAGCTGTAGAGATAACGGGCGATCCAGATGTGGAAGCTGCCCATATCCACCGTGAGCGTGACGTCGTTATTAACGATGTCCTGGATGGCCCGCACGATACGCAGCGGATGCAGGGCAAACTGGTTGAGTGATGCGCCGCGGCGGTCGAGGAGATCCCGCTGATGCTGGCGATCGACAAGAATTTCTGACGCGCGCTGGCTGAGTTCCAGCTTATGGTCAATACGGTTAGCGAGCAGATTCAGCGTTTCGGCGATGTCCCCCACTAACTCAAGATCAGGAACATAGTTGCGCTCTTCATACGCGGGCAGCACGTCAATATGAACCAGCGTTGCGTCACCGCTGTTCCACATGGCAGGCTCATATTCAACGGGGCTGTACCCGATACAGATAATCAGGTCAGCCAGATGCAGCAGCCGGTCTCCCGCCTGGTTGTTAAACAGGCCGACGCGTCCGGCAAAACGGGTAAAATGCTCCTGATTAACCGCCCCGGCGGCCTGATAGGTGCTGGTGATCGGGATCCGGCTTTTTTCCAGCAGCTTATGCAGCGCCGCGCTGTTGGCGGGTTGACTGGCCATCAGGCCCAGCAGGATGACCGGATTTTTGGCGTTTTCGATGAGTTTCGCCACATCGTCAATGGCTGATTCCGGTGCCGGCCCCATCAGTGCGGCGGTGCTGGCGGGCAAAATTGTGCCGGTGACCGGCTGGTCGACAATATCCTGCGGCAGGCTGACAAAGGCGCTGCCCGGTCTGCCCTGCTCGGCAGCGCGAAAGGCGTTGGATACCACTTCGGCAATGGCATCCGGCGAGTTAACCTCCACAGCATATTTCGTCACCGGGCTGAACATGGCGACCGTGTCCATACTCTGGTGTACCAGTTTTGCTTTGTCTGCCCGTTTTACCGCGCCTCCCAGCGCAACGACAGGATCGCCCTCGCTGTTGGCCGTGGCGATACCGGTTATCAGGTTCGAACAGCCCGGCCCGGAGGTCACCAGCGCAACCCCGGCTTTGCCGGTCAGCCGTCCTACCGCCGCCGCCATAAAAGCCGCGTTTGCTTCGTGGCGTACCGGAATAATGTCGATGGAGGAGTCCAACAGGGAATCAAAGACCTTGTCGATTTTCGCACCCGGAATACCGAAGACCTGTTTCACGCCCTGCGCTTCCAGCTGACCGACAACCATATCGGCTCCGTGCGCCCACTGACGAGCCTGTTTATCACTGTTCACGGTGGTTCTCCTGTTAGTTTTCGACGGAACGGATCGCTTCATCAAGATTGCCGGGATGAAGGTTGGCCTGTAAAAACGCGCTGTCTGCGGGCAGGTCAATCATCAGCTTGTGAATTTCACCGAAGGTGAGCACGCCGCTCTCAAGCTGGTAATCGAGCAAATGGCCGCCACCCTTACGATCGTCGGTGATGAAATGTTCGTGATAGCCCGCCACGTTAATGCCCTGCATATGCTGAGGCGTACGGAACCCGACCAGCACGCCCTTGCGCTGGTTAAAGCGGAATACCGGCTGATCGTCCAGCACGTCGGTCATCGCCCGGTAAGGCGGCGTCTGACGCGGAACGGTACGGGTGTGCGCATGGCGGAACGTGCCATCAATGCGCAGGGCGCAGAACAGATTATCGGAGGGGATTTGCTGGTCGATGACGTCGTGGATCTGCTGGCGGCTGACCGGCCCGTCAAAGATTTTGCGATACTGCGGCTGGAACCAGGTCATCACCGCAAACGGCGTTTTCTGCTCGGGTTTTGCCGCCCGGGCGCTGCCATCCGCGCGCAGCTGGTACACCTGGCTGCTGAAAGCGATCATTTCACCGTCCAGCTCGTTAAAGGTGCCCAGACCAAAATCGCCATGGGCCAGCAGATCGGCGATGGTGGTATTCCCTTCGTACACGCCGCTTAGCAGCGCGCTCATGAGTGATGTCTGGTAGATCACGCTGTCAGGATGCTGCGCCGAGAATCCACGGACGGTCTCGCACAGGTGGGCCTCACAGTCGCATGCTGATGAATGCAACATCATGCTCCTCCTCTTCAACTTTATTTAGAAAGGTTAAATAAATGTTGACCCGATTCAGCAGAGAGTTCCAATATAGAAACCATGCTGGTTTGAGAGGTTTTTGATATGGAACTTCGCTATCTGCGTTATTTTGTCGCGGTTGCAAACGAGCGACACTTCACCAGGGCGGCCAAAGTGCTGGGCATTTCACAGCCACCTTTGAGTCAGCAGATCAAACGGCTCGAGGACGAGGTGGGCACGCCGCTGTTCAGACGCCTGACGCGGGGCGTTGAATTGACCGAAGCCGGAGAGGCCTTCTATGAAGATGCCTGTCAGATCCTGGCGATGAGCGATGCCGCGCTTGAAAAAGCCCGGGGTATCGCGCGCGGGCTGAATGGCAGCCTGTCGATAGGCATCACCAGTTCAGACGCTTTTCATCCTGAAATCTTTGCGCTTATTCGCCGCTTCCAGGTACAGAATATGGCGGTGAGAGTACAGCAGGTGGAAGCCAATATGTCGTCGCTGATGGCGATGCTGGCGGAAGGTGAATTGGACATCGCCTTTGTGCGACTGCCGTGCGAGAGCAGCAAAGCCTTTGATCTGAAAATTCTTGATCGGGAGCCGATGGTGGTGGCATTGCACCGCAATCATCCTCTGGCACAGCGTGATGCGCTGGCGTTAGAGCAGCTTCGGGATACGCCGGTGATCCTGTTCCCGCAGGAGGTCGCGCCGGGGCTGTACGATCGCGTTTACGGCTGCTGTGAGCGGGCCGGCATTGATATGCAGCACACACAGCAGGCCTCGCAGCTTTCCTCTTCTCTGAGTATGGTGGCCACAGGTGCCGGGTTCGCCCTGGTGCCGCAGTCGATGGCGGCCATTTCTCCGCCGGGTGTCACCTATCATTCATTACTCTCACCGGCGCTGAGTACCGATATCGCACTTTGCTGGCGGCGTTTTGAACGTTCGCGGACGGTAAAACGGTTTTTGACGATGTTTCGTGAGGAGTGAAGCCCGCGCGATAATCTCAGCTTCCTCTTTTAACCACCTTTGCGAGCCGCTACGCAAACCGTACCGCTAAATCCGCTTGCCGTTGATCGACTCCGGCAGTAGCATCTTCCCGCACCTGCAAAATCAGGTGCCGGGATTGGTCTCCTGGTTAGTCTTATCGGCGATATATGCTTTATGTATCGTTCGCTTTGCTACACCTCAATGGTGGGCCGGGCGGGGGCATCGCAAGATGCGCCGGTGTCCGATAAGGCCGGTAAGACCAACTCCGTCAGGTCCGCCACCTCAAGATTGGTCTCTTGGGTGGTGGTATAAAAAACACTTATCGGAGGCTGCCTTATGGCTACTACCCTCAACCAGACTCACCCGTTACTTACCGTTCCTTTTACTGCCGACACCGATTTCACCCTGCTGGCGGATCACTGCGAGCACTTCGCCGAAGCGCTGATTGAAAGCGACGATCCGGCGCTGCGCCTCGCCATGTGCGGACGGCTCAATGCCTGCCTGATGCTGCTCCAGCCCACGCTGAATGAGGTGATACCGCCGCATCTGGTTGCGGCGCTTACGGTGGATACGCCGCCTGCGGAAATACCCCGTTTCGAACCGGAATCTGACCTGTTATGTGATTACTGTCTGGCGTTAACGCGCCTGCTCAACAGCCAGTCGCTGCCCCCGGACATGGAAAAAACCCTCACCGGGCTGCTCTGTGAACTGGTGTGGTATTTCACGGACATCATGAAAGCCCCGCGCTGGATGCGAACGCAGGCGGGCGTGCAAGCACTGGAAGCGTAGCGTAACGGTAAACGTCCTGCCGGGTGCTCTCTTTCCAGGCCCGGCAGCACTGCACAATTCCACATGAAGCTGTTGCCAGAAGCGATGGTTACAGGGTAGCCTCATGCGTTATTTTCATCCGGACAATTTCCGACGCGAACGTGTAAACAGGAGCTTTAATGCTTAACAGTCTGACCTGGTGCGATCTGCCTGAAGAGGTTTCTCAGTGGCCTGGATTGCCGCTCTCGTTAAGTGGCGATGAGGTCATGCCGCTGGATTATCATGCTGGTCGCAGCGGCTGGCTGCTATACGGTCGCGATCTGAATAAAATGCGTCTGACGGAGTATCAGCGCAAACTGGGTGCGGCAATGGTAATTGTCGCCTCCTGGTGCGTGGATGAGTACCAGGTGATCCGCCTGGCAGGCTCGCTGACGCCGCGCGCCACGCGCCTGGCGCACGATGCCGGTCTGGACGTGGCGCCGCTCGGCAAGATCCCGCACCTGAAAACGCCAGGATTACTGGTGATGGACATGGACTCCACCGCCATCCAGATCGAATGCATTGATGAGATCGCCAAACTGGCGGGCACCGGCGAAATGGTGGCGGAAGTCACCGAACGCGCCATGCGCGGCGAGCTGGATTTCACCGAAAGCCTGCGCAGCCGTGTCGCCACCTTAAAAGGGGCCGACGCCACAATCCTGCGGCAGGTACGCGATGACTTACCGCTGATGCCGGGCCTGACGCAGCTGGTGCTGAAGCTGGAAGCGCTGGGCTGGAAAGTTGCCATTGCCTCCGGCGGCTTCACCTTCTTCGCCGATTACCTGCGCGAGAAGTTGCACCTGACGGCGGTGGTGGCCAACGAACTGGAAATCATGGACGGCAAGCTCACCGGCCATGTGCTGGGCGACATCGTGGATGCGCAGTACAAAGCGAAAACGCTGAAACGTCTGGCGGAAAAATATGAAGTTCCCTTTGAGCAGACCGTGGCGATTGGTGACGGTGCCAACGATCTGCCGATGATTAAAGCGGCAGGGCTGGGCATTGCCTATCATGCCAAGCCAAAGGTGAACGAAAAGACAGAAGTGACGATCCGTCACGCTGATCTGATGGGCGTGTTTTGCATCCTGTCGGGCAGCATGAATCAGAAATAACGAGGTAAACGTGGCAAAAGCTCCGAAACGCGCATTTGTATGTAATGAATGTGGTGCCGATTATCCGCGCTGGCAGGGGCAGTGCAGCGCCTGTCAGGCGTGGAATACCATTACCGAAGTGCGTGTGGCGGCATCGCCCGTGGTTGCCCGTAACGAACGCCTGAGCGGCTATGCCGGTAACGCAGGCGCTTCTAAGGTGCAGAAGCTTTCCGACATCAGCCTTGAGGCGTTGCCGCGCTTTTCCACCGGCTTTAAAGAGTTTGACCGCGTGCTGGGCGGCGGCGTCGTGCCGGGCAGTGCGATCCTCATTGGCGGTAATCCTGGCGCGGGCAAGTCCACGCTGCTGCTGCAAACCCTGTGCAAGCTGGGCGAGCAGATGAAAACCCTGTACGTCACCGGGGAAGAGTCACTGCAACAGGTGGCGATGCGCGCGCACCGTCTGGGTCTGCCGACGGCGAATCTGAATATGCTGTCTGAAACCAGCATTGAAGAAATCTGCACCATCGCCGATGAAGAGCAGCCGAAGCTGATGGTGATCGACTCCATCCAGGTGATGCACATGGCGGATATTCAGTCATCGCCCGGCAGCGTGGCGCAGGTGCGCGAGGCGGCGGCCTATCTGACGCGCTACGCCAAAACGCGCGGTGTGGCGATTGTCATGGTCGGCCACGTCACCAAAGACGGCTCGCTGGCCGGGCCAAAAGTGCTGGAGCACTGTATCGACTGTTCGGTACTGCTGGACGGCGATGCCGACTCCCGCTTCCGCACGCTGCGCAGCCATAAAAACCGCTTCGGCGCGGTCAACGAACTCGGCGTGTTCGCCATGACCGAGCAGGGCCTGCGCGAAGTCAGCAACCCGTCCGCTATCTTCTTAAGCCGCGGCGATGAAGTCACCGCTGGCAGTTCGGTGATGGTGGTATGGGAAGGCACGCGTCCGCTGCTGGTCGAAATTCAGGCGCTGGTGGATCACTCGATGATGGCTAACCCGCGCCGCGTGGCGGTCGGGCTTGAGCAAAACCGACTGGCGATTTTGCTGGCGGTGCTGCACCGTCATGGCGGTCTGCAAATGTCGGATCAGGACGTGTTCGTCAATGTGGTCGGCGGCGTAAAAGTGACGGAAACCAGCGCGGACCTGGCGCTGCTGCTGGCGATGGTCTCCAGCCTGCGCGACCGCCCGCTGCCGGACGATCTGGTGGTATTCGGTGAAGTGGGGCTGGCGGGCGAAATCCGCCCGGTGCCCAGCGGCCAGGAGCGTATCTCGGAGGCCGCCAAGCACGGCTTCAAACGCGCCATCGTGCCTGCGGCAAACGTGCCGAAAAAGCCGCCGGAGGGGATGCAAGTCTTTGGTGTCAAGAAGCTTTCTGATGCGCTATCTGTTTTTGACGACTTATAATGATCTATTAAGCGGAAATAAACCGCACTGATGCAGGAGGCACCTATGTCGTCATTTGATTATCTGAAGACCGCGATCCGCCAGAAAGGCTGCACCTTGCAGCAGGTGGCGGATGCCAGCGGCATGACCAAGGGCTACCTCAGCCAGTTGCTCAATGCCAAAATCAAAAGCCCCAGCGCGCAAAAACTCGAAGCGCTGCACCGCTTTTTAGGACTGGAATTTCCGCGCCGTCGCAAAACCGTCGGCGTGGTGTTCGGCAAGTTTTACCCGTTGCATACCGGGCATATCTATCTGATCCAGCGCGCCTGTAGTCAGGTGGACGAACTGCACATCATCATGGGCTATGACGACACCCGCGACCGCGCCCTGTTTGAAGACAGCGCGATGTCACAGCAGCCGACCGTGCCGGATCGCCTGCGCTGGCTGTTGCAGACCTTCAAATACCAGAAGAACATTCATATTCATGCCTTCAATGAAGAGGGCATGGAGCCGTATCCGCACGGCTGGGACGTGTGGAGCCGGGGCATGAAAGCCTTTATGGAAGAGAAGGGCATCGAGCCGAACCGTATTTACACCTCCGAAGCGCTGGATGCGCCGCAGTATCTGGAGCATCTGGGAACGGAGACGGTGCTGATCGATCCTGAACGTACCTTTATGAACATCAGCGGCGCGCAGATCCGTGAGAACCCGTTCCGCTACTGGGATTACATCCCGACGGAAGTAAAACCCTTCTTTGTGCGTACCGTCGCCATTCTTGGTGGCGAGTCGAGCGGTAAATCGACGCTCATCAACAAGCTCGCCAACATCTTTAACACCACCAGCGCCTGGGAATATGGCCGCGATTATGTCTTTTCGCATCTGGGCGGCGACGAGATGGCGTTGCAGTATTCGGACTATGACAAGATCGCGCTGGGCCACGCGCAGTACATTGATTTCGCAGTCAAATATGCGAACAAAGTGGCCTTTGTGGATACGGACTTTGTCAGCACTCAGGCGTTCTGTAAAAAGTACGAAGGGCGTGAGCATCCGTTTGTGCAGGCGTTGATCGACGAGTACCGTTTTGACCTGGTGATCCTGCTGGAAAACAATACGCCGTGGGTCTCGGATGGTCTTCGCAGCCTCGGTAGCTCGGTGGACAGAAAAGAGTTCCAGGCATTGCTGGTGTCACTGCTGAAGCAAAACAATATCGACTTTGTGCATGTGGAAGAGGCGGATTACGACGCGCGTTTCCTGCGCTGTGTGGATCTGGTGAAGAAGCTGATGGGCGAGCAGGGCTAAAAAATGCCCTCACCCTAACCCTCTCCCGAAGGGAGAGGGGAGAGATCGAGCACGGACTTTCATCCCCCTCTCCCCCGGGAGAGGGTCGGGGTGAGGGGGAAAGAGAGCATTACTTCGAAATACGTTTGTACTTGATACGCTTCGGCTCCAGCGCGTCCGCGCCCAGCGTGCGTTTCTTGTACTCTTCGTATTCGGTAAAGTTACCCTCGAAGAATTCCACTTTGCCTTCATCCTGGTAATCCAGAATGTGGGTGGCGATGCGGTCAAGGAACCAGCGGTCGTGCGAGATCACCATCGCGCAACCCGGGAACTCCAGCAGGGCGTTTTCCAGCGCGCGCAGGGTTTCGATATCCAGGTCGTTAGTCGGTTCATCAAGCAGCAGCATGTTGCCGCCAACCTGCAACAGCTTCGCCAGGTGCAGACGACCACGCTCACCGCCGGACAGCTCGCCCACGCGTTTACCCTGATCAACCCCTTTAAAGTTAAAGCGGCCAACGTAGGCACGGCTTGGCATCTCGGTGTTGCCGATACGCATGATATCCAGCCCGCCGGACACTTCTTCCCACACGGTTTTGCTGTTATCCATCGCGTCACGGAACTGGTCAACGGACGCCAGCTTCACGGTTTCACCCAGCTCGATGGTGCCGCTGTCTGGCTGTTCTTCACCGGACAACATGCGGAACAGCGTGGATTTACCCGCGCCGTTCGGACCGATGATGCCGACAATCGCGCCTTTCGGCACGGAGAAGGTCAGGCCGTCGATCAGCTGGCGATCGCCATAGGATTTGCTCAGATTGGTGACTTCAACGACTTTATCGCCCAGACGCGGTCCAGGTGGAATAAAGAGTTCGTTGGTTTCGTTACGTTTCTGGTATTCGGTGTTGTTAAGCTCTTCAAAACGTGCCAGACGCGCCTTACCTTTCGACTGACGGCCTTTCGCGCCCTGACGCACCCACTCCAGCTCTTTCTCAATGGATTTACGGCGGGCCGCTTCCTGAGAGGCTTCCTGCGCCAGACGCTGATCTTTCTGCTCAAGCCAGGAGGAGTAGTTACCTTCCCACGGAATACCTTCACCGCGGTCAAGTTCAAGGATCCAGCCGGCGACGTTATCGAGGAAGTAACGGTCGTGGGTGATCGCCACCACGGTGCCTTCGAAATCGTGCAGGAAGCGTTCCAGCCAGGCGACGGATTCCGCATCCAGGTGGTTCGTCGGTTCGTCGAGCAGCAGCATGTCCGGCTTTTCCAGCAGCAGACGGCACAGCGCGACGCGGCGGCGTTCACCACCGGACAGTTTTTCGATTTTGGCATCCCAGTCCGGCAGACGCAGCGCATCGGCGGCGCGCTCCAGCTGCACGTTCAGGTTGTGACCGTCGTGCGCCTGGATAATTTCTTCGTATTTGCCCTGTTGCGCCGCCAGCTTGTCAAAGTCAGCATCCGGCTCGGCGTACTTCGCGTACACCTCGTCCAGGCCTTTCAGCGCGTTAACCACGTCGGCAACCGCTTCTTCAACGGACTCACGCACGGTATGTTCAGGGTTGAGTTTCGGCTCCTGCGGCAGATAACCAATTTTCAGGCCAGGCTGCGGACGGGCTTCACCTTCGATGTCTGTATCGATGCCGGCCATAATGCGCAGCAGGGTGGACTTACCGGCACCGTTGAGGCCCAGGACGCCAATTTTTGCGCCAGGGAAGAAACTCAGCGAGATATTTTTCAGGATATGACGTTTCGGCGGAACCACTTTGCCGACACGATGCATGGTATAAACGAATTGAGCCACGTTGGACTTCGCCTCTTTTATCGGGATGTGAATGGTCTTTAACTGCGCAGTGTAGCCGTTTTCACTGCGCAATCCCAGCAGGCCCGGGCGAGAGTGTTAAATCGCGCCGAAATGGTAAAAAAGTGTTCAGGGCGTGGCGCGATAGGGGATGCCTGGTTAGCATAAAGTATTCGAGCGCATGATGCGGCGAAGCGTTTTATTTATATGAGGAAAAAGCCTGTGCAGAAAGCTAAACACGTCGCCTGGCAGATGCTGGTGGTGGGCAGTTGTTTACTGACCATCACGCATACGGCACGAGCCGATTCGCTGGATGAACAGCGTAACCGTTATGCGCAAATCAAGCAGGCGTGGGATAACAAACAAATGGACGTGGTGGCGCAGCTGATGCCGACCCTCACCGATTATCCCCTTTACCCTTACCTTGAATACCGTCAGATCGCCGACGATCTCATGAATCAGCCAGCGATCAAGGTGACCAATTTTATTCAGTCAAACCCGACGCTGCCTCCCGCGCGTAGCCTGCAAAACCGCTTTGTGAACGAGCTGGCGCGGCGTGAAGACTGGCGTGGCCTGCTGGCGTTCAGCCCGCAAAAACCGGGCACCACTGAAGCGCAATGTAACTACTACTACGCCAAATGGAATACCGGTCAGGCGAGCGACGCCTGGCAGGGGGCAAAAGAGCTGTGGCTGAGCGGGAAAAGCCAGCCGAACGCCTGTGACAAACTGTTTGGTGCCTGGCGCGCCTCCGGCACTCAGGATCCGCTCGCGTATCTGGAACGTATTCGCCTGGCGATGAAAGCCGGGAATACCCAACTGGTGACGGTGCTGGCAAATCAAATGCCTGCGGAGTACCAGACCATTTCGACTGCCATCATCACGCTGGCAAACGATCCCAACAGCGTGCTGACTTTCGCCCGCACCACCGGGGCCACCGATTTTACCCGCCAGATGGCGGAAGAAGCCTTTGCCAGCGTGGCGCGCCAGGATGTGGAAAATGCGCGCCTGATGCTGCCATCGCTGGTGCAGGCTCAGCAGCTTAATGAAGATCAAACCCAGGCGCTGCGCGATATTATCGCCTGGCGTCTGATGGGCAACGACGTCACCGAAGAACAGGCGCGCTGGCGCGACGATGCCATTATGCGCACCCAGTCCACGTCGCTGGTGGAGCGCCGGGTGCGTATCGCCTTAGGGCAGGGGGATCGCCGCGGGCTGAACACCTGGCTGGCCCGTCTGCCGATGGAGGCGAAAGAGAAAGACGAGTGGCGCTACTGGCAGGCGGATCTGCTGCTGGAGCGTGGCCGCGAGGACGAAGCGAATACTATTCTGCGCTCCCTGATGCAGGCGCGCGGCTTCTACCCGATGGTGGCGGCGCAGCGTCTGGGGGAAGACTATCCGCTGAAAGTGGATAAAGCCCCGGGCAACATCGATCCGGCGCTGGTACAAGGCCCGGAAATGGCGCGTGTGCGTGAGCTGATGTACTGGGGGCTGGATAACACTGCCCGCAGCGAGTGGGCGAATCTGGTCACCAGCCGCACCACGCAACAGCAGGCGCAACTGGCGCGCTATGCGTTTGACCGTCAGTGGTGGGATCTGAGCGTACAGGCAACCATCGCCGGTAAGCTGTGGGATCAGCTGGAGGAGCGTTTCCCGCTGGCGTATAAAGATCTCTATGAGCGTTACACCAGCGACAAGGATATTCCCCAGAGCTACGCCATGGCGATCTCGCGTCAGGAAAGCGCCTGGAACCCGAAGGTACGCTCACCGGTCGGCGCTACCGGCCTGATGCAGATCATGCCGGGTACCGCGACGCACACGGTGAAGATGTTTAATATTCCGGGCTACAGCTCGCCGGGCCAGTTGCTGGATCCGGAAACCAATATCAACATCGGCACCAGCTATTTGCAGTACGTCTATCAGCAGTTTGGCAATAACCGTATCTTCGCATCGGCGGCCTACAACGCAGGCCCTGGTCGCGTGCGCACCTGGCTTGGCAACAGCGGCGGACGCATTGATGCCATTGCCTTTGTCGAGAGTATTCCTTTCTCGGAAACGCGCGGTTATGTGAAAAACGTACTGGCCTATGATGCCTATTATCAGTACTTCATGGGCGGCAAACCGACGCTGCTCACCGCCACCGAGTGGGGGCGTCGTTACTGATCTGCCGGGTTTGTGTTATGCTGCTGTACTCGTTGATGAGTATGGCGGTATGACATGACGCAGCAATCTCCTTATTCAGCAGCCGTCGCGGAACAGCGTCACCAGGAATGGTTGCGCTTCGTTGAGCTGCTTACACAGTCCTGTGAACAGGATTTGCATCTTCCGTTGCTCAATTTAATGCTGACGCCGGACGAGCGCGAAGCCTTAGGGACGCGGGTACGGATCATTGAAGAACTGTTGCGCGGCGAGATGAGCCAGCGTGAACTGAAAAATGAGCTGGGGACGGGCATTGCGACCATTACCCGTGGCTCGAACAGCCTGAAGGCGGCGCCTGCTGAACTGCGGTTGTGGCTCGAACAGGCGCTGCTGAAAAATCAGCGATAAACGGCGTTGTGAAACGGACTTAACGCCAGGATTACCGCCTGATGGTAGACGCTACTGCGCGTCAGCTTTCCGGCGGTGAACACGCCAATCGCCCCGTCTTTACGCCCAATCTCATCGATGCCGGTATACTGCGACATCACCGGACCAAGCGCTTCACCGGCACGTACACGCTCAAGAATGACTGCCGGCAGTGGCAGGGTGGCGGAACGCGCTTCCCCACGCCGATCGCCGTTTTCAATCACTACCCAACTGAACGTGCTGTCATCATCAATTCCCGCTTCTATCGCCACCCAGAAATCCGCCTCCGGCCTTTCCCGGCGGGCATTTTCGACACGATTCCGTGCGCCAGCCCGCGTTTCCGTGCTGCCAAAAGGCTGTTCGGGCACGCCGCTCTCGACGGCGACGGCGTCTATATGGCAGGATCCTTCGCCGAAAATCTCGTGAAATGCGTGCAGAATAGCCTTAATTTTCGCTGGATTGCTGGTAGCACAGACAACATGGTGCATAATCAATATCACTCAGATTACTCAATTTTCATCGCAGTATAATGGATAAAACGCATGTTACAGGTATACCTTGTTCGCCACGGTGAAACGCAGTGGAACGCCGAGCGTCGTATTCAAGGGCAGTCAGACAGTCCGTTGACGGCAAAAGGTGAGCATCAGGCATGGCAGGTGGGAGAACGGGCGAAAACGCTCGGCATCACCCATATCATCGCCAGTGATTTGGGGCGTACGCGTCGCACGGCGGAGATCATCGCTGAAGCCTGCGGCTGCGAGATCACCTTTGATGCGCGTCTGCGCGAACTGGATATGGGCGTGCTGGAAAGCCGTCATATCGATTCCCTGACGGACGAAGAAGAGGGCTGGCGTCGGCAGATGGTGAATGGCAACGCAGAGGGCCGTATTCCGGATGGCGAATCGATGCAGGAACTGAGCGAGCGTATGCATGCGGCGCTGGCAGCCTGTCTGGATCTGCCGAAAGGCAGCCGTCCGCTGCTGGTCAGTCACGGCATGGCGCTGGGGTGCCTGGTGAGCACGATCCTGGGATTACCGGCCTGGGCTGAACGCCGTCTGCGTCTGCGCAACTGTTCTATTTCGCGTATCGATTACCAGCAAAGTGCATGGCTGGCGTCAGGCTGGGTGGTGGAAACCGCCGGAGACGTCTCGCATCTGGATGCTCCGGCGCTGGACGAGTTGCAGCGTTAACGACGCACCGGGATCAGGTATTCGCAACGTAGCTCAATTGGCTGCCCCTGGTTCCGGGCTTCATCCTGCGGGAAGAAGCGCTCGATATCGAGGCCCTTGCGACGTTTCAGATCCAGCATCGGCATACAGGTGCCGTAAAGCGTCAGGATAAATTCCTGTAGCTCATTACCCGGCCCTTCATAGGTAAACATCACATATTCCCCGCCATCGAGCGTCACCGGATGTGCATTTTGCAGGTGACCATTCGCCAGTTCCGGCGTCACCGCGGTGGTGTAGAACACCTCCTGCTCGTCATCTTTTTCGCTGCCAGGGCGCGTCTCATGCAGACCATACAGTTCGGCGGGCAACTGCGGCGAATTGCCTAAAAACTCACGCCAGAACTGAATACGCATCTGATTACGGAAGCTGGAGATCTCTTCCAGCGAGCAGGTATAGCTCTGGGTGGTGCCCACCAGATGCATGGTTGGCAGCGTGACAAACTGATGTTCAGGGAAATGGAATTCGCCCAGGCGCAGCGGCGGACGAATGCCGGAGGCGCTCCAGTCCGGAGAGCGGCGGTACAGCGCCGGGGTGAGGTTAAACTGTTTTTTGAACGCGCGGGTGAAGGTCTGCTGCGAGTCGAAACGGTATTGCAGGGCAATGTCCAGAATCGGACGTGCCGTTAAACGCAGCGCCACGGCTGCTTTTGATAAGCGGCGTGCGCGTATATAGGCACCAATCGCATGACCCGTGACATCCTTGAACATCCTTTGCATATGCCACTTGGAATAGCCTGCTTTCGCCGCCACATTATCCAGAGAGAGAGGCTGATCCAGATGCCCCTCCAGCCAGACAAGCAGTTCGCGAATAATCCCAGCCTGGTCCATATTGTGTCCTCATCCTTAATTACGGGTGCCTGATACTAAGGTAGCGGATAATAGCATTTTTCGTTCTTTTAGCATTCAGTGTTTTTTTTGCGCATAAATGCTTTTCGTGGTTGAATTTATTCCGATTTTTCGTAATTCAGTGATTTATAGCTATTTTCTGCGGTCGCGGTCAATAATCACTCAACGTAATTTTTATCAATGGTAACAATATGAAATACAAGCGTTTGCTGTTGTGCCTTTTCCTGTGTGCTGCCGGGCAGTCGGTGCAGGCGGAACAAATTGGCTCCGTAGATACCGTATTTAAAATGTTTGGCCCGGATCACAAGATCGTGGTGGAAGCCTTTGACGATCCCGATGTGAAAAACGTCACCTGTTATCTGAGTCGCGCCAAAACCGGCGGCATTAAAGGCGGATTAGGTCTGGCGGAAGATACCTCGGACGCGGCAATTTCCTGCCAGCAGGTCGGACCGATTGAACTGAGCGAAAAAGTAAAAGCCGGCAAGGCGCAGGGCGATGTGGTGTTCCAGAAACGCACGTCGCTGGTGTTCAAAAAGTTACAGGTGGTGCGTTTCTATGACGCGAAGCGCAACACGCTGGCCTACCTGACATACTCGGATAAAGTTGTTGAAGGCTCGCCGAAAAACGCCATCAGCGCCGTACCGATTATGCCGTGGAATAAATAACAAGGAACAGGTATGCAACAACCGCTGATCTGGCTGGTGGAAGATGAGATAAGCATCGCGGAAACGCTGATCTACATGCTTTCGCAGGAGGGGTTTACTGTTAAGGCCTTTGAGCGCGGGCTGCCTGCGCTTGAGGAGGCCCGTCACCAGTTGCCCGATCTGGCGATCCTGGATGTCGGCTTGCCGGACATCAGCGGTTTTGAACTGTGCCGGAAACTGCTGGCACGACACAGCGCGTTACCCGTGCTGTTTTTAACCGCCCGCAGCGATGAAGTCGACAAATTGCTGGGGCTGGAGATCGGCGCGGACGACTATGTCGCTAAGCCCTTCTCGCCGCGGGAAGTGTGCGCCCGGGTGCGCACCATCCTGCGCCGTCTGCAAAAATTTTCTGCCCCTTCGCCGCGGGTGAGCGTGGGGGAGTTTGAACTCAACGAGCCTGCCGCGCAGGTGCACTGGTGCGGTCAGCCGCTGGCGCTCACGCGCTATGAATACCTGCTGCTGAAAACGCTGCTGCTCGCTCCTGGCCGGGTCTTTTCCCGGCAGCAATTGATGGACAGCGTGTGGGGCGATACGGTGGAAAGCTACGATCGCACCGTGGATACGCACATCAAAACCCTGCGCGCCAAGCTGCGGGCCATCGATCCCGCACGTTCGCCCATTAATACCCATCGCGGCCTCGGCTACAGTCTGGTGATCGGCTGATGCGTATCGGTATGCGTCTGCTGCTGGGCTACTTTTTGATCGTCGGCGTGGCGGCATGGTTTGTGCTGTCGATTTTCGTGCAGGAGATCAAACCCGGTGTCCGGCGCGCCACCGAAGGCACGCTGATCGATACCGCCACGCTGCTGGCGGCGCTGGCGCGTGACGATCTGCTCTCTGCCGATCCGGCACACGGACAGCTGGCGCAGGCGTTCAGCCAGCTGCAGCACCAGCCTTTTCGCGCCAATATCAGCGGCATCCATAAAGTGCGCAATGAGTATCACGTCTACATGACGGATGCGCAGGGCAAGGTAGTGTTTGATTCAGCCGGACGGGCGCTGGGGAAGGATTACTCCCGCTGGAACGATGTCTGGCGTACCTTACGCGGGCAGTACGGCGCGCGCAGCACGCAGCAGGATCCCCAGGATCCGCAAAGCACGGTGATGTACGTGGCCGCACCGATCAGAGATCAGGGGCGGATCATTGGCGTGCTCAGCGTTGGCAAACCTAATGCCGCTATGGCCCCGGTGATCCAGCGCAGCGAGCGGCGGATGCTGTGGGCGGCGGGGGCGCTTCTGGGGATCGCGCTGCTGATTGGCGGCGGCATGACGGGCTGGATCAACCGCTCCATCGGCAAACTGGTGCGCTATGCCGATTCGGTCACCGATGAGCAACCGGTACCGCTGCCGACCTCAGGCAGCAGCGAATTACGCAAGCTGGCGCAGGCGCTGGAGAGCATGCGGCTGAAACTTGAGGGCAAAAATGCCATCGAACAGTATGTCTATGCCCTGACCCATGAACTGAAAAGCCCGCTGGCGGCGATCCGTGGCGCGGCGGAAATTCTGCGTGAAGGGCCGCCGCCTGAAGTGGTCAGCCGCTTTACGGACACGATCCTGACGCAGAACGCCCGTATGCAGGCGCTGGTGGAAACCCTGTTGCATCAGGCGCGGCTGGAGAACCGCCAGGCTATCCGCCTGACGCCCGTCGCCGTGGATGAACTCTTCGCCCGCCTGCGGGGATCGCGCAGCGTCCAGCTGGACGCCAGAAACATCACTCTGCATATCACCGCTTGCGCACTGCCGGTGGCGGCGGACGCGGAACTGCTGGAGCAGGCGCTTGGTAATCTGCTGGATAACGCCATCGATTTCACGCCGCCGGGCAGCACCATTACCCTCGGGGCGACAGTACAGGATGACCGCATCCTCCTGCAGGTGACCGACACCGGCAGCGGCATTCCCGATTACGCGCTACCGCGTATTTTTGAGCGCTTTTATTCTCTTCCCCGCGATAACGGCCATAAGAGCAGCGGCCTGGGGCTGGCCTTTGTCAGTGAAGTCGCGCGTCTGCATCAGGGCAGCGTCGCGCTAAACAACCGCGCCGAGGGCGGCGTTGAGGCCACGCTGACACTTCACCGTCCCTTCACATAACTTCAAATTCTCCCCATATAGCCTTGTTACTTTGCTGGCATTGCAAAGGAGAAGGCTATGATGAAATCCCCCCTGTTCTGGAAAATGTTTACCCTGGTCGGCGCCGTCTTACTGCTGATGGTGCCGTTAATGATGGTCAGGCAACTGATCGAGGAGCGATCGGATTATCGCGGTCAGGTTGAGGACGCGATCCGCCAGAGCACCAGCGGGCCGCAGAAGCTGGTCGGGCCGTTGATCGCCATTCCGGTATCAGAGTTGTATACGGTGGTGGAAGATAAAAAAGAGGTGCAGCGGACCCGTGAATTTATTCATTTCTGGTTGCCGGAGTCGCTGGTGGTTGAGGGATCGCAGAATGTGGAATCACGCAAAATCGGCATTTATGAAGGGCAGGTGTGGCACGGCGATCTGGGCATCAAAGCGCATTTTGACGCCTCGCGGCTGGCCGCTCTCAAAAAAGAGACGCTCACCCTCGGCAAACCCTTTATGGTGCTGGGCGTCGGGGATGCGCGGGGTATCGGCGTGGTGAAAGCGCCGCAGATTAACGGCGTGGCGCTGAACGTCGAGCCGGGCAGCGGGCTTTCGGACAGCGGTGATGGCCTGCATATTCCGCTACCGGCGATCCGCTGGCCGCAGGGTAACCTGGATCTGACGATGGGGCTGAACCTCAGCGGTACCGGTAATTTTTCCGTCGTGCCTCTCGGACGAACCAGCCAGATGAGCCTGAGCAGCAACTGGCCGCATCCGGGCTTCCTCGGTGATTTTCTGCCGGTCAAACGCGAGATCTCCGCCTCCGGCTTTCAGGCGCAATGGCAGAGCAGCTGGTTTGCCAACAATCTCGGGGAGCGGTTTATGCGCGCCGGGAGCGGAGGATGGCAGGGGTTGCCGTCCTTCAGCGTCGCGGTCACCACCCCGGCCGATCAGTACCAGTTGACCGATCGCGCCACCAAGTATGCCATTTTGCTGATCAGCCTGACGTTTATGGCGTTCTTTGTGCTGGAAAGTATCACCGCGTTACGGCTGCATCCGATGCAGTATCTGCTGGTCGGGCTGTCGCTGGTAATGTTTTATCTGCTGTTGCTGGCGCTCTCAGAACATATCGGCTTTACGGCCGCGTGGATCGCCGCCAGTCTGGTGGGCGCGATGATGAATGGCGTGTACTTGCAGGCGGTGCTGAAAGGCTGGCGCAGCAGTCTGCTGTTTACCCTGGCGCTGTTGTTACTGGATGGCGTGATGTGGATGCTGCTGCGCTCGGAGGACAGTTCGCTGCTGCTGGGATCGGGGGTACTGCTTTTGGCGCTGGGCGGCGTGATGTTCCTGACCCGTCATCTCGACTGGTATTCGCTGTCACACCCCAAAGGGGAGACGCGTAAAACCGCTACGGGAAGCGACGAAGCGCTGCGTATCTGGAAGTAAACGCGGGGTGAGCGAAACAAAGGAAAACGGCGCATTATGCGCCGTTTTTGTTCTTATTCCGCTAAATCGCCGCAGAAACGGTAACCTTCACCGTGGATGGTGGCGATAATTTCCGGCGTGTCCGGCGTCGATTCGAAGTGCTTACGAATGCGACGAATGGTCACGTCAACGGTACGATCATGCGGTTTCAGTTCGCGGCCGGTCATCTTTTTCAGCAGATCGGCGCGGGACTGGATCTTGCCCGGGTTTTCGCAGAAGTGCAGCATGGCGCGGAATTCGCTACGCGGCAGCTTGTACTGCTCACCGTTAGGGCTGATCAGCGAGCGGCTGTTGATATCCAGCTCCCAGCCGTTGAACTTGTAGCTGTCAACGGTGCGACGCTCTTCGCTGATCGCGCTCAGATTCATCGTACGGGACAGCAGGTTGCGTGCGCGGATCGTCAGTTCACGCGGGTTAAACGGTTTGGTGATGTAATCGTCAGCGCCGATTTCGAGGCCGAGGATTTTATCCACTTCATTATCGCGACCGGTCAGGAACATCAGCGCGACGTTCGCCTGCTCGCGCAGCTCACGTGCCAGCAACAGCCCGTTTTTACCAGGCAGGTTGATGTCCATGATCACCAGATTAATGTCATTTTCGGAAAGGATCTGATGCATCTCAGCGCCATCAGTCGCTTCAAAGACATCGTAGCCTTCTGCTTCGAAAATGCTCTTCAACGTGTTGCGTGTTACCAACTCGTCTTCAACAATAAGAATTTGCGGGGTCTGCATGTTTGCTACCTAAATTGCCAACTAAATCGAAACAGGAAGTACAAAAGTCCCTGACCTGCCTGATACATGTCGCAAATTAACATGCACGGCGTAACATGACTAAAGTACGTAATTGCGTTCTTGATGCACTTACCATCAACGTCAACAACATCATTAGCTTGGTCGTGGTTACTTTCCCTTTGGACCCGACAGTGTCAAAAACGGCTGTCATCCTAACCATTTTAACAGCAACATAACAGGCTAAGAGGTGCCAGACACCCAATAAAACTACGCTTCGTTGACATATATCAAGTTCAATTGTAGCACGTTAACACTTTGATGAAATATTCGTAGCTTTATATGAGTGGCTTTCACAATTTATCAATAAACCAACCAGTTGCAACAGTTAATTAATAAGCGTTGTGAATCCGAAAATGCAAATGCATTCGTGGCATAATTAACCAGCATAAACAGCAGCCTGAACCGCTTCTGTTAACATAAAATCAGGTAGTTAAGCTATGCAACAGTGTAGTTCTTTTTAAGCTTGCCCGGCGGGGATTTCAGTGATTTCTGTTGCAAAAATGTAAATTCGCATCGCGTAATATCTTGACGAAAGCGGCCTGGCGTAAAGCCTGACGTAATAAAAGAGAGTCCCACATGCAGGTATCTATCGTATTAGTTTCACCCGCCCGCGCTGAAAATGTCGGGGCGGCGGCACGCGCCATGAAGACCATGGGCTTCACTGATTTGCGTATCGTGGACAGCCGCGCGCATCTGGAAGAAGGGGCGCGCAGAGTGGCGCACGGTTCCGGGGAGGTGCTTGATAACGCAACGGTTTATCCGACGCTGGCCGCCGCCCTGCACGATGTGCAGTTTACCGTGGCGACCACCGCCCGCAGCCGATCAAAATTCCATTATTACGCGACGCCCGCCGAGCTGGTGCCGCTGATGCAGGAAAAAAGTCAGTGGCTGAATCACGCCGCGCTGGTGTTTGGCCGTGAAGATTCAGGCTTAACCAACGATGAACTGGCGCTGGCGGATGTATTAACCGGTGCGCCCATGGTGGCCGATTACCCGTCGCTCAACCTCGGCCAGGCGGTGATGGTCTATTGCTATCAGTTAACGACGTTAATGCAGAACGCCGCCGCGCCCGCCGTTATTAGTGACGAGAACCAGTTACGCGCGCTGCGTATCCGCGCGCGGGCATTACTGGAAAAACTGGGCGTCGATGACGACACAAAAATGGTGGACTGGCTGGAACAGCGCATTGGTCTTTTTGAGCAGCGTGACACGGCAATGTTGCACCGTTTACTGCATGACATCGAAAAAAAGCTCGCCGGGTAATCATCTAAGATAAGTCTTAATAGCAGTCAGATCGACTGCCTTGTAGCCGCTGTGTGGCGGATATTCAGTAAAGTCTGCGCCCCGGCAGCGTGAGCGGTCCGTCATGCAAAACGGGGCAAAAGTAAAAATAAATTGACTTGGCCGGGCAGATACTTTAACCAATATAGGCATACAACACAGACAGATAATAATTACAGAGCACACAACATCCATGAAACGCATCAGCACCGTCATCATTATTACGACAACCACCATTACCACAGGTAACGGGGCGGGCTGACGCGCACAGGAAACACAGGAAAAAGCCCGCACCTCGACAGTGCGGGCTTTTTTTTCGGCTAAAGATCAAGGGGTAATTCCATGCGAGTCTTGAAGTTCGGCGGTACATCAGTGGCAAATGCAGAACGTTTTCTGCGTGTTGCCGACATCCTGGAAAGCAATGCCAGGCAGGGGCAGGTTGCCACCGTGCTGTCTGCCCCGGCTAAAATCACTAACCATCTGGTGGCGATGATTGAAAAAACCATCAGCGGTCAGGATGCAGTACCTAATATCAGCGATGCCGAGCGCATTTTCGCCGAACTTTTGCAGGGCCTCGCTGACCTTCAGCCCGATTTTCCCCTTGCTCGCCTGAAAGGGCTGGTGGATCAGGAATTCGCCCAGATCAAACATGTCTTGCACGGCATCAGCCTGCTTGGTCAGTGCCCGGACAGCATCAATGCCTCGATCATCTGCCGGGGTGAAAAGCTCTCTATCGCCATCATGGCCGGGCTGCTGGAAGCGCGCGGTCATAAAGTGACGGTCATCGATCCGGTGGAAAAACTGCTCGCGGTCGGCCATTACCTCGAATCCACTGTCGACATCACCGAATCCACACGCCGTATCGCCGCCAGTCGCATTCCCGCAGATCATATGGTACTGATGGCGGGCTTTACCGCCGGTAACGATAAAGGCGAACTGGTGGTGCTGGGGCGCAATGGCTCTGACTATTCCGCGGCGGTACTGGCGGCCTGTTTACGTGCTGATTGCTGTGAGATCTGGACCGATGTTGACGGGGTTTATACCTGCGATCCGCGCCAGGTGCCGGATGCCCGTCTGCTGAAATCCATGTCCTACCAGGAAGCGATGGAATTGTCGTACTTTGGTGCGAAAGTCTTACACCCGCGCACCATTACCCCGATCGCCCAGTTCCAGATCCCGTGCCTGATTAAAAATACCGGTAATCCGCAGGCGCCCGGCACGCTGATCGGGGCCAGTTCTAATGAAGACGGTCTGCCGGTTAAAGGCATCTCCAATCTCAATAACATGGCGATGTTCAGCGTCTCTGGCCCTGGCATGAAAGGCATGGTCGGCATGGCGGCTCGCGTGTTTGCCACCATGTCCCGCGCCGGTATTTCGGTCGTGTTGATCACCCAGTCCTCTTCAGAGTACAGCATCAGTTTCTGCGTCCCCCAGGCGGATTGCGCTCGCGCCCAGCGCGCGATGGGCGAAGAGTTCTATCTGGAGCTGAAAGAAGGGCTGCTCGAACCGCTGGCAGTCATGGAGCGGCTGGCGATCATCTCTGTGGTCGGTGACGGTATGCGCACGCTGCGCGGCATTTCCGCGAAATTCTTCGCGGCACTGGCCCGGGCGAATATCAACATTGTGGCGATTGCCCAGGGCTCGTCGGAGCGTTCGATCTCCGTGGTGGTCAGCAATGACGATGCCACCACCGGTGTGCGCGTCACGCACCAGATGCTGTTTAACACCGATCAGGTGATCGAAGTATTTGTCGTGGGTGTTGGTGGCGTTGGCGGCGCGCTGCTGGAGCAGCTGAAGCGTCAGCAGGGCTGGCTGAAGAGCAAGCATATCGATCTGCGTGTCTGCGGTGTGGCGAATTCAAAAGCGCTGCTCACCAACGTTCACGGCCTGGATCTGGAAAACTGGCAGTCAGCGCTCGCGGAAGCGAAAGAGCCATTCAATCTTGGCCGCCTGATCCGTCTGGTGAAAGAGTACCATCTGCTGAACCCGGTGATCGTCGACTGTACCTCTAACCAGGCGGTGGCGGATCAGTACGCCGATTTCCTGCGCGAAGGTTTCCACGTGGTGACGCCGAACAAAAAAGCCAACACCTCGTCCATGGCTTACTACCACGAGCTGCGTAACGCCGCCAGCAAATCGCGGCGTAAATTCCTCTACGACACCAACGTCGGCGCGGGCCTGCCGGTAATTGAAAACCTGCAAAACCTGCTCAATGCTGGTGATGAATTACAGCGTTTCTCCGGCATTCTTTCCGGATCGTTATCCTTTATCTTCGGTAAGCTCGATGAAGGCGTATCGCTGTCGGAAGCCACCCGCGTGGCCCGTGAAATGGGCTATACCGAACCGGATCCGCGTGACGATCTGTCGGGCATAGACGTGGCGCGCAAACTGCTCATCCTGGCGCGCGAAACCGGACGCGAGCTGGAGCTGTCTGACATTGTGATCGAACCGGTGCTGCCGGAAAGCTTTGATGACAGCGGCGACGTGGAAAGTTTTATGGCTCGTCTGCCAACCCTCGACGATGCCTTTGCCGCCCGCGTCGCGAAAGCGCGGGATGCCGGTAATGTGTTGCGCTACGTGGGCAACATTGAAGAAGACGGCGTGTGCCGGGTGAAAATCGCCGAAGTGGACGGTAACGATCCGCTCTATAAAGTGAAAAACGGCGAAAACGCGCTGGCCTTCTACAGCCACTATTATCAACCGCTGCCGCTGGTGCTGCGCGGTTACGGTGCGGGTAACGATGTGACGGCGGCGGGCGTGTTCGCCGATCTGCTGCGCACCTTGTCATGGAAGTTAGGAGTTTAACATGGTGAAAGTTTATGCCCCGGCCTCCATCGGCAACGTGAGCGTGGGGTTTGATGTTCTGGGTGCGGCGGTATCGCCGGTCAATGGCGAACTGCTGGGCGACTGCGTCAGCGTTGAGGCAGCGAGTGAATTCTCACTGACCAACCAAGGGCGCTTCGTCAGCAAGCTGCCTGCCGAACCCCGGGAGAACATCGTTTATCAGTGCTGGGAACGCTTTTGCCAGGAGATCGGCAAAACCATCCCGGTGGCGATGACGCTGGAGAAAAATATGCCGATTGGCTCCGGTCTCGGCTCCAGCGCCTGCTCCGTAGTGGCGGGCCTGATGGCGATGAATGAATTCTGCGGTAAGCCGCTCAATGATACGCGCCTGCTGGCGCTGATGGGCGAGCTGGAAGGCCGTATTTCCGGCAGCATTCACTTCGATAACGTCGCGCCCTGTTTCCTGGGCGGGCTGCAACTGATGCTGGAAGAAAACGGCATTATCAGTCAGGAAGTGCCAGGCTTTGAAGAGTGGCGGTGGGTGATGGCCTATCCGGGCATTAAAGTCTCTACCGCTGAAGCGCGCGCCATCCTGCCCGCACAGTACCGTCGTCAGGATTGCATCGCGCACGGCCGCTACCTGGCGGGATTCATTCACGCCTGCCATACGCAGCAGCCTGCGCTGGCGGCGAAATTAATGAAAGATGTCATCGCCGAACCTTATCGAACCAAACTGTTACCAGGCTTTAACGATGCCCGTCAGGCGGCAGCAGACATGGGCGCGCTGGCCTGCGGGATCTCCGGATCCGGGCCAACAATGTTTGCGGTGTGTGATAACGATGACACCGCGCAGCGCGTGGCAGACTGGCTCGGCCAGCACTATCTGCAAAACAGCGAAGGTTTTGTCCATATTTGTCGGCTGGATACGGCTGGCGCACGCGTACTGGGATAACGAATGAAACTCTACAATCTTAAAGATCACAACGAGCAGGTCAGTTTTGCCCAAGCAATCACGCAGGGGTTAGGCAAACATCAGGGGCTGTTCTTCCCGCACGATCTGCCGGAATTCAGCCTGAACGACATCGACGCCATGCTGGAGATGGATTTTGTCACCCGCAGCAGCAAGATCCTCGCCGCCTTTATTGGCGATGAGATCCCGGAAGAGATCCTTGAAGCCCGCGTGCGCGCCGCCTTCGCCTTCCCGGCACCGGTAAGCCAGGTGGAAGAGGATATCGGCTGTCTGGAGCTGTTCCACGGCCCGACGCTGGCCTTTAAAGACTTCGGCGGGCGCTTTATGGCGCAGATGCTGACGCACATCAGCGGCGACAAGCCGGTGACCATTCTGACCGCCACCTCCGGCGACACCGGCGCGGCAGTGGCGCATGCGTTTTACGGTCTGGAAAACGTGCGCGTGGTGATCCTCTACCCGCAGGGCAAAATCAGCCCGTTACAGGAAAAACTGTTCTGCACGCTGGGCGGCAACATCGAAACCGTCGCCATCGACGGGGATTTCGATGCCTGTCAGGCGCTGGTGAAACAGGCCTTTGACGATGAAGAACTGAAAGTGGCGCTGGGGCTTAACTCCGCCAACTCCATCAACATCAGCCGCCTGCTGGCGCAGATTTGCTATTACTTCGAAGCCGTCGCGCAGCTGCCGCAGGAGGCCCGTAACCAGCTGGTGATCTCGGTGCCTAGCGGTAACTTTGGCGATCTGACTGCCGGGCTGCTGGCGAAATCTCTTGGTCTGCCGGTGAAGCGTTTTATCGCCGCCACCAACGCCAACGACACCGTACCGCGCTTTTTGCAGGGGGGTGAATGGTCACCGAAAGCGACCCAGGCCACGCTGTCAAACGCCATGGACGTAAGCCAGCCGAATAACTGGCCGCGAGTGGAAGAGCTGTTCCGCCGCAAAATCTGGCGTCTTAACGAGCTGGGCTATGCGGCGGTGGACGACGAGACCACGAAGTCCACCATGCGCGAGCTGAAAGAGAAGGGCTATCTTTCTGAGCCGCATGCGGCGATAGCTTACCGTGCGCTGCGCGATCAGTTGCACCCGGGAGAGTACGGCCTGTTCCTCGGCACCGCGCACCCGGCGAAATTCAAAGAGAGCGTGGAAGCGATCCTCGGCGAACCGCTGGAACTGCCGCAGGAGCTGGCGGCACGCGCCGATTTACCGCTGCTGTCTCACTCCCTGCCAGCGGATTTCGCAGCGCTGCGCAAGCTGATGATGGCAAGAGCGTAATGTGATGATGATGCCCGGCGGCGCAAGCTTGCCGGGCCTACGTATGGCTGGGCTGGTCATGCCCGGCGGCGCTGACGCTTGCCGGGCCTACGTGTGGCTGGCGCGTTGTTTTGTAGGCCCGGTAAGCGTAGCGCCACCGGGCAACAAGGGCATTAACGAAGGGCGATTACTGCTCCCGGCGTTTAAAGACCAGTTCACCTTTCCCTGACGCTTCCTCGTCAAACGCATAACCGTCCACCGCAAAATCCTTCAGCTGCGCCGGCGTTTTCAGGCGATTTTCAATAATGTAACGACTCATCAGCCCACGCGCTTTTTTGGCGTAGAAGCTGATGACCTTGAACTTGCCGTTCTTCTCATCAAGGAAGACCGGCTTGATGATCTCGCCCGCCAGCTGCTTTGGTTTTACGGCGCGGAAATATTCATCCGAGGCGAGGTTCACAATCACCTTATCGCCCTGAGCGGCCAGCGCCTCGTTCAGTTTTTCGGTGATGGTTTCGCCCCAGAATTGATACAGATCGCTGCCCTGCGGATTATCAAGGCGGATGCCCATTTCCAGGCGATAAGGCTGCATCAGATCCAGCGGACGCAGCACGCCGTATAAACCGGAGAGCATGCGCAGATGCTGCTGGGCGAAATCGAAATCTTCTTCGCTGAAGGTTTCCGCCTGTAAGCCGGTATAAACGTCGCCCTTAAAGGCGAGAATGGCCTGGCGGGCGTTGTCGGGTGTGAAATCCGGCTGCCAGTCATGAAAGCGGGTGGCGTTAAGATCGGCGAGCTTATCGCTGATGCCCATCAGCGCTTTAATTTGCGGCGCGGAAAGCTTACGCGCAACGTCAATCAGACGCTGAGAGTGATCCAGTAACTCCGGCTGTGTATAACGGGTTGTCGCCAGCGGGCTTTGGTAATCCAGCGTTTTTGCCGGTGAAATCAGAATCAGCATATCCAGTCCTTGCGGGAAATTTTCGGTGACTGTAGCAAAAAAAATCACCGTGGTTGATCGATTGTTGCGATTGCCGCGTTTACTCACGCGGCACGTCGTCCCAGGCACCGGGTGCCAGCTGGCGTTCGATTTCCGGGTAGCGCTTAGGATCGAACACGGGCCTGATGCCCAGCTTGCGCTGGCGTAGATAATCGCTGGCGATAATCGTGACCACCGGCGAGAGCAGCAGCAACGCCGTCAGGTTGATGAGCGCCATTAACGCCATCACCACATCGGCGATCTGCCAGACCACCGGCAGACTCACCAGCGAACCGGCCATCACCATCGTCAGGGTCGCGACGCGCAGTAACCAGACGTTCCGCTTGTTGTGCAGGCGCAGGAAGACGAGGTTATTTTCGGCATAGAGGTAGTTCACCACAATCGAGGTGAGGGCGAAAAGCAGAATGACAAAGGCGACAAAGCCCGCGCCCCAGGTGCCGGTCAGGGCGATCATGGCGTGCTGCATCAGCTGATTACCATCGCTGGCGGGTCGCGCGGCAAAATCCCCCGCCAGCAGAATTATCACGGCGCTGGCTGTACTGACCACAATGGTGTCGATCACCACGCCGATCATCTGCACGATCCCTTGCGCGGCCGGGTGAGGCGGCCAGGACACCGCTGCGGCGGCGACGTTCGGCGTCGAGCCGAGTCCGGCCTCGTTGGAGAGCATGCCGCGCTGAAAACCGCTGGTGATCGCCTGGCTTAAGGTATAGCCCAGCGTACCGGCAGCGGCTTCCTGCCAGCCAAAGGCGCTTTTCACAATCAGCATGAGAATGTGCGGCAACTGGTCAGCATGCCACAGCGTGATAAGCAGGCTGGCACCCACCCACAGCACGGCCATCACCGGCACCACCCATTGCATCAGGCGCGCCACGCCGTGCATCCCGCGCAGGATAAACAGCAGGCTCAGCAGCGCCAGCACAACGCCTGCCGCGCCGCCCGGTATCGCGAAGGCAAAGTCAACGGCACCGGCCACCGCGTTTGCCTGCATGGTGTTGAAGATCAGCCCATAGGCAATCATCAGGAAGACTGAAAACAGTACGCCCATCCAGCGCATGCCTAATCCGCGGGAGATATACCAGGCCGGACCGCCGCGAAACTGCTGGTTCTGGTCGCGCTCTTTGTACAGCTGGGAGAGGGAGCATTCGGCAAAGGCGGTCGCCATGCCGATCAGCGCGGAAATCCACATCCAGAACACGGCACCCGGTCCGCCTGCGGTTATCGCCAGCGCCACGCCGGCAAGGTTGCCGTTGCCAAAACGCGCGGCCAGGCTTACGCATAACGCCTGAAAAGAGGATAGCCCGCCAGGCTGCGGCCTGACGCTGGTGATCAGGCTACGCGCGAAGAGACGGATATAGCGAAACTGAATAAAACCGCTGCGAAAGGTGAACCAAATCCCTGCACCCAACAGCAGGTAGATCATCACCGATCCCCACAGTATTTCATTGATGAATAAAAAGAAATCAGGCATTCACATTCCTCTTGTTCATGCCGTTACGCCGCGCCCGCTCGCTGCGCGCGCCGCCATCGAACTGCGAGTTTATCATACTCTGCGCTTGCCAATTGACTGCGGTTGCGCTGACAGAGTGGCGTGATATTATCTGGGCAGACCGGTTACATCCCCCTAACAAGCTGTTTAAAGAGAAACACTATTATGACGGATAAATTGACCTCCCTTCGTCAGTTCACCACCGTGGTGGCAGACACTGGAGACATCGCGGCAATGAAGCTGTATCAGCCGCAGGATGCCACAACCAACCCTTCTCTGATCCTGAACGCAGCCCAGATCCCTGAATACCGCAAACTGATTGATGACGCTGTCACCTGGGCGAAAAGCCAGAGCAGCGATCGCGCGCAGCAGATCGTCGATGCGTCGGACAAACTGGCCGTTAATATCGGTCTGGAAATTCTGAAACTGATCCCGGGCCGCATCTCTACCGAAGTGGATGCGCGTCTGTCCTACGACACCGAAGCTTCTATCACTAAAGCTAAACGTCTGATCAAACTGTATAACGATGCGGGCATCAGCAACGACCGTATCCTGATCAAACTGGCTTCCACCTGGCAGGGTATCCGTGCCGCTGAGCAGCTGGAAAAAGAAGGCATCAACTGTAACCTGACGCTGCTGTTCTCCTTCGCTCAGGCCCGTGCCTGTGCGGAAGCGGGCGTGTTCCTGATTTCCCCGTTTGTTGGTCGTATCCTCGACTGGTACAAAGCGAATACCGATAAGAAAGAGTACGCACCGGCTGAAGATCCGGGCGTGGTCTCCGTAACGGAAATCTACGAGTACTACAAACAGCACGGCTATGAAACCGTGGTTATGGGCGCAAGCTTCCGTAACGTCGGCGAAATCATTGAGCTGGCGGGTTGCGATCGTCTGACCATCGCCCCGGCCCTGCTGAAAGAGCTGGCGGAAAGCGAAGGCACCATTGAGCGTAAACTCTCCTTCAGCGGCGAAGTTAAAGCGCGTCCTGCACGTATCACCGAATCCGAATTCCTGTGGCAGCACAACCAGGATCCGATGGCGGTAGACAAACTGGCGGATGGCATCCGTAAGTTTGCGGTCGACCAGGAAAAACTGGAAAAAATGATCGGCGATCTGCTGTAATCCCCGAAGCGTGGCCGCCTCTGCGGTCACGCTTATCTGCTTCCCCTCTGTCTGTCCTTTCCCCTGACGTGTATTATTCCGCGATAGTGAATGACTAAAAACGGAATGACGATGGATACTTTACGCATTGGCTTAGTGTCAATTTCAGACCGCGCATCGAGCGGTGTATACGAAGACAAAGGGTTGCCCGCGCTGGAAAACTGGCTGACTCGCGCCCTTAAAACCCCCTTTACCCTTGAAACCCGACTGATCCCTGACGAACAGGCCATCATTGAGCAGACGCTGTGCGAGCTGGTGGATGAGATGAGCTGTCACCTGGTGCTGACCACCGGCGGCACCGGCCCGGCGCGCCGTGACGTCACGCCAGATGCCACGCTGTCGGTAGCGGACCGCGAAATGCCGGGCTTTGGCGAACAGATGCGCCAGATCAGCCTGCACTATGTGCCGACGGCGATCCTCTCGCGGCAGGTGGGGGTGATCCGCAAGCAGGCGCTGATCCTCAATCTTCCCGGCCAGCCGAAATCCATTCAGGAAACCCTCGAAGGGGTCAAAGCGGCAGATGGTAGCCCGCTGGTGCACGGTATTTTTGCCAGTGTACCGTATTGTGTACAGTTGCTGGATGGCCCTTATGTGGAAACGCATCCGGAAGTGGTAGCAGCATTTCGTCCTAAAAGCGCAATACGCGAGATAAACAGCTAAAAATAAGGCTTTTGTGACATAACCTGAGCTGCCTGTGGCGTGCTGATTTATTTACGATATAGTAATTTTAAGTTTACATGCTGTATCGAAAATAACATCAATTCACCTCTGCACAATGGTCGGTTATGTCACATTACACTCGCCCTCTTAATCGTCAGGATGTCAAAACGCTCTCCCTCGCTGCCCTCGGCGGTGCGCTGGAGTTTTATGACTTCATCATCTTTGTCTTCTTTGCCGCCGTCGTCGGCGAACGTTTCTTTCCCGCTGATATTCCGGAATGGCTGCGCCAGGTGCAGACTTTTGGCATTTTTGCGGCCGGTTATCTGGCGCGTCCGCTGGGCGGCATTATCATGGCGCACTTTGGGGATCTGGTCGGCCGCAAAAAGATGTTCACCCTGAGCATCCTGCTGATGGCGATCCCGACGCTGGCGATGGGTCTGCTGCCGACTTACGACGCCATTGGGATTGCGGCCCCGCTGTTACTGCTGCTGATGCGGTTACTGCAGGGGGCAGCGATTGGCGGTGAAGTGCCGGGTGCCTGGGTCTTCGTTGCCGAGCATGTGCCGGGCAACCGTATTGGTATCGCCTGTGGCACGCTGACCGCCGGACTGACGGTGGGGATCCTGCTGGGCTCTGTGGTGGCTACGCTGGTCAATACCAGCCTGTCGCAACAGGCGGTGCACGAGTACGGCTGGCGTATCCCGTTCCTGCTGGGCGGCGCGTTTGGCCTGGTCGCCATGTACCTGCGCCGCTGGTTACAGGAGACGCCGATTTTCCTCGAAATGCAGCAGCGTAAAGCGCTGGCGCAAGAATTACCGGTGAAGGCCGTGGTGGTCCGCCACCGGAAAGCGGTGGTCGTATCGATGCTGCTGACGTGGCTGCTTTCGGCGGGGATCGTGGTGGTGATCCTGATGTCTCCCGTCTGGCTGCAAAAACAGGTTGGCCTTGCGCCTGCGCTGACCTTACAGGCCAACAGTATCGCCACCATTATGCTGTGCATCGGCTGCCTGCTGGCGGGCCTCGCGGCGGATCGTTTTGGGGCGAGCAAGACTTTTATCATCGGCAGTATTTTACTGGCCTGTTCAAGCTGGCTGTTTTACCACCAGGTGGGAGCGCATCCGGAGTATCTCTTCGCGCTGTACGGGCTGGTGGGGCTGTGCGTCGGCGTAGTGGGGGCGGTCCCTTACGTGATGGTGCGGGCATTCCCGGCGGAAGTGCGTTTTACCGGCATCTCCTTCTCCTACAATGTTTCTTACGCCATTTTTGGTGGTCTGACGCCGATTGCCGTGACCATGCTGATGGGCGTCTCGCCGATGGCACCCGCGTGGTATGTACTGGCGCTATCGCTGATCGGGCTGGCGCTGGGGATCTGGTTACGTCAGGATCTGTGGCATGAGGACCGGGTAGCGGAGCGGCCGCTACAGCAGATGTAAAAAAAATGCAGAGCCTGGCTCTGCATTTTTGTTTTTACGTTCAGCGCAGAACAGAGACGTCTGAGAAGGTGAAGCGTTTTTTCTGACCCTCTTCCTGATAGCCAATGCGGATAAATACCCGCAGATCTTCTATCCACGCATAGTCGCTGCTCATGGCTTTGCCATCGCCACGATCGTCAGTACAGCTCAGTTCCAGATAACGTCCGCTAAAGCGTGGACTGAGCGCGGAGGCTGACTGCCACCGCTCCTGCGCCTGACAAACCTGGCTTTTCGTCTTCTCTTTTCCGGCGCTTTTGCCATCGGCGAGGCGTGTTTGCCAGCGGTACTCACTCCCCGGCTGCGGCGGCAGACTGAAGTTGCTTTCCAGCGTCTGCCCCACCACTGGCGCGGGATTCATCGAGTCCCATTCGCGAATATTGACGATATTAAACAGCCGCTGGTATTGCGCATAAAAGGTAACGCTGCCCAGCGTCAGGGTATCGAGCGTGAGGGTGGAGCCATCCGGCAGTACATCAATGCGGGTGACGGAGGTTTCACTGGCATCGTCGGCCCAGTGCTGGGTATAGGTCAGACGGGTAAAGGCGGGGTGCTGATCGGGGCGGGTCATCGCCTGGCTTACACGCTCGGCAGCCGCTTTGCCCAGCGGATAGCGCTGGATCGGCCCCGGTTCGTTCTGCGGGAAATCCGGCGGCGTCAGCTGATTTTCAGCCAGCGTTTTCTCCCGTGCCACCAGCGGACCGGTACCGGTAAATTCATGCAGATCTTTTACGCTGCACAGGGTTTTCGCCACTTTGGCCAGCGGGGGCGCGAGCGGGGTGAATTTCGCGGCGATAGGCGTTTCGCTGTCGGTCACAAACTGCTTATCGAGCGCGAAATGGTTGAGCGCCATACCCTCGCCGGTTTCACAGTTGAACATCATGTCATCGATTTTCATCGACCAGGGCGCGGCGTACTTTTCATCGCGATAAACGCGCGCGTAATCCGTGGCGAGCCGCACTTTCAGCATCCGCTCTTCGCGCAGGCTGTTGTTCACATCCACATACAGGCGGTCAGCCTGCTCATCGGCAGAAGAAAGCCCGGCCCAGCGCGGTTCCGGGATGCTTTTCTGACAAAGATCCAGTTCCGGTTTCGTGGCAAACAGGCTGTCGGCATCGGGTTCGAAGAGGACGCCCGGCGTATAGCGGGAAATGGAACTCATGCCGTAGACGCGCAGAGGCGGACGGGATTTTGCCTGCACATCCATAAACAGCAGCGTCTTCTGCTGCGTGTGGCAGTCGATATTCATCCACATTTCGTTCGCATCACCGCTTGCGAGCGAGATGCGAAACAGCGCGTTAAGGGAATCGCCCACGCGGACGGTACTGCCGGGAAGCCATTCAACGTTGGTGACGGCGGGAGCCGGCGGCATAGGGATCGCGCCCGCCGGTGCTATCGCTATCAGCCCCAGTATAAGTAACCCAGGCGAAAGGGGAGATAACCGCATCATCGGCAGTCCTTGTTAAATAAAAGAAACAGCTGATGAAAATACCGCATTTTTGCGCAGCAGGACAATTTCACGCGGCGAGGGGCAAAAAAAAATGCAGAGCCAGGCTCTGCATTTAAATAAGAAGGGAGATTAGTGCTTTTCACCAATTGGCAGCACGGTGCGGCCAAATTGTTCGTTAAGGACTTCACCCATTGCCAGATAAATGGCGCTTGCGCCACACACCAGACCAATCCAGCCCGCGATGTGCACGATGCTTTCGTTGTCCGCCAGGTGACCGGCGCACAGCAGGGCAAACAGCACGGTCAGGCTCAGGAACACGAACTGCAACATGCGTGGGCCTTTCAGCGTACCGAAGAACATAAACAGGGTGAATACGCCCCAGATGCCGAGATATACGCCAAGGAAATGACCGTCAGCCGCGGCTGCCAGACCCATTTTCGGCAGCAGCAGAATGGCGACCAGCGTCAGCCAGAAAGAGCCGTAAGAGGTAAAGGCGGTTAAACCAAAGGTGTTGCCTTTTTTAAACTCCAGCAGACCTGCAAAAATCTGCGCGATACCGCCGTAGAAAATACCCATCGCCAGGATCACGCCATCCAGCGGGAATATACCAATATTGTGCAAATTAAGCAGAATAGTGGTCATGCCGAAGCCCATTAAGCCCAGCGGTGCCGGATTAGCCAACTTAGTGTCGCCCATAAGTCCTCAAAGAAAAAAATCATCATTAAAATGGTGAAAGTAAAAGCCCACGCCAGGGATAGAGGAGGCGGGGCGCGGCATCATAATGAGCGGCGGTCACGGTGTCTATGATCTGAACAGGGTGAAATTAAAAAATTTTTTCGCCGTCCCCCTTGATGCCTCCCGTTACGACCCCATCTTGTAGTCAACCGAAGTGAGTGGATCTGAAAAAAACACTCAGGGGGCAGTTGAAAGCGATTCATTTGCCCTTATTACAGATCCACAACCACATGATGACGATTTTTTAGTGGAGACGTTTAGATGGGTAAAATTATTGGTATCGACCTGGGTACAACCAACTCTTGTGTAGCGATTATGGATGGCACGACTGCACGTGTGCTGGAGAACGCCGAGGGCGATCGCACCACGCCTTCTATCATTGCTTATACTCAGGACGGTGAAACTCTCGTTGGTCAGCCGGCTAAACGTCAGGCCGTGACAAACCCGCAAAATACCCTTTTTGCGATTAAGCGCCTGATCGGTCGCCGCTTCCAGGACGAAGAAGTTCAGCGTGACGTGTCAATCATGCCGTACAAAATCATTGCTGCTGATAACGGCGATGCATGGCTTGATGTGAAAGGCACCAAAACGGCACCGCCGCAGATCTCTGCTGAAGTGCTGAAAAAAATGAAGAAAACGGCGGAAGATTATCTGGGCGAACCAGTAACTGAAGCGGTTATCACTGTTCCGGCTTACTTTAACGATGCGCAGCGTCAGGCGACCAAAGACGCCGGCCGTATCGCGGGCCTGGAAGTAAAACGTATCATCAACGAACCGACCGCTGCGGCGCTGGCTTATGGCCTCGACAAAGAAGTGGGCAACCGTACTATCGCGGTTTATGACCTGGGCGGCGGTACCTTCGATATCTCTATTATCGAAATCGACGAAGTTGACGGCGAAAAAACCTTCGAAGTACTGGCTACCAACGGTGATACTCACCTCGGTGGTGAAGACTTCGACAGCCGTATGATCAACTACCTCGTTGAAGAATTTAAGAAAGACCAGGGCATCGACCTGCGTAATGACCCGCTGGCAATGCAGCGTCTGAAAGAAGCGGCAGAAAAAGCGAAAATCGAGCTGTCTTCCGCACAGCAGACCGACGTGAACCTGCCGTACATCACCGCAGATGCGACCGGTCCGAAACACATGAACATCAAAGTGACTCGCGCGAAACTGGAAAGCCTGGTCGAAGACCTGGTGAACCGTTCCATCGAGCCGCTGAAAGTTGCTCTGCAGGACGCTGGCCTGTCTGTATCTGACATCAACGACGTTATTCTGGTCGGTGGTCAGACGCGTATGCCAATGGTGCAGAAGAAAGTGGCTGAGTTCTTCGGCAAAGAGCCGCGTAAAGACGTTAACCCGGACGAAGCAGTGGCAATCGGTGCTGCGGTTCAGGGCGGCGTGCTGACCGGTGAAGTGAAAGACGTTCTGCTGCTGGACGTTACCCCGCTGTCGCTGGGTATCGAAACCATGGGCGGCGTGATGACTCCGCTGATCAACAAGAACACCACTATCCCGACCAAGCACAGCCAGGTGTTCTCAACGGCGGAAGATAACCAGTCTGCGGTAACTATCCACGTGATTCAGGGTGAGCGTAAACGCGCTGCTGATAACAAATCACTGGGTCAGTTCAACCTCGACGGTATCAATCCGGCACCGCGCGGTATGCCGCAGATCGAAGTGACCTTCGACATCGATGCCGACGGTATCCTGCACGTTTCCGCGAAAGACAAAAACAGCGGGAAAGAGCAGAAGATCACCATCAAAGCCTCTTCTGGTCTGAACGAAGAAGAAATCCAGAAAATGGTACGCGATGCTGAAGCGAACGCAGAATCTGACCGTAAGTTCGAAGAACTGGTACAGACCCGCAACCAGGGTGACCATCTGCTGCACAGCACCCGTAAGCAGGTTGAAGAAGCAGGCGATCAACTGCCGGCCGATGACAAAACCGCTATCGAGTCTGCGCTGACCGCACTGGAAACTTCTCTGCGCGGCGAAGACAAAGCTGACATCGAAGCGAAAATGCAGGCGCTGGCCCAGGCTTCTCAGAAGCTGATGGAAATCGCTCAGCAGCAGCACGCACAGCAGCAGGCTGGTGGTGCTGACGCTTCAGCGAACCATGGCAAAGATGACGACGTTGTCGACGCTGAGTTCGAAGAAGTTAAAGACAAAAAATAATCGCCCTTTGAACGGGTAAATACTGGCACGGGCGAAGAGGTTTCCTCTCCGCCCGTGCACGCATGTGAGGGGCAGAAAAAAAAGATGGCAAAGCAAGATTATTACGAGATTTTAGGCGTTTCCAAATCAGCGGAAGAGCGTGAAATCAAAAAGGCGTACAAACGCCTGGCCATGAAATTTCACCCGGACCGTAACCAGGGCGATAAAGAGGCCGAAGCCAAATTCAAAGAAATTAAAGAAGCCTACG